>NZ_JAKUZW010000007.1:0-357414 GCF_030128605.1 Klebsiella sp. K5-45 | reverse complement strand
CATGTGTTAGGCCTGCCGCCAGCGTTCAATCTGAGCCATGATCAAACTCTTCAATTTAAGTTTGATGCTCAAAGAATTAAACTTCGTAATGAATTACGTGTTCACTCTTGAGACTTGGTATTCATTTTTCGTCCGAGGACGTTAAGAATCCATGTCACTTTGAGTGCCCACACAGATTGTCTGATAAATTGTTAAAGAGCAGTTGCGACGCGCTTTAGCGCTCTGTCGCGAGGTGGCGTATATTACGCTTTCCTCTTTCAGAGTCAACCCGTTTTTCAGGATTTTTCTCTTCAACCGAACTGGCTGTTTGTGTGAAGTGATTCACATCCGCCGTGTCGATGGAGGCGCATTATAGGGAGCCCGCCGGGAATGACAAGCGGAAAAATACAATTTTATTTCAACCGCTCATCTTTTATACGTAACGCTTATTTTTGCTGCTTTTTAATCGCCGCCGGCAGCTCTGTCAGGCTATTTAGCACCCAGTCCGCGGCTTTTTCCGCTTCTTCAGTAACAGGCTTACCGGTACGTACCAGCACTTTAGTACCGACATCAGCAGCCGCTGCAGCCTGCATATCTTCCAGTTTGTCCCCTACCATATAGGAAGCGGCCATATCGATATGCAGATAATCGCGAGCTGAGATCAGCATCCCCGGATGCGGTTTACGGCAATCACAGGTCTGACGGTACTCCTCAACCGCACCCTGCGGGTGATGCGGGCAATAATAGATACCGTCCAGATCGACGCCACGGTCTGCCAGAGACCAGTCCATCCATTCGGTCAGCGTTTCAAACTGAGCTTCGGTAAATTTACCGCGAGCAATACCGGACTGGTTAGTGACCAGCACCAGCGCGTAGCCCATCTCTTTTAGTTCGCGCATTGCGTCAATGACGCCATCGATAAATTCAAAATTGTCGATTTCGTGGACGTAGCCATGATCGACATTAATAGTGCCGTCACGGTCGAGAAAAATTGCGGGTACTGACTTTGCCACCGGTTTGCTCCTGAAAAAGGCTAGTGCCGTTAGTATCGCATGTTTCCGCATGCAAGAAAGTGCTCATTATAAAGAGTCAGATTGATTTAGACGTCTGGATGCCTTAACATCCATTTCATTGCCAGGCATCGCCTGGATACGGCAGAAGAAAATGCCACGGCAAACGGCTAAACGATAATAAATAACTGATGATTAAACTTTCCAATATCACCAAAGTGTTCCAGCAGGGGAATCGCAGCATTCAGGCGCTGAATAACGTCAGCCTGCATGTCCCTGCCGGACAGATTTACGGCGTCATCGGTGCCTCCGGCGCCGGTAAAAGTACGCTGATTCGCTGTGTTAACCTGCTGGAGCGCCCGACTGAGGGCAGCGTACAGGTTGACGGTCAGGAGCTGACTGCGCTGTCGGAAAAAGAGCTAACCCGCGCTCGCCGTCAGATTGGCATGATTTTCCAGCATTTTAACCTGCTGGCATCCCGCACCGTTTTCGGCAACGTGGCGTTACCTCTGGAGCTGGATAACACGCCACAGGCAGAAATCAAACGCCGCGTGACGGAGCTGCTGGATCTTGTCGGCCTGGGTGATAAGCACGACAGCTATCCGGCTAATCTCTCCGGCGGTCAGAAACAGCGTGTCGCCATTGCCCGCGCGCTGGCCAGTAACCCCAAGGTACTGCTGTGCGATGAAGCCACCAGCGCCCTGGATCCGGCCACCACCCGTTCCATTCTCGAACTGCTGAAAGATATTAACCGTCGTCTGGGGCTGACCATCCTGCTGATCACCCACGAAATGGATGTGGTGAAACGCATTTGCGACTGCGTGGCAGTGATTAGCAACGGCCAGTTGATTGAGCAGGACACGGTGAGCGAAGTCTTCTCCCATCCGAAGACGCCGCTGGCCCAGCAGTTTATTCAGTCGACCCTGCACCTGGATATTCCGGATGACTACCAGGCGCGCCTGAAACCTACCGCTACAGCGGATAGCGTACCGATGCTGCGCATGGAATTTACCGGCCACTCCGTCGATGCGCCGCTGCTTTCTGAAACCGCGCGTCGCTTCAACGTGAATAACAACATTATTAGCGCGCAGATGGATTATGCCGGCGGGGTGAAGTTCGGCATCATGCTGACTGAAATGCACGGTACACAGGAAGACACTCAGGCGGCTATCGCCTGGCTGCAGGAACATCATGTAAAAGTAGAGGTATTGGGTTATGTCTGAGGCAATGATGTGGCTGCTGTTGCGCGGCGTATGGGAAACGCTGGCAATGACCTTTGTCTCCGGCTTCTTCGGTTTTGTCCTTGGCCTGCCGGTGGGCGTGCTGCTGTACGTGACCCGTCCGGGGCAAATCGTCGCCAATGCTAAACTGTACCGGACGCTGTCGGCGCTGGTGAACATTTTCCGCTCCATCCCGTTCATTATCCTGTTGGTCTGGATGATCCCGTTTACCCGCGTGATCGTCGGCACCTCAATCGGCCTGCAGGCGGCGATCGTGCCGTTGACAGTGGGCGCCGCGCCGTTTATCGCTCGCATGGTGGAGAACGCGCTGCTGGAGATCCCGACAGGCCTTATTGAAGCCTCCCGGGCAATGGGCGCTACGCCGCTGCAGATCGTGCGTAAGGTCCTGCTGCCTGAAGCGCTGCCGGGTCTGGTCAACGCCGCCACTATCACTCTTATCACCCTGGTGGGCTATTCCGCCATGGGCGGCGCGGTGGGCGCCGGCGGTTTGGGGCAGATTGGTTATCAGTATGGCTATATCGGCTACAACGCCACCGTGATGAATACCGTACTGGTATTGCTGGTTATTCTGGTTTATTTAATTCAATTCTCTGGCGATCGCATCGTCCGGGCTGTGACTCATAAATAACGTTATTGGCAGACAACACTCATTCTTACAGGAAGGAAATAACATGGCCTTTAATTTCAAAACCTTTGCGGCAGTTGGTGCGTTAATCGGTTCTCTGGCGCTGGTGGGTTGCGGTCAGGATGAAAAAGATCCGAATCATATTAAAGTCGGCGTTATCGTCGGGGCGGAGCAGCAGGTCGCTGAAGTCGCGCAGAAAGTGGCAAAAGAGAAGTATGGCCTTGACGTTGAGCTGGTGACCTTCAACGATTACGTTCTGCCGAACGAAGCGCTGAGCAAAGGTGATATCGACGTCAACGCCTTCCAGCATAAACCGTACCTCGACCAGCAGATTAAAGACCGCGGCTACAAGCTGGTGGCTGTCGGCAACACCTTCGTCTACCCGATCGCGGGTTACTCGAAGAAAATCAAATCTCTGGACGAACTGCAGCCGGACTCGCAGATCGCCGTCCCTAACGATCCGACCAACCTCGGTCGTTCTCTGCTGCTGCTGCAGCAGGTGGGCCTGATCAAACTGAAAGACGGCGTTGGCCTGCTGCCGACCTCGCTGGATATCGTCGAGAACCCGAAAAACCTGAAGATTGTTGAACTGGAAGCACCGCAGCTGCCGCGTTCTCTCGACGACGCGCAGATTGCGCTGGCCGTTATCAACACCACTTACGCCAGCCAGATTGGCCTGACCCCGGCGAAAGACGGCATCTTTGTTGAAGGGAAAGAGTCGCCGTACGTGAACCTGATCGTGGCGCGTGAAGACAATAAAGATGCTGAGAATGTGAAAAAATTCGTTCAGGCTTACCAGAGCGATGAAGTTTACGAAGCAGCAAACAAGATCTTTAACGGCGGCGCAGTGAAAGGCTGGTAATCTTTTCTCACCGTAATATCATTCAGGACGGGCTTCACGCCCGTCTTGTCATTTATGCAAGCACCTGATTCAATAACGCCCTGTTTTTTATTCATTGAGGAAATATTATGCGTGCTTTACCGGTCTGTTTGATAGCACTCATGTTAAGCGGTTGTTCCATGCTAAGCAGATCTCCCGTCGAGCCTGTTCAAAGCACTGCAACTCCTCCGGTTAAATCGGAGCCGACCAAACCACGCGCAACCCGTCCGGCGCCGGTACGTATTTATACCGATGCGTCAGAACTGGTAGGTAAACCGTTCCGCGATCTGGGTGAAGTGTCTGGCGAGTCCTGCCAGGCTTCGAATCAGGATTCTCCGCCGAATATCCCTACCGCCCGCAAGCGCCTGCAGATTAATGCCGCACGAATGAAAGCCAATGCTGTCCTGCTGCACCGCTGCGAAGTGACCAGCGGTACCCCAGGCTGCTACCGTCAGGCGGTTTGTCTGGGCTCGGCGCTTAACGTATCGGCGCAATGAGTGCATTTCAGTTCGCGCAGATAGGCGTTATCCGCTCGCCGTATAAAGAGAAGTTTGCCGTGCCTCGCCAGCCGGGTCTGGTCAAGCACGGCGGCGGAGAACTCCATCTGATCGCGCCCTACAACCAGGCCGACGCCGTGCGTGGTCTGGAAAGCTTCAGCCATCTGTGGATCTTGTTTGTGTTTCATCAGACCATGGAAGGCGGCTGGCGTCCGACGGTGCGCCCTCCCCGTCTCGGGGGCAACGCGCGTATGGGCGTCTTCGCCACCCGTTCCACGTTTCGCCCCAATCCCATTGGCATGTCGCTGGTTGAGCTGAAGGGCGTTCGCTGTCAGAAAGAGCAGGTGATACTGGAGCTCGGCAGCCTCGATCTCGTCGACGGTACGCCGGTGGTCGACATCAAACCCTATCTGCCGTTTGCCGAAGCGCTGCCCAACGCGCACGCCAGCTACGCGCAACAGGCACCGCAGGCGGATCAGGTCGTCAGTTTTACCGCCGAGGTCGAAACGCAGCTTTTGCATCTGGAGAAGCGTTATCCGCATCTGAAGGCGTTTATCCGAGAGGTGCTGGCGCAGGATCCGCGTCCGGCCTACCGTAAGGAAGAAGAGGCAGGTAAAAATTACGCCGTCTGGCTGCTGGATTTCAACGTCCGCTGGCGGGTGACTGCCTCCGGTTTTGAAGTCTTTGCTCTCGAAGCGCGCTAATTTTATTTTCCTCTCTTTTGGCATCTTTGCCACACTGGTAAACTAAACCACTTTTTTTGTTTCAGGCTGGGCAACCAGCCTGTTCCGCTCGTTTAACTGGAACCGTTACAACATGCGTACTAGCCAATATCTGCTCTCCACTCTGAAGGAGACACCTGCCGACGCCGAGGTAATCAGCCACCAGCTGATGCTGCGCGCCGGGATGATCCGCAAGCTGGCCTCCGGGTTATACACCTGGCTGCCGACCGGCGTGCGCGTCCTGAAAAAAGTCGAAAACATCGTGCGTGAAGAGATGAACAACGCCGGTGCGATCGAGGTGTTAATGCCGGTCGTTCAGCCATCTGAACTATGGCAGGAGAGCGGTCGCTGGGAGCAGTACGGCCCGGAACTGCTGCGCATTGCCGATCGTGGCGATCGTCCGTTCGTCCTCGGTCCAACCCACGAAGAGGTCATCACCGACCTGATCCGCAACGAGCTGAACTCCTATAAGCAGTTGCCGCTGAACTTCTATCAGATCCAGACCAAATTCCGCGACGAAGTGCGTCCGCGTTTCGGCGTGATGCGCTCCCGCGAATTCCTGATGAAAGATGCGTACTCTTTCCATACTTCGCAGGAATCGCTGCAGGAAACCTACGATGCGATGTACGCCGCTTACAGTAAAATCTTCAGCCGCATGGGGCTGGACTTCCGCGCGGTACAGGCTGATACCGGCTCTATCGGCGGCAGCGCCTCTCATGAATTCCAGGTGCTGGCGCAGAGCGGCGAAGACGATGTGATCTTCTCCGACAGCTCCGACTACGCGGCAAACATCGAGTTTGCGGAAGCCGTTGCGCCGAAAACGCCGCGCGCGGCCGCCACCCAGGAGATGACCCTGGTCGACACGCCGAACGCCAAAACCATCGCCGAGCTGGTTGAGCAGTTCAACCTACCGATCGAAAAAACCGTGAAAACCCTGCTGGTGAAAGCGGTTGAAGATAGCGCTTCCCCGCTGGTTGCCCTGCTGGTGCGCGGCGATCACGAGCTGAACGAAGTGAAAGCCGAAAAACTGCCGCAGGTCGCCAGCCCGCTGACCTTCGCCACCGAAGAAGAGATCCGCGCCCTGGTGAAAGCCGGTCCGGGCTCTCTGGGTCCGGTGAACCTGCCGGTGCCGGTGATTATCGACCGTACTGTGGCGGTGATGAGCGATTTCGCCGCCGGCGCCAACATCGATGGCAAACACTACTTCGGCATCAACTGGGACCGCGATGTCGCCACGCCGGAAGTCGCGGACATCCGTAACGTCGTCGCCGGCGATCCGAGCCCGGACGGCAAAGGTACCCTGCTTATCAAGCGCGGTATCGAAGTGGGTCATATCTTCCAGCTGGGGACGAAGTACTCCGAGGCGATGAAAGCCGCGGTCCAGGGCGAAGATGGCCGCAACCAGATCCTGACGATGGGTTGCTATGGTATCGGGGTCACTCGCGTAGTGGCGGCGGCGATTGAGCAGAACTTTGACGATCGCGGTATCGTCTGGCCGGATGCGATTGCGCCATTCCAGGTGGCGATCCTGCCGATGAACATGCACAAATCTTACCGTGTGCAGGAGCTGGCGGAGAAACTGTACGCCGAGCTGAGCGCCCAGGGTATTGAAGTGCTGATGGACGATCGTAAAGAGCGTCCGGGCGTGATGTTCGCCGATATGGAGCTGATCGGTATCCCGCACACCATCGTGCTGGGCGATCGTAACCTCGACAATGACGATATCGAATACAAGTATCGTCGCAACGGTGAGAAGCAGCTGATTAAGACCGGGGATATTGTGGAATATCTGGTTAAAGCGATAAAAGGCTAATCACCCAACCAGGGCCCTGAACGGATGTCAGGGCCTTTTTTTTACAAGGACTGTACTCATGACTGCACCTCTTCTCAGCAGCGGGCTGCTGACCTCCGCCCTGCTCCTGCCTACCGCCTGCACTGTAGACGTCGGCCGCAACGCCCCTTCCGCATCCGCTACCGATAGCCGCTCACTGCCATGGGCGGTCCCCCTCCAGCGCCACAGCTCGATTGCCGGCAGCGGACTGCGCGAAATCGCCGAAAGCGACCTACGTTCCGGCGACCTGCTCTTCTTCTCCAGCCTCGGCGTCACTTCGTTTGGGATCCGCGCCTTCAGTCCCTCTTCCGTGAGCCACGTCGCGCTGTATCTGGTGAACAAACCGAAGGCCGGTGCGGAGTAAAAGAACGATTTGCCCTTTCCCACCCGTCATGAGGCTCATGATTCGTGCGCTATGGTTGGTGGAAAAGGGGGACGGTAAAACCACCATGAACGAAGTCCGCTGGCCGGCTACCGCTGAGGCGTATCTCCTGCCCATTCCCCGGGCAGGAGCCGGACAATCAGTGTCCGCAGTCTTTCCCTGGAATAAATTTGCCGGCCTGATCCGTCATCAGCGTTTTCATCATTTCGCCGGTATCCGGGTTCGCCTCGAGGGTAAAGTGCCCTTCCACCACCAGCAGAACCGGACGTGAATCATTGCCGCGGGCAGCGGCATAATCCCGCTCAAGCTGGGCATTGTTCGCCACCGCGACGCGTTTACCGGTCGCGCAATCAGTAAAGGTTGCCGCATCGGCCATATAGAAGTACATGCCACGCATCGCCATCGGGGTGGTCGGCAGGCTGGCCTTCACCGGCTCCAGGGTATAGTTGAGAGGAGACTGAATGGGACTCCCGTTGCGGTCGAGCATCTCCAGCTTGTCGCCCTTCGCGCGAAAGTACGATTTTTCGCCCTTGCTGTTGGTCAGTACCAGCTTATCCGCCGTACGCGCCCAGGTGCCGTAAGAGGCAAAGGAAGATGGTTCACGACCAGCGCCCTGGTAGTGCTCATTCATCACCCAGGTACCGTCTTTTTCCAGGAACAGCGAGGTGTCGATGCCTTCGCAATCCGCGCAGGGCAGCACCCCACGCCAGCTTTGCTGCATCGGTTTGAGCTCTTCCATCGCTGCCGGCTGAACCGTGTCATTTTCGGCGCGATGGTTACAACCAAACAGCGCGAACAGCGAACAGGCCGCTATCACGGAGAATATGATTTTCTTCACTCTACTTTCCTTATGATCCATTCCACCCGTTCGCCTACGCCTTCACTGGCGAACTTTTCCACGCAGCGCCTTGACTGAGGACTTTTGCGCCTTAGAAGCAAGGCGACGCTCTTTGGATGCCCGAGTCGGTCGCGTCTCCCGGCGACTTTTTTGCACTGCGGTTAATTCTTTGATAAGGGCCACCAGCCGGGCGATCGCCGCTTCGCGGTTCATCTCCTGACTGCGGTATTCCTGAGCCTTAATGATAACCACACCGTCAGCAGAAATTAAGTGATGGCTGGCGGCGAGCAGGCGCTCTTTGTAAAACGCCGGCAGGCTCGAGGCTTTAATATCGAAGCGCAGATGGATCGCGGTCGACGCTTTGTTCACGTGCTGGCCCCCGGCCCCCTGGGCGCGAATACCTTCCAGCGTGATCTCGTTGTCAGCAATGGCCACACTGCGGCTGATAGTAATCATGCCGGCGCTTGCCAGGCGGTAAGCTGAATTTCCAGATTATTCTGAGCATCGGATAACCAGATGCTCCCCTCCTGCAAAGTGGCCTGCAGCGTCATCGTGCGGTCGGCAAAAGCGCTAAGCTTCGCCAGCTGGGCATCATCAAGATACCAGATGGTCAGCTTCGGGTACGCCGCAAGCTTGTTCTGATTTTGCTGCCACCAGATTTCAGCCGCCCGGCTGTTATAGGCGAACAACGCCACCGCCTGCGCCCGCGAGCAGGCTTTCTTGATACGTTTCTCGTCCGGCAGCCCCAGCTCGATCCACAGATCAACCCCGAGATGATCGTTAAGCAGCCACAGCTCCGGCTCGTCGTCTGACGAGAGGCCGCGCGTAAACTGCAGCCGTTCATCGGCATATTTGATCCACGCCAGCAGGCGCAGCATCATGCGCTCCTGGGTTTCCGACGGGTGCTGCGCCAGCGTCAGGTTAGCATCCAGAAACTGGTTGCGATCCAGATCGGCTACATTCACCGCGGCTTTATATATCGTCGCTTTCAGCGCCATGAATAAACTCCTGAAAAAAATGGCGTACATTGTAGCGAAACTGGCGGCAAAAGGCTGTCAGCAATCGCAGCAACCTGTTTCATCCTGCTGAAATTGCTTAAATGACTATGATATAGTTCCCTTGCTAAACAGAGTTTATCTTCGTAGGCTTAAACTTGCATCCCACGGTTGAGTCAGAACGCTGACAGGAGGGCATGTGGACCACTATTGTGAGTTAATACGCAAGCGGTATGCGGAAATAGCCAGCGGAGACTTAGGGTATATCCCGAATGCGCTGGGTTGCGTGTTGAAAGTATTGAATGAGATTGCGGCGGATGAGGCCCTTTCGGAGTCAGTCAGGGAAAAGGCCGCTTATGCGGCAGCAAACTTACTGGTGAGCGATTATGTCAATGAATGATACTTATCAACCCATTAACTGCGATGATTACGACAACCTGGAGCTGGCCTGCCAGCATCACCTGGTGCTGACGCTGGCGCTGAAGGATGGCGAACAGCTGCAGGCGAAGGCCAGCGATCTAATCTCGCGTAAAAATATCGAGTATCTGGTGGTCGAACTCGCCGGCAACGTCCGCGAGCTGCGCCTGGATAAAATCGCCAGCTTCAGTCACCCGGAAATCGGCACCGTGGTGGTGAGCGAATCCTGAATCAAAACGGGCTTAACCGCCCGTTTTCCTCCATGTCAGACTGACCCCTTCCCCGTCTTTGACTTCACCTTCGTGGGTCACAAACAGATTGTCCGCTGCGGCAATCGGCGTTTCACCGTAAAACAGCAGCGGCGTGGTGTCTCGTCGCCACGGAGCAACGCCCAGCTCCTGCCAGATCTTCTTTAGCTTACGGCCGCCATGACGCCCGACGATATGCAGATTGCCGCTGGCGCGAAAGCGGACGGTGACCGGCTCATCCGCCGAGGGCGGGCGTAGCCTGCCGCCCGGCTGCAGCATCAGCTCGCCGAGACCGTCCGCCAGCCGCAGCGTCTGGCGCCAGTCGGGCCAGTGCTGGACGCTATCCGCCTGCCCGGGTACATATCTCACCCAGTACAAGCGTTGCTGAAAACGACGGACGGTAAATTCCCCCAACCGCAGGCAGGGGCTGGCATCTTCCCGCGCCAGCGCCACCTCGTGCCAGAGGCGCTCCGGCACCTCGCGGGCAGGCATCGGCGCCCGCTGCCCGGCGAGCCAGCGACGCAGCAGCGCCGCGCGGCGGGGAGAACTCATCGACGTCAGTGGTGCGATAGCCAGCGACCCGTCTTCGGCCACCAGCGACGCGAGCTCCGCCGCCAGTATCTCGTCCAGCAGTTGCTCCTGCTCGGCGCACAGGCTGGCGCTGCGGGCGACGGCCTCGCTAAAGTGCGGCCAGCGCTCGCGCAGCAGCGGGATCACCCGCAGGCGCAGAAAGTTGCGGTCATAGGTATCGTCCTGATTACTCTCATCTTCAATCCACGACAACTGATGGGCGAGCGCCCACTGGCGTAGCGATTCGCGGGTTTCATTGAGGAGAGGACGCAGTAGTCGGCTCTCGGCAAAAGCAGAGGATGGCGCCATCGCCGACAGACCAGTAGGACCGCTGCCGCGTTTTAACGCCAGCAGCAGCGTTTCGCATTGGTCATCCTGGTGCTGGGCGGTCACTAACACCTCGCCGGCATTGAGCGTATCCTGAAAGGCCTGATAGCGCGCCGCACGGGCATGGGCCTCGACGCCCAGGCCGCCCCGGGCTAACGTCACGCGATGCACCACCAACGGCACCTGCCACTGCTGGCAAATCTGCCGACAGTGCGCCACCCAGTCGTCTGCGTGGGCGCTAAGGCCGTGGTGAACATGCACCGCCCGCAGCGTCAGCGAGGGATCCTGTTCCCGCAGCAGCACCAGCTGATGCAGAAGAACCGTCGAGTCCAGACCGCCGCTGAAGGCCACCAGCAGCTGGCGATGGGGATGAAGCGTATGCGCAATGTCAGCCGTCATAACCACAAACATACCGAGAAGTGATGGCCCGGCACGTTACCGGGCCAGGGTCGCGCTGGCAAGGTTTACTGCTGATATATTTCCAGCGGCAGGTCGTCCGGATCGCTAAAGAAGGTAAAACGTTTACCGGTAAAGGGATCGACGCGAATCGCTTCGCACTCCACGCCATGCGCAGTCAAATGCGCTACCGCAGCGTCGATATCATCCACGCTAAAGGCCAGATGACGCAGCCCGCAGGCTTCCGGACGACTGGGGCGGGCCGGCGGAAACGGGAACGAGAACAGCTCAATCACATACTCGCCGTTGAGCGCCAGATCGCCTTTCCAGGAGTCACGCTCGGCGCGATAAAACTCGCTTTGCAGCGTAAACCCCAGAGTATCGCAATAGAACGCTTTACTGCGGGCGTAGTCGGTCGCAATGATGGCAATATGGTGAACCCGTTTCAAACCCAGCATGGTCAAACTCCTTCTGTTAAGCCAGCCACGTTACTCGTGCGCGCCGTTAACGCGCAAGCCTTTCGTCATTTTTTAAGACTCGTACCCGATAAACGCCGTCCTCATCGCGCTTCGCGCCGTGAATATCGGTCTCAAACCCCGGGTAATGACGTCCTATGGAGCAGAGCATCAGCAGGAAGTCGAGCACCGCCCGGCTCTCCTCCGTGATCATCTCTCCTGGCATCAGCAGCGGTACCCCCGGCGGATAAGGGAGGATCATGTTGGCCGAAATCCGGCCCACCAGGTTCTCCAGTTCAATAGTTTCCACCTCACCTTTAATCTGGCGCTGCCAGGCATGATGCGGCGTCATTTTCATTTCCGGCAGGACGTCAAAGGCGCTGAGCATCAGCTGCGGCAGCTGGTGCTGGCGGATCAAGCGGTGGATCCCCTGCGCCAGATCCTGGATCCGCATATTGCGGTAGAAGTCGGGATCTTCGGCGTACAGATCCGGCAGCATATTCTTCACCCGCAGATTGAGATCGTAGGCACGCTTAAACTCGGTCAGGCCGCGCAGCAGCCCCATCGCCCGGGTTTTATCGATACCGATGCTAAAGAGGAACAGCAGGTTGTAGGGGCCCGTTTTCTCTACCACCACGCCCCGCTCGTCGAGGAACTTCGCCACCAGCGCCGCCGGGATCCCCTCTTCATCCATATTCCCCTGCTCGTCCATGCCCGGCGTCAGAATGGTGACCTTCACCGGATCGAGATACATATGATCCGCATCGGCATCTTTGAAACCGTGCCAGTCTTCGCCCGGTGCCACCGGCCAGCACTCGGCTTTATCCACCGCTTCCGGCTGCCAGATATCAAAGAACCAGCCGTCCGACTCTTCGCGCAGTCGCTGCACCTCTTTGCGGAAGTCCAGCGCCCGCTCAATGGAGCGCTGGATCAGGCGCTTACCGGAGTTACCGCGCAGCATCGCCGCCGCGGTCTCAATCGACGCGACGATGGGGTAGCTCGGCGATGTAGAGGTATGCATCATAAAGGCTTCATTAAAGGTCTCTTCATCATAGTTGCCCTTAATGTGGATCAACGAGGCCTGCGACAGCGCGGCCAGCATCTTATGCGTCGACTGCGTCTCGAAGATGACTTTACCGGGGATCCGCTCACCGCTCATGCCGCTTTTCCCCTGATATATCGGATGGAAATGGGTATACGGCACCCAGGCGGAATCGAAATGGATCGACGGGACGTCGAGCGTCTCTTTAAGCCAGGTGGTGTTGTAGAGCAGGCCATCGTAGGTGGAGTTGGTGATCACCGCATGCACGGGCCACTGCGCCCCGCCCGTGTCGCGCACTTTCTGCTGAATACTGTCGCGGGTAAACTCGCGCCGGGGGATACCGCCGAGGATCCCCAGCGCGTTGCGGGTCGGCTTCAGCCACAGGGGAACCACATCGCTCATCATCAGCAGGTGGGCCAGCGATTTGTGACAGTTACGGTCAATCAGCAGCGTGCTGCCGGCGGGCGCCGAGTACATGCCGACAATTTTATTGGACGTTGAGGTACCGTTGGTCACCATATAGCTTTGCTCGGCGCCAAAGGCGCGAGCGATATACTCCTCCGCCTCCAGATGCGGGCCGGTATGATCCAGCAGGGAGCCCAGCTCGGTGACCGAAATCGAGACATCCGCCTTCAGCGTATTCCCGCCAAAAAAGTCATAGAACAGGCAGCCCACTGGGCTTTTCTGATAGGCGCTGCCGCCCATATGACCCGGCGTACAAAAGGTATATTTACCCTCCTGCACATAGTTAAACAGCGCGCGGGTAAACGGCGGGGTGATATTGTCCAGGTACTCGCGGGTATACTGCCCGATACGGGTGGCGATCTCTTCGGAGAGTCCCAGCGCATATTCGAAGAACCACAGCGTCATGCGCAGATCCTGACTGCTGACATCCATCGTCGAGTGGGCGTTAATAAAGGCGTACAGAGGCAGATATTCATTGAGCTGATTGATATCGCTGCACAGATCGACGCTGTACTCATCCCAGTCGAAGATCACGCCGCAGATGCGCGGGTTGTGCTCGATAAACTGCAGCAGGTCGGCGCTGTTTTGCGGCCAGATGGTCTGAAAGCCCTGGCGCTGCAGCGCCGCTTCCAGTTCTTTGATCGGCTCGTCTTTGTGATAGACGCCGTGAGGCCCCATGATGGCGATGATATTCACGCTTTCCTCCTGGTATTCACCTAAGTCCAGCATCATAGCAATCCCCTGGGCGCATCGCACATAAAAAAAGGGCCGGAAAATCCGGCCCTTAGTCTTTTGCGCTAGCGGAATACTTAGGCGTAACCGTAGCTCATCAGACGTTGATAGCGGCGGTTAAGCAGCTCTTCTTCGCTGAGCAGATCGAGATCGGCCAGGTCCGCCAGCAGCTGCGCTTTCAGGTTTGCCGCCATCGCTTCCGGGTTGCGGTGGGCGCCGCCCAGCGGTTCCGGAACGATAGAATCGATCAGCTTCAGCTCTTTCAGACGCGGGGCGATAATGCCCATCGCTTCCGCAGCCAGCGGCGCTTTATCCGCACTCTTCCACAGAATGGAGGCACAGCCTTCCGGCGAAATCACCGAATAGGTGCTGTACTGCAGCATGTTGACCTTGTCGCCCACGCCGATAGCCAGCGCGCCGCCGGAGCCGCCTTCGCCGATCACGGTGCAGATCACCGGCACGCTCAGACGTGACATTTCACGCAGATTGCGAGCGATCGCTTCCGACTGGCCGCGCTCTTCCGCGCCAACGCCCGGGTAGGCGCCCGGGGTGTCGATGAAGGTGATGATCGGCATTTTAAACCGCTCAGCCATCTCCATCAGGCGCAGCGCTTTGCGGTAGCCTTCCGGGGCCGGCATACCAAAGTTGCGACGAATTTTTTCTTTGGTTTCGCGACCTTTCTGATGGCCAATGATCATCACCGGACGACCATCAAGACGCGCGATACCGCCGACAATCGCTTTATCGTCAGCGTAGGCACGGTCACCGGCCAGTTCGTCAAACTCGTCGAACGCCAGGCGGACATAATCCAGGGTGTAAGGACGGCGCGGGTGGCGCGCCAGTTGCGCAACCTGCCATGCACCGAGATCGGAGAAGATTTTGCGCGTCAGCTCTACGCTTTTCTCGCGCAGACGATGCACTTCTTCGTCGATGTTAATATCCAGTTTCTCATCCTGACGGCTTACCGCAGTCAGGGAATCGATTTTCGCTTCCAGCTCTGCAATCGGCTGTTCAAAATCTAGGAAATTCAGACTCATAGTATTCCTGTATTAGTCAAACTCCAGTTCCACCTGCTCCGAGCCGATAAGGCCACGCAGATCGTTGAGTAAACGATCGCTCGGAGAGACGCGCCATGTTGCGCCGAAACGCAACCGCGCGCGTGCATCCGCCCTCTGATAGTAGAGGTGCACTGGAATGGTTCCCGAACGGTGGGGTTCCAGAGACTGACGGAGTCGGTTTAAAAGCTGGTCATCAATTTGCCTGTCCGTCAGCGAGATAGCAAGCCCGCGAGCATATTTTTCCCGGGCTTCGTCAATGTCCATGACTTCACGGGCAGTCATTTTAAGCCCCCCGCTAAAGTCATCAAAGCTGACCTGTCCGCTGACGATAAGTATGCGGTCTTTTTCCAGCAACTGCTGATATTTATCCAGCGCGTCGGTGAATAACATCACTTCCAGCCGCCCGGAACGGTCATCCAGGGTACAGATGCCGATACGATTGCCGCGCTTGGTGACCATTACCCGCGCCGCAATCACCAGCCCCGCCGCCGTGGTCACTTTTCCACGATCGGTCGGATGCATGTCTTTGAGCCTCACGCCGCCGACGTAGCGCTCAATCTCTTTCAGATACTGGTTAATCGGGTGCCCGGTCAGGTACAGCCCCAGGGTCTCCCTTTCACCATCCAGCACCACCTGCTCAGGCCACGGCTGGCAGCTGGCGTAGGACTGTTCAATCTGCTCGGGCTCTTCCGCCAGTACGCCGAACATATCAGCCTGGCCGATGGCCTCGGCTTTGGCGTGCTGGTCGGCGGCTTTCAGCGCATCGCCCAGCGAATTCATCAGCGCCGCACGGTGCGGACCGAGACGATCGAACGCCCCGGACATAATCAGCTTTTCCAGCACGCGACGGTTGAGCTTTTTAATATCGGTCCGCGCGCAGAGGTCGAACAGCTCGCGGAAATAACCGCCGTTGTTGCGCGCCTCAATGATCGCTTCGATCGGCCCTTCGCCGACGCCCTTGATGGCGCCGATACCGTAGACGATCTCGCCGTCGTCGTTGACGTGGAAATGGTACAGGCCGGAGTTAATATCCGGCGGCAAAATTTTCAGCCCCATCCGCCAGCACTCGTCCACCAGGCCAACGACCTTCTCGGTGTTGTCCATATCGGCGGTCATTACCGCCGCCATAAACTCAGCCGGATAGTGCGCCTTAAGCCATAGCGTCTGGTAAGAAACCAGCGCGTACGCGGCGGAGTGCGATTTGTTAAACCCGTAACCGGCGAATTTCTCCACCAGGTCAAAGATTTTCATCGCCAGTTCGCCGTCAATGCCGTTTTTCTTCGCCCCATCCTCAAAGATAGAACGCTGCTTGGCCATCTCCTCCGGCTTTTTCTTACCCATCGCGCGACGCAGCATATCCGCGCCGCCGAGGGTATACCCGGACAGCACCTGGGCAATCTGCATGACCTGTTCCTGATACAGGATGATGCCGTAGGTCGGCTCCAGCACCGGTTTCAGGCTTTCATGCTGCCACTGCACGTCCGGATACGAGATCTCTTCTCGGCCGTGCTTACGGTCGATAAAGTTATCTACCATCCCCGACTGCAGCGGGCCCGGGCGGAACAGGGCCACCAGAGCGATCATATCTTCGAAGCAGTCCGGCTGCAGGCGTTTAATCAGATCTTTCATGCCGCGCGATTCAAGCTGGAAGACCGCAGTGGTTTCCGAGCGCTGCAGCATGTCAAAGCTTTTCTTGTCATCCAGCGGGATGGCGGCGATATCCAGCGGCCCTTCGCCGTTCTTCTCACGGCGCTTATTAATCATCTCCAGCGCCCAGTTAATGATAGTGAGCGTACGCAGACCGAGGAAGTCGAATTTCACCAGCCCGGCGTATTCCACGTCGTTTTTGTCAAACTGGGTAACCGGATGCAGCCCCTGCTCATCGCAATACAGCGGGGCGAAGTCGGTGATTTTGGTCGGTGCGATAACCACGCCGCCCGCATGCTTACCGGCGTTTCGCGTCACCCCTTCCAGCTTACGCGCCATGTCGATCAGCGCTTTCACTTCTTCGTCCGCCTCGTAGATCTCCGGCAGCTGCGGCTCGGCCTCGAAGGCTTTCGCCAGCGTCATGCCCGGATCGGGCGGCACCAGCTTGGAGATGCGGTCGACAAAGCCGTACGGGTGACCCAGCACGCGGCCCACGTCGCGGATGACCGCTTTCGCCGCCATGGTACCGAAGGTGATGATCTGCGATACCGCGTCGCGGCCATACATATCCGCCACGTGCTCGATAACCTGGTCGCGTTTCTCCATGCAGAAGTCGACGTCAAAGTCGGGCATTGAGACACGTTCCGGGTTAAGGAAACGTTCGAACAGCAGGTCGAACTCCAGCGGGTCGAGATCGGTGATCTTCAGCGCGTAGGCCACCAGCGAACCGGCGCCGGAACCGCGGCCCGGGCCGACCGGCACACCGTTATCCTTCGACCACTGGATAAACTCCATCACGATCAGGAAGTAGCCGGGGAAGCCCATCTGGTTGATCACCTGCAGCTCGATATCCAGACGCTCGTCGTATTCCGGCCGGCGCTTCGCGCGCACTTCCGGATCCGGGAAGAGGAATTCCAGCCGCTCCTCCAGACCTTCTTTCGATTTCATCACCAGGAAATCTTCCGTGGTCATATCGCCGGTCGGGAACTGCGGCAGGAAATATTCGCCAAGCCGCACGGTGACGTTGCAGCGCTTGGCAATTTCAACGCTGTTTGCCAGCGCTTCCGGAATATCGGCGAACAGCTCGCACATCTCTTCCTCGCTGCGCATATATTGCTGCGGCGAGTAGTTGCGCGGCCGTTTCGGGTCGTCGAGGGTGAAGCCGTCGTGAATAGCGACGCGGATTTCATGGGCGTCAAAGTCGCCAGTGTCGAGGAAGCGGACATCGTTGGTCGCCACCACCGGCAGACCACGCGCTTCCGCCAGCGCCACGGCGGCATGAAGATAACTCTCTTCATCCTGACGACCGGTGCGGATCAGCTCCAGAAAATAGCGATCCGGGAAATGCTCTTCATAGAAGGCGACGCACTGCTCAACCAGCGGCATGTTGCCGCGGATCAGGCTGACGCCGACGTCGCCTTTACGGCCGCCGGAGAGCAGAATCAGCCCTTCCTGATGTTCCACCAGCCAGTCGCGATCGATCCACGGCCCCAGGGCGCCGTAGCCGCGCTGATAGGCGCGGGAAATCAGCAGAGTCAGGTTCTGGTAGCCGGTGTTATTCGCCGCCAGCACGGTCAGCTCGGTAAATTCGTCGCCGAGCAGGTCGCACTGCACGTGGAAATCGGCGCCGACGATCGGCTTAATCCCCGCGCCGTGTCCCGTCCCGTAGAACTTCACTAGCCCGCAGAGGTTGGTGAAATCGGTGATCGCCAGCGCTGGCATGCCAAGCGAGGCCGCCTTCTTGACCAGCGGCCCGGTCTTTGCCAGCCCATCGATCATGGAATAGTCGCTGTGCACCCGCAGGTGTACGAAACGTGGTTCAGCCATCTTTAGATCCCGGTGACTTAGTTGGACGCCAGGCCCAGGGCACGCTTCACCGGGCCAAAACTGCGCCGGTGATGCTCTGTTGCGCCGTGTTCCTGCAGCTTCTGCAGGTGAACAGCGGTGGGATAGCCTTTATGCTGGGCAAATCCGTAGTGGGGAAATGCGAGGTCCAGCGTGGCCATTTCGGCGTCACGAGTGACTTTTGCCAGAATAGACGCTGCGCTGATTTCTGCCACCCGGCTGTCGCCTTTGACTACTGCCAGGGAGGGCATCGGTAGCGATGGGCAGCGGTTGCCATCGATCAGAACAAACTCGGGTACAATGCTCAGGCCGGCGACGGCGCGCTGCATCGCCAGCATAGTGGCATGCAGGATATTCAGCTCATCGATTTCGTGCGGCTCGGCGCGTCCCAGGCTCCAGCACAGCGCTTTCTCTTTAATCTCATCGAACAGCGCCAGACGACGCTTCTCGCTGAGTTTTTTGGAATCATTCAGACCCACAATCGGCTTCGCCGGATCGAGGATCACCGCCGCGGTCACCACCGCGCCAACCAGGGGGCCACGCCCGACCTCATCGACGCCGGCAACCAGATGGGTATGCGGATAGACGAACTCCATCATTGTTTTGCTAACTCCAGTACGGCATCCGCCGCCTGCTCATCGGCGTTGCAGCGGATCTGCTGATGCAGCGCGCGGAATGTCTCATGCATCTCATGACTGGTTTTGCCATCGGCCAGCAGCGGCTGCAGAGCGGCAGCCAGCGCCTGAGGCTCGCACTCATCCTGCAGCAGCTCTTTAACCAGCTCGCGCCCGGCAAGCAGGTTCGGCAACGAGACGTAGTCGGTTTTAACCAACCGCTTCGCCAGCCAGAAGGTGAACGGCTTCATGCGATAGCCAACCACCATCGGGCATTTCGCCAACATACACTCCAGCGCCGCCGTCCCGGAGGCCAGCAGCGCGGCGTCGCTGGCGATCATCGCATCGCGCGCCTGACCGTCCAGCATATGGACGATCATATCCGGCGCCGTCTCAGCTTTAATTCGCTCAAACTGCTCCCGCCGTTTGGCATTAACCAGCGGCACCACCACCTGCAGATCGGGATAGCTAGCCCGCAGAAGCTGAGCGGTTTTCAGAAAGTCCGCGCTGAGCATTTCGACTTCTGCGCCGCGGCTGCCGGGCAACAGCGCCAGGCAACGCACGTCGTGCGGGATCCCTAACCGATCGCGCGCTGCGCCTTTGTCAGGATCCAGCGGCATCGCATCCGCCATGGTATGGCCGATAAAACGGCAGGGAACGTTAAATTTGTCATAAAACGCTTTTTCGAAAGGCAGAAAGGCCAGCACCAGATCGGTGGATCTGCCGATTTTGAAAACGCGTTTTTGTCGCCAGGCCCAGACCGACGGGCTGACGTAGTGAATGGTTTTGATGCACTGCTTTTTCAGATTCCCTTCGAGGGTAATATTGAAATCAGGGGCGTCGATGCCGACGAAGACGTCGGGACGCAGCTCGCCGAAGCGGCGGGTCAAATCGGCGCGAATATGGAGTAAGCGACGCAGGCGACCGAGCACTTCAACAATCCCCATCACCGCCAGCTCTTCCATTTCGTACCAGGCTTCACACCCTTCCGCCTGCATCAGCGGTCCCGCCACGCCGACAAAGCGCGCATTCGGGATGCGTGCTTTGAGGGCGCGGATGAGGCCGGCGCCAAGAATATCGCCGGAGGTTTCTCCGGCGACCAGGGCAATCGTCAGGGGACGCTGTTCAGTCATTAACGAATCAAGCCGCGGGTAGAGCGGGCGAAGAAATCGACAAACGGCTGGACTTCAGGATGCTGAGTCGCCAGTTCGGCGATCTCCGGCTTGGCTTCTTCCAGCGTCTTGCCGCTGCGGTACAGCAGTTTATACGCGTTGCGGATCGCGGTAATCGCTTCCCGGCTGAAGCCGCGGCGTTTCAGGCCTTCGATATTGACGCCGAATGGCGTCGCATGGTTGCCCTGGGCAATCACGAACGGCGGAACGTCCTGCGCCACGCCGGAGCAGCCGCCAACCATAACATGTGAGCCAATGACGCAGAACTGGTGCACCGCGGTCATGCCGCCGATAATGACATAATCATCCAGCGAAACATGGCCCGCGAGCGTCGCGTTATTGGCCAGAATGCAGCGATCGCCAAGCGTACAATCGTGCGCCACGTGGGCGTTGATCATCAGCAGGTTATCGTTGCCCACCTTTGTTAATCCACCGCCCTGTACTGTGCCGCGATGAATGGTGACGCTTTCGCGAATGCGGTTGCGATCGCCAATTTCCACCCGGGTCGGTTCGCCAGCATATTTCAGATCCTGGTTAACTTCGCCGATGGAAGCGAACTGATAGATCTCATTGTCACGGCCGATTTTGGTGTGGCCATTAACGACAACGTGAGACTTCAGTACGGTGCCTTCGCCGATTTCGACGTTGGCGCCAACAATACAAAACGGACCAATGTGGACGTTAGCGCCAATCACGGCGCCTTCTTCTACAATGGCGGTAGGATGAACAAAAGCGGTTTTATCAATCACGTATCAGGCCTCCCGGCTACGCGCACACATCATCGTCGCTTCGCAAACCACTTTACCGTCAACCAGCGCAACGCCTTTGAAACGGGTCAGGCCGCGGCGGGTTTTCTCGAAAGTGACTTCCATAATCATCTGATCGCCTGGTACTACCGGGCGTTTGAAACGTGCTTCATCGATGCCCGCGAAGTAATACAGCTCGCCTGGTTCCAGTTTTCCAACGCTTTTGAATGCCAGAATCCCGGTGGCCTGCGCCATTGCTTCCAGAATCAGGACGCCCGGCAAAATCGGCTTACCAGGGAAATGCCCCTGGAAAAACGGCTCGTTTACAGAAACATTTTTTACTGCGCGCAGAAAACGACCTTCTTCAAAATCCAGCACGCGATCTACCAGCAGGAACGGGTAACGGTGAGGCAGAAGTTCCAGAATCTCTTCAATGTGCAGAGTATGAGTGTCAGTAGTCAAAATACTCTTCCTGTCTAAATGTACTAAAAGGCAATAATAACACGGCCTGCGGCAATCTTTTAGCGAATGCAACAGGCCGGAAATGTCATGTGACCAAATGATGAATTAGTCTTGTTGATTAACCTTGCGCTCAATCGCTTTCAGGCGCTTGCTCATCTCGTCAATATTCATCACCAGCGCAGCGGTTTTACGCCACGCCTTGTTCGGCTGCAGCGGAATACCGGAGGAGTATACGCCAGGTTCGCTGATAGGACGCATCACCATCCCCATCCCCGTGACGGTGACCTTATCGCAGATTTCCATATGGCCGTTAATCACGCTGGCGCCGCCAATCATGCAGTAGCGGCCGATTTTCAGGCTGCCTGCCATGATAACGCCGCCGGCAACCGCGGTATTGTCGCCAATCACCACGTTATGTGCAATCTGGCACTGGTTATCGATGATAACGCCGTTGCCAATCACGGTATCGTCCAGCGCGCCGCGGTCAATTGTGGTGCAGGCGCCGATCTCCACGCGATCGCCAATAATGACGCGACCCAGCTGCGGGATCTTCACCCAGTTGCCGCGATCGTTGGCGTAGCCGAAGCCATCCGCGCCGATCACCGTGCTGGACTGGATCAGGCAATTCTCGCCGATCTCAATCTCATGGTAAACGGTCACATTGGCCCACAGACGCGAGTCGGCACCTATTTTCGTATTTTTCCCAACGAAGCAGCCTGCGCCGATGACCACGTTATCACCCAGCACTACCCCGGATTCGATAACGGCGTTGGCGCCGATGGCAACGTTGCTACCCAGCTTCGCCGTCGGATCGATAACCGCGCTCGGCGCGATATCCTGTGCCGGCTGCGGCGTGGTATCCAGAATTTGAGCCATGCGCGCATAGGTCAGGTAGGGATTACGCACTACCAGCGCGGCGCTATGGGCAAAAGGCAAATCATCCTGCGTCATCACAACGGCAGAAGCCTGGCAAGCGGCCAGGTGCTCACGGTACTTAGGGTTGACCATGAAAGTGATTTGGCCCGTTTTCGCGCTCTGCATGGACGCAACGCCGGTGATGACGATGTCGCCATCACCGTGTAATTCTGCATCCAACTGCTGCGCGAGATCAGCCAGTCGAATTGAAGGCATTACTTATTTAACCTGTTTCAGCACATCAGCGGTGATGTCTTTTACATCGCTGCTGTTGTATGCAACGGCATTCGCGTCAACCACCAGATCGATGCTCTGATCTTTCGCTACGCTCTGTACGGCAGTCTGGATACGGGTCACCAGTTTGCCACGCTCTTCGTTGGAACGACGAGCGCGATCCTGTTCAAACGCCTGCGCTTTCTGGGAGAAGGTCTGGCGCTGAGCCATCACGTCTTTTTCCAGTTTGGTACGATCGGCGCCCGGCTTCATGGACTGCAGACGCTGCATTTTAGACTGCAGGTCGCCTTCCATACGCTGCAGTTCGCTAGCGCGGCCTTTGAACTCGTTTTCCAGCGTGTTGGAAACGCCAGTTTTCTGGGCAACCTGTTGGAACAGGCTGTTCATGTTCACCAGGGCAATTTTATCTGCCGCCTGAGCGGAAGTTACCATTGCCAAACCCAGACCTGCAGCTAATAACCACTTTTTCACAATAAACTCCTTACCATCCCATGAGTACCCAGGGGTACCGTTATTTGCGTGGCGAGGCGATAAACGCGTTATCGCCTACGGTCAGCGCTATACTGCACTTGCATTCCGTTGCCGCCAACAATTACCAGGTTTTACCAATGTTAAACTGGAACTGTTCGGCTTTGTCTCCATCGTACTTTTTGAACGGTTGGGCGTAGGAGAAGACCAACGGCCCCAACGGCGACATCCACTGCACGGCAATACCCGCAGACATACGGATGTTGCTCGGATCGCTGTAATCCGGATATCCAGCGTACGCGTTCGAATCCCAGTGAGTATCCCATACGGTACCCATATCCCAGAAGAAGGAAGTCCGGACCGAGTTCGCATATTTGTCACTAATAAACGGCGTCGGGGTAATCAGCTCCAGGCTGGCCACCGCCATGGCGTTACCGCCCACCGCATCATCGGATTTACACGGTGCGGATTCGGTGCTCTTACAGTCGTTGGTATAGCCGCTGTCGCCATCATGACGGCTGCTCGACGGGAAGTACACCGCCTTCGGACCAATGGTGTTCGACTGGAAGCCACGCACGGTGCTGGAGCCACCTGCATAGAAGTTCTCATAGAACGGCATCTCTTTGCCGCCGATACCATCGCCATAGCCAAAGCGGGTACGACCCAGCACCACCCATTCATGATCGTTGTCGATCGGCACATAGGTGGCGGTATCCAACGTCGCTTTGTAGTATTCGTTGTCCGAACCCGGAATGGTCACTTTACCGTTCAGGTTGACGCGCGAACCTTCCGTTGGGAAGAAGCCGCGGTCAAGCTTGTTATAGGTCCAACCGTAGTTGAAGGTGAAGTCATTCGCACTGAACGAGTTCCGGTCGTTGGTGTTGTCCGGATACTGGCCCATCGAGTTCAGGTAACGCCACATCGCCACCTGCGGCTGCATATTGGACAGGGAGTTATGCACATACCCGACGCCCGCGCGCAGCGTGTTGTATTCGTTGACTGGGAAGCCCAGCGTGACGTCTGTACCATAGCTTTTGTTGGTATAGTCAGACAGATCCGCATCGTTCGCGTCAAAGTCATTATAGAAGATACGACCGCCGAGGCTCACACCGTCTACGGTGAAGTACGGGTTGGTCACCGACAGCTCGGTATAGGTCTGGTAGTCGTTTTTGGTGCCGTTGATCCCGACAGCATAGCCAGTACCTAACCAGTTATCCTGCTGAACGCCCGCCTGGAAGCTGACGCCGCTCTCGGTACCGTAACCGATACCGAAGTTGAAGCTACCGGTGTTACGCTCTTTTACCTTGTAGACTACGTCGACCTGGTCCGGGCTGCCTGGTACGCGCTGGGTATCGGTATCGACCGTTTCGAAGAAGCCTAAACGGTTGAGACGGTCTTTACCCTGATCGACGAGGTCGCTGCCCAGCCACGCGCCTTCCATCTGGCGCATTTCGCGGCGCAGAACGGCGTCTTTGGAGGTGTCATTGCCTTCGAAGCGAATTTTACGCACGTAATAGCGGTTGCCCGCGTCGACGTTGACGTGCAGCTTAACGGTTTTATCGCTGTCGTTGATCTCCGGCTGCGACTGTACGCGCGGGTAGGCGTAACCATAACGACCCAACAGTTTCTTGATGTCGTTTTCCATCTTGGTCACTTTCGCGCCGTTATACAGTTCACCCGGCTCGACTTTGGTCAGCGCTTCGATTTCCGCGGAATGGCCGGCGAGGTTGCCCGTCACCTGCACCCCGGAAAACTTGTACTGATCGCCTTCGGTGATGTTGACGGTGATGTAGATCCCTTTCTTATCCGGCGTCAGGCTGACCTGGGTAGAATCGATGTTGAAACGGGCATAGCCGCGATCCAGGTAGTAGCTGCGCAGGGTTTCAAGGTCGCCCGCCAGTTTCTGCTTCTGGTATTTACGGTCGCCGACCACGTTCCACCACGGCACTTCATCGCGCAGCTGGAAGTGGGAGATCAGCTCATCAGTCGAAAACGCATGGTTGCCGACGATGTTGATCTGCTGAATTTTAGCGGAGACGCCTTCCTGGAAGACCAGTTTCAGGTCGACACGGTTACGCGGCAGCGGGGTAACGACCGCTTTGACGCTGGCGCTGTATTTACCGACGCTGTAGTAGAAATCCTCGAGGCCCTTCTCGATATCCGCGATGGTCGTGCGGTCAAGCGACTCGCCCACCCGAACGCCAGAGGCCTCAAGGTTCTGCTTGAGCATGTCATCTTTCACCGACTTATTGCCGGAGAAGGTGATGCTGGCGATCGTCGGACGCTCTTTCACCTGCACCAGCAGGGTATCACCATCGCGCAGGACGCGGACGTCCTCGAAGTTGCCAGTGGCAAACAGCGCGCGAATAGTGTTACTGATATCATCGTCGGTCACCGTATCGCCAGGACGCACTGGCATACTGAGGAGGGCCGCACCAACAGCGACACGCTGCAAGCCTTCGAAATGAATGTCCTTCACCACGAACCCTTCAGCACCGTATACAGTCGCGCTGCTAAACAGCAGCGACGCTATGAGCAACTTTTTCATCGCCATCGTTATTATGCGTTCTTCCTAACAAACTCTCTTATAACCGAGAGAAATCATTGAAAAGTGCAAGCCCCATTAACAGCACCAGCAGTATTGAGCCAATGCGATAACTAAAGTCTTGAACTCGCTCGGATACCGGCCCGCCCTTCAGCTTTTCAATCGCCAAAAACAGCAGATGTCCCCCATCCAGTACGGGTAGTGGGAACAGGTTGATGATTCCGAGGTTCACGCTAATCAGCGCAAGGAACATCAGATAATAAATCAACCCAAACTCCGCTGACATTCCAGCCCCCTGAGCGATAGAGATCGGCCCACTGAGGTTGTTCAGTTTGACATCACCGGTTATCAATTTACCCAGCATCCTGACCGTCAGCGACATCAGCTGCCAGGTTTTATCCGTGGCTTCAGCGATGGCGGCAAACGGTCCGTACTGACGTACTGTCTTGTATTCTTCAGGCAGCGGGATGACCTTTGGCACCACCCCTGCGAACCCTTCTGCCTTACCTTTCACCGTTTTTGCATCCGGCGTCAGGGTTAACGGCAGCGCACTCCCCTGCCGTTCAATCTCCAGCGCCAGCGCTTTGCCCGGATTATCGCGCACCAGATTAACAAACGTCATCCACTGCGTTAACGGTTGACCATCGACTTTAACGATCCGGTCGCCCGCTTGCAAACCTGCTTTCTGCGCTGCCGAGCCCGCCTGGACCTCCGCCAGCACCGTATCAATCTGCGCGCTGCGCGGCTGGATCCCCAGCGACGTGACGGGATCTTGCTTGTCTGGCTCAAACGCCCAGTGCCGCAGATCGACGATTTTATCCTGGCGCTGATTAGTCCCGAAAGGGGCGACGGTAAGTATTGTTTGCGGGTTGCCGATTTTGGCCACCAGCTGCAGACGCACCGCATCCCAATCAGGCGTTTCGATACCATCTATCGCTTTAAGTTCCGTTCCTTTTGCAATTTGTGCTTGCGCGGCAACCGAATTGGGCGTTATTTCACCCACTACCGGACGGACCCCAGGAACGCCGATGATGAAGACCAGCCAGTAGGCAAAGATAGCGAAAAGGAAGTTAGCGATGGGACCGGCGGCAATCACCGCCGCGCGCTGGCCGATGGTTTTATTATTGAACGCGTAGTGGCGCATCTCCGGCGCCACCGCTTCAACACGCTCATCCAGCATCTTGACGTAGCCGCCCAGCGGGATCAGGGCAATGACGAACTCTGTACCCTGCTTATCCATCCGCCGCCACAACGCTTTGCCGAAGCCGATAGAAAAACGCTCAACCCGGATACCGCAGCGACGCGCTACCCAAAAATGGCCAAACTCATGCACCGTAATCAGTACGCCAAGCGCAATGATAAAAGCTGCCAGATTCCAGAGCACGCTCAGCATATCACCTTCCGTCAAATCGTCCTGAAGACCAACAGTAGCAGACAGGCGAAGACCGGCACCGCCGCCGTCAGGCTGTCGATACGATCGAGAATACCGCCGTGTCCGGGAATCAAGTGCCCGCTGTCCTTAATGCCGGCCTCGCGCTTAAACATACTTTCCGTCAAATCGCCCAGCACCGAAGCCAGGGCGGCTACCACCGAACAGACCAGCAGCACCGTTGGCGTAACGTCAAGATGGGCCCACACCCCGTAGGCCCAGGAGATCACCGCCGCGGTCAGCAAACCGCCAAAAAAGCCCTGCCAGGTTTTTCCCGGCGAAACCTTCGGCGCCAGCTTGTGCTTGCCAAACATTTTGCCAAACATATAGGCGCCGGAATCCGCTCCCCAGACCAGAATCATCACGTACAGGAGCCACAGCGCACCGCTGTAATGGTTATCGGTATAGTGCCAGGCGCGCAGCGCCAGCATGCCCCAGAAAAACGGGACAATGGTCAGGATACCGAAGATGAGGCGCAGCACTTTAGAGTGACGCCAGAATGCCGCCGACGCCGGATAAGAGAGCACCAGCAGCAGCGCGACGATCCACCAGGCGAAAGAGGCCCACAGCGAGCCTTCAACCATCGGTTGATGAACGTCATAATGGTATTCCGGCAGCAGAAACAGCATCGCCGCCAGCAGAAGGCCGCACAACACCGCCAGCCAGACCCGCTGCGACGTCGAGGTGAAACCACTCAGTTGCCCCCACTCCCATGCGGCGAGCATACAGACCACCAGGGTCACGATAGCAAACCCCATAGGCGGCAATAAAAACAGCGCCGCAATGACGACGGGGATTAAGACGAAAGCAGATATCAGGCGATACTTCAGCAAAAGTGCCCCCCATCAGGCATGACTGCCACCCGGCTCAGTGCCGCCGAAACGACGCTCTCGATTAACAAAGGCATGGAGTGCACCTTCAAAGTCCTGTTCAGCAAAATCGGGCCAAAGAACATCCGTAAAGTAAAGTTCGGCATAGGCAATTTGCCAAATCAGAAAATTACTTATTCGGTGCTCTCCCCCGGTCCTAATAACTAAATCTACGGGAGCCAGTTCATGCATGCAGACCTGCTGACTCAGCATGTCTTCCGTGATCTGCTCAGGCAGCAGCGTCCCGTCCTGTACCTGTTTCGCCAGCAAACGAACGCCCTGGGTAATATCCCAGCGACCGCCGTAATTGGCCGCAATATTCAGCGTTAAGCCGGTATTGTTCGCGGTCAGCGCTTCCGCTTTGCGGATACGCTCCTGCAGGCGCGCATTGAAGCGCGTGGTGTCGCCAATAATCCGCAAACGCACATTGTGTCGGTGCAGGCTTTTGACTTCGCTATCCAGCGCCCAGACGAACAGCTCCATCAGCGCACTGACTTCCTGAGCCGGACGGTTCCAGTTTTCGCTGCTGAACGCGTATAACGTTAACGCCTCAATCCCATTATTCGCCGCGAAAGAGACCGCGCGACGCACGGATTTCGCACCGGCCTTGTGCCCGAAAGCGCGAATTTTACCTTGCCGTTTCGCCCAACGGCCGTTGCCATCCATAATAATGGCGACATGACGGCAGCCATGTGTGGGCGATATTTCGCTGACAGTTTGATTAGCAGACAACATCACGCGTTTTAAGTCCATAATAAGGATTAACTAGCCACCAAACAGAGGCCACCGGGCCGCGCTGGATACGCATTTTTATCCGGTGCCGGGGCTGCAGCCAATCGCAGAGAACAACCAAAAGCTTTACGCAAAAAAGCCGTGTTTTGCCACGGCCACCGTAATCTTTAACAACAAAATGCAACGATCGGGTGGCGCAGACTATATCACTGAAGCTTTGCGCCCACAAATATCACCGCGTTACGCCTGGGTGACCAACCGTTTCAGCTGTTGATGAGCAACCGCGCGGGCCTCAGCGTCGATAACCAGAACGTCATCAATGCTTTGCGGCTCCTGCAGGTTCATCTTATCCAGCACAATCTGGTTAACCGCCGCAATATCGGTAAAGCGGATATCGCCATGCAGAAACGCGGCAACCGACTCTTCATTGGCCGCATTCAGCGTGGTGGTCGCCGCCTGGCCGACGTCAAACGCCTCCATCGCCAGCTTCAGGCACGGATACCGCGTATAGTCTGGCGCGGAGAAGCTCAGATTGCTCAGCTGGCAGAAGTCCAGCGGCTTAGCGCCGGAGTTAAGCCGCTGCGGCCAGCCCATGGTATGGGCGATCGGCGTGCGCATATCCGGCTCTCCAAGCTGCGCCAGCACGCTGCCGTCCTGATAGCGAACCATCGAGTGGATCACCGACTGCGGATGGATAAGGACCTCCATCTGCCGGGCCGAGGCGTTAAACAGCCAGCGCGCTTCAATATATTCCAGGCCTTTGTTCATCATCGTAGCGGAGTCAACGGAGATCTTGCGTCCCATCGACCAGTTAGGATGACGGCAGGCCTGATCCGGCGTCATCGCCGCCAGTTCAGCTACCGCTGTATCACGGAAAGGCCCGCCCGAGCCGGTCAGCAGGATGGATGAAACGCCATTCTGCGCCAGGTCAGCGTATCCCAGATGCTGCTGAATTGTCTCCGGCATACTCTGAAAAATCGCGTTATGTTCGCTATCGACCGGCAGCAATCGCGCCCCCGACCGTTGAACCGCCTCCATGAACAAGCGACCGCAGGTCACCAGCGACTCTTTATTCGCTAACAACACCGTTTTCCCGGCGCGGATCGCCGCCAGCGTCGGCACCAGCCCCGCCGCGCCGACGATAGCCGCCATCACCTGATCGACCTCCTCCAGCGCTGCGACCTCTGCCGCCGCCTGCTGGCCGCTCAGCACCTCGGTACGGCAGCCATGTTCCTGCAGACGGGTGCGCAATCGCTCAGCGCTTTGCGCATCGTCCATCACGGCGTAACGGGGGGTAAATTCAAGGCATTGTTCAACCATACGGTCAACGTTTTTCCCCGCGACCAGCGCGGCGACGGAAAAGCGACCGGGATTATGGCGCACCACGTCCAGCGTGCTACAGCCAATGGAGCCGGTCGAACCGAGAACGGTTAATTGCTTCATGAGACGTCCAGAAGAGTGGAAACAGAATAAAAAGCAAAACGCCGCCAGCAAGCCCCTACGCAGCAATTATCAGGGATAAGACGGCGGCATTAGGCCTTCAACTTAGCGCTAAAGGCTACAAGGCCAGCGGTCGCAACGCAATCCCGAGAATTGAGCGTACAGTCTTCTGTACGGCGTTTCGGATTTTACTCAGACCAGACGCTGTCAGGCCCGAGTAAGGGCAGAGCATCAGAACTGCATCAGTTCTGCTTCTTTGTCTGCCAGCGCCGCGTCAACTTTCTTGATGGCGGCGTCAGTCATTTTCTGCACGTCGTCCTGAGAACGGCGATCGTCATCTTCGCTGATCTCTTTCTCTTTCAGCAGCGCTTTGACTTTGTCGTTGGCGTCGCGGCGAACGTTACGTACGGCAACACGCGCCTGCTCAGCTTCACCACGCACGATCTTGGTCAGATCTTTACGACGCTCTTCGGTCAGCGGCGGCAACGGAACACGAATATCGCTGCCGGCAGAGCTTGGGTTCAGACCGAGGTCGGACGCCATGATCGCTTTTTCAACGGCCGCGGACATAGAACGGTCAAAGACGTTGATTTTCAGGGTACGGGAGTCTTCGACGGTGACGCTGGCCAGCTGGCGCAGCGGGGTCGGCGTACCGTAGTATTCAACAACAATCCCGTCCAGCAGGCTCGGAGAAGCACGACCCGTGCGAATTTTGCTGATTTGGTTTTTGAATGCTTCGACGCATTTTTCCATGCGGATTTCAGCATCTTTTCTGATATCGCTAATCACGTTACGAATCCTTGAAAGCTTGTCTCAGTCAGACCAGACGGGGCACCCGTCGGAAAATGAGCTAAGTATAGTCAGATTTAATGAAAATCACCGGGTAATATCCCCGCGAAAGTAAAGCGGAATATTACCCGGATTTGGCGCTGACGGGAATTATTCCGTGATCAATGTGCCTTCTTTTTCGCCCATCACCACGCGACGCAGGGCGCCAGGTTTGTTCATGTTGAAGACGCGAATCGGCAATTTATGGTCACGCGCCAGGGTGAAGGCCGCGAGATCCATCACTTTCAGCTCTTTTTCCAGCACTTCGCTGTAGGTCAGCTGATCGTACATCGTGGCGGAAGGATCTTTGGCCGGATCAGCGGTGAATACGCCGTCAACCTTGGTGGCTTTCAGCACCACATCGGCTTCAATTTCAATACCGCGCAGGCAGGCTGCGGAATCGGTGGTAAAGAACGGGTTGCCGGTACCCGCGGAAAGGATCACCACGCGGTTGTTGCGCAGCAGGCTGATCGCCTCTGCCCAGCTGTAGTTGTCACACACGCCGTTCAGCGGAATGGCGGACATCAGACGAGCGTTCACATAGGCGCGGTGGAGCGCATCGCGCATCGCGAGGCCATTCATAACCGTTGCCAGCATGCCCATGTGGTCGCCCACAACGCGGTTCATACCCGCTTTCGCCAGACCAGCACCACGGAACAGGTTACCGCCACCAATTACTACGCCAACCTGAATACCCAGCTCAACCAGCTCTTTGATCTCCTGAGCCATGCGGTCAAGTATGCTTGCATCAATACCGAAGCCTTCTGAGCCCTGCAGCGCTTCGCCACTTAATTTCAGCAGAATACGTTTGTAGACGGGTTTTGCATTGGTAGCCATGTTTCTTTCCTGAGACTGTCAACGAATGAGATGTGAGAATTCCGGCGACATTGTATGTCGCATTTCAGCGCGGTCACTATAAGCAGTTGGCTGAATTTACAAAATGGGCGCAAAAAGAAGCCGCCCTCAGGCGGCTCCTTGTAAAAATTAAGACTGCTTGGACATCGCAGCAACTTCTGCTGCAAAGTCAGTCTCAACTTTCTCGATGCCTTCGCCCACTTCAAAGCGGATGAAGCCAGTCACGTCAGCGTTGTGCTCTTTCAGCAGCTGACCAACAGATTTGCTCGGCTCCATGACGAAAGGCTGACCAGTCAGAGAAACTTCGCCGGTGAATTTCTTCATGCGGCCTTCAACCATTTTCTCTGCGATTTCTTTCGGCTTACCGGACTGCATCGCGATGTCCAGCTGAACCTGGTACTCTTTCTCTACCACTTCAGCAGACACGTCTTCCGGCTTAACGAATTCCGGCTTGCTTGCAGCAACGTGCATTGCCAGCTGCTTAACCAGCTCTTCGTCAGCGCCTTTAGCGGCAACCAGAACGCCGATGCGCGCACCGTGCTGGTAGCTGCCCAGAACGTCGCCTTCCAGAACAGCGATACGACGGATGTTGATGTTCTCACCGATTTTAGCAACCAGGGCAACACGTTCTTCTTCGAACTGCGCTTTCAGAACTTCAACGTCGGAGATTTTACCCGCAACAGCGGCGTCCAGTACTTTGTCAGCAAATGCCTGGAAACCACCATCTTTAGCAACGAAGTCAGTCTGGCAGTTAACTTCCAGAATGTAACCGTAGTTGCCTTCGATTTTGGTTTTGATCACGCCGTCAGCAGCCACGTTGCCTGCTTTCTTCGCCGCTTTGATCGCGCCGGATTTACGCATGTTTTCGATTGCCAGCTCGATGTCGCCATTCGCTTCAGTCAGCGCTTTTTTGCAATCCATCATGCCTGCGCCAGTACGTTCGCGCAGCTCTTTTACCAGGGAAGCGGTAATTTCAGCCATTCTAAAATCCTCGGGAGATGTGGATACTGCCCGGCCAACGGCCAAACAGCGTAAATTGAAAAAAGGGGCCGATAATGGGCCCCTATTCATACACGGTACTAATAAGGGCTTAAACCTTATTATTCAGCTTCTACGAAGCTTTCTTCCGCCTGAGAAGCCAGGTCCTGAGAGCGACCTTCACGAACGGTAGCAGCAACAGCGCCCAGGTACAGGCTTACTGCGCGGATTGCATCGTCGTTACCCGGGATAACGAAGTCTACGCCGTCCGGATCAGAGTTGGTATCAACGATAGCAAATACCGGGATGCCCAGGTTGTTTGCTTCTTTGATAGCGATGTGCTCGTGGTCAGCGTCGATTACGAACAGTGCGTCCGGCAGGCCGCCCATGTCTTTGATACCGCCCAGGCTGTTTTCCAGCTTGTCCAGCTCACGAGTACGCATCAGCGCTTCTTTCTTGGTCAGCTTGTCGAAAGTACCGTCCTGGGACTGAGTTTCCAGGTCTTTCAGACGTTTGATGGACTGACGAACGGTTTTCCAGTTAGTCAGCATACCGCCCAGCCAGCGATGGTTCACGAAGAACTGGTCGCAGCTCAGAGCAGCGTCTTTTACCGCTTCGCTTGCAGCGCGCTTAGTACCAACGAAAAGGATTTTACCTTTACGAGCAGCGATCTTGTTCAGTTCAGCCAGAGCGTCGTTGAACATCGGTACGGTTTTCTCAAGGTTGATGATGTGAACTTTGTTACGCGCACCGAAGATGAACGGCTTCATTTTCGGGTTCCAGTAACGGGTCTGGTGACCGAAGTGAACACCAGCCTTGAGCATGTCGCGCATGGAAACAGTTGCCATGTTTAAAACCTCTATAGATTAAATTGGGGTTATGCCTCCACGTATCCCATATTACCGACCCCAAAGGGCACCCCGGAATATGTGCCGATACGTGTGTGTTGTTACACAAAGTGAGATTTGTCGCTCCCGTCCATCCTGTGTATCTGAGATGGATCGGAAGTCCGGCGCGCTTTATACCACAAAATCCACCCAGACACCAACTCTTGTTGACGTCGCGTGCTGTTAATGATTCTCAGTTTGGCACCAGCCTGCCCGGACTGTTACCATTGACAGGACTTACTCTATTATTGTCGAAAATATCGACACTGCTGGACATACTCCATGGCTATCTCTATTAAGACATCTGAAGATATTGAAAAAATGCGCGTTGCCGGTCGCCTGGCCGCTGAAGTGCTGGAAATGATCGAACCCTGGGTTAAGCCGGGCGTCAGCACTGGCGAACTGGACCGTATCTGTAACGACTATATCGTTAACGAGCAGAAGGCCATTTCCGCCTGTCTCGGCTATCACGGCTATCCGAAATCCGTCTGCATTTCGGTCAACGAAGTGGTCTGTCACGGTATCCCTGACGACGGCAAACTGCTGAAAGATGGCGATATCGTGAATATCGACGTGACCGTCATTAAAGATGATTTCCATGGCGATACCTCCAAAATGTTTATCGTCGGCAAACCGACGATTCTCGGCGAGCGCCTGTGCCGCATCACTCAGGAAAGCCTGTACCTGGCGCTGAAGATGGTGAAGCCGGGCATCAATCTGCGCACCATCGGCGCGGCGATCCAGAAATATGTGGAAGCGGAAGGATTCTCCGTGGTTCGCGAATACTGCGGTCATGGCATCGGCCGCGGCTTCCATGAAGAGCCGCAGGTGCTGCACTACGACTCGCCGGAAACCAACGTCGTGCTCAAACCAGGCATGACCTTTACCATCGAGCCGATGGTCAACGCCGGTAAAAAAGAGATCCGCAGCATGAAAGACGGCTGGACGGTGAAAACTAAAGACCGGAGCTTGTCTGCACAGTATGAGCATACTATTGTGGTGACAGACAACGGCTGCGAAATTCTGACGCTACGTAAGGATGACACCATCCCGGCGATAATCTCGCACGATGAATGATGAAAAGCCGGCGCCCGCCGGCTTTTTTATTAGATAGTTTTTTCTTATGGTGACGCGATGAGCAACTCATTACCTGACACAGCCTCCCCTCTTCTGCCCATCCCGCCGGAACATCCGGTGAGCTGGCCGCAGGGCGATCTGAACTGTGCTGCAATAAAGGCGCACATCGATACCTTTCAGCACTGGCTGGGCGAGGCGTTTGACGCCGGTATCGCCGCGGAGCTGCTCATTGCGGCGCGCACCGAATTTATCGACCAGCTGCTGCAGCGGTTGTGGATCGCCAGTGGATTCGAATCCGTCTGCGACCTGGCGCTGGTGGCCGTCGGCGGCTATGGCCGCGGCGAGCTGCATCCGCTTTCTGACGTCGATCTGCTGATCCTCAGCCGCAAAAAGCTGCCGGACGACCAGGCGCAAAAGGTCGGCGAACTGCTGACGCTGCTGTGGGACGTCAAACTGGAGGTAGGCCATAGCGTACGCACTCTCGAAGAGTGTTTACTGGAAGGGCTTTCAGATCTCACCGTCGCCACGAACTTAATCGAATCGCGCCTGCTGATCGGCGATGTCGCGCTGTTCCTTGAGCTGCAAAAACATATTTTTAGCGACGGCTTCTGGCCATCAGAAAAGTTCTTCGCCGCCAAGGTCGAAGAGCAGAACGTCCGTCATCAGCGTTATCACGGCACCAGCTATAACCTCGAGCCGGATGTGAAAAGCAGCCCCGGCGGCCTGCGCGATATCCATACGCTACAGTGGGTGGCTCGCCGCCATTTCGGCGCCACCTCAATGGATGAGATGGTCGGCTTCGGTTTTCTGACCGAAACCGAGCGCAATGAGCTCAACGAGTGTCTGCATCAACTGTGGCGTATCCGCTTCGCGCTGCATCTCGAACTCACTCGCTATGACAACCGCCTGCTTTTCGACCGCCAGCTCAGCGTCGCCCGCCGGCTCGGCTATGAAGGCGACGGCAACCAGCCGATTGAGCATATGATGAAGGACTTCTTCCGCGTCACCCGCCGGGTGAGCGAGCTGAACCAGATGCTGCTGCAGCTGTTTGAAGAGGCCATCCTTGCGCTGACCGAAGATGAAAAACCGCGCCCGATCGATGATGACTTCCAGCTGCGCGGCACGCTGATCGATCTGCGTGACGATACGCTGTTTATTCGCGAGCCGCAGGCCATTCTGCGCATGTTTTATATTATGGTGCGCAACAGCACCATCACCGGCATCTACTCCACGACGTTGCGCCATCTGCGCCACGCCCGCCGCCATCTGACCCAGCCGCTGTGCTATATCCCGGAGGCGCGCACGCTCTTTCTCAGCATGCTGCGCCATCAGGGAGCAGTGAGTCGCGGACTGCTGCCGATGCATCGTCACAGCGTGCTGTGGGCCTATATGCCGCAGTGGTCCCATATCGTCGGCCAGATGCAGTTCGACCTGTTTCACGCCTATACCGTCGATGAACACACCATCCGCGTGATGCTCAAGCTGGAGAGTTTTGCTAAAGAAGATACTCGTAGCCGCCACCCGCTGTGCGTGGAGCTATGGCCGCGCTTAACGCACCCGGAGCTGATTTTAATCGCCGCCCTGTTCCACGACATCGCCAAAGGGCGCGGCGGCGACCACTCGATCCTCGGCGCGCAGGATGTGCTGAAGTTTGCCGAGCTGCACGGGCTGAACTCCCGGGAAACGCAGCTGGTCGCCTGGCTGGTGCGTCACCACTTGCTGATGTCGGTCACCGCCCAGCGGCGCGATATTCAGGATCCGGAGGTGATTAAGCAGTTCGCCGAGGAAGTGCAAACGGAAAATCGCCTGCGCTATCTGGTGTGTCTGACCGTCGCCGATATCTGCGCCACCAACGAAACCCTGTGGAACAGCTGGAAGCAGAGCCTGCTGCGCGAACTCTATTTCGCCACTGAAAAACAGCTGCGTCGCGGCATGCAAAGCACCCCGGACATGCGCGAACGCGTGCGTCACCATCAGTTGCAGGCGCTGGCCCTGCTGCGGATGGACAATATTAATGAAGAGGCGCTGCATCAGATCTGGAACCGCTGCCGCGCCAACTATTTCGTGCGACATACGCCGACGCAGCTCGCCTGGCACGCCCGCAACCTGCTGCGCCACGATCTGAATAAGCCGATGATCCTCCTGAGCTCGCAGGCCACCCGCGGCGGAACGGAGATTTTTATCTGGAGCCCGGATCGCCCTTACCTGTTCGCCGCGGTGTGTGGCGAACTGGACCGTCGCAACCTCAGCGTCCACGATGCGCAGATCTTCACCACCCGCGACGGCATGGCGATGGACACCTTTATTGTCCTCGAACCCGACGGCAGTCCGCTGTCCGCCGATCGCCACGAAGCGATCCGCCAGGGTCTGGAACAGACCATCACGCAGCGCAGTTGGGAGCCCCCGGCGCCCCGTCGTCAGGCGGCAAAACTGCGTCATTTCTCGGTGGACACCGAGGTAAATTTCCTGCCGACCCATACCGATCGGAAATCGTTTCTCGAGCTGATAGCCCTTGACCAGCCCGGGCTGCTCGCCCGTGTCGGTCAGGTATTCGCCGACCTCGGAATTTCGCTTCACGGGGCGCGAATTACGACAATTGGTGAGCGAGTAGAAGATTTATTTATAATCGCTACCGCCGACCGGCGTGCCCTTAATAATGAGCTGCAACAAGAAGTGCAACAACGGTTGACAGCGGCCCTCAATCCAAACGATAAAGGGTGACGTATTTTTTTTAGTGAATGGAAAGAAACAATGCAGCAGTTACAGAACGTTATTGAGTCCGCTTTCGAGCGTCGCGCCGACATCACGCCGGCTAATGTGGACACCGTGACCCGCGAAGCGGTTAACCAGGTTATCGCCCTTCTGGATTCCGGCGCGCTGCGCGTCGCTGAGAAGATCGACGGTCAGTGGGTGACGCATCAGTGGCTGAAGAAGGCGGTACTGCTCTCTTTCCGTATTAACGATAACCAAGTTATCGATGGTGCGGAAAGCCGCTACTTCGATAAAGTCCCGATGAAATTCGCTGACTATGACGAAGCGCGTTTCCAGAAAGAAGGTTTCCGCGTGGTGCCGCCGGCAGCGGTGCGTCAGGGCGCGTTCATCGCCCGCAACACCGTGCTGATGCCGTCCTATGTGAACATCGGCGCCTACGTTGACGAAGGCACCATGGTTGACACCTGGGCCACCGTCGGCTCCTGCGCGCAGATCGGTAAAAACGTTCACCTGTCCGGCGGCGTCGGCATTGGTGGCGTACTGGAGCCGCTGCAGGCGAACCCGACCATCATCGAAGATAACTGCTTCATCGGCGCGCGCTCTGAAGTGGTTGAAGGGGTGATTGTCGAAGAAGGCTCCGTGATCTCCATGGGCGTTTACCTCGGTCAGAGCACCAAAATCTACGATCGCGAAACCGGCGAAGTCTTCTACGGCCGCGTGCCGGCTGGCTCGGTAGTGGTATCAGGCAACCTGCCGTCGAAAGATGGTAAATACAGCCTGTACTGCGCGGTGATCGTGAAGAAAGTCGATGCCAAAACCCGCGGCAAGGTCGGCATTAACGAACTGCTGCGCACCATCGACTAAAGCAAATAAAAAGCGGGAGATATCCCGCTTTTTTTATATTTGATGCTGGCGAAAATGGATTTTTTCGTTAATTATTCAATGGTTATGATGCTATCAAAGGTACCGTTATGTACGATAATCTGAAAAGTCTTGGCATTACCAACCCTGATGAGATCGATCGCTATAGCCTGCGGCAGGAAGCTAACAACGACATTCTGAAAATTTACTTTCAGAAAGACAAAGGCGAATTCTTCGCCAAGAGCGTGAAGTTCAAATATCCGCGTCAGCGCAAAACCGTCGTCGCCGACGGCGTCGGCCAGGGCTACAAAGAGGTCCAGGAGATCAGCCCGAACCTGCGCTACGTTATCGATGAGCTGGATCAGATCTGCCAGCGCGATCGCACTGAAATCGATCTCAAGCGTAAAATCCTCGACGATTTACGCCATCTGGAAAGTGTGGTCACCAATAAGATCAGCGAAATCGAAGCCGATCTGGAAAAGCTCACCCGTAAGTAAGCGCATCCCCGGCGGCGCGTCGCCTGGCCGGGCTGGCGGTATCGAGCCGCTACCGACAGTATACATCGTCCAAGGCCGGGTATGGCGAGTCGCTACCCGGCATTTTTTTACCTCCACGCCTTAGCGTTGTTCATCCAGCTGCAGCGCAATATACAGCAGCAGCCGGTCGTCAAAGCTGCCAAGATCCAGCCCCGTCAGCTCCGAGATACGATTCAACCGGTACTCCAGGGTATTGCGATGAATAAACAGCGCCTTTGACGTCGCCAGGGGCTGCACGTTATGGCGAAACCACACCTGCAGCGTTCGCCGCAGCAGCCCGTTGTTGTCCATCGCCTTGAGACGCGCCAGCGGACGGGCCAGCTCATTGGCCTGCCAGCCGCCGCGCAGGCTGTCAAGCAGCACCGGCAGCATCAGATCCTGATAGAAATAGCTGCGGCTCTCCGGCATTCGTTGCTTACCCACCATCATCGTCGTGCGTGCGGTACGGTAAGAGCGGGCGATACTCCCGGGACCGGTGAAGAAGTTGCCCAGCGCCACGCGGAAGCGGAGCTGCCCATTCTCTTTCATCCTGGCGATAAGCTGCTCGACGCGGCGGACGTGATCGTCTGCGTCCCAGCGGCCAAAGCTGTTCAGCGCCGGTTTCAACACCACCATTTCCGTGAGCGAGACAATGGCCACCAGATTATTGCGATCGGGGGTGGTCAGCGCGTTCTGCAGCTGCTGTAGCTCTGCCATCGCGCTGTCCACGCCGAGCTGGCCGCTGTCCACCTCAATCATCGCCACTACGCGCGGCTGATTCAGATCAATTCCTAAACGCTGCGCCCATTCGTTCAGCGCCGGGGTATGCTCTTCCGCCTGAATCAGGTTCATCACCAGCTCTTCGCGCAGACGGCTGTCCTGCGCCAGGAGATGCATCAGTCGCGACTGCTCCAGCATCATCTCAGCCGTCATGCACACCAGCTCGCCATATTTTCGCAGCGACTCCGGCTCGCCGGTCAGGCCGATCACCCCGACGATCTCCCCCTCCAGGCGCAGCGGCAGGTTAATGCCCTGGCGCACCCCGTGGAGATGGCGAGCCACCGCGTCGTCGATATCCACCACCCGCCCCTGGGAAAGCACCAGCAGCGCGCCTTCGTGCAATTCACCAATCCTTTCCCGATCGCCGCTGCCGATAATCCGCCCGCGGGCATCCATCACGTTGATGTTGGTATCGATGATGCGCATCGTCCGCGCCACAATATCCTGCGCCATTTTGGTATCAAGATGCCAGCCAGCCATGTAATCCTCCCCTTTGCAGGGCACCAGCATAAAAGAGTCGTTGCTCTGCTGCATTGTGCATATGCCCGAAGCCCGGGTGAGATATGTGGAGTTGTGGAAGCGGTCACAGAACGAAAAAAAGCCCCTGCCCTCGGCGAGGGAAGGGGCTGGAGAGCGAGCGCTGACTGTTACTGCAGCAGCAGATAGATAGAGGCGTCGCCGCGCTGAATGTTCAGCGCCAGCACGGACGGTTTGGCGTCGAAGATTTTCCGCAGATCGGCGATGTTTTTCACCGGCTGCTGGTTCGCCCCGACGATGACGTCGCCTTTCTTGAGGCCAATCTGCGCCGCCGGGGTACCGGCTTTCACATTATTGACCACCACACCTTTGTCCTGACCCTTGTTGCTCATTTCCGCCCCTTCAATCCCGTTGAAGATGGTGCTGGAGTCAACCTGGGTCTGGTTGCTCTGCTGCAGTTCGACGGTCACGGTCACCGGTTTGCCGTCGCGCAGCAGACCAAGCTCAACTTTGCTGCCGATAGGCATGGTGCCGACCTGGGCACGCAGCGCGGCGAAGCTGCTGATCGCCTTCCCGTTGAGAGAGGTGATCACGTCGCCGGCTTTAATGCCCGCTTTCGCGGCCGCCGAACCCGGCATCACCTGGCTGACAAAGGCGCCGCGCTGGGCGTCGACTTTCATCGCTTTCGCCAGCTCAGAGTTCAGTTCGGTCCCCATGATGCCGAGCTCGCCGCGTTTCACCTGGCCATATTTCACCATCTGCTCGGTCAGGTTTTTCACCATGTTGCTTGGGATAGCAAAACCGATACCGATGTTGCCGCCGTCCGGCGCCAGAATGGCGGTGTTGATGCCGATCAGCTCGCCGTTGAGGTTCACCAGGGCGCCGCCGGAGTTCCCGCGGTTAATCGCCGCATCGGTCTGGATAAAGTTTTCGTAGTTTTCCACGTTCAGGCCGCTACGACCCAGCGCGGAAACAATCCCGGAGGTCACGGTTTCGCCCAGACCGAACGGGTTACCGATAGCCACGGTGTAGTCGCCAACGCGCAGCGCGTCAGAGTCGGCGAGCTTAATCGCCGTCAGGTTTTTCGGATCCTGAATCTGAATCAGCGCGATATCAGAGCGCGGATCTTTGCCAACCACTTTGGCATCAAACTTACGGCCATCGCTCAGTTGAACCTTAATTGTGGTGGCGTTGTCCACGACGTGGTTGTTGGTCACCACATACCCCTTGGCCGCATCAATGATCACGCCGGAGCCCAGCGCCATAAATTTCTGCTGCTGGCCGCCGTCAGGCTGACCGCCCTGTCCGCCGCCCTGGCAAAACGGCGAACTCTGGAAAGGAGAACCGTCCTGGCAGAACGGCGAATTATCGCCAAAGAACTGCTGGAAGTTACGTGGCATCCGTGGGGTATTAACGGTGGTGCTACCTTCAACGTTAATGCTCACCACCGACGGCATCACCTTCTCCAGCATCGGGGCCAGGCTTGGCATCTGCTGTGCATTAGTGGCCGAAGATGCCGTTTCTGCCGCGCTCGCAGAGAGCGGGGACAACGCCAGACCTAAACTCAGAGCCAGTGCACTCATTGCTAACGTGGTTTTTTTCATCAGTTTCAATCTCAATATCAGAAAACGAAAGTTGCTGTGTACGTGACTATCAGAGTCATTTTATAGCGCTAAGTTCCGGAATTAAGTTTCTGGAAAAAGTAAAAATTTATTGTCCATCTTTACAAAACTCCAGCTTATTCCACCGCCATTAGCCGCCGATATTCATCCCACGCATACAAATCCGTCATCCCGCTGATATAATCCTGAATCAGACGGCAGCGATAATAGTATTCCATCAGCGCAAATTCAGGCGCCGTGCGCGCCAGCTTATTTACCGCTTCCACATAGGCCAGCCGGTGGCGGGTTGATAGTTTCTGATACAGCCGGGAGGCAATGGGTAAACGCCGTACCCGCTCCTGCGCCACTAATTCGCTGAAATCCTCGAGCGATAATTTCAGCAGCGGCTGATAGATATCCAGCAGGCCACTGATCACCCGGTAGCCCTGCAATTCCAGCTGCTCGACATCCGGATGGCTAAACACCTGTTTCATCGCCACATTTTTATAAAGCTCCAGCAGCTGACTGCAATCGCTGTCGTCCTCGAGCAGCGCATGATTAAAGTCGCCCGTAAAGATGGCCGGCAGGTTGTCAATAAATCGGCGCGCCGCGTAGGGCACCAGCTTATTCAGCGTGTTCACCCGCAAATACATAAAAAACTGATCTTCCGCGCTCTGTTTCAGGGAATTGGCTCGTGATTTCTCCCAGGCATTTTCCACTACCTGTGAGAATAACGATCCTTTTTCATGGCAGCCCCAAGCGTCGTAAAGATGCTGATAAAGCTGCTCAGCGCTGAAAATACGTTTTTCCACCGCGTCCTCGAGATCCGCGACGCAATATGAGATGTCATCCGCGGCTTCCATAATCCAGGTTAATGGGAACCGATTGTAAGGCGCCAGATCCAGTTCTTTACGCAGGCGCGCCACATACTCCTCTTCAGCTAAATAGTAGCCAGGCTTTTTCATTAAATAGCTGTGGCTGGCTGGCGTCGCCTCGGACCACCACGCCGGCCGAGTATATTTCAGAATACAGCCGACCTGCGCCCAGGTCAGATTCATGCGCATCAGCGTATGGACCAGACGAATGCCCTGGGCGTTGCCCTCAAAGCTGCAGAGATCCTGGCGCACTTTGCGGCGCAGCGCGTTAAGCGACGTTTCCCCTTCATGCAAGCGTAATGCCTGCACTTCACAGCGATCGTCGGTCAGCGGCTGCCCGAGCGCATCGCCGGGCGCCAGACGCTGGCGGAACCAGTCGTTAATCGCCGCCTCGCCAAAATGGCCAAACGGGGGATTGCCGATATCGTGCATCAGGCAGGCCATCTCCACCACGCTCTCGAATGGCCCGGTCAGCTCTTCCAGGCCATAATCTTCCAGCAGCCTCAGCTCTTTCAGCCGGCTCAGCACCTCTTTGGCGATATAGCGTCCCACCTGCTGCACCTCCAGCGAGTGGGTCAGGCGGGTACGCACTGCCGCGTTGCGCTCCAGCGGGAAGACCTGAGTTTTTTGCTGTAAGCGACGGATTGCCGGCGAGTTGACGATCCGTCCCCGATCGCTTTCGAAGATCCGCAGGATGTCGCGCTCCGTCTCGACACGCGGCGGCGAACGGAAGCGTCGACGCCAGTTTATCTTGTTGCGAAAATCAATCTTTGCCATAGCCTCTCCCGCGCGAGCAATACGCTTCCCCTTAAGCGCATGATAGACTATGCAACTAAACCTGACACATCGCGAGTAAATCTATGAAAATTGGCATTATTGGCGCTATGGAAGAGGAAGTTACCCTTCTGCGCGACAAAATCGAAAACCGCCAGACTATCACTATTGGCGGGAGCGAAATCTATACCGGCCAACTTCACGGCGTTGACGTCGCGCTGCTGAAGTCTGGTATCGGGAAAGTGGCGGCGGCGATGGGCGCGACCCTGCTGCTGGAGCGCTGCCAGCCTGACGTGATCATTAATACCGGCTCTGCCGGCGGCCTGGCGCCGACGCTGAAGGTCGGCGATATCGTCGTCTCCGATGAAGCGCGCTACCACGACGCCGACGTCACCGCCTTCGGCTATGAGTACGGCCAGTTGCCTGGCTGTCCGGCCGGCTTTAAAGCGGACGAAAAACTGGTGGCCGCGGCGGAGAGCTGCATTAACGCGTTAGATCTCAATGCCGTTCGCGGCCTGATCGTCAGCGGTGATGCCTTCATTAACGGCTCTGTCGGTCTGGCGAAGATCCGCCATAATTTCCCGCAGGCGATCGCTGTGGAAATGGAAGCGACCGCCATCGCTCACGTCTGCCATAACTTTAAGGTTCCTTTCGTGGTGGTTCGCGCCATCTCCGATGTGGCCGACCAGCAGTCTCACCTCAGCTTTGAGGAGTTCCTTGCGGTCGCCGCCAGACAGTCCACCCTGATGGTGGAGAATCTGGTACAGAACCTGGCACGTGGCTAAGTCGCTCTCCTTCGCGCTTGCCGCGCTGCTGTTACTCGCCCCGGCGTGGCTGCTGGCCGCGCCGCGGGTGATCACCCTCTCCCCCGCCAATACCGAACTGGCCTTTGCCGCCGGGATCACGCCGGTCGGCGTCAGCAGCTATTCCGATTATCCGCCGCAGGCCAAAACGATTGAGCAGGTTGCCAGCTGGCAGGGAATGAACCTGGAGCGCATCGTAGCGCTCAAGCCAGACCTGGTGCTGGCCTGGCGCGGGGGCAATGCCGAACGTCAGGTTAACCAGCTGCAGTCGCTGGGGATCCACGTCCTCTGGGTGCAGACTTCGACCATCGAAGAGATCATCGCCACCCTGCGTCAGCTGGCGCAGTGGAGTCCACAGCCGGAAAAAGCACAGCAGGCAGCGCAGGCGATGCAGCAGGAATACGATGCGCTGAAAGCGCGCTATGCCAGCGCGCCGAAGAAACGCGTCTTCCTGCAGTTCGGTTCCGCACCGCTATTCACCAGCGGCCCCGGCTCAATTCAGGATCAAGTGCTGAGGCTGTGCGGCGGCGAGAATATCTTTGCCGCCAGCCGCGTTCCCTGGCCGCAGGTGAGCCGCGAACAGGTGCTGGCCCGTCAGCCGCAGGCGATTGTGGTGACCGGCGACGCCAGCCGCATCGCCGAAGCGCAGCGCTTTTGGCAACATCAGCTCACCATTTCGTTGATTGCGTTACACAGCGACTGGTTTGAACGCGCAAGCCCACGTATTATCCTCGCCGCCAAACAACTTTGTGCGGCGCTCGACCAGGTAAAATAACCATCCGGCATACCGGATGTTCAGTGGGAATCAACGATGCTTGTCTATTGGCTGGATATTATTGGCACAGCTGTCTTCGCGATCTCCGGCGTTCTGCTGGCGGGGAAATTGCGTATGGACCCATTCGGCGTGCTGGTGTTAGGCGTGGTGACGGCCGTGGGCGGCGGTACCATCCGCGATATGGCGCTGGCGAATGGCCCGGTATTCTGGGTCAAAGATCCCACCGATCTGGTGGTGGCGATGGTCACCAGCATGCTGACCATCCTGCTGGTCCGCCAGCCGCGCCGGCTGCCGAAATGGATCCTGCCCGTTCTTGATGCCGTCGGTCTGGCGGTGTTTGTCGGCATCGGGGTGAATAAAGCGTTTCTCGCCGGCAGCGGCCCGCTGGTCGCGGTGTGCATGGGCGTGGTGACCGGCGTTGGCGGCGGGATAATCCGCGACGTGCTGGCGCGCGAAATTCCTATGATTCTGCGCACCGAGATCTACGCCACCGCCTGTATTGTGGGCGGCATTGTCCACGCCACCGCGCACGACACCTTTCATCTCCCGTTGGAGAATTCGGCGATGATGGGGATGGTGGTGACCCTGGTGATTCGTCTGGCGGCGATCCGCTGGCACCTGAAGCTGCCGACGTTTGCGCTGGACGATAACGGACGGTCATAAAAGCAAAACGGTAACCTGAGGTTACCGTTTTTAACGTTGGCGCCCTCTCGCAGAAGGGGAAGACGCCCGGTCGCACTCGCTTTACACGCTGAACGAGGATCCGCAGCCGCAGGTGCTTTTCGCGTTCGGGTTGGTCACGATAAAGCGCGAACCTTCCAGCCCTTCGGTATAGTCGACAGAGCCGCCGACCAGATACTGCAGGCTCATCGGATCAACCACCAGGCCGACACCCTGTTTCTCAATGGTCATATCCCCTTCGTTCACCTGATCGTCGAAGGTGAAGCCATACTGGAAACCGCTGCAACCGCCGCCGGTAATATACACGCGCAGTTTCAGGTTCGGATTATCTTCATCCGCAATCAGGTGTTTTACTTTATTGGCTGCGGCTTCGGTAAACTCCAGCGGCAACGCTACGTCATCACTCATTTTTTGCTCCCATTGATACTTCCGGCCGGTTAAAGAATAACCGGGCCTTTTGAGCCATTATCTAATACCCTGGTAAATCGTTCAAGTATTCTCCCGGGGCGCCTGCTGCGCTTTTGCCGCCTGCTCGGCCTCCTGCTTCGCCAGAGTACGTTGCAGAATGGTCGAATACAAAGGCTTACCGCCGAGGAATTGCGCCAGTAGTGTTGCGCCAAGGCAGGTAATAATCATTGGCAAAATGAGCTGATAGTTATCGGTCATCTCCAGCACCAGCACAATCCCGGTCAGCGGCGCGCGCACCGAGGCGGCGAGCAGCGCGCCCATGCCGGCGATAGCGAAGGTGCCGGCATCGAGATGGTAGGACGGAAACAGCGGGATAGCCGCCATGCCGAACGCCGTGCCCAGCAGCGTGCCGAGCGCCAGCATCGGGGCGAAGATGCCCCCCGGCGCGCCGGAGGAGAAGCAGATCAGCGTGGTCACCACGCGGGCAATAAAGATAAACAGCAGCAAACCGACGGAGAAGTTACCGGCGGCGGCGATGGGGATCAGGTTAAAGCCACCGCCCACCGCGGAGGGCTGCATCAGCCCCAGCAGACCGCAAAGCCCGCCGATGATCCCGCCCATTAACACCCATTTTTTGATGTTGCCGCCGTGAATGCGCTGGAACAGATCCTGGGTGCGCAGCACCAGAAAATTAAATAGCGGGCCGAAGCAGCCAAACAGCATCCCCAGCACCAGGTACAGCCACAGAGTGTTCACCGGGGCATTGCTCAGCTTGCCCACCTCTATAATTGCCGCCTCGCCGTTAAAAATGCGAAACACAATGCTCGACATGATCACGCCGGTAAATACCGCTTTAATGGAGATCAGGTTGTAGCGGAACTGCGGGCGCATCTCTTCGATGATAAACAGGATACCAGCCAGCGGCGCGTTAAAAGCCGCTGAGAGACCCGATGCCGCGCCGGTCGCCAGCAGCGTGTGCCGCGCTTCCGGACTGCGCATGCGGAAAATATCCAACACCATGCGCCCAATGTTGCCGCCAAGCTGCACCATCGGCCCTTCGCGTCCCAGCACCATTCCGGCGCCCAGGGTCCCCATGCCACCGATGAATTTAACCGGCAGCACGCGCCACCAGCGCACCGGCCGCAGCTCCTCCAGCGCCCCTTCGATCTCAGGGATCCCCGATCCGCCAGCCTCCGGCGCAAAGCGGCGCACGAGGAAATAGCCGACCATCGCCAGCAGCGCCGACAAGATAAACGCCAGCGGCCAGACCAGATACCAGTGGTCCGCTACCTGCGCCAGCGCGCCGATCCGCTGGTTCTGCACCCAGTTCACGCTCTTTTCAAACGCCACGCCCACCAGCCCGGCCAGCGTGCCGACCACCGCCGCCATAAACAGCACCGCCAGCGGCGTTTTATCGCGCTGAATTAAGCGGCGCACCGCATCGCCGCGACGCACCCGCACGAACTGATGTGCTTCAAAAGAGGGAGCTTCTGCTTTCATGCCGTTATCAATTATTGGTAATACAAATGAAGAGAGAGGCATTTTAGCCGCCCCGGCGCGCTGCGTCGTCAAAAAAATGCCCTTGCGGCACATTGTTTCAATTGGGCAAAACTTTCATAACCATCCTGGAATAACTTAGAATAGCCGATAAAACATTTTTCACGAACCAGGACCCTGGCCATGAGCAAATCTGAAAATCTGTACCATACTGCGCGCGAACTGATCCCCGGCGGCGTTAACTCGCCGGTGCGCGCCTTTACCGGCGTCGGCGGTACCCCGCTGTTTATCGAACGCGCGGATGGCGCTTACCTCTATGACGTGGATGGAAAGGCCTATATCGATTATGTCGGCTCCTGGGGTCCGATGGTGCTGGGCCACAACCATCCGGCGATCCGCAACGCGGTGATCGAGGCGGCGTCACGCGGCCTGAGCTTTGGCGCGCCGACCGAAATGGAAGTGAAAATGGCGGCGCTAGTGACCGAGCTGGTACCGACCATGGATATGGTGCGGATGGTGAACTCCGGTACCGAAGCCACCATGAGCGCGATTCGCCTGGCGCGCGGCTTCACCGGCCGCGACAAGATCATCAAGTTCGAAGGTTGCTACCACGGCCATGCCGACTGCCTGCTGGTGAAAGCCGGTTCCGGCGCGCTGACCCTCGGCCAGCCGAACTCGCCGGGCGTGCCGGCTGATTTCGCCAAACACACCCTGACCTGCACCTATAACGACCTCGCCTCGGTGCGCGCGGCGTTCGAGCAATATCCACAGGATATCGCCTGCATCATCGTCGAGCCGGTCGCCGGGAATATGAACTGCATTCCGCCGCAGCCGGAGTTCCTGCCGGGCCTGCGCGCGCTGTGCGACGAATTTGGCGCCCTGCTGATCATCGACGAAGTGATGACCGGCTTCCGCGTGGCGCTGGCGGGCGCGCAGGCTTATTACGGCGTGGAGCCGGATCTGACCTGTCTCGGGAAAATCATCGGCGGCGGGATGCCGGTAGGCGCTTTCGGCGGCCGTCGCGAGGTGATGGACGCTCTGGCCCCCACCGGCCCGGTTTATCAGGCCGGTACCCTCTCCGGTAACCCGATCGCCATGGCCGCCGGCTTCGCCTGCTTAAGCGAAGTGGCGCAGCCGGGCGTACATGAAACCCTCACCGAGCTGACCAACCAGCTGGCGCAAGGTCTGCTTGATGCGGCGCGTGACGCCGGGATCCCGCTGGTGGTCAATAACGTCGGCGGCATGTTCGGCATCTTCTTTACCGATGCCGAAACTGTCACCTGCTATCAGGATGTGGTGAAGTGCGATGTCGAACGCTTCAAGCGCTTCTTCCATCTGATGCTGGAGGAAGGCGTGTACCTGGCGCCGTCAGCATTTGAGGCTGGCTTTATGTCCGTGGCCCACAGCGAAGAAGATATCGACAATACCATCGACGCCGCGCGTCGGGTGTTTGCCAAACTGTAAGCTCCCTGCATGCCGGGTGACGCTCCGCTTACCCGGCCTACCAAACCCGCAATGGCACGGACCGTAGGTCGGATAAGGCGTTAGCCGCTACCCGAAAAAAAACGGCACCGTGCGGTAGCCCGGATAAAGCGCAACGCGCCGCTATCCGGGATCTTTCGCGCTAACGCCACGCGTTAGCGGCTCTGCTTTCTCAGCAAATAGATAAAGTACGGCGCGCCGATAAAGGTTGATAACAGCCCCGCCGGGATCTGGTAGGGAAACATGATCATTCGTCCGCACCAGTCGGCGAAGACCAGCAGCAGCCCGCCAGTCAGCCCGGAGATCACCATATGCGGCAGCGTGCGCCGGAAGCCCATCATCCGTGCGATATGCGGCGCCATCAGCCCGACGAAGCTCAGCGGGCCGATGGTCAGCGTCGCCGCCGCCGTCAGGCAGGCCGCCAGCAGCAGCAGAACAATCCGCGATGAGGTCAGCGCCATGCCCACCGCTCGCGCCGCCTCCCCGCCCAGCGGCAGGATGGTCAGCCAACGGCGACAGAGCGGCGCCAGCGCCAGCAGGAGCAGCATCACCGCGCCGCTGCGGACCACCCTCTCCGGCGTCGCGCTGTAGGTCGACCCTGAGATCCACGTCAGGATCTGCGCCATGCGCGGATCGCCGCTGGCCTGCAGCATCATCAGCAGCATGGTGAAGGCGGTACTGAGCGCCATCCCCGCCAGCAGCATCCGATGCGGCGAAAAGCCGCCGCGCCCGGCGGCCAGCATAATGATCAGCAAGGTGCCGGCCGCGCCAAGGCTCCCGGCCGGCAGCAGCCAGCCAAAGGCGTCGCCAGGGACGAAGAACAGCATCAGCACCACGCCAAAGGCGGCGCCGGAGCTGATGCCCAGCACTTCCGGACTGGCCATCGGGTTGCCGGTCAGGCGCTGGATAATACAGCCGGCGACCGCCAGCATCACCCCGGCGAACAGCGCCGACAGCACTCGCGGCCAGCGCCAGGGCAGCAGTTGCTCCAGCAGATCGCCGTGAGCCCACAGCCAACCGTGGGCATCGCGACCAAAGGCCAGCGCCACGCTCACCGCCAGCAGCAGCAACGCGACGCCCCCGAGAACAAACCCTTGCACGTGATAGCGCTCAGGCTGCACGTTATCGCCGCCGTTCATCACCGGGGCGCTGATGCTGCGCAGCCGCGGCAGCAGCCACAGCAGCAGCGGCGCGCCAATCAGGGCGGTGACCGAGCCGGTGGAGACTTCCCGCCATACCCTGCTCAGCCAGAGGATCACCTGATCTGAAAGCCACAGGAGCAGCGCGCCGATCAGCGCCGCCAGCAGCAGCCGGGCCAGCAGTCGACGGGCGCCGAGCATTTTCGCCAGCAGCGGCGCGAACAGGCCGATAAAGCCGATAATCCCGACCGCGTTGACCAGCAGCGCGCTCATCACGATCGCCAGCGTCAGGGCGCCGAGGCGCGCCAGAGACAACGCCAGCCCAAGGTTGCGCGCCACTCCGTCATCGAGCCCCATCAGGGTCAGCGGACGCAGCAGCAGCAGCGTGAGTACTGCGCCGCCCAGCAGCTGCGGCCACAGGCGCTGCGCCACGCTCCAGTCGGTTTGCGTCAGCGTCCCGGTGCTCCACAAGAACATACTCTGCAGCTGGTCGTGATGGAAAATCACCATCAGCTGGTTAAGCGCCCCGCAGTAGAGGCTGACCACCAGGCCCGCCAGGATCAGCGTTACCGGCGACAGGCGCTTGCCCCAGGAGACGCCAAACACCAGCGCTCCCACCAGACAGGCTCCGGCCAGCGCGGCAAACTGCGACGCCAGCACGCCGGGGATGGCCCACAGCGTAGTTACTGTGATCCCCAGTTGCGCGCCGGTGGCGACGCCAAGGGTGGTTGGCTCCGCCAGCGGATTGCGCAGCACCTGCTGGAACAGTACGCCGACCAGTCCCAGCCCGGCCCCCACCAGCAGTGAAACGGTCACCCGCGGCAGCAGGCTGTAATGAAACAGCATCTGGGCAATCCGATCGCTATCCGGCTGCCACAGCGCCTGCCGCCATTGCGCATAGGGCAAGGCGACGTTGAGATTGACGATGCTCAACGCGAAGGCGGCAACCAGCAGCCCGGCCAGCAGGATAATGGCTAACGGTGAAATACGCCTATTCATGCCGGATTCCCCTGGGCCTCGGCCAGCACGCGGGCAAAATGCATCGCCGACAGCGTCGCGCCATAGAACCACACCGCCGGAACGCGCTGGAAGCGCCCCGCGCGCACGAACGGCATCGCCTGCCACAGCGGGGTCGCCAGCAGTTGGGTCATCTCCCGCTCGTTACCATGATCGAAACAGATCACATCGGCCTCGTTAAATTCCGCCAGCCGGTCGATGCCAACGCTGACGCTGCCCCAGAACGCCGCTTCGCCGCGCCAGGCGTTTTTGATGCCAAAGCGATCGAGCACTTCCTGGAACAGGCAGTTTTCGCCAAAAACCAGTACATGGCGCGGATCGAGCAGGGAGATCATCAACAGCGGACGGTCGCCGCGCCCGGCAAAACGCGGCTTCAGGCTCGCCATCAGCGCCTCAAACTCCGCCAGGTGGTGCTGAGCCTGTTGTGTTTTGCCCAGCAGGTCAGCCATCTCCAGCAGCGAGCGCTGAGCCATCGCCAGCGGACGTTTGCCATCGCTGAAGGTAAATCCGCGGCCGGGGGCGATACGCGCCAGCTTCTCCGGCGACGGGCCGTAGCCTGCCGACCAGACGATAAATGACGGTTTCATCTGCGTCAGCAGTTCAAGATTGGGTTCGGTACGCAAACCGACATCGATCACCGAGTCGGGCAGCGCGGGTTCGTTCACCCACAGGCGATAGTTGGGGATATCGGCCACGCCGTAAGGCGTGACGCCCAGCGCCAGCAGCAGCTCCGCCGGCAGCCACTCCAGGGCGACCACGCGCTGCGGGTCAACGTTCGCCGCCTGCGCGCCGCGCATCTGCCACAGCAGCGGCGAGAGCGCCATCGCGGTCAGCAGGCGGCGTCGGGTTATCTGAGTCGGGGTCATCATCAATAGACAAAGCTTACCGGCGCCGCGCCGGCCGGGTGCGGCAGGATCCCCATCGGGATGCCGTAGATTTGTTCCAGGGTGTCGCTGCCCATCAGTTCCGCCGGCGTCCCCTGGGCGATCATTTCTCCGCCGCGCAGGGCCACCAGATAGTCGCAGTAGCGGGCCGCCATATTAATGTCGTGCAGGACGGCGATCACCGTCAGGCCGCGCTGCTGGCTGAGGCGATGCACCAGCGCGAGGACATCAACCTGATGGGCGATATCCAGCGCCGAGGTGGGTTCATCGAGCAGCAGACAGCGGCTATCCTGCGCCACCAGCATGGCGATCCACGCCCGCTGGCGTTCGCCGCCGGAGAGGCTGTCCACCAGGCGATGGGCGAGCGGCTTCAGTCCCACCAGCGCAATCGCCTCTTCCACTTTCTCGCGGTCCGCCGCGCCAGCTGAACTGCTGGTCGTGGTTCTCCGCCAGGCTGTTGGTGGCGCGGGTTAACGTTGAGGTGGTGGCGTAGTCGTAACGACCGCCCAGGGTCATGACCCACTTATCCCACTCCATCTGATCCTGCGCGTACAGGCCGGTCTGTTCCATCCGGTTGAGCACCGCGTACGGGAAGGTAACCTGAATATTCGGGTTGCCGTACTGCGGATTATTCATGCTGATAGGATCCGCCGTCCCGTAGTCGGCATCCACATCATTACGCATCCGCGAGTAGTCCACGCCGGTCAGCAGCGTATGGCTGACCGCGCCGGTGGCGAAATCAGACTGCAGCTGGGTATCGACGGTAAAGGTGTTCAGGTGCTCGTCGGAGCGCACATAGGCGCGATTCATGTAGCCCGGCGCGACATAGCCATTGCCGTACACCGAGCGATACAGGGTATCGACCTCGGCATAGCGCAGGTTCTGCCGCACGGTAAAGGTGTCATCGAACTGATGGGAGAAGCTGTAGCCCACCATCTTCTGGCGGCGGGAGATTTTATTATCCGCCTCGCCTTCATTGAAATCGGTTGGCAGCTTGTGCGCCTTACCGTTGGCGTCGTAATACGGCACCACGGTGCCTTCACGCGGCAGCCAGCCGTAGTAGCCCGCATCCGGGTCATTCTGGAAGTTGCTCAGGAATGTGAAGTCGGTTTTATCGTCCGGACGCCAGCTAAAGGAGGGCGCCACCGCGTAGCGGGTCGATTTCGCCATCTGCTGCTGGGCATCCTGGCTGCGGCCCAGGCCGGTCAGGCGGTAAGACCAGACGCCGGCATCATCAATGGCGTCGCTGAAGTCAAACCCGGTCTGCCACAGATTGTCGGTGCCCATCTTAAACTGCACTTCTTTCAGCGGCTCGGTGGTCGGGCGTTTGCTGACCATGCTGACGATACCGCCCGGGTTGCTGTTGCCGTACAGCACCGAAGTTGGCCCGCGCATCACTTCCACGCGCTCCAGGAAGTAAGGATCCATGGAGACTTCAGAGTAGTTATTCCCCTGCAGCTTCATGCCGTCCAGATACTGGTTGGTGTTGACGGTCGTCGAGGTGGTGAAGCCGCGAATGGTGACCACGTCATAGGTGGTCGAACTGCCGCGGGTGGAGAAGACGCTTGGCGTATAGGAGAGCGCCTCTTTTACCGTCGTCGGCTGGCGCATCTCCATCTCCTGGCGCGTCACCACCGACACAGACTGCGGCGTTTTTTCAATCGGGGTATCGGTTTTCGTCGCCGTAGCGGAGCGTTTCGCCGCGATGGTCGGCGCCGGTCCCCAGGCGCTTTCCTGGGCGGCCGGAGCGGCAACGACGGTGATGGTTTCTTCTTGCTTCGGTTGTTCTGCTGCCTGTGCGTAGACAGACATGCCGCTAACCGCCGTGGCTACTACAGCTGCGACTTTACGCAGCGAGTGGTTTGGCTGAGCAGTTTTTGGACGCGCCATGGGTATATCTCTGATGAAAGTGAATGATAACGTAAACGAGAATTATTATTATGACGGGCGATATAATAGGCGAAACGTCGAAGGCAAGGCAAGCGATATGCCTGTCGCTGCGGGTCGAGGGCTGAATTAATAACCAGATAGTTATTATGGAGTTAAAGAGCCGTTAACTTTTTTACAGACGTAAAAAAACCCCTTAATACTTTCGTCTTAAGGGGTCTGGTCTTAGGGCTTAAATCAGTTACTGCCGAACATATCCTTGATCCAGCCCGCGACGCCGTCGCTCTTCTCCTGCTGCTTCGGCGGCTGTTGCTGCGGTTGTTGTTGCTGCTGAGGCTGCTGCTGCCCGGACTGATTGAACGGGTTGTTCGCTTCCTGCTGCTGCAACTGCTGCTGCTGCATCATCTCGCCCTGGCGGCACAGCGCATCCGGCTGCGTCGTCCACACCGGCAGCGAACGCATCCCGCCGCTGCAGACGAAGTTGCCGTTGCTGTCCACGCCCATGTCGACCACATCTTCCGGCGGCGTCAGCACCAGCGGCGTTGGCGTCTGGTTCGCCAGATAACGCTGATAAATCGACATCGCACCGCTGGCGCCGTACAGTTTGGTTGGCTGGTTATTGTCGCGACCCACCCAGGTGATGGTCACCTGGCTACCGTCGATCCCGGCAAACCAGGTATCGACGTTATTGTTGGTGGTCCCGGTTTTCCCCGCCAGATGGAGGCCCGGATACTTCGCCCCCAGCTGACGCCCCGTCCCGCGCTGCACTACCTGCTGCATGGTCCACAGCGTCATGTAGGCCGCCTGGGCAGGCACCGCGCGCTCCGCCTGCGGGTAGCTCTGATACAGCACCGTGCCATCTTCCGCAATCACTGACCGCAGGGCGGAGAGTGGTGCACGGTTGCCGCCGCTGGCGATGGTCTGGAAGGCCTGGGCCACTTCAATCGGCGTCAGGTTCAGCGCGCCAAGCAGCATCGCCGGCACGGCGTTGAGCTGATTCTTCGGCGCCCCCAGTTTGGTCCAGGTATCGACCACCGCCGGCAAGCCCAGCGCCATCCCGAGGTTAACCGTCGGCACGTTCATCGAACGAGTCAGGGCATCTACCAGCATCACCTGACCGCTGAAGCGACGATCGTCGTTCTGCGGCGACCAGGTCTGGCCATTGGACAGGCGAATGGTCACTGGCGCATCGGCGATCCACGTATTCAGGCGATACTGATTCGGCTGGCTCAGCGCGGTCAGATAGGTCGCCGGCTTGGCCAGAGAACCAATCGACCGGCGGGCCTGCATCGCGCGGTTGTAGCCGGCGAACTGCGGCTCCGCGCCGCCGACCATCGCCCGCACTTCACCGGTAAAGCGGTCCACCACCACCATGGCGGTTTCCAGATCTGCCAGCTTGCGCTGTTTCTTCAGTACCGGGATCCCTTCAGTAGCCGCTTTTTCCGCGGCATCCTGCGCCACCGAGTCGAAGGTAGTGAAGATCTTCACGCCGGAGAGATCTTTTACTTTATCGCCCAGCTTCGCCTGCAGCTCCTGACGCACCATCTGCATGAACGCCGGCTGTGGTGAAATGACCCCGCCGCGCGGCTGCACGCCCAGCGGACGCGCGCTCAGCATGTCGTACAGCTCCTGGTCGATGACCTGCTGCTGCTGCAGCAGACGCAGCACCAGATTGCGTCGCTCAAGGGCCAGCTTCGGGTTGCGCCACGGGTTATACACCGAGGCCCCTTTCACCATCCCCACCAGCAGCGCCTGCTGGTCGAGGCTCAGCTCTTCCACCGGACGGCCAAAGTAGTACAGGCTGGCCAGCGGGAAGCCGCGAATTTCGTTATCGCCGCTCTGACCGAGGTACACCTCGTTCATGTACAGCTCAAGGATGCGATCCTTGCTGTAGCGGGCGTCGACGATCAGCGCCATGTACGCTTCGTTGGCTTTACGCCAGTAGGAGCGCTCGCTGGAGAGGAACAGGTTTTTCACCAACTGCTGGGTCAGGGTACTTGCCCCTTGCACCGTCCGGCCTGCCGTCAGGTTCGCCAGCACCGCACGGCCGATGGAATAGAGGCTGATGCCATCGTGCTCGTAGAAGTGGCGGTCTTCGGTCGCCAGCAGTGTATCCACCAGCAGGTCAGGGAAGCCGCTGCGCTTCACGAACAGACGCTGCTCGCCGTTCGGCGACTGCAGCATGGTAATAAGCCGCGGATCGAGGCGGAAGAAACCGAACTGGCGGTTGTTATCCATATTCTCGATGGTTTCCAGATGGTCGCCGTCGAAGGTCAGACGCGCGCGCACCTGCCCTTCTTTACTGTCCGGGAAATCGAACGGACGGCGGATCATCTCGATGCTGTTGGCCTGCACCGTATATTCGCCGGGACGCGTCATCGCGCTAACCTGACGATACTGGGTGGCGTTCAGCAGACGCACCATCTCGTTTTTGCTGATCTGCATGTCCGGCTCAAGGTTCACCATCCGTCCATAGACCGCAGCCGGCAGCTCCCAAACTTTACCGTCGATGCGGCTGCGGATTTTCTGGTCGAGGTAGACGCCATAGGCGGCAATCAGCACCGCGAAGACAATCCCCAGCTTGACCAGCAGCCACAGCCAGCTGCGCTTACGACGAGGCTTGCCACCTTTGCCTTTGGCTTTTCTCGGCACCGGTTTCTCATCCTCATAATCATCGTCATCATACTCGTCGTCGTAGTCCTCTTCCCGGACCCGGCGACGGGTGACTTTCTGTTTTGTCGGACGTGAGGGTCTTCCCTTACGTCCGATAGGCTCGCGGTCATCTCCCGCCATGCTTTTTCTCCGCAACGTTCAGGCGCAAAGGCCTGATTCTCAATACTTCCTCCGTTCAGAGGAAGAAGAAATCTCTCAAATTAACGTTCAGGCTGCTCATCCTCAGGACGACAACCTGCTGGCGGGCAGAACGCGCCGCCCACCTTTCAAAGGGTTGCTTTGCTTCGCTTCACATGATACTAACAATAGAAATTCACCATAAAATCAATGTGTTAAACGCATCACTGGCAGAATAAGTCAGAACATAGCACGTAATGTTCAGGGCATACAGGATAGCACTAAAATGCGACATTCTTAACCAGCATTTTACCTCGTGCTTACGTAACAAGATGGGAAAGAGTATGTTTTTTAATAACATAAAAAATGACGCTCGCCCTGATGCCAAATGCGGCGGCATCGCCTCAGACTGAAAATATATTTCCTGGACGACAGCATTTATTATTGAGAGAAGTAAAGGGGATGAATCGAGTTTCTGCCAATAAAAATGAGAGGCTGTTAACATTTATGTAGAATAATATTTTATGATGACACCAGGGAAATATTTGTTAAACTAGCGGCCAGTGATTCATTATTTTGATTACTCTACTATGCGCATTCCACTTATATTCCCGCTTTGCGTGGTGGCCTTACTCTCTGGCTGCCAACAGAAACCCGCCTCAACGCTCAGTCCGGCCATCAGTAGCCAGGCGCAGCTCGAGCAGCTCTCGTCCGTGGCGGCAGGAACGCGCTATCTCAAGAATAAATGTAATCGTAGCGATCTGCCCGCCGATGAAACTATTTATCGGGCGGTGGTGAATGTCGGCAAAGCGCGCGGATGGGGAAATATTGACCCGGCAACGTTAAGTCAAAATAGCGACCGGCTTTACCAACAGCTTTTACAGGACAGCACCCCGGAAGCCACACAGTGCAGTCAATTTAATCGCCAGCTTGCTCCCTTTATTGCCAGCCTACGCGGCGACTAAGCAAAATATCTTCAACGCGCATTGAATTGCGCTTGCTCCTTATTCGCCTTTCGGCTCCTCGTCAATTTTCCCGCCGGGCCAGTCCTCCAGCGCCGCGAGGGTAAAGGTCGTGCCATTGAAGCTAAAGATCGTCACATCCTGCTGGATCTGCTCCACCACCAGATTGGGCAGCGGGGAATCGCCCTCGGTCCACGCTTTGCCGTTTAACACAATGCTGCGCTTTTCCGCTAACGAGGCGTAGACATGGGCGCTGTAGCGCAGAGGCGGCAGCGTATCGCTGTCCACCACCGGCGCGGCGGGCGCGCTGGCTTTTGCCGCCGGCGGCGGCGTCTTTGGCGCGGCCTCTCCGGCAGCGGTTAACGGCAGAAGCGCCGCATGCGCCACCGGCAAGGGCAGCGTTTGCGGCGGTGCCGGGTGACGCCACTGCTCGCCGCCAAACCAGCCGAGCGCGATAAATAATCCGGCGTACAGCGGGATAATCCAGCCAGGGATCTGCACCATCCGGCCGCGGACCACCGGCGCGTCCGCCAGTGTGGTGGGCGGCTGATGCGCCACCAGCGGGGGGATCCCTCTTTCACTGTCATCACGAACAATCACAACGGTCTCCTGTTCCCTCACGATAACGAGAAGGCGCCCTTACGGGCGCCCCACGTCACCTTATTTACTGCTCACCGGCAGGCCGGCGCCCTGCGATTCGCCCTGCGGCAATTCGAGGACGGCAACCGACCAGGCCGGCAGCGTGACCGAGCCGTCAGCGGCAACCTGCACGCCGCTGGCCAGCGACCGGTCGCCCGCCGCCTGCTGAATAGCGCTCAGCTGGAGCGATGTGCCGGCGAAATCCTGCAGCGTCCGGCTTTCCGGGGCAGCGTTGATCGCCACCACGATGCCGTCGACGCGGCTGTCCAGGCTGGCGCCAGCCTGGATCCCGTCATCGATGGTCATCACCAGCAGACCAGTCTGCTGATCGGCGCCGGTATTGCGGAAGTCCACGCGCTGCATCACCGTCGCGCCGTCGCCGAGGGTAAACAGCGGCGACGATTTACGCAGCGCGGTCAGCTCCTGATAAAACGCGGTCATCTGCTTGAGCTCGGCTTCGCCCGGGGTGGCCACCCAGTCCTTCACGCGGGCGATGATGTCATAGTTGCTGCCATCATCGCTGCTGCGCGGCATACCGACGTTGTAGTTGTTGTCCTGCAGGGAGTAGTCCACGCGGTTAAACCAGTCGCCGGAATCATACGAGTCGCGGGTAAAGGATTTAGAGCGCAGCAGCTCTGAGCCCTGCTGGTCAAAGGCGATCCCCTGGCCGAGCATCACCGTCGCCAGCGACACCGCCTGCATCCGGACGCGGGTATCGAGATCTGCCTCCTGAGCGGCTTTATAGCTGATCATGTCCCACAGCGTCTGGTTATCGTGTTTTGACACATAGTTCACGACTTCCGTCGGATCAGCCGCGTAGCCGCCTGGCGCACCGTTATAGTCAATCTCGCTGCCTCTCTTCACCGCGCCGTCTTTGTCGATCAGCACGAAGTCCGCAAGGTTACCGGCCATGCCGAGACGGGTCAGATCGGCGAGGTGACGCGCCTGATCGTCGGTCAGGGTGGTCAGCTCATTCGGCAGAACGCCGGCCCCGCTGCCCACGCCCTGGTTCTGGCGCAATGCATCACCGGAGTCGAACGGCCCGCCGCCGCGCACGGCGTCGCGCAGACGATCGGAGAACGTGCCGATCCCGGTGCCTTTGAGATTGATTTGCGAGGCAATTTCAAAGCGATCGCTCTGGTTGGAATCCCAGCCTTCGCCAAAGAAGTAGATATCCGGGTTCAGCGCTTTAATGCGTTCCCAGGCCGAGAGGATCTGCGCTTTCGGGTGGTAGCCCATCAGGTCGAAGCGGAAGCCATCGATCTTATAATCGGTGGTCCATACCGCCAGTGAATCGGCGATAAGCTTGGCGAACATCCGGTGCTCTGGCGCCGAGTCGGAGCAACAGGTAGCCGATTCCACGCTGCCGGTAGTTTCGTTCAGACGCTGATAGTACCAGGGGACGATCTTATCCAGTACCGAAGTGCGGTCGGTCGGGCCGGCGGCGTTGGTGTGGTTGTACACTACGTCCATAATGACGTTCATTCCCAGATCCTGCTTGATCGCCTGAATCATGGTGCGGAACTCTTTAATGCGCGCCGTGCCTTCCGGATCGGTGGCGTAGGATCCTTCCGGTACCGTGTAGTGGAACGGATCGTAGCCCCAGTTATAGGAGTCGGTCTGCGCCACCAGCGTATTCAACGCCTGCACCTGCGGGTTATCCTTGCTATCGTTCTGCTTCAGCTGAGTCAGCACCTCTTCAACCGTCGAACCGCTGTCGCAATAGCCCGCGAACTCGCTGCTCTTCACCGCGCTGTTGACCTCGCACAGGCGACTGAACGGCTGCTGAATATCGGCGACTTTGTCGCTGAACTCATTGACCGTCGCCAGATCGAAGACCGGCAGCAGCTCAATATGGGTCACGCCCGAGGCCGACAGCTGTTTCAGATGCTGGACCATATTGCTCTCCTGGGCGGTGAGCGCCAGATACTTACCGCGCAGCTCCGCAGGAACGGTTTGATCCCAGGCGGAGAGATCGCGAATATGCGATTCGTGGATCGTCATTTTCGCCAGGTCGGCTTTGGTTTTCTGCGCGTGCGGCATCGTCAGCCCGTCCCAGCCTTCCGGCTTCAGCGCGCTGTCGTTCAGATCGACCACCTGGCTGTACTCCGAGTTGGTCGACAAACTATGGGCGTAGGGATCGGTCACTTCGTACTGCTCGACTTTACGCGACTGCGGGTGGTAGACCGTCATCGCGTAGCGGTAGAACGCGCCTTTCAGGTCGCTCCCGCCCTGCCAGGACCAGGCGCCGGAGGCGCTGTCGCGGGTCATCGGGTGACTGGCTATCACTTTCTTGTCCGCGCTATAGATCACCAGCTCGACCTGCTGCGCCGTGGGCGCCCAGACGCGGAAGGTCACGCCGCTATCGGTTAGCTGGGCGCCATAGCTCAGCGCCTCGGCGGCGGCGGCATAGGTATCGTCCAGTACGCCGGCGGTCTGCACCTGGGTGGCGGAGCTCAGGATCCCGTCGCTTTCGGCGGATATCGCCACCGTCTCGCCCTGCAGCAATTCATCGACGTTGACGTCATCCGGCAGCTTAAAGGCAGGATAGCTAGCGAGATGCGGGAAGCGCATGCTCACCTGCTGGCTGACGGTGGTGGGGGTCAGCTTGACATATTTATCGGTAAATTCGCCGTTACTGTCGGCAGCCACCTTACTGCTGTGGCTGTAATAGAGGCGCACAATGGGTTTATTTTCCCCGCCCGGCCACAGCAGAGTGGTCTTATCGACCCAATGCGCATCGGCCAGCGCCACGCCAAAGGCGGCGCGGAAGGCGTCGGCGCGGGAGTCATAGACCGCGCTGTTGCCGGCGATGACCGATACCGTCCGATCGGTGAAATCGCTGAAAGAGACGCGCAGGTCGCTGTCGATAAGCTTATTGGTGCCATCGCGGACGATAACGTTGATACATCCGCTCTCTTTGGTCAACGGGATCACCCAGTAAGGGCCATATTTGTCGCTGCCGGTCGGCGTGGTGCTGACATCATTCCAGTCCGCCACCGGCGCGCTCAGCGCATCGCAGGTTTCGTTATTCCACAGATAGAGGTTTTTGCTGGCATAGTCCGCCGGCGTGCTGCTGGTGATGCCGGCGATATCGACGAGATGAATGACAGCCTGGTTGGCAGAGGCCTGTACCGCTTCGCCAGGGACGGCAACGTCCGGTAAACGGACGACGACATCCTGTGGGTCGGGCGTGCCGGGATTACCTGGGTCGCCAGGTGAGCCAGAGGAAGAGGAGGAAGAGCTGTTATCACAGCCACTCAATAATACTAACGATCCAATAAATAGGGCATGACAGGTATATCTGAGCATTCGATAGTCCCTAATATGCTTATTAAATTATAAAAGGTAAGAAAGGATGAATATCTTTACAGCGCGCTAATTAGATATTTTTGCTTTCCCAGGCGCAATCATCCCCCACAAATGAGAGGGGGGCGTAGGAAGCCGGGGGAGTAAATGAATAAAGGGAATGACGACCGCAAACCGCAAACTGATTATGATTCGCCACGCTTATCGCCACTCTCCGGCAATAATTCATTCAAAAGCCAATAATCACCTACCTGTTTCGGTAGGGTATTACGCCAGCGTGCAGAAAAATAAATTAGCAAAGGAATTAAAATGCCAGTTTCTGTGATGGGGTTAACAAATATAAATAAAGGGATAATTAAATTATTACCCCAAATTGTGACGCTCATCATATTAATAACCGCCATTCCGCAGCTGGCGAAATTAACCTGGCGGGTGGTATTCCCTGTCAGTTCTGAGGATATTTCCGCCCTGCCGTTAACCGCACCTCCGGCAGCGGAACCGGAATTAAAAAACGTGCGGCCCGCATTTACCCTGTTTGGCCTGGCGGCTAAAAACCCCCCCGCGCCAGCGGCGGCCACCAGCCTCAATCAGGTGCCGGTTTCCAGCCTGAAGCTACGTCTGGCCGGGCTGCTCGCCAGCAGCAACCCGGCGCGATCCATCGCGATTATTGAAAAGGGAAATCAGCAGGTTAGCCTTAGCGTCGGCGATACCACCCCGGGGTACGATGCGCAGATCGCTGCCATCCTGCCAGACCGGATCATCGTCAACTATCAGGGGCGCCAGGAGGCCATTTTATTATTTAACGATACCCGCGCGCCGTCGTCATCGCCCGCCGCCGCGCCCCGTCCGCCCCTGATGAAGCGACTCCGCGAGCAGCCGCAAAATATCCTCACGTATTTAACGATTTCGCCGGTACTCAGCGGCGACAAACTGCAGGGCTATCGACTTAACCCTGGCAAAGACCCCTCGCTGTTTCGCCAGGCCGGCCTACAGGCAAATGATTTGGCGATTACCTTAAATGGCATCGATTTACGCGATCAGGAACAAGCGCAACAGGCGCTGCAGAATTTGGCCGACATGACCGAAATAACGCTAACCGTTGAGCGGGAAGGCCAACGACACGATATTGCTTTCGCCCTGGGGGATGAATAATTGCCAACCATGAAACGCCTGCGAAAAATGCTGCCTGCGCTGCTGATATTAACCCCGCTGCTATTTTCCCCGGCCGCCGCGGAGGAATTTTCCGCCAGTTTTAAAGGCACCGATATCCAGGAATTTATCAATACCGTCAGCAAAAACCTGAATAAAACGGTGATTATCGATCCCAGCGTACGCGGTACTATCACCGTGCGCAGTTACGATATGCTCAATGAAGAGCAATATTATCAATTCTTCCTCAGCGTGCTGGATGTATACGGCTTCGCCGTGATTAATATGAATAACGGCGTGCTGAAGGTGGTCCGCGCTAAAGATGCCAAGACCTCGGCCGTTCCGGTCGCCAGCGAGGCCGCGCCGGGCGAAGGCGATGAGGTCGTCACCCGGGTGGTGCCCCTGACCAACGTCGCCGCCCGCGATCTCGCGCCGCTGCTCCGCCAGCTGAACGATAACGCTGGCGCCGGCAGCGTGGTCCATTATGAACCCTCCAACGTCCTGCTGATGACCGGCCGCGCGGCGGTGATCAAACGCCTGCTGACTATTGTCGAACGCGTCGACAACGCCGGGGATCGCAGCGTGGTGACCGTGCCTCTCTCCTGGGCCTCCGCCGCGGAGGTGGTCAAACTGGTTACCGAACTCAATAAAGACACCAGCAAATCGGCGCTGCCGGGATCGATGGTGGCGAACGTGGTGGCCGATGAGCGTACCAACTCGGTGCTGGTGAGCGGCGAGCCAAACTCGCGCCAACGCATTATCGCCATGATCAAACAGCTCGACCGCCAGCAGGCGGTGCAGGGCAACACCAAAGTGATCTACCTGAAGTACGCCAAAGCCGCCGATCTGGTGGAGGTCCTGACCGGGATCAGCAGCTCGTTGCAGAACGATAAGCAAAGCGCCAAACCGGTGGCCGCGATCGATAAAAATATCATTATCAAAGCCCACGGCCAGACCAACGCCCTGATCGTCACCGCCGCGCCGGACGTGATGAACGATCTGGAGCGAGTGATCGCCCAGCTGGATATCCGCCGCCCGCAGGTGCTGGTGGAGGCGATTATCGCCGAAGTGCAGGATGCCGACGGCCTCAATCTCGGTATCCAGTGGGCCAATAAAAACGCCGGCATGACCCAGTTCACCAACAGCGGTTTACCGATATCCAGCGTCATCGCCGGCGCCAACCAGTACAACAAAGACGGCACCATCAGCAGCTCGCTGGCCAGCGCCCTCGGCTCGTTTAACGGTATCGCCGCCGGTTTCTATCAGGGGAACTGGGCGATGCTGCTGACCGCCCTCTCCAGCAGTACCAAGAACGATATTCTGGCCACCCCCAGCATCGTCACTCTCGACAATATGCAAGCCACCTTCAACGTCGGCCAGGAAGTCCCGGTGTTAACCGGCTCGCAAACCACCTCCGGCGACAACATCTTTAATACCGTCGAGCGCAAAACCGTGGGCATTAAGCTGAAGGTGAAGCCGCAGATTAACGAAGGCGATGCCGTGCTGCTGGAGATTGAGCAGGAAGTATCTAGCGTCGCCGATTCGGCCTCCAGCACCAGCAGCGATCTCGGAGCGACCTTTAATACCCGGACGGTGAATAACGCCGTGCTGGTCGGCAGCGGCGAAACGGTGGTGGTTGGCGGGCTGCTGGATAAAAGCGTCACCGATACCGCCGACAAAGTGCCGCTGCTCGGCGACATCCCGGTGATCGGCGCGCTGTTCCGCTCCGACAGCAAGAAAGTGTCGAAGCGCAACCTGATGCTGTTTATCCGCCCGACCATTATTCGCGACCGCGATGAGTACCGCCAGGCCTCTTCCGGCCAGTACACCGCCTTCAACGATGCGCAAACCAAACAGCGGGGCAAAGAGAGCAGCGAAGCATCGCTCAGCAACGATCTGTTGCACATCTACCCGCAGCAGGAGACCCAGGCCTTCCGCCAGGTCAGCGCCGCCATTGACGCTTTTAACCTCGGAGGCCGCCTATGACGCCAGCCGCCGAACGCCGTCCGCTGCTGCCCTTCGCCTGGGCCCGCGCGCACCATCTGGTGCTGCTGAGCGACGGCGAACGCTGCGAAGCGCTGTGCCGCGCGGACACCGCCGCCCGGGCGCTGCTTGAAGCGCGCCGCCTGGCGGACGGGCCGATGAGCGTCAGCCGTCTGGCGCCGGACGCGTTCGAGAAAGCGCTGGTGCTCAGCTATCAGCGCGACTCGGCGGAAGCGCACCGGATGATGGCCGACATCGGCAATGAGCTTGACCTCTATACCCTCGCCGAAGAGCTGCCGGATACCGACGATCTGCTCGACAGCGAGGACGATGCGCCGATTATCCGTCTGATCAACGCCATGCTCACCGAGGCTATCAAAGAGAAAGCCTCCGATATCCATATCGAAACCTATGAGCGCCATCTGCAGATCCGCTTTCGCGTCGACGGCGTGCTGCGGGAAATTCTCCGCCCGCAGCGGCGGCTGGCCGCGCTGTTAATTTCGCGTATCAAGGTGATGGCGAGCCTGGACATTGCGGAAAAACGGGTTCCCCAGGATGGCCGCATGGCGCTGCGCATCGGCGGGCGGGCGATAGACGTGCGCGTCTCCACCCTGCCCTCCAGCCATGGGGAACGCGTGGTGCTGCGCCTGCTGGACAAAAACAGCGTCAACCTGGATCTGCTGACGCTGGGCATGCCCCCCGCCCTGCTCGACCAGGTCGACGCGCTGATCGCCCGGCCACACGGCATCATTCTGGTCACCGGGCCGACCGGATCCGGGAAAAGCACGACGCTCTACGCCGCCCTCAGCCGCCTCGACGCCCGGGAGCGCAACATCATGACCATTGAAGATCCGGTGGAGTATGAGCTGGAGGGCATCGGCCAGACCCAGGTCAACGCCAAAGTCGAGATGACCTTCGCCCGCGGCCTGCGCGCCATCCTGCGCCAGGATCCGGACGTGGTGCTGGTGGGCGAAATCCGCGATGGCGAAACCGCGCAGATCGCCGTTCAGGCCTCGCTCACCGGCCACCTGGTGCTGTCGACGCTGCACACCAACAGCGCGCTGGGCGCTATTTCCCGCCTGCAGGATATGGGCGTGGAGCCTTTTTTACTCTCCACGTCGCTGCTGGCGGTGATGTCGCAGCGGCTGGTGCGCCAACTGTGCCCGCACTGCCGTCAGCCCACGCAGGCGGATGCCGACACCGCCCGGCAGATGGCGGTCCCGACCGGCACGCCGCTGTGGCGGCCAAAAGGCTGCGCCCGGTGTAATTTCACCGGCTATCGCGGACGCACCGGCATTCACGAGCTGCTGCCGATCGACGACCGCGTCCGCGCCGCCATCCACCGCGGCGAAAACGAGATCACCCTGATCCAGCAGCTGGGGCCGGCCTGGCAGACCCTGCGCCATGCCGGGCGCGATAAAGCGCTGGCGGGGATCACCAGCTGGGAGGAGGTGATGCGGGTCACCGAACAGCAAACGGCGGACAGCGTCTGAGATGGCCCTGTTTCGCTATCAGGCGCTGGACGCGCAGGGCAAAACCCGCCGCGGCGTTCAACAAGCCGACTCCGCCCGCCACGCCCGCCAGCTGCTGCGGGACAAAGGCTGGCTGGCGCTGGAAGTGGCCGCCGCCGACCCGGCGAGCCGGCTGTGGCGCGGCGGGCTCCTTACCCGGCGCACCAGCGCCGGTGATTTAGCCCTGCTCACTCGCCAGCTGGCCACCCTGGTCGCCGCCGGCATTCCGCTGGAGAAAGCGCTCGATGCCGTCGCCCAACAGTGCGAAAAGGCGCCGCTGAGAACGTTAATGGCCGGGGTGCGGAGCAAAGTGCTCGAAGGCCATTCGCTGGCGGAGGCGATGCGCGGCTATCCCGCCTGCTTCGACGGCCTGTTCTGCGCCATGGTGGCGGCTGGCGAAACCTCCGGCCATCTCGACGGCGTGCTGAATCGGCTGGCGGACTATACCGAGCAGCGCCAGCAGCTTCGCGCCCGCCTGCTGCAGGCGATGATCTACCCCATCGTGCTGACGCTGGTCGCCATCAGCGTGATCGCCATTCTGCTCTCCACCGTGGTGCCGAAAGTCGTCGAGCAGTTTGTCCATCTTAAACAGGCCCTGCCCTTCTCTACCCGGCTGCTGATGAGCCTGAGCGACATGGTGCGCAGCGCGGGCCCCTGGCTGGTGCTGCTGTCGTTACTGGCGCTGCTGGGGCTGCGCTATCTGCTGCGCCAGCCTGCCCGGCGGCTCGCCTGGGACCGGGCGCTGCTGCGCCTGCCGGTCATCGGCCGCGTGACGCGCAGCGTCAACAGCGCGCGCTACGCCCGCACCTTAAGCATTCTCAACGCCAGCGCGGTGCCGCTGCTGCTGTCGATGCGCATCAGCGCGGGCGTTCTCAGCAATGCCTGGGCGCGCAGCCAGCTGGAGACCGCCAGCGAGTCGGTGCGCGAAGGCGTCAGCCTGCATCGCGCGCTGGAGGCCACGGCGCTGTTTCCGCCGATGATGCGCTACATGATCGCCAGCGGCGAACAGAGCGGTGAGCTGACCGCCATGCTGGAGCGCGCGGCGGAGAACCAGGACCGGGAACTGAGCGCGCAGATCCAGATGTCCCTCAGCCTGTTTGAACCCCTGCTGGTGGTCACCATGGCCGGCATGGTGCTGTTTATCGTGCTGGCCATCCTGCAGCCGATCCTGCAACTGAATACCCTTATGAGTATGTGACTGTATTAATGGAGAAAACTATGCAACGGCAACGCGGCTTCACGTTACTGGAAATTATGGTGGTGATCGTCATTCTCGGCATCCTCGCCAGCCTGGTGGTACCCAACCTGATGGGCAACAAGGAGAAAGCGGACCGCCAGAAGGTGGTCAGCGATCTGGTGGCGCTTGAGGGGGCGCTGGACATGTATAAGCTGGACAACAGCCGCTACCCGAATACCGAACAGGGTCTGCAGGCGCTGGTGACCGCCCCGGCCGTCGAGCCGCATGCCCGCAACTACCCGGAAGGCGGCTATATCCGCCGCCTGCCGCAGGACCCATGGGGAAATGAGTATCAGCTGTTAAGCCCCGGTCAGCATGGCGCCATCGACGTCTTCAGCGTCGGCCCGGACGGGATGCCCGACACCAATGACGACATCGGCAACTGGACCCTCGGGAAGAAATAGTGTCTCAGCGCGGTTTCACCCTCCTGGAAATGATGCTGGTCCTGCTGCTGATCGGCGTCAGCGCCAGCATGGTGCTGCTGGCGTTTCCCTCCGCCCGCACCCAGGAGGCCACGCAGATCCTGGCGCGCTTTCAGGCGCAGCTGGATTTTGTCCGCGAGCGCGGGCAGCAAACCGGCCAGCTCTTCGGGATCGTTATCCACCCTGACCGCTGGCAGTTTATGCGCCTGCAGCCTGCCGACGAAGGCGCCCCGGCGGCGGCTGACGACCGCTGGGGCAACGCGCAGTGGCTGCCGCTGCAGGCCGGGCGCGCCACCACGGCGGAAACCCTCCCGCGGGCCAGGCTGACGCTGCGCTTTCCCAACGGCCAGGCGTGGACGCCGGGCGAGCAGCCCGACGTGATCATCTTTCCCGGCGGCGAAGTCACCCCGTTTCAGCTGCGGATTGACGCCGCGACGGGCATCAACATCGACGCCCAGGGCGACAGTCAGCCGCTGGCGGCGCGGGAGCAGCCATGAAACGCGAGAGCGGAATGACGCTTATCGAAGTGATGGTCGCGCTGGTGATTTTCGCCCTCGCCGGCCTGGCGGTGATGCAATCCACCCTGCAGCAGACGCGGCAGCTCGGGCGTATGGAAGAGAAAGTCCTCGCCAGCTGGCTGGCGGATAATCAGCTGGTGCAGCTGCGGCTGGAGAAACGCTGGCCTGCCCTCAGCTGGTCTGAAACCACCGTGGAGGCCGCCGGGACGCGCTGGTTCGTCCGCTGGCAGGGGGTGGAAACCGCGCTGCCGCAGCTGCGGGCGCTGGACGTGGAGGTCCGGCGGCAAAAAAGCGATCCCGCGCCGCTGGCGACTCTGCGCACCTGGGTGACGCCGCCATGATAACGAAAATGCGCGGTTTCACCCTGATTGAAACGCTGCTGGCGCTGGCTATCCTCGCCGTCCTCAGCGCCGCCGCCGTGATGGTGCTGCAGAACGTCATCCGCGCCGATGGCCTCACCCGTGAGAAGAGCCAGCAGATCGCCGCCCTCCAGCGCGCTTTTCGCCAGATAGCCGACGATGTCACGCACATCATTCCCCGTCGCGCCAGAAACAGCGACACGCTTTTCTTTGCCGGACGTTTTCAGTTGCAGAGCGATGACTGGGGGCTGGCCTTCAGCCGCAGCGGCTGGCCGAATCCGCTGGGGATCCTCCCGCGCTCGGAGATCCAGAACGTCAGCTACCGCCTGCGCCAGCAGCAGCTTGAACGGCTGAGCTTCGATCAGCAGGATCCGCTGACCGGCAGCCAGCCGACGGTCCGGGTGCTGCTGCGCGGGGTGACGGCGTTTCGCCTGCGGTTTTATGCCGACGGCCGCTGGCAGGAGACCTGGGACCGCTCGCAGACGCTGCCGCAGGGGCTGGAGATCACCCTGACCCTGGCGAACAGCGGGGAGATAACCCGCCTGTTTTTACTTACCCCGGGGGGCGGCCAGTGAAAAATCGGCAACGCGGCGTCGCGCTCCTGATGGTGCTGTTCATCCTCGCCCTGATGATGATCCTCGCCAGCGCCATGACCGAACGCACCTCGGTCATGTATCAACACACCGCCGTGACCCTCGATAATCTGCAGGCCAGATGGTACGCCCTGGCGGCGGAAAACATGGCCGCCGCGCTGCTGCAACGCGACGCGCTGGACTCGCCCAGTCAAACGAACCTGGCGCAAACCTGGGCGCAGGAGGGACGCCGCTTTACCCTCGACGAGGGCGAAATCCTCGCCACGATCCGCGACGGGCACGCCTGCTTTAACCTCAATGCCATCAACCATCGCGCGGATGAGACCAGCGGCGAAACGCCCTACCCGACCGACGTCTTCGTCCGGCTGCTGGCGCTGCTCGGCGAATCACCGCTGCGCGCCAGCCAGATCGCCGCCGCCCTCGGCGACTGGACGGACAGCGACGGCCAGCCGCGACTGAACGGGGCGGAGGACGAGGTTTATATGGCGCAAACCCCGGGCTATCTCGCCGCCAACCAGCCGATGCAGGACGTCAGCGAGCTGCGCCTGCTGGCCGGTATGGACGCCGCGCTCTATCAGCGCCTGCTCCCCTTCGTCTGCGTCCAGCCGGATGACGCGCTGCAGGTCAATGTCAACACCCTGCGGCCCTCACAGGCCGCCCTGCTGGTGGCCCTCTTTCCCGGCGATCTGACGCTGCAGGAGGCGCAACAGCTGTTGCACAACCGCCCGCGAACCGGGTGGAGCAGCGTCGCCGCGTTTCTCGCGCAGCCTACGCTGCAGAAAACCGATACCACGCTCGCCCGCCCCTGGCTGACGGTGCGCAGCACACGCTTTATCGCCGCCTTCACCGTGGTGACCGGCAACCTTCGCTTTCAGCTGCACAGCGTCCTGCAACAGGAGGGGCGCGCCTTTACCGTCGTCCAGCGGCGATACGGACTTTCTATGGTGGTTGATGAATAAGTTTAACGCTTCCCCCCAGGCCATGCTGATCGTGCGCTTCGCCCCCGGGCAGGCGCCGCTGCACTGGCAACTCTTCGCCCCCGGCGATCCGCATCACGAAGCCCGCGGCCGGTGGCCGGCTGACGACGCCAGCCCTTTCCCGGCGCTGGCGGCGCATTATCCAGCCTGGGTGCTGATCCCGGCCAGCGACTGCGCGTTTCACCCCCTCAGCCTGCCGGCGGGCCTGCGTAAACCGCCGCTGCAGGTGGCCCCGTTCCTGTTGGAAGAGCAGCTGGCCGACGATGTGGAAGCCACCCATTTTGCCCTGCTCCACCGCCAGCAGGCCCAGTGCGAGATCGTCGCCGTGCAGCGGCAAAAAATGCGCGACTGGCTGGCGCGCTGCGAGTCGCTCTCCCTACGCCCCCTGGCGTTGACGCCCGATGTGCTGGCCCTGCCCTGGCAACCGCCGGCGTGGAGCGCGGTGCAGGTGGACGAGCAGTGGCTGATCCGCCACCAGCCATGGAGCGGCATGGCGGCGGAAAGCTCCTGGCTGGCGGAGCTGCTGCAGGGCGAGGCGGAAGAGCACGTCATCGACAGCTATTCGCCGCCGCCCGCGGCGCCGGGAGCGTGGCGCGCGCAGCCTGCGCAGACGCTGCTCTCCCTCGCCGCAAATCATCCGGCGGCGCAGAAGCTCAGCCTGCTGCAGGGAGAGTTTGCCATCCGCCGTCGGCAGCCTGCGCAGGGGAGCTGGCGTCCGGCGCGGTATGCCGCGCTGGCCCTGGCGCTGCTGGCGGCGGTGAATAGCGTTCTGGATCATCGCGATCTGGCGCGCCAGGCCGAGGCGGCCCAGCAGGCCAGCCGGGCCTACTATCATCGCTGGTTTCCTACGGAGAAAAAGGTGATTAACCCGCGACTGCAGATGCAGCAGCATCTGCAAACCCTCGCCCGTCAGGCGCAGCATGCCCCCCTCGTCGACCGCCTCAGCGCGTTGCAGAACATCATCAGCGACACGCCGGGGATCCGCCTGCGGGCGCTGAGCTGGGATGCCGCGGGCAACCGTCTGCAGCTGGATATCGCCGCGGCCTCTTCCCGGGCGCTGGAGCAGTTCACCCAGCGGGCGCAGCCGCGGTTTCGCGTCCGGCCAGGCGACATGACCACGAAACCGGATGGCATTGAGGGACAACTGACGCTGGAGGAAAACGATGGCTAATCTGTTTATCTGGTGGCGGCAGCGCACGCCGTCGGAGCAGCGCCTGCTGCTCGGACTCGCGGGGCTGCTGGTGGTGTGCGCCCTCTGGTACGGGCTGTGGCAGCCCTGGCGAGCCCGCGAGGCGCAGTGGCGGCAAACCCTGGTGAAAGAACAGGCCAGCCTGCGCTGGATGACGCAGCAGGGGCCGCGCCTGCAGCAGCTCAGCCAGCAGCCCGCGCCGGCGGCAAAAGAGGCGCTCACCGCGCTGGTGATGCGCGAGGCGGCGAGCCACGGGCTGGAAGTCGTTCGTCTGCAGCCGCAGGGAAAACGTCTTCAGGTCACCCTTCAGCCCTGCGCCTTTCAGGCGCTGATGGACTGGCTGGACGCCCCGGCGATGCGCGGCGTCAACGCGGTCTCGCTATCCGTAACCGCACAGCCGTCGCGGCCGGGCTGGGTCACGGTCAACCATCTGCTGCTGGAGCGCGACGATGAAAGCTAACGGGTTCGCGGTTGGGCTACTGCTGGCGCTCTATCTGCTGTGGTTGACCGCCACCGCCCCGGCGCGCCTGTTAGTCCCGATGCTGCCGCCCGAGGTACAGGTGGCCAACCTCAGCGGCAGCATCTGGCGCGGCGCGGCGCAGTCAGTCTCCTGGCGCGGCGAACGACTTGAGCGGCTGACGTGGTCGCTTACCCCGGCTGGCTGGCAGATCGCGCTCAGCGATCCCCGCGGCGTGGAGGGTCAGGCCCGGCTGTGGGGCATCCGCGATCTGCGCCTGCAGGAGGGGCGGCTCACCGCCCCCGCCAGCCTGCTCGGTCGCTGGCTAACGCCGACCATGCCCGTCAGCGCCGACGGAGAGGTCACTTTCAGCCTGGCCGAAGCGCACTTCAGCGAGGGGCGCTGTCAGCAAATCACCGCCGGACGCGCGCAGTGGCGTCAGGCCAGGCTGCACTCTCCGGTCGGTAGCCTGGAGTTAGCCCAGGTCAGTGGCACCTTAAGCTGTACGGCGACCGGCGCCGTGGCGCTGGCCATCCGCCAGGATTCTCATCAGCTGAGCCTCAGCGGCCAGGGCACCCTGTCGCCCGATGGCCGCTATCTGTTTCACGGTACGCTACAGCCCAGACAGGGGATACCGCCCCTGCTGGCGCTGCTGGTCACCCGCCCGATGGCCAAAAACGACCCGGGCCCGACGCCGTGGCAGCTGCAGGGAAAATGGTGATTAAAGGAGCAAAAATGACGACATTAGCCGCATTATCCCTGCATTTCCCTCTTATCTGGTATGGCTTTCTGCTGCTGTTCGGCCTGGCGCTGGGCAGCTTTTACAACGTGGTGATCTACCGTCTGCCGCGCATGCTGGCCCAGACCGCGGACGACGAGCCGCTAACCCTCAGCACGCCGGGCTCATCCTGTCCGCAGTGTCGCCAGCCGATAGCCTGGCGGGACAATATCCCGTTGCTCAGCTTCCTTTGGCTAGGCCGTCGCGCCCGCTGCTGTCAGGCGCGCATCTCGTGGAGCTATCCGCTGACCGAGCTGACCACCGGCCTGCTGTTTATCCTCGCCGGGGCGCTGCTCGCGCCGGGACTGGCGCTGGCGGGCGGCCTGGTGCTGCTCTCCTTTCTGCTGATACTGGCGCGGATTGATGCCCGGACCCAGCTGCTGCCCGATCGCCTGACCCTGCCCCTGCTGTGGGCCGGACTGCTGTTTAATCTTAACGAGGTGTACATTGCCCTGCCGGACGCGGTCGCCGGGGCGATGGCTGGTTATCTGGCACTGTGGTCGGTCTATTGGCTGTTCCGCCTGCTGACCGGCAAAGAGGCTCTGGGCTATGGCGATTTTAAGCTGCTGGCGGCGCTGGGCGCCTGGTGCGGCTGGCAGGCTCTGCCGCAGGTGCTGTTGTTCGCCTCGGCCAGCGGGCTGATGTGGACCCTGCTGCAGCGCCTGTGGACCCGGCAGTCGCTGCAGCAGCCGCTGGCCTTCGGCCCCTGGCTGGCGCTGGCGGGAGGGGGCGTTTTTCTCTGGCAGCAGATGGTCTAGCGTGAGTGGTTCGACTGGCCGGGCAGAATGCCGCCCGGCGCCTGGGGCTACGAATATTTTTTGCTGCGCCGGGTCGGGGCGGCGTTGGCCGGATCGTCCGGCCAGACGTGTTTCGGATAGCGTCCCTTCATCTCTTTCTGTACCTCACGGTAGCTCCCCTGCCAGAAGGCGCTGAGATCGCGCGTGATCTGCAGCGGACGCTGAGCGGGCGACAGCAGCTCCAGCACCAGTGGCACTCGCCCCTCGGCGATAACCGGCGTCGTGGCCTCGCCGAACATCTCCTGCATACGCACCGCCAGCGCCGGCGGGTTCTCCGCATGGTAACGGATCGCCAGACGGCTGCCGGTCGGCACGGTATAGTGCGTCGGCAGCTCGCGATCCAGCTTCTGGCGCAGCGGCCATGACAGCCAGTCCTGGAGCGCCTGCCGCAGATCCAGCGCCTTCAGCGCCCGCAGCGAGTGAACGCCGTTCATCTGCGGCAGCAGCCATGCCTCCAGCGAGGCCAGCAGCGAAGCGTCATCCACCGCGGGCCACGCCTCTTCCGGCAGCCATTGCGCCGCACACTGCAGCCGCAGCCGCAGCTGCTCGGCCTCTGGCGTCCAGTTGAGCACACCGAGGCCTTTCTCACGAATCCCGTTGAGCATCGCCTGATGCAGCTCCGCCTCAGAGGGCTTCGCCAGCGGCTGGGTCTTAATCACCAGCTGGCCCGTCACCGTCCGCCGCCAGGCTTTCAGCGTCCCCTGCGCTTCATCCCACTCCACCGTGTCGGAACGCTGCGCCAGCTCGGGACGGGCGGCGATCAGCTCGCCGATATCCACCGGCAGAGCCAGCAGCATGCGGGCATCCGGTGAGGCGCTGCCCTGCAGCAGCAGCGGAGCGATCAGCCACTCATGGCGGCCCAGCGCGTCGTCGGCGTCCAACATCGCGCCCATACCGTTCGCCAGCTGATAGCGTCCCTCCTGACCGCGGCGGCGGGCGATGCGGTCGGCGAAGGCCGACGCCAGGAGCGCAGCCATTCGTCCCGCATCGGGCTGGCCGCTGCGGCAGGCCAGACGCTTCATCAGCTGCTGCGCGCGCTGCTGCCAGTTGGCCTGCTGACGGGAAAAGACGGCGCCCAAATCCACCAGCCCTCCGCGCGGCGGCTCCTCAAGGATCGCCGCCAGCCTGGCCGCCGTCGCCACTTCGTCATCGGTCTGCGCAGCGGCCAGCATCGCCGCCAGCCGGGGCTCGTTGCCGAGGGTGGCCATTTTGCGGCCAAACGCCGACAGCCGCTCGCCGTCCAGCGCCGAGAGCGCCTCCAGCAGGCGGCGCGCGGCAGCCAGGTTCACCGCCGGCGGCTGATCCAGCCAGGCCAGCGAGGCCGGATCGTGGCAACCCCACTGCAGCAGCTCCAGCAACAGCGCCGACAGATCGCTGTGCAGGATCTCCGGTTCGCTCTGCGCCGCCGCTCGTTCGGCCTGTTCTTTGCCGAGCAAATGCAGGCAGATCCCCGGGGAGAGACGACCGGCGCGTCCGGCGCGCTGGGTCATCGATGCCTGGCTGATGCGCTGCGTCACCAGCCGGGTCAGGCCGGTGCGCGGGTCAAAGCGGGCAACACGCTCCTGGGCGGTGTCGACCACCAGGCGGATGCCCTCGATGGTTAAACTGGTCTCAGCAATGTTGGTGGCCAGCACCACTTTGCGCTTCCCGGCCGGCGCCGGGAGGATCGCTTTGCGCTGCTCGCTTAGGGGCAAAGCGCCATACAGCGGGCAGAGGATGACATCCTCCGCCACGCGCTCCGTCAGCTGTTCCTGAACGCGCTGGATCTCGCCGACGCCGGGCAGAAACAGCAGCATCGATCCCTGTTCATGCCGCAGGAGCTCCGCCGCCGCTATCGCCACCGCCTCATCAAAACGCTGGTGCGCGGAGAGCGGGCTGAAGCGACGCTCCACCGGATAAGCGCGCCCCTCCGAGACCACCACCGGCACCTCAGGCAGCAGACGCTGCAGGCGATCGTTATCAAGGGTCGCCGACATGATGAGCAGTTTGAGATCGTCACGTAACCCCTGCTGGACATCAAGCAGCAGGGCCAGCGCCAGATCCGCCTGCAGGCTGCGCTCGTGAAACTCATCGAGGATCACCAGCCCCACGCCCGTCAGCTCGGGATCGCGCTGGATCATGCGCGTCAGGATCCCCTCCGTGACCACCTCCAGGCGGGTCTGTGGCCCGACGCAGGTTTCGGCACGCATGCGGTAACCCACGGTCTCCCCTGGCTTTTCGCCGAGCAGTTCAGCCAGCCGCTGCGCGACATTGCGCGCCGCCAGACGCCTAGGCTCCAGCAGGATAATGCGTCCCGCGATGTTACCCTCAGCGAGGATCTGCAGCGGCAGCCAGGTCGACTTCCCGGCGCCGGTCGGCGCGTTGAGCAAAACCTGCGGCGCATGCTGCAGGGCGGATAACAGTTCTGGGAGGACGGCGGCAACCGGCAATGAGGACACAAAAGGCTCCGGGGGTTAACATTCAGGGGCTCGCATTGTAGCATCCCCCTAATTCATTACCGAGTCTCTATCATGTCTGAGCCGAAAAGGCTGTTTTTTGCGATTGAACTGCCGCCTGCCGTCCGCAAACAGATTGTCCAGTGGAGGGCAACGCACTTCCCTGAGGATGCCGGCAGGCCCGTCGCGGCGGATAACCTTCATCTGACGCTGGCGTTTCTCGGCGAGGTGAGCGCGGAAAAACAGCGGGCGCTGTCTGCCCTCGCCGGCCGCCTCCAGCAGCCGGGCTTTACCCTGACGCTGGACGATGCCGGACAGTGGCTGCGTTCGCGGGTGGTCTGGCTCGGGACCCGTCAGCCACCGCGCGGCCTGCTGCAGCTTGCCAGTATGCTGCGCGCTCAGGCGGCGCGCAGCGGCTGCTATCAGAGTCCGCAGCCGTTTCATCCGCACATTACCCTGTGGCGCGATGCCCGTCAGGCGGTGCCGATCCCGCCGCCCGGCTTTCGCTGGACGTTTCCGGTGAACGAGTTCGTGCTCTATGAATCCAGCTTTAGCCGCGGGCGCACGCGCTACACGGCGCTGGAACATTATCCGTTTGATAAGGAAAATTGATGCAGTTTGATCCGCCGTTGCAACCCGCCATTTTGCTTAAACGTTACAAACGTTTTCTTGCCGACGTGGTGACCCCCGATGGCCGCGAATTGACGCTCCACTGCCCAAATACCGGTGCCATGACCGGCTGCGCCGTCCCGGGCGACACCGTCTGGTATTCCACTTCTGACAATGCGAAGCGCAAATATGCCCATACCTGGGAATTAACTGAAACGCAGCAGGGCGCCGTTATTTGCGTCAACACGCTGCGCGCGAATACGCTGGCGAAAGAAGCAATTTCCGCCGGAATAATCCCTGAACTTTCCGGCTATAACCAGCTGAAAAGCGAAGTGAAATATGGCGCTGAGAATAGCCGTATCGATATTATGTTACAGGCAGATGATCGCCAAAACTGCTATATTGAAGTGAAATCGGTTACGTTGGCGGAGAAAGAATACGGTTATTTTCCTGATGCGGTGACTATGCGCGGACAGAAGCACCTGCGGGAGCTGATGGCCGTCGCGGCAAATGGCGACCGCGCGGTGATTTTATTTGCCGTCCTGCATTCGGCAATTGACCGTTTCTCTCCCGCGCATCATATTGATGCCAGATACGCACAGCTGTTAACAGAAGCCCGCGACAAGGGGGTGGAAATTCTCGCCTGGAAAGCGGAACTTTCTACGACGAGGATGACTCTGAATAAGCCGATCGCCGTGGTGTTAAACCCCGGTAAATAAGTGGCTAAATAGTGTTCGGGTCGCAAGCGCGAATACGCTTTTCTTCACAGGGTTGTCAAGTGTAACGTTTAGATAATTGCTATCCGGAAAAGCATCTGCTATTTATAGCGGCCTGATTTTCCCCCACATGGGGATCGATAGTGCGTGTTAAGGAGAAGCAACATGCAAGAAGGGCAAAACCGTAAAACATCGTCCCTGAGTATTCTCGCCATCGCTGGGGTGGAGCCGTACCAAGAGAAACCGGGCGAAGAGTATATGAACGAAGCCCAGCTGGCGCACTTCAAGCGTATTCTTGAAGCATGGCGTAATCAACTCAGGGATGAAGTGGATCGCACCGTATCGCACATGCAGGATGAAGCTGCTAACTTCCCGGACCCGGTAGACCGTGCCGCCCAGGAAGAAGAGTTCAGCCTGGAGCTGCGTAACCGCGACCGCGAACGTAAACTGATCAAAAAGATCGAGAAAACGCTGAAAAAAGTTGAAGACGAAGACTTCGGCTACTGCGAATCCTGCGGCGTGGAGATCGGCATTCGCCGTCTGGAAGCGCGTCCGACAGCGGATCTTTGCATTGACTGCAAAACCCTGGCGGAAATTCGCGAAAAACAGATGGCGGGCTAATCCCCTGCTGCCTCACTCTCTGGCGGGAGTCTCTCCCGCCTGGTTCTGTTGTCCGTACCATGACTGACTCACGCTATATAGGGCGCTTTGCTCCCTCCCCCTCCGGCGAACTCCACTTCGGCTCTCTGATCGCCGCGCTCGGCAGCTACCTGCAGGCCCGCGCGAACCAGGGTATCTGGCGCGTTCGTATTGAAGATATCGACCCGCCGCGCGAAGTCCCCGGGGCCGCCGACACCATCCTGCGCCAGCTCGACCACTACGGTCTGCACTGGGACGGCGAGGTGCTCTGGCAGTCGCAACGGCACGAAGCCTACCGCGAGGCGCTGGCCTGGCTGAGCGAGCAAGGGCTGAGCTACTACTGCACCTGCACCCGCGCGCGGATCCACGCCGTAGGCGGGATCTATGATGGTCACTGCCGCGACCTTGGGCTGGGGGCGGAAAACGCCGCGCTGCGTCTGCGCCAGACCCGTCCGGTTCTGCAGTTCACCGACCGCCTGCGCGGCACGCTGGTCGCCAACGAGCCGCTGGCGCGAGAAGATTTTATTATCCACCGTCGCGACGGACTGTTTGCCTACAACCTGGCGGTGGTGGTCGATGACCACTTTCAGGGGATCACCGAGATCGTCCGCGGCGCCGATCTGATTGAGCCGACGGTGCGGCAGATTTCGCTGTATCAGCATTTTGGCTGGCAGACACCGGACTACCTCCATCTGCCGCTGGCCCTCAATGCCGACGGCAATAAGCTCTCTAAACAAAACCACGCGCCGGCGCTGCCGGAAGGCGATCCGCGCCCCGAAATCGTCCGGGCGCTCCGCTTTCTGAATCAGGAGATCGCCGGGGAGTGGCAGGCCCTGAGCATCGATGATTTACTCGCCCAGGCCGTCGCCAACTGGCAGCCGGCGAAAATCGAGCATTCTCAAATGGCTCCCGCTGAGCTATGATTAGCCGCTATTTTTACACTGTACAGTTGATCTGAAGTCCGTCTGACACTACGAGGTGCACCATTTTTACCCGAGTCGCTAATTTTTGCCGTAAGGTGCTAAGCCGTGAGGAGCGCGAGGCAGAAGCCGCCGTCGAACCAACGCCTATGACGGTGATCCCGCGTGAGCAGCATGCTATTTCCCGCAAAGATATCAGTGAAAACGCCCTCAAGGTCATGTACCGCCTCAACAAGGCGGGCTACGAGTCCTGGCTGGTCGGCGGCGGCGTCCGCGACCTGCTGCTTGGCAAAAAGCCAAAAGATTTTGACGTCACGACCAACGCCACGCCGGATCAGGTACGCAAGCTGTTCCGCAACTGCCGTCTGGTTGGGCGCCGTTTCCGCCTCGCGCACGTCATGTTCGGGCCGGAAATTATTGAGGTCGCTACCTTCCGTGGCCATCACGAAGGACACACTACCGATCGCGTCACCTCCCAGCGGGGCCAGAACGGCATGCTGCTGCGTGATAATATCTTCGGCTCGATCGAAGAGGACGCCCAGCGTCGCGACTTCACCATCAACAGCCTCTATTACAGCGTGGCGGACTTTACCGTTCGCGACTACGTCGGCGGCATGAAGGATCTGCAGGACGGCGTGATCCGCCTGATCGGCAATCCGGAAACCCGCTATCGCGAGGATCCGGTACGCATGCTGCGCGCGGTGCGCTTCGCCGCCAAGCTGGATATGACCATCAGTCCGGAAACGGCCGAACCGCTGCCGCGGCTGGCCGCCCTGCTCCACGACGTGCCGCCGGCGCGCCTGTTCGAAGAAGTGCTCAAGCTGCTGCAGGCCGGGCATGGCTATCAGACCTACCTGCTGCTGCGGGAATACAACCTGTTCCAGCCGCTGTTCCCGACCATCACCCGCTACTTTACCGAGCGCGGCGATAGCCCGATGGAGCGGATCATCAACCAGGTGCTGAAGAACACCGATACCCGCATTCGTAACGACATGCGCGTCAATCCGGCCTTCCTGTTCGCAGTGATGTTCTGGTATCCGCTGCTGGAGACGGCGCAGAAAATCGCCCAGGAGAGCGGTCTGGCGTACTATGACGCCTTCGCCCTGGCGATGAACGACGTACTGGACGAAGCCTGCCGTACGCTGGCGATCCCTAAGCGCATCACCACCCTGATCCGCGATATCTGGCAGCTGCAGCTGCGCATGTCCCGTCGCCAGGGCAAACGCGCCTGGAAGCTGATGGAGCATCCGAAATTCCGCGCCGCCTACGATCTGCTGGAGCTACGCGCTGGCGCTGAAAACAACGGCGAACTGCAGCGTCTGACCAAATGGTGGGGCGAATTCCAGGTCGCCGCGCCGCCGGCGCAAAAAGATATGCTCAACGACCTCGGGGACGATCCGGCGCCGCGCCGTCGCCACCGCCGTCCGCGCAAGCGCGCGCCACGCCAGGGTAACGCATGACCCTGGCCTATATCGCCCTCGGCAGTAACCTCGCTTCGCCACTGGCGCAGGTGCAGGCGGCTATCCACGCCCTGGGCGAAATTCCGCACAGCCGCGTGGTGAACGTCTCTTCGTTCTACCGCACGCCGCCGCTGGGCCCGCAGGATCAGCCAGACTATCTCAACGCCGCCGTCGCGCTGGAAACCACGCTGTCCCCTGAGGCGCTGCTCGATCACACCCAGCGCATTGAGCTGCAGCAGGGTCGGGTGCGCAAAGCCGAACGCTGGGGGCCGCGCACCCTCGATCTCGACATTATGCTGTTTGGCGATGCGGTCATTAACAGCGAGCGCCTGACCGTTCCGCACTACGATATGAGAAACCGCGGCTTTATGCTCTGGCCGCTGTTCGAGATCGCCCCGGACCTCCACTTTCCTGACGGCATGGCGCTGCGCGCCGTGCTGGATGATCTCGGCGCGGCAAAGCCCGCTATCTGGTAATTCCCTCTCCTTTTTTAGCATTTGCGGCGATCGTCGTAATCGGTTGCCCAAAATCATTGCCCCTCTGAATGCTGCTGTTAGAATGCCGGTTAATATGACTTTCATCATCAGGAAATGTTATGAAACCGACCACCATTGCCCTGCTGCAGAAATGCAAACAGGAAAAGAAGCGCTTTGCCACCATTACCGCCTACGACCATAGCTTCGCGAAGCTGTTCGCCGATGAAGGCATTAATGTGCTGCTGGTGGGCGACTCGCTGGGAATGACGGTGCAGGGTCACGACTCCACCCTGCCGGTCACCGTAGAAGATATCGCCTATCACACCCGCGCCGTCCGCCGCGGCGCGCCGAACAGCCTGCTGCTCGCCGACCTGCCGTTTATGGCCTACGCCACGCCGGAGCAGGCCTTCGAAAATGCCGCCGTCGTGATGCGCGCTGGCGCCAATATGGTCAAACTCGAAGGCGGCGCCTGGCTGGCCGAGACCGTGAAGATGCTGGCGGAACGCGCGGTGCCGGTTTGCGGCCATCTCGGCCTGACGCCGCAGTCGGTGAACGTCTTCGGTGGCTATAAAGTGCAGGGACGCGGCGATGCGGCGCAGACCCTGTTTGAAGACGCGTTAGCGCTGGAAGCGGCAGGCGCGCAACTGCTGGTGCTGGAGTGTGTCCCGGTCGCCCTGGCGAAACGCATCACCGAAGCCCTGACCATTCCGGTGATCGGCATCGGCGCGGGCAACGTCACCGATGGGCAGATCCTGGTGATGCATGACGCTTTCGGCATTACCGGCGGCCACATTCCGAAATTTGCCAAGAATTTCCTTGCCGAGGCGGGCGACATCCGCGCCGCGGTGCGGCAGTATATTGCCGAAGTTGAATCCGGGGTCTATCCGGGCGAAGAACACAGTTTCCATTAAGGAGTCTTGTTGTGCTGATTATAGAATCCGTGCTGCTGCTGCGTCAGCATATCCGCCGTCTGCGTCAGGAAGGCAAGCGTATCGCGCTGGTCCCGACGATGGGCAACCTGCATGATGGTCATATGAAGCTGGTTGATGAAGCCAAAGCCAGCGCGGACGTGGTGGTGGTCAGTATTTTCGTCAATCCGATGCAGTTTGACCGCGCCGATGACCTGGCGCGCTACCCGCGCACCCTACAGGATGATTGTGAAAAGCTGAACAAGCGTCATGTCGATTTTGTCTTCGCGCCGACGCCGGCGGAAGTCTACCCGCAGGGCACCGAAGGCCAGACCTACGTCGACGTCCCCGGCCTGTCCACCATGCTGGAAGGCGCCAGCCGCCCGGGCCATTTCCGCGGCGTATCGACCATCGTCAGTAAGCTGTTTAACCTGGTTCAGCCTGACGTCGCCTGCTTTGGCGAGAAAGACTTCCAGCAGCTGGCGCTGATCCGCAAGATGGTTGCCGACATGGGCTACGATATCGATATTATCGGCGTGCCGATCGTCCGCGCCAAGGATGGCCTGGCGCTAAGCTCGCGTAACGGCTACCTGACCACCGACCAGCGCAAAATCGCTCCCGGCCTGTATAAAGTGCTGAGCGCGGTGGCGGAAAAACTGGCCGCCGGCGACCGTCAGCTCGACGAGATCATCGCTATCGCCGAACAGGAGCTGAACGAGAAAGGTTTCCGCGCCGACGACATTCAGATCCGCGATGCCGACACCCTGCTTGAACTGACCGACGCCAGCCAGCGCGCGGTGATCCTGATGGCCGCCTGGCTCGGTCAGGCCCGCCTGATCGACAACCAGATCGTCACGCTCGGTCAGTAGACAGCGGGTAAAAATCGGGCAATACTTGCCCGGGCTTTTCTCAGGGCGGACGTCGTGTCCGCTCTGCTACATTAAGGTTGAAGGGTAGAAGTTATGATGCGTAATATGCTGCAGGGCAAGCTCCACCGCGTAAAAGTGACGCAGGCTGACCTGCACTATGAAGGTTCCTGCGCCATTGACCAGGACTTCCTGGATGCGGCCGGTATTCTGGAGAATGAAACCATTCACCTCTGGAACGTCACCAACGGCAACCGTTTCTCCACCTACGCCATTGCCGCCGAGCGGGGCTCCAGAATCATCTCCGTTAACGGCGCCGCCGCGCACTGCGCCAGCGTCGGCGATATCCTGATCATCGCCAGCTTCGTCACCATGTCTGACGAAGAGGCGCGCCGCTGGCAGCCCAACATCGCCTACTTCGAAGGCGACAACGAAATGAAGCGCCAGGCAAAAGCGATTCCGGTGCAGGTCGCCTGATGACCACGGCGCCGCGCTCAGGCGCAGCGCCGAAGTTTACCCCTGCGGCTGGTTACTGATCAGCCGCGACATCGTCTCCAGCGAATCCGTGCGTAAGATATATAACCGCTTTAGCAGAAACGGATTGTCCCCCGGCTTCACCTTCCCACGCACCGTCGTCACCGCCATATGAAACCCGGCGTCATTCGCCGCCTGCACCGCCGTGGCGTTATAGCCGCCGAAGGGATAGGAAAGGTAGAGCACATGTGGATTAAACTGGCTCAGCGCCCGGCGCGAGCGGGCAAAATCAAACAGAATATTATGGTAGTTGCGGCTGAATAAGATCGGCCGCCGGCTGGCGTCCACCCGGTGGAGAAAGTGGGTATGCGACTGAATGTCAAAGACGTCCTGGATCTGCCGGAGCTCAGAAATGCTCATGAACTGCAGCGATTTCGGATCCCATTGCTGCGGATGACGCTTAATACGCGATGAAATAATAAAGGCGGTGGCGTGGAAGCCATACTGTTTCAGCACCGGATAGGCGTAGCGATTTACCGATTTCAAGCCGTCATCGAAGGTGATGGCGACTGCCCGCGCCGGAAGGTTGATTTTATTGCGCACGTAGCCTTCCAGCTGATAGAGGGTCAGCGTGGTATAACCCTGATCCCGCAGCCAGGTCATCTGGTTATTAAAGGCGCGTACCGAGGTGGTGGTCGAGGTACGGCGGAAACGGGTGTTCTCTTCGTCACGCAGAATATGGTGATAGGTCAGCACGGGGATCCCGTTATCCTCCTGCGCATCCAGACTGCTGACCCACGCCAGCCGGTCGCCAATGCGGATCTGAAACCAGGTCTGATTGAGCCGGTCCTTCAGCTTGCTGAGGATCGGATAGCGCAGATTATTGGCCAGCGTGCCGAACGGCGCGCTACTCACAGAGGGAGCGTCATAGAGCGGCGTATCTTTCCAGGTGAGTAAATTCTGGTTACTCAGCGGCTTATTGAGATCCCCAAGACGGTCCTCCACCCGCTGCTTACCCTGCACTGGCTCCAGATGGCCCTTGTCAATAAACCCGGTGCCGAAGCCGAAGCGAAACTCATAGTAATCAGCCGCCGTCGGGACAACCGCGAGGATTTGCCCGGCACGCACATTGCCGACGCTGACCACATGGTTCCCCACCTGCGCCCAGATAACCGCGTCTTCGGTGGTTTGCATATAGCGCACAGGCTTGCCCTGCTGGCTAAGCAGACTGGCGGAGGCGCTGAGTGAGGTCAGTAAAAGAAGCAGAGTAAAAAATCGGGCAAGCATGCGCATCGAACCGGTAAACCATCAACGGCGGTTATTGTAACAAAAGCGGCATCTGTCCCGCTGCTTAATTTCCAAAGGTATCATGACGCAACCGGAACGGGGGGTTCTTCTGCTGCTGATGCCACAGGCTGCTCACCATCGGACCGCCCGCGCTGACGATAGCCTGGCGAAACGCCTCGCTGCTTAACGTATTCCGCAGCAGATACATTCGCTCAAGTAATGAATAGCTGACGCCGGAGATCACTTCGCAGTGGGTATGTTTGTGGCTCATCAGCGCCGCGGCCCGATAAGGCGCCGCGCCGGTTCTGTCGGTAAGGAAAATGACCCCGTCCCCGGAGTCGGTGGCATGCAGCGCATCGCACATCATCCGGCTCAACATATTGCTGCTGAGATTGCGCCAGTAATTGACCGCCCGGCACTGGGCCAGTGGACCAAATTTTTGTTCAAGACGATCCAGCATCTCCTGCGCCAGCTCATCGTGGCAGGTAATGACCCAACCAAGCATGCTTCCCTCCTTAGCCAGCCAACAATGTAGCAAGGGGAAGATGGCGTATCGGTGATGGCGGTCAAAGATAAGCGGTTAGCGCTTCGTGTATTGGCGTCCGGAAGCGCTAACCGTGATGAGTATCAGCTACGCAGGCCGCGGCCGCGCTGGATTAACGACCAGCAGAGGAGATAGAAGGCGACGATGAAGACCACCAGCACCGCAAAGGTGGTCACCAGCGGCACATCGTTGATACCGAGGAAGCCGAAGCGGAAACCGCTGATCATGTAGACGATGGGGTTCAGATGCGACAGCCCCTGCCAGAACGGCGGCAGCAGGGTCAGCGAGTAGAACACCCCGCCGAGATAGGTCAGCGGCGTCAGCACAAAGGTCGGGATCAGGCTGATGTCATCGAAGGTCTTGGCAAACACCGCGTTCAGCAGCCCGGCCAGCGAGAACAGCACCGCGGTAAGGAGCAGCGTCAGGGCGACAAACAGCCAGGAGTGAACCTGGAACGGCACAAAGAACAGCGACACCGCGGTCACCAGGATGCCCACGCACAGCCCGCGCGCCACCCCGCCGCCCACATAGCCGGCGATAATCACGTGCGTCGGCACCGGTGCCACCAGCAGCTCCTCAATGTTGCGCTGAAACTTGGCGCTGAAGAACGACGAGGCGACGTTGGCGTAAGCGTTGGTGATCACCGCCATCATGATCAGGCCCGGCACGATAAACTGCATATAGGTAAAGCCATGCATCTCGCCGATGCGCGAGCCGATCAGGTTGCCGAAAATCACGAAGTACAGGGTCATGGTGATCACCGGCGGCACCAGCGTCTGCACCCAGATGCGCATAAAACGGTGGATCTCTTTGGTCCAGATGCTTTTCAGCGCGACCCAATAAAGCTGCATCATGCTGACTCTCCTTTTCGCTCATGCACCAGGGTGACAAACAGCTCTTCCAGACGGTTGGCTTTGTTACGCATACTCAGTACCTGCACCCCCTGGGCGCTCAGCTGCGCGAAGACGCTGTTAATCCCCTGCTCGCGCAGGACCTCCACTTCCAGCGTCGAGGTATCGACCAGCTGATACTGGTAGCCCTCGAGCTTCGGCACCGGGCTTTTTGGCGCGAGGTCGAGAATAAAGGTCTCTGACTTCAGCTTCGACAGCAGCGCTTTCATCGAGGTGTTTTCCACCAGGGTACCGTGCTGGATGATGCCGATGTTGCGGCACAACATTTCGGCCTCTTCGAGATAGTGGGTGGTCAGAATAATGGTAGTTCCGCGATCGTTGAGATCCTTGAGGAAGCCCCACATCGAGCGGCGGAGTTCGATATCGACGCCGGCGGTCGGCTCGTCGAGGATCAGCAGCTTCGGCTCATGCATCAACGCGCGAGCGATCATCAGGCGGCGCTTCATCCCGCCGGAGAGCATCCGCGCGCGTTCGCTGCGTTTTTCCCACAGATCGAGCTGTTTTAAGTACTTTTCGCTGCGGGCGATGGCTTCTTTACGCTCAACGCCGTAGTAGCCCGCCTGGTTAACGACGATCTGCTGCACGGTCTCGAACGGGTTAAAGTTAAACTCCTGCGGCACCAGGCCAAGCTGGCGCTTGGCGTTGACGACATCTTTCTCCAGATCGTAGCCAAAGACATTGACCTGACCGGAGGTTTTGTTCACCAGCGAGCTGATGATGCCGATCGTCGTGGATTTTCCCGCCCCGTTCGGGCCCAGCAGGGCATAGAAATCCCCCGCTTCAACCTGCAGGTCGATTCCCCGCAGTGCCTGAACCCCGCCGGGGTAGGTTTTTTTGAGCTGTTTTAATTCCAGAGCAATGGTCATTAAATATCTCTTCTCGTGTCATGACACGTCATTAACCCGCCTGACTGACGTTTGCGCTGTACTCGCGCGGCCAGCGCATCTGCAGCCTGAAGTATCACGGGTTAAGATGGTTTTAAAAAAGGTGAGCTTACCCTATATTAGCGCAACGCACTTACTTGGTTACAGGCCGATAACGTCCATGAATGATATAGATACACTCATCAGCAACAATGCACTATGGTCAAAAATGCTGGTGGAAGAGGACCCCGGCTTTTTTGAGAAACTGTCGCAAACGCAGAAACCGCGCTTCCTGTGGATTGGCTGTTCTGACAGCCGCGTTCCCGCTGAGCGACTCACCGGCCTGGAGCCAGGCGAACTGTTTGTGCATCGTAACGTGGCGAATCTGGTGATCCACACCGACCTCAACTGCCTGTCGGTGGTGCAGTATGCCGTCGATGTCCTTGAAGTTGAGCACATCATTATCTGCGGCCACTACGGCTGCGGCGGCGTGCAGGCGGCGGTGGAGAACCCGGAGCTGGGGCTCATCGACAACTGGCTGCTGCATATCCGCGATATCTGGTTTAAACACAGCTCGCTGCTGGGGGAAATGCCGGAGGAGCGCCGTCTGGATACCCTTTGTGAACTGAACGTGATGGAGCAGGTATACAACCTGGGACATTCGACAATTATGCAATCGGCGTGGAAGCGCGGACAGAAAGTCACCATCCACGGCTGGGCATACGGCATTCACGACGGACTGCTGCGCGATCTGGATGTCACCGCCGTGAGCCGGGAAACCCTCGAACAGCGCTATCGCCACGGGATCTCCAACCTCAAGATCAAGCACATCAACCACAAATAGCCTTCAGACTTAGCCACTCAGGCGCGCGCGGCGCGCGCCTGAGTGGAATATCCCCTTACTCGTCCAGCAGGGTGACTTTGCCGATATACGGCAGATGGCGGTAGCGCTGAGCGTAGTCAATACCGTAGCCCACCACGAACTCGTCCGGAATGGCGAAACCGACGAACTCAACCGGGACATTCACTTCGCGGCGGCTTGGTTTATCCAGCAGCGTACAAATGGCCAGCGACTTCGGCTCGCGCAGGCTGAGGATCTCACGCACTTTAGACAGGGTATTGCCGGAGTCGATGATGTCTTCCACGATCAGTACGTCTTTACCACGGATGTCTTCGTCCAGATCTTTGAGGATTTTCACATCACGGGTGGTGGACATGCCGCTGCCGTAGCTCGAGGCGGTCATAAAATCGACTTCATGCGGCACCTGCACTTCACGGCACAGGTCGGCCATGAACATAAACGAGCCGCGCAGCAGCCCCACCAGCACCATTTCGCTGCCGCTGTCCTGATAGTGTTCGTTGATTTGACGACCCAGTTCCGCGATGCGCGCTTTGATCTCGGATTCCGGGATCATCACTTCTACAGTATGTTTCATAAGACTAACCATTTGATTCTAAATATAAATCATCAAAGCCGCTGCTTTCGCCCCGACGATGACCGGCAAGCCATCCAGTATACCAGCAAAAAGAAATCTGCGGTGCAGGGATTAATAAAGCCGTATTTGTGATTCCGATCACACTTGTTAAATCCTATAATTAATTGCAGTTAAAAAATTAACAAACACATGAGTAACTTTCTATGGCTGAAACAAAGTCTCAACAATCAAGGCTCCTGGTGACGCTGACTGCGCTATTTGCAGCGTTCTGCGGCCTCTATCTTTTAATCGGCGGAGCATGGCTGGTCGTGCTTGGCGGCTCCTGGTACTACCCCATCGCCGGTCTGGTGATGCTTGGCGTGACCGTGATGCTGCTGCGCGGCAAGCGCGCTGCGCTGTGGCTGTACGCCGCACTGCTGCTGGCGACCATGATCTGGGGCGTCTGGGAAGTCGGCTTCGACTTCTGGGCGCTGACGCCGCGTAGCGACATCCTCGTCTTCTTTGGTATCTGGCTGATCCTGCCTTTTGTCTGGCGTCGTCTGCCGGTGCCTTCCGCTGGCGCCGTAGGCGCGCTGGTCGTCGCCCTGCTGATCAGCGGCGGCATGCTGACCTGGGCTGGTTTTAACGACCCGCAGGAGATCAACGGCACCCTGAGCGCCGACGCCACCCCGGCCGCGCCGATCTCCAACGTTGCCGACGGCGACTGGCCGGCCTATGGCCGCAACCAGGAAGGTCAGCGCTTCTCCCCGCTGAAGCAGATTAATGCCGACAACGTGAAGAACCTGAAGGAAGCCTGGGTGTTCCGCACCGGCGACCTGAAACAGCCGAACGATCCGGGTGAAATCACTAACGAAGTGACACCGATTAAAGTCGGCGACACGCTCTTCCTGTGTACCGCCCATCAGCGCCTGTTCGCGCTTGACGCCGCCACCGGTAAAGAGAAGTGGCATTTTGACCCGCAACTGAACGCCGACCCGTCATTCCAGCACGTCACCTGCCGCGGTGTCTCGTATCACGAAGCGAAAGCGGATAACGCCCCTGCTGACGTCGTGGCCGACTGTCCGCGCCGCATTATCCTGCCGGTGAACGATGGTCGCCTGTTCGCAGTAAACGCCGACAACGGTAAGCTGTGCGAAACCTTTGCCAACAAAGGTATTCTCAACCTGCAGACCAACATGCCAGTGACCACGCCGGGCATGTATGAACCCACTTCCCCGCCGATTATCACCGATAAGACCATCGTGATTGCCGGCGCAGTCACCGATAACTTCTCTACCCGTGAGCCGTCAGGCGTGATCCGCGGTTTTGATGTGAATACCGGGAAACTGCTGTGGGCCTTCGATCCAGGCGCGAAAGATCCGAACGCCATCCCAAGCGATGAGCATCACTTCACGCTCAACTCACCGAACTCCTGGGCGCCTGCCGCCTACGACGCCAAACTGGATCTGGTCTATCTGCCGATGGGCGTGACCACTCCGGATATCTGGGGCGGCAACCGCACGCCGGAGCAAGAGCGCTATGCCAGCTCGATTGTCGCGCTGAACGCCACCACCGGTAAACTGGCCTGGAGCTACCAGACCGTCCACCACGACCTGTGGGATATGGACATGCCTTCTCAGCCGACGCTGGCTGACATTGAAGTCAATGGCAAAACCGTGCCGGTCATCTATGCTCCGGCGAAAACCGGCAACATCTTCGTGCTGGATCGTCGTAACGGCGAGCTGGTGGTCCCGGCCCCGGAAAAACCGGTCCCGCAGGGCGCCGCCAAAGGCGATTATGTGGCCAAAACTCAGCCCTTCTCCGATCTGAGCTTCCGTCCGAAGAAAGATCTGACCGGCGCGGACATGTGGGGCGCCACCATGTTCGACCAGCTGGTGTGCCGCGTGATTTTCCACCAGATGCGCTATGAAGGTATCTTTACCCCGCCGTCTGAGCAGGGCACCCTCGTCTTCCCGGGTAACCTGGGGATGTTTGAATGGGGCGGCATCTCCGTCGATCCGAACCGTCAGGTGGCTATCGCCAACCCAATGGCGCTGCCGTTCGTCTCTAAACTGATCCCACGCGGCCCGGGCAACCCAATGGAACCGCCGAAAGATGCGAAAGGCTCAGGCACCGAGTCCGGCGTGCAGCCGCAGTACGGAGTCCCTTACGGCGTCACCCTGAACCCGTTCCTGTCGCCGTTCGGCCTGCCGTGCAAACAGCCGGCATGGGGCTATATCTCCGCGCTGGATCTGAAAACCAACGAAGTGGTATGGAAAAAACGTATCGGTACTCCGCAGGATAGCCTGCCGTTCCCGATGCCGGTTAAACTGCCGTTCACCATGGGTATGCCGATGCTGGGTGGGCCGATCTCCACGGCGGGTAACGTCCTGTTCATCGGCGCGACCGCGGATAACTACCTGCGCGCGTACAATATGAGCAATGGTGAGAAACTGTGGGAAGCCCGTCTGCCAGCCGGCGGCCAGGCGACTCCGATGACTTACGAAGTGAATGGCAAACAGTATGTTGTCATCTCTGCCGGCGGTCACGGCTCGTTTGGTACAAAAATGGGCGATTATATCGTCGCCTATGCGCTCCCGGATGAGGCGAAATAAAACGCAAAACGGCAACGAAAGTTGCCGTTTTTTTTGTCTTTATCCCCTATTTCCACGCGCCAGGGCTATACCGCCCTAAACCGTGAATCCCAACATCATCCCGGTGTCTTCATGTTCCAGCAGGTGGCAGTGGGCCATATAGGCAAACTCCTTCGGCGCCGGATGATCAAACTTCACTAATACTTCACTCACGTCCCCTTCCACACGAACGGTGTCTTTCCAGCCGCTACGATGCGCCGCTGGCGGCTTGCCGTTTTCGCTAAGGATGCGGAACTGGGTGCCGTGAATGTGGAACGGATGTAGCATCATGTCGCCCTTGCCGGAGATGACCCAGCGTTCATACTCTCCTCTGGCGGCGGCAAACATCGGCACATTCATGTCGAAGGCTTTGCCGTTGATGCGGTTGGCGTTATGGAAATCAAACCCCTTAGCCGACGACATACCATGATTCATGCCGGACCCGTGGTTCATGTTGCTCATGTCGCCGTGGTGCATACTCCCCATGTCGCCCATCCCGCCGTGCCCCATCATGCCGTGATCCATTCCGGCCATCGCCTGATCGCCATATTTCTCCATCAGCGCCTGCATGCCCATCCTGTCAAGCATCGGATCCATCGACAGCTGGAGCTGACGCTGCGTCAGCCCCGTCAGGGACGGTAGCGCCGGCAGAGCGGCCAGGGTATCCAGCAGCTTACCGGAGGCAGGAATAACCAGCGGCTGGACGCGCAGTACCGGCTGTGGTTTATCGAAAGGCGCAATGGCCATGCCCATCTGGCTCACCGGCAGGGTCACCAGATCAAAAGGTTTACCGTCGCTGGTGTCCACCAGCACCTCAAAACGCTCCCCCATCAAGACCGGCAGTTCATTGACCTTCACCGGCTCCGCCAGCAGACCGCCGTCGCTGGCCACCACGTACAGCGGGCGCTTATCACTGGTCGCAAAATTGAGGGAACGGGCATTACAGCCGTTCAGCAAGCGCAGACGTAGCCAGCCGCGCGGGGCGGCATGTTCAGGATAGAGAGCGCCATTGGTCAACAGCGTATCGCCAAACCAGCCGACGGCGGCGCTCATGACATCCAGCTGATAATCAATTTCGCCAGCGGCGGTAAACTTCTTGTCCTGTACGATAACCGGTACATCATCGATTCCCCACTGCTTCGGCAACAGCAGGCGTCCGCTCTCTTCATCCTCGATCAGCACCAGCCCCGCCAGCCCCATCGCCACCTGCCGACCGGTGGTCCCGTGCTGATGCGGGTGAAACCAGCAGGTGGCCGCCCGTTGCGTTGGCGTGAAGCTCACCGTCCGAGTGGCGCCCGGGGCGATAACCCCCTGCGGTCCCCCGTCGACCTCGCCCGGGACCTCCAGACCATGCCAGTGCAGCGTGGTCTCTTCTGCCAGCTGGTTAGTAATGTCCACCGTGATGGTCTTCCCCTGCGTCAGCTGCAGCGCGGGCCCCAGCAGCGAGCCGTTATACCCCCATGTGGTGGCGTTCATCCCGCCAAATTGCGTTTTGCCCGCCTGGATGGTCAGCGCGATACGGTTGCGCGCATCGGCCGTCAACAGCGACGGTACCGGCAGGGCCGGGCGACTGGCTGCAAAGACCGCACGGCTCCAAAGCGGTAACGCGCTGGCCATGCTGACCGCGGCGGTCAGTTTGAGGAAGTCTCGACGTTGCATATTCACATCCTTTTATTCTGCGGGCGAATATTTGAGCTTAAACCCTACCGTAACGGGAAGGTCAAGCAGAAGAGTGAGAATAAAGATCGGCGCTGTGTAAAGAAGTATGCTAATTTGAAGCGTCGGTGATCTAACGGTAGAAAAAATGAAGACGCTTTTCAGAACAATGGTACTCGGCAGCCTGCTTACTCTCTCCGCCAACAGCTACGCGCTCAGCGAATCCGAAGCGGAAGACATGGCTGATTTAACCGCGGTTTTTGTGTTTCTGAAAAATGACTGTGGCTACCAGAACCTGCCCAACACACAGATCCGGCGCGCTCTGGTGTTCTTTGCCCAACAGAACCAGTGGGACCTGAGCAACTACGACAGCTACAACATGAAAGCGCTTGGCGAAGACAGCTATCGCGATCTCAGCGGCATTAACCTTCCGACGGCGAAAAAATGTAAAGCGCTGGCCCGCGATTCACTTAGCCTGCTGGCTTACGTCAAATAATTTCCCGCGCGGGCGGCAACGCGCCGCGCTTTTCCCCTCCTCACCCGCCTCTAATATTTACCATTATTATTTTATATAAAATAAACCTTATATATATCGCAATACATCAATCCAATAAATAAATTAAACCCGTACTAACAGCCTTTCCAGAAAAAAACAATAAAATATCCCTGGCGATATATTGCAAAATAAAAATAACCCTTTTAGAATCCGTTGAAAATATATCTACTTCATGGACTGAAATTGTGAATATCTCGCTGACTCTTCGTATTATTCCACTCGCCGCTATGTTATTAGACGGCTGTAGCAATACCGCCTCTCGCCAGCAGGTAAAACCGCTCACCACTCCGCTAACGTCACAGCAGCAGGCAGAGCAGGAGCGCGCGGCTAGCGAACAAGCGCGCATTGAATCCTGCCGACAGGCGCTGGACTCGCTAAAAGAGGTTAACCCACAGCAGGCAACCAAACTCAGCAATGACTTCAACGCCTTAGTGCGTGCGGCATCACAATACAACAGCGTGCGCGAGAAAGTGGCGGATCCCACCCGGCTTGGCATTGACTCCATGTATCAGTTTAAATCCATCAAACTATGCGCCGATATCCAGAAAACGCTGATCGATAGCCTGGTACAGCGGGGTGAAAGCAAACAGCCATGAACAGAGCCGCCACGCTGACCCTCAACGCGCCCCTGCTGATGCTCGTCGCGGCGCTGGCGCTTTCAACACCGTTCTTCGCCGGCGCCGCGCCGGCGTTTCTTGACTACGCCCAGCAGCAAACCCAGGCGCATGAAAAAAGCGATGCTGCAACCGCAAAGCAAACGTCAGGCGATCGTCAAAATGCGGATAATAAAAAAAAGACGCCTAATACCGCGCAATTGCAAAAAAGAATCGTCAGCCAGCAGGCGACGATTGAGCAAAAAAATAAAACTATTCAGCAATTAAAAAAACAGCTTGCTAACACTCCGGCCACAGAAACCTCCATCGCGAATGAGCAAGCGGCCTTAAATAACAAAATAAAAGAATTACAGGTCGCCTTAACCGCCGCCACCGCGAAAAATGAGGCGTTAATAAAAAAAGAAAGCACAGCCCAGAATTCTATTCTGCAGCAAAGTCAGGCCGCCGCGCTGCAGCAGATCCAACAATTAACGTCACAGCTTCAGCAAGCCGAAGCTGAAAATAAACGGCTCAGCGCCATCCTCACCGCTCTGAATACGGATAAACAGACGCTCGCTACCCGGTTGGCCACGATGGAAAAAGCGCAGCAGGCCGCTCCTGACCACGCAAAAGCCCTCGCCGCCGACAAGCAGTCGTTAACCACCCGGCTGGCCGTGATGGAAAAAGAGAAGCAGACCGCTCTCGACCAGGTCAAAGCCCTTAACGCCGATAAACAGTCGCTGACAAACCGGCTCGCCGCGGCAGAGAAGACGCAGCAGACCGCCCTCGAGCAAGTCAAAGCCCTTAACGCCGATAAGCAGTCGCTGACAAACCGACTCGCCGCAGCAGAGAAGACGCAGCAGACCGCCCTCGACCAGGTCAAAGCCCTTAACGCCGATAAGCAGTCGCTGGCTAACCGGCTCGCCGCGGCAGAGAAGACGCAGCAGACCGCCCTCGACCAGGTTAAAGCCCTTAACGCCGATAAGCAGTCGCTGACAAACCGGCTCGCCGCGGCAGAGAAGACGCAGCAGACCACCCTCGACCAGGTTAAAACCCTTAACGCCGATAAGCAGTCGCTGGCTAACCGGCTCGCCACGGCAGAGAAGACGCAGCAGACCGCTCTTGATCAGGTCAAAGCCCTTAATGCCGATAAGCAGTCGCTGGTTAACCGGCTCGCCGCGGCGGAAAAAGCGCCATCGAGCCGCGCCGATGCCGCCGTGGCGGCAAAAGATGAGCCCCCCGAGATGGCGGCCATAGTGGCGGCCTATCGCCTGCAGGCGGACAAAGATAACGCCCAGCTGCGGATGAAAGAGGATGAAATCCAGCTGCTGCGGACGCAGCTGACGGTCCCGCCGAGAAATACCACCGGCAAAACCGCCGCCAAACTCAGCGCGCCAGGTGAACAGCAGGCTTACGCCATCGGCGCCTCGATGGGTACAGAGGCGCTTAATGTCCTCACGACTCGTCGCACTCAGGGGGTTAACGTCGACGCCGACCTGGTGCTGCAGGGCATCGAGGATGCCTTCAGCGGCCAGCTTCGCCTCGGCGAACAGGAGCGTAACAAAGCGCTGTTTGACATTTCACAGCAGGTTTTCCAGAACCTGAATAAAATCGAGCAGAAAAACATCAGCGCCGGTCAGAAATACCAGCAGGCATTTGCGCGCAAAAAAGGTGTGGTCTTCAAAGAGGGCGTCTACAGCCGTATCGATTACCCGGGTAAAGGAAAAATTAGCGGCAACGATCTGGTGACCGTGGTGATCAAAGAGATGCTGACGGACGGAACGGTGATCAATGATATGGAGACGAAAGATCAGGCGCTTACCCAGAAACTGGATGCCTATCCCCCGGTATTTCGCGGGCCGCTGAAGCGCCTGCAGAACCACGGCTCCGTGACGCTGGTCGTCCCGCCCGACAAAGCCTATGGCAGTAAAGGGTTGCCACCGAAGATCCCCCCAGGCGCCACCATGGTCTATTCCGTGCGGATAGTGGATAGCCAACCCGCGCCGGCAAAATAGCCCTGTCTCCCCACCGCCCTCTCCGGGCGGTGCTGTTATTCCTGCCGCATTGCTGCAATAACCGCCGTGCATCCTCATCTATAGTTGTCTATGATGTTGCACTCGTTTTACGGGTGTAACAGATGTTAACGAAGGAGGAGCCTCACCGTGGCCGATAATCCACTGTGGCATGAAACGCTGCATGACCATTTTGGTCAGTACTTTAGCGTTGATAACGTGCTGTACCACGAAAAAACCGATCATCAGGATCTGATCATCTTTGACAACCGCGCCTTTGGCCGGGTAATGGCGCTGGATGGCGTCGTGCAGACCACCGAACGCGATGAGTTTATCTATCACGAAATGATGACCCACGTGCCGCTGTTGGCTCACGGCAACGCGAAGCATGTCCTGATCATCGGCGGCGGCGATGGCGCGATGCTGCGCGAAGTCTCTCGTCACCGCAGCATCGAAAGTATCACCATGGTGGAAATCGACGCCGGAGTGGTCTCATTCTGCCGCCAGTACCTGCCCAACCATAGCGCCGGCGCCTATGACGATCCGCGCTTTACGCTGGTGATTGATGATGGCGTCAATTTTGTTAACCAGACGACGCAAACGTTTGACGTGATCATTTCGGACTGTACCGATCCTATCGGCCCGGGGGAAAGCCTCTTCACCTCGGCTTTTTATGAAGGCTGCAAACGCTGCCTGAAGCCGGGAGGAATTTTCGTTGCGCAGAACGGCGTCTGCTTCTTGCAGCAGGACGAAGCGGTGGGCAGTCATCGTAAGCTGAGCCACTATTTTCGCGACGTCAGCTTCTACCAGGCGGCGATTCCGACCTATTACGGCGGGATCATGACCTTTGCCTGGGCGAGCGACAACGAGGCGCTGCGCCATCTTTCCAGCGAAATCATTCAGGCGCGCTTTCACAAAGCCAACCTGACCTGCCGTTACTACAATCCGGCAATCCATACGGCGGCCTTCGCCTTACCACAATATCTGCATGATGCTCTGTCCGCACCGTGAAGCGAAATAAGGGGGTGAACTAAATTGAAAAAATTGAAGCTGCACGGCTTTAACAACCTGACCAAAAGCCTGAGTTTTTGTATCTACGATATCTGTTACGCCAAAACGGCAGAAGAGCGCGACGGCTACATCGCCTATATCGACGAACTCTATAACGCCAATCGCCTGACAGAGATCCTGACCGAAACCTGCTCTATTATTGGCGCTAATATCCTGAATATCGCCCGCCAGGATTATGAACCCCAGGGCGCCAGCGTGACCATTCTGGTTAGCGAAGAGCCCGTCGACCCGCGGCTTATCGACCAGACCGAACACCCCGGCCCACTACCTGAAACCGTGGTCGCCCATCTCGATAAAAGCCATATCTGCGTGCATACCTATCCGGAGAGCCACCCGGAAGGCGGTCTGTGCACCTTCCGCGCCGATATCGAAGTCTCTACCTGCGGGGTTATTTCACCGCTCAAAGCGCTGAACTATCTGATCCACCAGCTGGAATCGGACATTGTAACCATTGACTACCGCGTGCGCGGCTTTACCCGCGACATCAATGGGATGAAGCATTTTATCGATCATGAAATCAACTCAATTCAGAACTTTATGTCTGACGATATGAAGTCGCTGTATGACATGGTCGACGTCAACGTTTACCAGGAAAATATCTTCCATACCAAAATGTTGCTCAAGGAGTTTGACCTTAAGCACTACATGTTCCATACCCGACCGGAAGAGTTGACCGCTGAAGAGCGCAAGGTCATTACCGACCTGCTGTGGAAAGAGATGCGCGAGATTTACTACGGCCGCAATATTCCTGCCGTGTAATGCCTCAAATGCCCGGCGGCGCTTGTGCTTGCCGGGCCTGGGTTCTGCGCCGGCTGGTAGCCGGGGCAAGGTACTCGTCGCGACCCGGGGATGTGCCCTGCGCACGCGACGCTTAGCAAGGCTACGCTTTTCCGCAGCCCGGCGCAAAATAAGTCATCAACGCTGCTGCATAAACTCACGATAGGCGGCAACTACCTGCAGGAAATCCTCAATGCCGCACAGAGAGAGGCTTTCTTCATCGTAGTAGCTCATCCCCTCCTCGATTTCGTCGCCGGAAAATTCCAGCTGATTGGCGCGGATCATCACCTCTTCGCCATCCAGCCACAGCGTATATTCATGTCCGGCACGCTGCCAGGAACGTTCACTGCCTTTCACGGTGCGCGCAGCCTGCTCCACTTCGTCAAGCAGAGCAAGATTGTCTTTCACCTCCTCGTTGAACCAGTGGCCAATCGCCTCGTGATCCATCGACATTCGCACCTTTACCACTCCGGTAATATCGCGCAGAAATTCGTAGTCCATCGTCTTTTCCTCTGCAAGGGCAATGCGTCACCGCTGCACTGTACCCATGGAGTAATTATCGCAGCAGACCGAAAGAAAAAAAGCGTAACAGGCAGGAGGTTTGGAAATAAAAATGCCCGGTGATGCAATGTTCACCGGGCATTGAGGAGTTTGTAGCCAAACGGTCAGCTGGGCTGACCGAATGGTTTTACACCGCGGTCTGGAAGATCACGCCGTCAGCTTTTTCAGTGTACTGATCCAGCTGGTTGAAGTTCAGATAGCGATAGGTATCTTCCGCTGTCTTATCCACCTGAGCCACGAAGGTCTGGTACTCTTCCGGCGTCGGCAGTTTACCGAGCAGAGAAGCTACCGCCGCCAGTTCGGCAGAGGCCAGATAGACGTTAGCGCCGGTACCTAAACGGTTCGGGAAGTTACGGGTAGAGGTGGAAACCACCGTCGCGCCGTCGGCCACGCGCGCCTGGTTACCCATACACAGGGAACAGCCAGGGATTTCGATACGCGCCCCGCTCTTACCAAATACGCTGTAGTAACCTTCTTCGGTCAGCTGCGCGGCGTCCATACGGGTTGGCGGCGCCACCCACAGGCGAGTCGGCAGCTGGCCTTTGTGGCTGTCCAGCAGCTTACCGGCGGCACGAAAGTGGCCGATGTTGGTCATGCAGGAGCCGATGAACACTTCGTCGATCTTCTCGCCCTGCACATCAGACAGCAGGCGGGCATCGTCCGGATCGTTCGGCGCGCACAGGATCGGCTCTTTGATATCCGCCAAATCGATGTCGATTACTGCCGCGTATTCCGCGTCAGCATCGGCTTCCAGCAGCTGCGGATCCGCCAGCCATTTTTCCATACCCTGAATACGACGCTCCAGAGTGCGGCGATCGCCGTAGCCTTCGGCAATCATCCACTTCAGCAGGACGATGTTGGAGTTCAGATACTCAACGATCGGCTCTTTGTTCAGCTTGATGGTGCAACCTGCAGCAGAACGTTCAGCAGAGGCATCGGTCAGCTCGAACGCCTGCTCCACTTTCAGATCCGGCAGGCCTTCAATCTCAAGGATGCGGCCAGAGAAGATGTTTTTCTTACCTTTCTTCTCAACGGTCAGCAGGCCCTGCTTGATGGCGTACAGCGGGATAGCGTGAACCAGGTCGCGCAGCGTAATCCCCGGCTGCATTTTACCTTTGAAACGCACCAGCACCGATTCCGGCATATCCAGCGGCATCACGCCGGTCGCGGCGGCGAAGGCCACCAGACCAGAGCCCGCCGGGAAGGAGATCCCGATGGGGAAACGGGTGTGGGAGTCGCCGCCGGTGCCCACGGTATCCGGCAGCAGCATGCGGTTCAGCCAGGAGTGGATCACGCCATCGCCCGGACGCAGCGAGACGCCGCCGCGGTTCATAATGAAGTCCGGCAGAGTATGATGCGTGGTGACGTCAACCGGCTTCGGATAGGCCGCAGTGTGGCAGAAGGACTGCATCACCAGGTCAGCGGAGAAGCCCAGGCACGCCAGGTCTTTCAGTTCATCACGGGTCATTGGACCGGTGGTGTCCTGAGAACCGACGGAGGTCATTTTCGGCTCGCAGTAGGCGCCCGGGCGGATACCGGCAACGCCGCAGGCGCGGCCAACCATTTTCTGCGCCAGAGAGAAGCCGCGGGTGCTTTCCGCCACGTCTTTCGCCTGACGGAAGACATCGCTGTGCGGCAGACCCAGCGCTTCACGTGCTTTGGTGGTCAGGCCGCGACCGATGATCAGCGGGATACGGCCGCCGGCACGGACTTCGTCGATCAGCACATCGGTTTTCAGTTCGAAGCTGGCCAGCAGTTCGTTGGTTTCGTGATTACGCACTTCGCCTTTGAACGGGTAAACGTCGATGACGTCGCCCATGTTCAGGTTTGACACATCCACTTCGATAGGCAGCGCGCCCGCATCTTCCATGGTGTTGAAGAAGATTGGCGCGATTTTGCCGCCCAGGCACAGGCCGCCGCCGCGCTTGTTCGGCACGTTCGGGATATCGTCGCCCATAAACCACAGCACCGAGTTGGTGGCCGATTTACGTGAAGAGCCGGTCCCGACCACGTCGCCAACGTAGGCCAGCGGGTAGCCTTTCTGCTGCAGGGCTTCGATCTGTTTGATCGGGCCAACCACGCCCGGCTGATCCGGTTCAATGCCTTCGCGGGCGTTTTTCAGCATCGCCAGGGCGTGCAGCGGGATATCCGGACGCGACCAGGCATCCGGCGCCGGAGACAGGTCGTCGGTGTTCGTTTCGCCAGTCACCTTGAAAACGGTAACGGTGATTTTTTCTGCCAGCTGCGGGCGGTTCAGGAACCACTCAGCGTCGGCCCAGGATTGCATAACCTGTTTAGCGTGCTCGTTACCCGCTTTCGCTTTCTCTTCCACGTCGTAGAAGTTATCGAACATTAGCAGAGTATGGGACAGCGCTTTCGCGGCAATCGGCGCCAGTTTCGCGTCGTCCAGGGCATCGATCAGCGGGTGGATATTGTAACCACCCTGCATGGTGCCCAGCAGTTCAACGGCTTTTTCAGGGGTAACCAGGGGGGAGGTCGTTTCGCCTTTGGCGATCGCGGCAAGGAATCCAGCTTTAACATAGGCGGCTTCGTCGACGCCCGGCGGTACACGGTTAATCAGCAGGTCTAACAGGAATTCTTCTTCGCCCGCAGGCGGGTTTTTCAGCAGTTCTACCAGCGCGGCCATTTGGGTTGCATCTAAGGGTTTGGCAACAATCCCCATGGCGGCACGCTCAGCTACGTGCTTACGGTATTCTTCTAGCACGACGGTTCTCCTCGCTTCTCATTGTCATAATGCGGCCTACACCTCTTCAATCAATCTGCTTCGGTATTGGCAGTTTGCCGCCTTGACGCATCTTGAAGGATTTAGTGGCTGGGCGATTTTCTTCACGCTCCTGTGAGACAGCAGTTTGTAGGGTAAATGCCCGATACCGCGTCGGCAGCATAGCAGGATTTTTGAAAGGTGTTAATCTGTTTACAAAAAAGCAACATTAAAATTTAGCTGAATCGTTAAGGGCAGGATATTGCAGGCTTTCTGTTCAAATCCCGCGACAAAAATTCCTTTCCGCGTACAACGCCATGGGCCGATCCCAACAATCATCAATAAAAAGCCATACCGCTTACTTATACTCAGCAAACGCGCCGTTTTCGCCGATACTTTAGCGAGATGGGTTACTTTTTGGGTCAGGAGCTTCTATGTCACTGCCGTTCAAACCCCATATTATCACCCTGCTCTGTAGCGCTGGCTTACTCGCGGCGGCGGGAACACTCTATGTGCAAAGCCGTACTCCAGAGACGGTCACTCAGCCGACGGCGCAGCCTGCGCCAGCGCCAACGCCAGCCGCACCCGCCGCCGCGGAGCCGGTGGCCGCCACCTACACCCAGGCGCAGATTGACCAGTGGGTTGCCCCCATCGCGCTCTACCCGGACAGTCTGCTGTCGCAGGTGCTGATGGCTTCCACCTACCCGGACAACGTCATGCAGGCGGTGCAGTGGTCCCAGGATAACCCCACCATGAAAGGGGATCCCGCCGTTCAGGCAGTTGCCAGCCAGCCATGGGATCCCAGCGTCAAATCGCTTGTCGCTTTCCCTGCCCTGCTGGCGATGATGGGCGAGAATCCGCCCTGGGTGGAAAATCTGGGTAATGCGTTTTTGGCCCAGCCGCATGATGTGATGGACTCGGTGCAGCGTCTGCGTGCCATCGCCCAGCAGACAGGGACGCTGAAATCTACGCCGCAGCAAAAAGTGATTGTCGCCGCAGCGGCGCCTGTGCCGGCCACCACTTCGAAAAGCAGCACCGTATCAACGTCAAGCACTACCGCGGCGGCGCCTGCGCCAACCCAGGTCATAAAAATAGAACCGACCGATCCGCAGGTGGTCTATGTTCCCAACTACAACCCCTCCACCGTCTATGGTACCTGGCCGAACAGCGCATATCCTCCGGTCTATCTGCCGCCCCCTCCCGGGGAGCAGTTTACCGATAGCTTCGTCAAAGGCTTCGGTTACAGCCTGGGCGTGGCGACCACCTGGGCGCTGTTCAGCAGCATCGACTGGGATGATGATGATGACTACCACCATCACGATGACGACTACCACCGCGGGGATTACTCGCATAATGGCGATAACATCAATATCAATGTGAATAACTTTAACCGCATTACCGGACAAAACCTGCCGGGCGACCGCGTAAACTGGCAGCACAATCCCGCCTATCGCGGTCACGTGCCATACCCCGATAATACCGTCGCCCAGCGCTTTCATCAGACCAACGTATCCGGCGGACTGAGCGCGACCCAGCATGCGCCGGTCGATCGTGAGGCGCAGCGCCAGGCGGCGATGACCCAGCTTCAGCAGCGCAGCGCGCCGACCGCCACGGCGGGCAACCTGGCGGCAAACACCGCCTCGCGCGATGCCCAGCGTCAGGCGGCCTCGGCGCAGTTGAAACAAGCCACCCAGCGCAGCAACTACCGCGGTTACGACAGCGAGCCGACATCGACCCAGCAGCGTCGAGACGCGGCGAAAGCGCAGTTGAAAAACCCGACGCCGCAGCAACAGCAGCGTAGGGAAACCATTAAGAGCCGCGAGCAGAATACTACACCGCAGCAGCAACAGCGCCGGCAGCAGCTCCAGTCTGCCACGCCAGCCCAGCGTCAGCAGACGGTCAGTCATCTGCGCGCCAGCGCCCTTAGCGGCAACGAAAGCCGCGCCCCCTCCTGGCAAGCGCAGCAGGAACGGGGACGGCAGAGTCGTCAGTTTTCCAGCGTAAACCGCGAGCAGCGCGACGGCGCCAGAGAGCGTCTTTCTGAACACCATGAACTACGCCGCCGCTGAGGATGAGCAGAATGAGAAACCCATTACCAATTGCCCTGTTCACGTTAATGCTGTCGCCGCTTGCCGCCTTCGCCCAGCAGCAGTATGCCACCCCCGAGCAGGCCGCAAGCGCGCTGGCCGAGGCGATCGGCCAGCAAAATGATGCGGCGCTGAGTGAAGTGCTTGGCGATAACTGGCAGCATTTTTTACCCCCCGACGGGATCGACCCCACTGCCGTCGACCGCTTCCAGCGCGACTGGCAGGTGAAACATGTGATTGTGCAGCAGGGTGAAAAAGCCTGGCTCGACGTCGGTAGCGAAGCATGGCGGCTGCCAGTCCCCATCGTCAAAGCATCCCAGGGCTGGCGCTTTGATATGGCCGCTGGTGAAGAAGAGATCCTCACCCGCGCTATCGGCCGTAATGAACTGTCGGCGATAGCCGCCATGCATGCCTACGTTGACGCCCAGCAGGATTACTATCAACTGAACCACCGCTGGGCGCAGAAAATCATCAGTAGCGAAGGCAAAAAAGATGGTCTGTACTGGCCCACCTCGCCGGGCGAAGCGCCAAGTCCGCTTGGGCCAGCCTTTAGCCCGACGGTTCCCGGCAGCGGCTACCATGGCTACCGCTTCCGCATTATCACCGGTAGAGATGAGCAGAGCGTCGCCTTGCTGGCGTGGCCGGTGGCGTGGGGGGAAACCGGCGTGATGAGCTTTATGATCGATCAGCACGATACCGTTTATCAGGCCAATCTCGGTGAAGAGAGCGCGGCAAAGGCCCAGGCGATAACGCGCTTTGCCCCCGACGCTGACGCCGGCTGGCAGGTGGTCAATCCATAAAAAAACGCCCGGTTACGTACACGCAACCGGGCGTTTTCATTCACTTAGCCCTGGTGGGGCATCAGCGACGGATCGCCGGCAAAGGCTGGTTTTGTACTGGACAATGCCGATTCGTCAGCGCTGATGCTGCCGGAATTCGCCGCCCATACTCCTTCACTGGTCTTGGTCACTTGCTGATGCTGAGCATTCAGATCCTGGCCCATCGCCGCAATATGGGTCGTTTCCGTACCACCGCTGTTATCCGCCCACGGAATCGTGGCGTCAGCCGCGCAGGCGACACCGGATAAGCACGCTGCTGCGACCAGCGCTGTGGTTAAAAAGCGTTTCATCACACACCTTATTGATATCGTTAACTGCCTATAAGTTTACAGAGTGACTATTTACAAAGTATGCATGAGGTGTAGCGGTTTATGAATAGCGACATAGTTCTAAACATCAGGCATAAAAAAAGCGGCTCCGGGAGCCGCTTATGCTTTTTGCCTGAAAGAAAAAGTTACTTTTTCTTCGCTTTGGCATTCGGCAGGTCGGTGATGCTGCCTTCGAATACTTCTGCCGCCAGGCCAACAGACTCGTGCAGAGTCGGGTGAGCGTGGATAGTCAGCGCGATGTCTTCAGCGTCACAGCCCATCTCGATAGCCAGGCCGATCTCACCCAGCAGCTCGCCGCCGTTGGTGCCGACAATCGCGCCACCGATAACACGGTGGGTCTCTTTGTCGAAGATCAGTTTGGTCATGCCGTCTGCGCAGTCGGAAGCGATAGCACGGCCGGAAGCAGCCCACGGGAAGGTGGCGGTTTCGTAGCTGATGCCTTTCTCTTTCGCTTCTTTCTCGGTCAGACCCACCCATGCCACTTCTGGCTCGGTGTAGGCGATCGATGGGATCACTTTCGGATCGAAGTAGTGCTTCAGGCCGGAGATAACTTCTGCGGCAACGTGACCTTCGTGGACGCCTTTGTGCGCCAGCATCGGCTGACCGACGATATCGCCGATAGCAAAGATGTGCGGCACGTTGGTGCGCATTTGTTTGTCAACGCGGATGAAGCCACGATCGTCAACTTCCACGCCCGCTTTGCCTGCGTCGAGGTTTTTACCGTTCGGTACGCGGCCGATAGCCACCAGCACGGCGTCGTAACGCTGTGCTTCCGCCGGCGCTTTTTTGCCTTCCATGGAAACATAAATACCGTCTTCTTTTGCTTCAACGGCAGTCACTTTGGTTTCCAGCATCAGGTTGAATTTCTTGCTGATGCGTTTGGTGAAGACTTTCACCACATCTTTATCGGCAGCCGGGATGACCTGGTCGAACATTTCAACCACGTCGATCTCTGAACCCAGCGCATGGTATACGGTACCCATTTCCAGACCGATGATACCGCCGCCCATGACCAGCATGCGTTTCGGCACAGATTTCAGCTCCAGGGCGTCGGTGGAGTCCCATACGCGCGGATCTTCATGCGGAATAAATGGCAGTTGAATCGGACGGGAGCCCGCCGCGATGATAGCGTTGTCGAAGTTGATCACGGTTTTGCCGTTTTCGCCTTCCACTTCCAGGGTGTTAGCGCCGGTGAATTTACCCAGACCGTTAACCACCTTCACTTTACGCCCTTTGGCCATGCCAGCCAGACCACCGGTCAGCTGAGTGATGACTTTTTCTTTCCAGGTGCGGATCTTGTCAATGTCAGTTTTCGGTTCGCCGAAAACGATGCCGTGTTCGGCCAGCGCTTTCGCTTCTTCGATAACTTTTGCCACGTGCAGCAGCGCTTTAGAAGGGATACAACCCACGTTCAGGCACACCCCACCGAGGGTGCTGTAACGTTCTACGATGACGGTTTCCAGACCTAAATCAGCGCAACGGAAGGCTGCAGAGTAGCCTGCAGGACCTGCCCCAAGTACCACGACCTGAGTTTTGATTTCAGTACTCATCATGACCTCTGTAATTTATATCCGGCGGGTCTGACGCTATTATTTTTACGCCCAAGTCCACCGGGACGTTCTATCCGCGTGTATTTTACAAAATTGTTAACAATTTTTAAACAACAAACGGCAAACGATTTTGTCGTTTGTTGCTGATAATCCCAAACAGCCTGAGGTTATCAGAAAAAAGCCGGCCGTCAGGCCGGCTTTTTCAATTACATCACCAGGCGGCGAATGTCGCTCAGGGTGTTGTTGATGATGGTAATGAAGCGGGCACCATCAGCACCGTCGATGACGCGGTGGTCGAAGGACAGAGAAATCGGCAGCATCAGACGCGGCACGAACTCTTTACCATTCCATACCGGCTCCATCGCGGACTTAGACACGCCGAGGATGGCCACTTCCGGCGCATTAACAATCGGCGCGAAGTGGGTGGTACCCAGGCCGCCGATGCTGGAGATGGTGAAGCAACCGCCCTGCATTTCGCCCGCCGTCAGTTTGCCATCGCGCGCTTTCTTCGAGATGGTGGTCAGTTCACGAGACAGCTCGGTGATGCTCTTCTTGTTCACGTCTTTAAAGACCGGAACCACCAGACCGTTCGGGGTATCCACCGCCACACCGATGTTGATGTATTTCTTCAGCGTCAGACGCTGACCATCTTCGGAGAGCGAGCTGTTGAAGCGCGGCATCTGCTCAAGCGCAGCGGCCACGGCTTTCATGATGAAGACAACCGGGGTGAATTTCACATCCAGTTTACGCTTCTCAGCTTCGGCGTTCTGCTGCTTACGGAACGCTTCCAGATCGGTGATATCGGTTTTATCGAAGTGCGTAACGTGCGGGATCATGACCCAGTTACGGCTCAGGTTGGCACCAGAAATTTTCTGGATACGGCCCAGCTCCACTTCTTCGATTTCGCCGAACTTGCTGAAGTCAACCTTCGGCCATGGCAGCATGCCCGGGATACCGCCGCCAGCGGCAGCCGCCGGTGCGGATTCAGCACGCTTAACAGCGTCTTTCACGTAAGCCTGAACGTCTTCGCGCAGGATACGACCTTTACGGCCGGTGCCTTTCACTTTCGCCAGGTTAACGCCGAACTCGCGCGCCAGACGGCGAATCAGCGGAGTGGCGTGGACGTAAGCGTCGTTTTCAGCGAATTCGGTTTTACCTTCCGCTTTCGCAGCCGGTGCCGCGGCAGGCTTAGCGGCCTGAGCCGGAGCTGCAGCCGGTGCCGGCGCAGCCGCCTGAGCCGGTGCGGCGGCAGGCGCAGCGCCTTCCACTTCGAAGACCATGATCAGGGAGCCGGTTTTGACTTTATCGCCGGTGCTGATTTTGATCTCTTTGACGGTGCCCGCGAACGGCGCCGGCACTTCCATAGACGCTTTGTCGCCTTCGACGGTGATCAGGGACTGCTCAGCAGCCACTTTATCGCCGACTTTTACCATCACTTCGGTCACTTCAACTTCGTCGCCGCCGATGTCCGGTACGTTAACGTCTTTCGCACCGCCAGCCGCAGCTGGAGCAGCCGCCGCCGGAGCAGCAGCCTGAGCAGGTGCGGCAGCAGGCGCAGCGCCCGCCACTTCGAAGATCATGATCAGGGAGCCGGTGGACACTTTATCGCCGGTGTTGATCTTGATCTCTTTCACGGTACCCGCGAACGGCGCCGGCACTTCCATCGAGGCTTTATCGCCTTCGACGGTGATCAGAGACTGCTCAGCCGCAACGGTATCGCCCACTTTCACCAGAATTTCAGTGACTTCAACTTCGTCACCGCCGATGTCCGGCACGTTCACGTCTTTCGCTGCCGCGGCAGCTGCTGGAGCAGCGGCGGCCGGAGCGGCTTCTTTCTTCTCTTCCTGCGCAGGTGCAGCGGCTGCTGCACCCTCGGCGGAATCGAAAATCATAATCAGTTTGCCAGTCTCGGTTTTATCGCCGACGGAGACTTTAATCTCTTTCACGACGCCAGCCTGCGGAGACGGGACTTCCATAGAGGCTTTATCGCCTTCTACGGTGATCAGCGACTGTTCAGCTTCAACTTTGTCGCCCACTTTGACCAGAATCTCGGTGATTTCAACTTCATCAGCCCCGATGTCCGGTACTTTGATTTCGATAGCCATTATTCTTTTACCTCTTACGCCAGACGCGGGTTAACTTTTTCTGCATCGATGTTGAATTTGGTAATTGCGTCCGCAACCACTTTCTTATCGATTTCACCACGTTTAGCCAGTTCGCCCAGCGCTGCAACGACCACATAGGAAGCATCGACTTCGAAGTGGTGACGCAGGTTTTCACGGCTGTCGGAACGACCGAAGCCATCGGTACCCAGTACGCGGTAATCGTCAGCCGGTACGTAGGTACGAACCTGCTCGGCGAACAGTTTCATATAGTCAGTGGATGCCACTGCCGGAGCGTCGTTCATCACCTGAGCGATGTACGGCACACGCGGGGTTTCCAGCGGGTGCAGCATGTTCCAGCGTTCGCAATCCTGGCCATCACGCGCCAGTTCGGTGAAGGAGGTGACGCTGTACACGTCAGAGCCCACGCCGTAGTCTTTCGCCAGGATCTGCGCTGCTTCACGGACGTGACGCAGGATAGAACCGGAGCCCAGCAGCTGAACTTTACCTTTGCTACCTTCGATGGTTTCGAGTTTGTAGATACCTTTGCGGATACCTTCCTCGGCGCCTTCCGGCATGGCCGGCATGTGGTAGTTTTCGTTCAGGGTAGTGATGTAGTAGTAAACGTTCTCTTGTTTCTCACCGTACATACGCTCCAGGCCGTCATGCATGATGACCGCCACTTCGTAGGCGTAGGACGGATCGTAAGAGATACAGTTCGGGATAGTCAGAGACTGAATATGGCTGTGGCCATCTTCGTGCTGCAGACCTTCGCCGTTCAGCGTCGTACGACCGGAAGTACCCCCGATCAGGAAGCCGCGAGCCTGCTGGTCGCCTGCCTGCCAGCACAGGTCGCCGATACGCTGGAACCCGAACATCGAGTAGTAGATGTAGAACGGGATCATCGGCAGGTTGTTGGTGCTGTAAGAGGTCGCCGCAGCCAGCCAGGATGCGCCTGCGCCCAGCTCGTTGATCCCTTCCTGCAGGATCTGACCTTTCTCGTCTTCTTTGTAGTATGCAACCTGCTCACGGTCCTGCGGGGTGTACTGCTGGCCGTTCGGGCTGTAGATACCGATCTGACGGAACAGACCTTCCATACCGAAAGTACGCGCTTCGTCGGCGATGATCGGCACGAGGCGGTCTTTGATGGATTTGTTCTTCAGCATCACGTTCAGGGCACGAACGAACGCGATAGTGGTAGAGATCTCTTTATTCTGCTCTTCCAGCAGCGGGCGGAAATCTTCCAGCGTCGGCAGCTCCAGCTTCTCAGTGAAGTTCGGCTGACGGCTCGGCAGATAGCCGTGCAGTTTCTGACGCTGAGCGTGCAGATAGGTGTGCTCTTCGGAACCTTCCGGGAAGGTGACGTACGGCAGTTTTTCCAGATCGGCATCGGCAACCGGCACGTTGAAACGATCGCGGACGTAGCGAACGCCGTCCATGTTCATTTTCTTAACCTGGTGAGCGATGTTCTTACCTTCAGCAGTGTCACCCATGCCGTAACCTTTGATGGTATGGGCGAGGATAACGGTCGCTTTGCCTTTGGTTTCCTGCGCTTTTTTCAGAGCAGCATAAACTTTCTTCGGATCGTGGCCACCGCGGTTCAGGGCCCAAATCTGCTCGTCAGTCCAGTCGGCAACCAGCGCAGCGGTCTCCGGATATTTACCGAAGAAGTGCTCGCGCACATAAGCGCCGTCTTTGGATTTAAAGGTCTGGTAATCGCCGTCAACGGTTTCTTCCATCAGCTGAATCAGCTTACCGCTGGTGTCTTTACGCAGCAGCTCATCCCAACGACCGCCCCAGATAACCTTGATAACGTTCCAGCCAGCGCCCGCGAAGATGCCTTCCAGTTCGTTAATGATTTTGCCGTTACCGGTGACCGGACCGTCAAGACGCTGCAGGTTACAGTTGATAACGAACACCAGGTTGTCGAGCTTCTCACGGGTCGCGATGGTGATCGCGCCTTTAGATTCCGGCTCGTCCATCTCACCGTCGCCCAGGAACGCGTAAACGGTTTGTTTGGAGGTGTCTTTCAGACCACGGTGTTCCAGATATTTCAGGAATTTAGCCTGATAAATCGCCCCGATTGGGCCCAGGCCCATAGAAACGGTCGGGAACTGCCAGAATTCCGGCATCAGTTTCGGGTGCGGATAAGAGGACAGACCTTTACCGTGAACTTCCTGACGGAAGTTGTTCATCTGCTCTTCAGTCAGACGACCTTCCAGGAACGCACGCGCATAAACGCCCGGAGAGATGTGACCCTGGAAGTACACCAGGTCGCCGCCATCCTGCTCATTGCGTGCGCGGAAGAAGTGGTTGAAGCACACTTCGTAGAAGGTTGCGGAAGACTGGAAAGAAGCCATGTGGCCGCCCAGTTCGAGATCTTTTTTCGATGCGCGCAGAACGGTCATGATGGCGTTCCAGCGGATCGCAGAACGGATACGACGTTCCAGATCCAGATTACCCGGATATTCCGGCTCATCTTCAACGGCAATAGTGTTGACGTAACCGCCGGTCGATGCGCCAGCAGCCACTTTCACCCCGCCTTTGCGGGCTTCAGAAAGGAGTTGGTCAATAAGATACTGAGCGCGCTCAACACCTTCTTCACGGATGACCGATTCGATCGCCTGTAGCCAGTCGCGAGTTTCGATCGGATCCACGTCATTTGGTAAACGTTCTGACATGGGGGGTATTCCTTATCTATCTAATCGTTGATTAATCTGGAACCTGTCCCATTGAACTCTTCGTTCTTCACCGTTGAACAACCAAAAATTCAATAAGACAGGTTCTGCGTTTAGTTGCCGCGCTCTAAAAATGGCGCTTAAGAACCGGAGTTCTCGTCCTTTCGTTGCTGTAAACGACGCAGCGAGCGTTCTCTACGACTCTGCTCACGGCTACGGTCCAGCAAAATTTCCTCAATGAACGCCAGGTGACGGTGCGACGCCTCACGCGCCTGCTCCGGCTCCCCGGCCATTATCGCCTCGAAAATGCGAGTGCGATGGTTGCTGACCAACGGGAGCATTTCCCGGCGGGCATACAGCAATTCAAAGTTCTGACGCACGTTTTGCGCCAGCATCGGCTCCATACACCTTAGCAGATGGAGCAAAACCACATTGTGTGCCGCCTCGGTGACGGCGATTTGGTACTGGACGACGGCGCCGGACTCAGCGTCCAGATCGCCCGACTGCTGAGCCCGCTCAATAGCCTGATGCAGCTCGCGGATACGGTCGCGATCTTCATCATTGCTGCGCAGCGCCGCGTAATAAGCCGCAATGCCTTCCAGCGCGTGACGGGTCTCAAGCAGATCGAATTGGGATTCAGGGTGATCGGACAGCAGCTCGACCAGCGGATCGCTGAAGCTCTGCCACAGGCGGCTCTGAACAAACGTTCCACCTCCCTGACGACGAAGCAACAGGCCCTTGGCTTCGAGGCGTTGAATCGCCTCACGCAGCGAGGGGCGGGAAACGTCGAACTGTTTAGCCAGTTCGCGTTCAGGCGGGAGTTTTTCACCGGGGCGCAAGGTCCCCTCAAGGATCAGAAACTCCAGCTGCTGCTCTATCACATCGGATAATTTTGGTTGGCGGATTTTGCTGTAGGCCATATTCCCTGTCTCTGCCATTAGCCCGGAGTCAATTGGTCTTACCAATTTAAAGTTCGTAGCGCTAAAGTAACAAAGTATTCACCTTCTGTCCATACAGGTTTTGATTGAAATCAGTAAACGACGGACATTTTAACAACCTTACAGAAATAACATTTCAGAAATGTAACCTTGCACAAATGTTACGTTTACTCATAAAGAGGTAGCATTAACTTAATGGAAACGAAAAATTACGCTATCTGAACCGATTCAACGACCCAATAAATGAATATAAAGACAATACAATTGAATAAATAATCACAAAGAAGCAATGCATCGGAATAATACAGAATGTGTCTATTGATGTCTTTTTAGACACATGGTCATCATCCCTTCATAAAGCAGGTGCATTCAAACGCGCTTACCACTATTCTCCCTGAGACGAAAGGCCTTTTTCTGAATTACCGCACCGCCTTCCGTAAACAAAACAATACAGAAACGGAAGTCGCTACATACACAAACACAACAATATGTGCGCGCCATCACTCAGGTAAAAAGTGGGCCACTTCGCCCAAATTTTCGCTGGCTATGCTTTCTGGCAGGGACAGCAGTGAAGCAGCAACCTGACGGATGACGTACACAAAAAATAATCACACACGAGGTTTCATATGGAAGGTCAACAGCACGGCGATCGGCTGAAGCGCGGCCTGAAAAACCGCCACATCCAGCTCATCGCGCTGGGCGGGGCTATCGGCACCGGCCTGTTTCTGGGGAGCGCGTCCGTCATTCAGTCCGCCGGCCCGGGTATCATTCTTGGTTACGCGATTGCCGGTTTTATCGCCTTTCTGATCATGCGTCAGCTGGGCGAAATGGTGGTGGAAGAGCCGGTAGCCGGTTCGTTTAGCCACTTTGCTTATAAATACTGGGGCGGCTTTGCCGGCTTCGCCTCCGGCTGGAACTACTGGGTGCTGTATGTCCTGGTGGCCATGGCGGAACTCACTGCCGTCGGCAAATATATCCAGTTCTGGTGGCCGGAAATCCCGACCTGGGCCTCAGCGGCGGTCTTCTTCATCGCCATCAACGCCATTAACCTGACCAACGTGAAAGTGTTCGGGGAAATGGAGTTCTGGTTTGCCATTATCAAAGTGGTCGCCGTTGTGGCGATGATTTTGTTCGGCGGCTGGCTGCTGTTCAGCGGCAACGGCGGCCCGCAGGCGACGGTACGTAACCTCTGGGATCAAGGCGGGTTCCTGCCGCACGGCTTTACCGGGCTGGTAATGATGATGGCGATCATCATGTTCTCCTTCGGCGGTCTGGAGCTGGTGGGTATCACCGCGGCGGAAGCGGATAACCCGGAGCAAAGCATCCCGAAAGCCACTAACCAGGTTATCTACCGTATCCTGATCTTCTATGTTGGCTCGCTGGCGGTCCTGCTCTCGCTTCTGCCGTGGACGCGTGTGACTGCGGACACCAGTCCGTTCGTCCTGATTTTCCATGAGCTTGGCGATACGCTGGTGGCAAACGCCCTCAACGTAGTGGTGCTGACGGCGGCCCTGTCGGTGTATAACAGCTGCGTCTACTGCAACAGCCGTATGCTGTTCGGTCTTGCCCAGCAGGGGAACGCACCGAAAGCGCTGCTCAGCGTCGACAAACGCGGCGTGCCAGTGAATACCATTCTCGTCTCCGCCGTGGTCACCGCCCTGTGTGTGCTGATCAACTACCTGGCGCCGGAATCCGCATTTGGCCTGCTGATGGCGCTGGTAGTCTCCGCCCTGGTGATCAACTGGGCGATGATCAGCCTCGCGCATATCAAATTCCGTCGCGCCAAACAGCAGCAGAGGGTCACCACTCGCTTCCCCGCCCTCTTCTACCCGCTGGGTAACTGGGTGTGCCTGCTGTTTATGGCCGCGGTGCTGGTAATTATGCTGATGACCCCGGGGATGGCGATTTCCGTTTGGCTGATCCCGGTATGGATCGCCGTGCTGGGCGTGGGCTATCTCTTTAAACAGAAAGCCGCCGCCACCATAAAAGCACAATAATACATCTCATCAATAATTCTCTTTGCTCTGCGCCCCCTCCCTGAATGACGGGCGCAGAGCATTGTTATCTACTTCACACTTTCCCCTCCATAGCTTTTTTATCCATATCGTCAACGCGTTCCTGCAACGTAATTCTCTCGATAGCAGCCAATAATTCTCTCCATACTGCAACGGAGAGACCGCACATGGCAGACAATAGACTTTCAATAAAAGAAAAGATTGGTTATGGGATGGGGGATGCCGGATGCAATATCATCTTTGGCGCCATCATGCTGTTTGTTAACTATTTTTATACCGATATTTTCGGTCTGGCGCCGGCGCTGGTGGGCGTACTGCTGCTGTCGGTGCGCGTCATCGATGCGGTGACCGACCCGATCATGGGCGCCCTCGCCGACCGCACCCGCAGTAAATATGGCCGCTTTCGTCCATGGCTGCTGTGGATTGCTTTCCCCTACGCCCTGTTCAGCGTCCTGATGTTCACCACTCCTGAGTGGACCTATAACAGCAAAGTCATCTATGCGTTTGTCACCTACTTTCTGCTGTCGATTACCTATACCGCGATTAACATCCCCTACTGCTCGCTGGGAACGGTGATGACCGCCGATCCGAAAGAGCGCGTTGCCTGCCAGTCTTATCGTTTCGTGATGGTGGGTATCGCCACGCTGTTGCTGTCATTAACGCTGCTGCCAATGGCCGACTGGTTCGGCGGCGCCGATAAAGCGAAGGGCTATCAGATGGCGATGACCGTGCTGGCCTTCATCGGCATGTGTATGTTCCTGTTCTGCTTCGCTACCGTACGCGAACGCATCCACCCGGCGGTACAGACCAATGATGAACTGAAAAAAGATCTCAAAGATGTGTGGAAAAATGACCAGTGGGTACGCATCCTGTTGCTCACGCTGTGCAACGTCTGTCCGGGCTTTATCCGCATGGCCGCCACCATGTACTACGTCACCTGGGTAATGGGGCAAAGCACCCATTTTGCCACTCTGTTTATCAGCCTCGGCGTGGTCGGGATGATGATTGGCAGCATGCTGGCAAAAGTCCTCACCGACCGCTGGTGCAAACTGCAGGTCTTCTTCTGGACCAATATCGTGCTGGCGATCTTCTCCTGCGCCTTCTATTTCTTTAATCCGCACGCCACCACGCTGATTATGGTGCTCTACTTCCTGCTCAACATCCTGCATCAGATTCCCTCCCCGCTGCACTGGTCGCTGATGTCCGATGTTGACGACTACGGCGAGTGGAAAACCGGCAAGCGCATCACCGGCATTAGCTTCTCCGGCAATCTGTTCTTCCTCAAAGTCGGCCTGGCGGTCGCCGGGGCGATGGTCGGATTCCTGTTGTCATGGTACGGCTACGACGCTGGCGCCAAAGCGCAAAGCGCCTCCGCCCTCAACGGCATCGTGCTGCTGTTCTCGGTTATCCCCGGCGTCGGCTACCTGATCACCGCCGGCGTGGTGCGCCTGCTGAAAGTTGACCGCACCCTGATGCGCCAGATCCAGAGCGATTTAGAGAAGCGCCGCAGCAACTACAGCGAGCTGAATGAATACCAGGAACTGAAAACCAGTGAACACGTAAGGAAAGCCTGATGAATAACTGGCCCAACCCCTTTATTGAACAGCGCGCAGATCCCTTTATTCTGCGCCACCTTAATCACTACTACTTTATTGCCTCGGTGCCGGAATACGACCGGCTGGAGATCCGGCGCGCGGCGACCCTTGAAGGATTACGCGATGCGGAGCCGGTAGTGGTCTGGCGCGCACCGCAAAGCGGGCCGATGAGCCAGCTGATTTGGGCGCCGGAGCTACATGAGATAGACGGGAAGTGGTATATCTATTTTGCCGCCACCCATACCCACGATCTGGATGCGCAGGGCATGTTCCAGCATCGTATGTTCGTGATCGAGTGCGCCGACAACGATCCGCTGACCGGCCGCTGGCAGGTAAAAGGCCAGGTGATCACGCCTTTCGATACCTTCGCCCTCGATGCCACCACCTTTATCCATCAGGGCAAACGCTGGTACCTGTGGGCGCAAAAATCGCCGCATATCGAGGGCAACTCAAACCTGTATCTCGCTGAAATGGCCAACCCGTGGACGCTAAAAGGCGAGCCGGTCATGCTGAGCAAGCCGGAGTTCGACTGGGAGTGCCGGGGATTTAAGGTCAATGAAGGACCCGCGGTTCTGGTGCATGGCGATAAGCTGTTCATCAGCTATTCCGCCAGCGCCACCGACGAAAACTACTGCATGGGGTTGCTCTGGATTGACCGGCAGGCCGATCCGCTGCAGCCGGCAAACTGGCATAAAGCCCCGCAGCCGGTGTTCCGGACCAGCTATGAAAACCGCCAGTATGGCCCGGGCCATAATAGTTTTACCCAAACGCCGGCGGGGGAAGATGTGCTGGTCTACCACGCGCGGAATTACACCGAGATTGAAGGCGACCCGCTGTATGACCCCAATCGTCATACCCGGCTAAAACTCGTCAGCTGGAGAGAGGACGGCATGCCCGACTTCGGCATCCCACCGGCGGATACGCTGTAGCGGTTCGGTATGCGGCCCGCTGGCACGGATTCTCCAGGCCGGGTCAGGCGAAACCGCCGCCCGGCAACATGCCAGGTACGGCGTCTGATATAGAACCCGGCGCCGCTGTTGCTTGCCGGGCCTGCGCAGTGTGGGTCTCCAGGCCGGATAAGCGCAACGCCATCCGGCAATTAACGCCCCAGATGTGAGGGTATCGTGGCAGGTAGAGTACGAGCGCAGGCCGTTACACCAGGGTGCCGTAAATCGTCAGCAGCGCCATGATCACCACCACCACCAGCGAGGTTTTCTTGGCCATCGACACCGCGGCCTTCGGGGTCGCCACTTTATCCACGTGCGGTTCACGAGCCAGGGAATACTGCGCCAGGCGGGTCAATACCTGATACTGCGACGAATGGCGGTCGCCTAACGATGCAAACCACGCCGGGAGCGCTTTCTCTCCATGCCCCACCAGAGCATAGACAACCCCCACCAGACGCACCGGCAGCCAGTCCACAATATGCAGGATACCATCGATTCCGGACTGCAAACGATGATGCGGCGTCTGGTAACGCGCCAGCCACGTCTGCCAGGCACGCAGGACGCTATAGGCGATAAGCGTCAGCGGCCCCCACGCCCCACCGACCACAAACCAGAAGAGTGGCGCCAGGTAGTAACGATAGTTAATCCATAGCAGCGCATTTTGCAGTTCGCTAAGGTACTCGCGCTCATCACAGCCCGGGGGGACGCCGTGTATCAACGTCAGCTCGCTAGCCATCGCATCGCAGGCGCGGCTGTCATTGCGCGACGCCGCTTTCAGATAGGCATGATAGTGCAGCCGAACCTTACCGGCGCCGATGCACAGCAGGCCTAGCAAAATCCAGAACACCAGCAGCGGTACGTTGAACAGCTGCCCCTGCAGCAAGCGCTGAATAATGTAGACCACCGCGACGGCGACCAGGGTCATCAGCAGCGTTCCCGGCAACGAGAAATGTTTTATCCGGCGGAACGCCACCTCCAGCCGATGATCAAGCTGCCAGTGTTCGCCCAGTTTAAACAGGCGTTCAGCGATAAGCACCAGCAGCGTAGTAAACAGCGTCATGAGGTCTCCTTTTCGGACGGCGCGCTGAGCAGCGCACGAAATTTTTTCCAGTCAAAGGCCGGTCCCGGGTCCGTCTTGCGAACGGGCGCGATATCGCTATGGCCCGTGATGTTTGCGGCGATGGCAGGATAAATCGTGATAAGCAGATCCGTCACCGCCGCCAGCTGCTGGTACTGCGCATCGGTATACGCCAGGGTATCCGTGCCTTCCAGCTCAATACCGATGGAAAAGTCATTGCAGCGTTCACGCCCCTGATAGCTGGAGACACCCGCATGCCATGCACGCTTATCGAAAGGCACATACTGCACGATTTCACCATCACGGCGAATCAGACAATGCGCCGAAACGCGCAGATGAGCGATCTCGGCAAAGAAAGGATGCGCGTGAGGATCCAGGGTGCCGGTGAACAGCGCGTCAATCCATGGACCACCAAATTCACCTGGCGGCAGGCTGATATTATGCACCACCAATAAGGAAGGGGCCTCTTCATCCGGACGGCAGTCATGGTGCGGCGAGGGAACCCGCCGCGCGCCGACCAGCCATCCCTCGTTCAACTGCATGCGGGATCTCCTTTCGCGAACTCATGCTTCCGGGCCACACGCCGGCCCAAAGGATGAAGTGTGTATGGTACTGAAACGTCGTTCAGGTTAGCATGTTTCCCACTTCTGAATCTTATCTATCTGGAGCTTTATCATGTCGCCTCGTCGTTACAACCCCGACCGCCGCCGTGACGTGCTGCTGGAACGTATTAATCTCGATATTACCGATGCTGTCGCACACTCCCTGCGGGAAGATTTGGGCGGCGAAGTCGACGCCAGCAACGATATTAGCGCACAATTATTGCCGCAGGATGCACGCTCCCATGCGGTGGTCATTACCCGCGAAGATGGCGTCTTCTGTGGTAAACGCTGGGTGGAAGAGGTCTTCATTCAGCTCGCCGGTGACGACGTGAATATCACCTGGCACGTCGCCGATGGCGATGCGGTCAAAGCCGATCAACCCCTGTTCGAGCTGGAAGGCCCATCGCGCATTCTGCTCACTGGCGAACGTACGGCGCTGAACTTTGTGCAAACCCTCTCCGGCGTCGCCAGCGTTGTCCGCCGCTATGTCGACCTGCTGGCGGGCACCAAAACCCAACTCCTGGATACGCGCAAAACGCTGCCAGGGCTGCGAACCGCTTTGAAATACGCGGTTCTCTGCGGCGGCGGCGCCAACCACCGCCTGGGGCTGTTCGACGCTTTCCTGATTAAAGAAAACCACATCATCGCCTCCGGCTCGATCCGTCAGGCGGTGGAAAAGGCGTTCTGGCTGCATCCTGATGTGCCGGTGGAAGTGGAAGTGGAAACGCTGGATGAGCTGGAGCAGGCGTTAAAAGCCGGGGCCGATATCATTATGCTCGATAACTTCACCACCGACCTGATGCGCGAGGCGGTGAAAATCACCGCTGGCCAGGCGGCGCTCGAGGTCTCCGGCAACGTCACCTTTGACACCATCCGCGAATTTGCCGACACCGGGGTCGACTATATCTCCGTCGGGGCCCTGACCAAACATGTGCAGGCGCTCGACCTGTCGATGCGTTTTCGCTGAAGATTGGGCCTTCACGTTTCCGGCGTGAAGGCCTGAATTTGCGACCCGACTCGCAGCCGCTCTTGCTCACCATGCAATCCCGCTAAAAACCCTGGAACCCGGTTTCCCGGATCGTTTTCGTCTCCTCGCCTGTCCCCCTGAATCCCGTCACAGTGCTTCTGTCACAACAAGGAGCGACTTATGGATAAACAACGAGGTTTTACCCTGATTGAACTGATGGTGGTCATCGGCATCATCGCCATTCTCAGCGCCATCGGCATCCCGGCCTACCAGAACTACCTGCGTAAAGCCGCCCTCACCGATCTGCTGCAGACCTTTGTCCCCTACCGGACGGCAATTGAACTTTGCGCGCTCGATCATGGCGGCCTGACGACATGCGACGGCGGCAGCAATGGCATCCCCTCGCCAACCACCACGCGCTACCTCTCCGCCATGAGCGTGGCAAAAGGGGTCGTTACCCTCACCGGCCAGGAAAGTCTCAACGGACTGGGCGTCACCCTAACCCCGACCTGGGATAACGCCGAGGGCGTCACCGGCTGGCAGCGGGTCTGCACTATCACCGACAACAGCGCGCTTCAGCAGGCCTGCGAAGACGTCTTCCGCGTGAAGTGAGGGCGACAACATGAAAACAGAACAGCTGATCCCTCTCTGTCGTCGCCATCACGCCCTGCTGCTGCACAGCGATGAGCAGACGATATCCATTGCGGTGGTCGATACCCCGCCGACGGAGCTAATGGAGGCGCTACGTTTCGCGACGCAAAAACGGATCGATATTGAATGCTGGAGCCAGGAGCAGATGGATAAGCGCCTGCAAGTCCAGGAAAAGCAGGCGCTGCTGGCGCAAAATGCAGGCCCGGAAAACATCGCCGAACGGGTCAATCAGATCCTCGAGCAGGCCCTGCGTCAGCGGGCCTCCGATATTCATATCGAACCCACGGAAACGCACTTACGGATCCGCCTGCGTGTCGATGGCGTGCTACACGCCCTGCCGCTGCTGGCGCCCGAGCTGGCCGCGCCGGTTATCGCACGACTCAAAGTGATGGCCAGTCTCGATATCGCCGAGCATCGTTTGCCGCAGGATGGTCAGTTCGCGCTGAACCTCGCCGGACGGCAGCTCTCCTTTCGCATCGCCACTCTGCCCTGCCGCTATGGCGAGAAAATTGTCCTGCGCCTTCTGCATCAGGTTGACCAGGCGCTGGATCTGGAGGCGCTCGGCCTCTCATCCTCTCAGCTGGCGGCCTTCCGCCAGGCGCTGAATCAGCCGCAGGGGCTGCTGCTGGTCACTGGCCCAACCGGAAGCGGGAAAACGGTAACCCTCTACAGCGCCCTGCAGGCGCGAAACCGGGAGCAAGTGAACATCTGTAGCGTCGAGGATCCTCTGGAGATCCCCATCGCCGGGATGAACCAGACGCAAATCAACCCGCGCGCCGGGCTGACCTTTCACAGCGTACTGCGCGCCCTGTTACGTCAGGACCCGGATATTGTGATGGTGGGTGAAATCCGCGATGCCGAAACCGCTGAAATCGCGCTGAAAGCCGCCCAAACGGGTCATCTGGTGCTCTCTACTCTGCACACCAATTCCACCAGCGAAACCCTTACCCGCCTGCAGCAAATGGGCATCGCCCGCTGGATGATCTCCTCTGCGCTCTCGCTGGTTATCGCCCAGCGTCTGGTTCGCAAGCTGTGCCCCCACTGCCGGCGCAATGCCGGCAGTGCCGCCGACCTGCCGCACAGTCTGTGGCCCCGCTCGCTGCCGCGCTGGCAGGCCGCGGGCTGCGAACACTGTTATCACGGGTATCACGGCAGGCTGGCGCTGTTCGAGGTCTTGCCTGTCACTCCGGGGCTACGTCAGGGGATAGTCCAGGGGCTCAACGCCATTGAGATCGAATCTCTGGCGCGAGCCGCGGGCATGATGACGCTCTTCGAAAGCGGATGTCAGGCTATCGAACAGGGCTTGACCAGCCTCGAAGAGGTGGTGCGGGTGCTGGGGATCCCCCATGGCGACTAAGCGTCTCTGGCGCTGGCGAGGCGTCGATGCGCAAGGCGCTCCTTGTCAGGGGATGCTATGGCAAGCCAGTCGTCCGGAGGTGCTGCATCACCTCCAGCAGCAGCGCATCCTGCCGCTGGCTATACGCCGCTGTACGGTGAAGCAAAGCCTGTGGCACCCGCGCTACAGCAGCGAAACAATCCGCCAGTTGGCAACCCTGCTGCAGGCCGGGCTACCGTTGGCGGAAGGGTTATCGCTTCTGGCGCAGCAGCAACCGCATGGGCAGTGGCAGGCGCTGCTTGAGGCGCTGGGCCGCGAACTGGCCCAGGGCGTGACTTTCTCTGCCGCACTGGCGCAGTGGCCGCAGGCTTTTCCGCCACTGTATCTGGCGATGATTAGCACTGGCGAACTGACGGGCAAGCTCGATATTTGCTGCCAGCAGCTGGCCAACCAGCAGCAGGAGCAGCAGCGGCTCGCCGGCAAGGTCAAGAAGGCGCTGCGCTACCCGCTGATCGTGCTCACACTGGCGCTGCTGGTGGTGCTGGGGATGCTCTATTTTGTCCTTCCTGAATTCACTGCCATCTACCAGACGTTCAATACGCCGCTGCCGTTATTAACGCGAATGGTTATTGCGGCAGGGGACATGCTGAACCGCGGCTGGCCGTTACTGCTGGCCTTTCTGCTGAGCCCGCTGCTGCTCAACCAGCTGGTCCGGCAGCGCGCCGACTGGCTGCTGCGTCGCCAGCAACTGCTTAACGCGCTCCCTCTCATCGGCCCCCTGATCGGCGGCCAACAGCTGAGCCTGATATTCACCGTTCTGGCGTTAACCCAAAGTGCCGGTATCAGCTTTCTACAGGGGCTGCAAAGCGTTGAAGAGACCCTGTCGTGCCCGCTGTGGCGCCAGCGCCTGGCGCAGGCCCGCGCGCTGATCGTTCAGGGGGATCCGATCTGGCAGGCGTTAAGCCGCTGCGGCGGTTTTACACCGCTGTGTCTGCAGCTCATCCGCACGGGGGAAAGCGCGGGGGCACTGGATCAGATGCTGGAAAACCTGGCGCATCATCATCGTGAGCAGACCCATCAGCGAGCCGACAGTCTGGCTGCGCATCTGGAACCCCTGATGCTGGTGATAACCGGCTCGCTGGTCGGGCTCCTGGTGGTGGCGATGTATTTGCCCGTTTTTCATCTGGGCGATGCCATTGGCGGGGCGGGAGGATAAGCAACGCTGGCACCGCGCAGGCGCCAGCGCAGCCAGTTACAGGCTATTGAATACCCGGTTCTCTTGTTCCTGAACGCGGATAAAGGTGGTGCGTTTGGTCAGCTCTTTCAGTCGCGAGGCGCCAACGTAAGTGCAGGCAGAGCGCAGGCCGCCGAGAATGTCGCGCGCGGTATTGTCCACCGGGCCACGCAGCGGCAGCTTAACGGTTTTCCCTTCCGCCGCGCGGTATTTCGCGACACCGCCCACATGGCGGGTCATCGCCGATTCGGAGCTCATACCGTAAAACAGCATGAATTTTTCACCGTTCTCTTCAACCACAGTCCCGCCGCTCTCTTCGTGGCCCGCCAGCATACCGCCGAGCATCACGAAATCAGCGCCGCCGCCGAAGGCTTTCGCCACATCGCCCGGCATGGTGCAACCGCCGTCGCTGATGATCTGGCCGCCAAGGCCATGTGCGGCATCAGCACACTCGATCACGGCGGAGAGCTGCGGGTAGCCGACACCGGTTTTGACGCGGGTGGTGCAGACGGAGCCCGGGCCAATGCCAACTTTGACAATATCGGCGCCGGAGAGGATTAGCTCTTCACACATTTCACCGGTGACCACGTTCCCGGCAATAATGGTTTTTTGCGGCCAGGCTTCGCGCGCCTTCGCCACAAACTGGACGAAGTGTTCAGAGTAGCCATTGGCGACGTCAATGCACACAAAGTTCAATTGTGGGTTCTGAGAGAGGATCTGTTGCGTTTTATCAAAATCCGCATCGGAAGTACCGGTGGAAACCATCACATGCTTGAGAACGTCTGCGGATACGCTCTGGACAAACGCCTGCCATTCTTCCGCGGTGTAGTGCTTGTGTACTGCCGTCAGAATGCCAAAAGTGGCCAGCGCTTTCGCCATGCTGAAGGTGCCCACGGTGTCCATGTTAGCCGCAATAATCGGCACACCGGACCAGGTCAGGCCTGAATGTTTAAAGGTGAATTCACGTTCCAGCTCAACATCAGAACGGCTTTTGAGGGTAGAGCGTTTCGGGCGGATAAGAACGTCTTTGAAACCAAGCTTCAGATCTTCTTCAATACGCATGTGCGAATTCCTGGGGTTAATGGCATTAATGTGAGAGCACAACTCCAGTGACGTTATCATACGCACGAATCAGGCCCGCGCAAGACTGCGATTTTCACTTTTTTTACGCTACAATCGTATAAATTTACCTGGTGAATGGAGAAAAAAGCGCTTATATCTCCACCCGCCAGCGCATTATTTTTAACCATTTGATTTGCTTGATTAAAAGAAACAGAATAGCGGACGGCGCTCCCGGCTGGCACGGTGCCATCACGACAAGATCGCTGTCGCCTCTCCGGCATACTGCCCGTCCTCGCTGTCTGAATACCAAAAATACGAGCAATCCGTTTCAGGGTCAGAAGATATGGGGTACACAGTCGCGTTAACAGGCGGGATTGGCAGCGGTAAAAGTACGGTCGCCGACGCCTTCGCGCAGCTCGGGATTAAGGTTATCGATGCCGATGTTATCGCCCGCCAGGTGGTCGAACCTGGCACCCCGGCGCTCCAGGCCATTGCTGACCACTTCGGGCCACAGATGATTGCCCCCGACGGCACGCTAAACCGCCGTCTGCTGCGGGAAAAAATTTTTGCTCAGGTGGAGGAAAAAGCCTGGCTCAACGCGCTGTTGCATCCGCTGATCCAGCAGGAAACGCGCCGCCAGATGCAGGCCGCCACCTCCCCTTATCTCCTCTGGGTCGTACCTTTGCTGGTCGAAAACCGCCTGTCCAGCCAGGCCGATCGCGTACTGGTCGTCGATGTGCCAAAAGAGACGCAAATCGAACGCACCATGCTGCGCGATAAGGTCAGCCGCGAACATGCTGAACATATTCTTGCCGCCCAGGCCACGCGCGAGCAGCGCCTGGCCATCGCGGACGATGTTATTGAAAACACTGGCACGCCGGATGCAGTGGCATCGGATGTTGCCCGCCTGCACGAAAAGTACTTAACGCTGGCATTGCAGGCCGCCTCACAGGAAAACTCGTAATGCATACCCCCGTTCTGTTTGAACATCCTCTTAATGAGAAAATGCGCACCTGGTTGCGCATCGAATTTCTGATCCAGCAAATGGCTTTCCATCCGATGATTGCCAGCCATGCCGATGCGCTCCATTTTTTCCGTAACGCCGGCGATCTGCTGGATGTCCTGGAGCGCGGCGAGGTGCGTACCGATCTGGTCAAAGAGCTGGAGCGCCAGCAGCGTAAGCTCCAGTCCTGGGCAGAAGTGCCGGGAGTCGATCAGGAGCGCATTAACGCGCTGCGCCAGCAGCTCAAGCAGTCTTCCAGCACCCTGATGGCCGCGCCGCGCATTGGTCAGTTTCTGCGTGAAGATCGCCTGATTGCGCTAGTGCGCCAGCGCCTGAGTATCCCTGGCGGCTGCTGCAGCTTCGATTTACCGACCCTGCATATCTGGCTCCATATGCCGCAGGCGCATCGTGACGAGCAGGTGGCCAGCTGGCTTGCCAGCCTCGATCCATTGGTCCAGTCCCTGAGCCTGATCCTCGATCTGATTCGTAACTCCGGACAGTTTCGCAAACAGACCAGCCTCAATGGCTTTTATCAGGATAATGGCGAAGATGCCGATCTGCTGCGCCTGCGTCTCGATCTGGCCCACCAGCTTTATCCGCAGATCTCTGGCCATAAGAGCCGTTTCGCCATCCGCTTCCTGCCGCTGGACAGTGAGTATGGGATCGTGCCGGAGCGCTTTGATTTTGAACTGGCCTGCTGTTAAGGAGATAACATGTCAGAAGAGACTATCGTCAATTGTCCGACCTGCGGCAAAAACGTGGTATGGGGCGAACAAAGCCCCTATCGTCCGTTTTGTAGCAAACGCTGCCAGCTGATCGATTTGGGAGAATGGGCAGCAGAGGAGAAGCGCATCCCCAGCGCGGGCGATCTCTCCGACAGCGATGACTGGAGCGAACAGCAGCCCTGATTTGACGGCACGCTAACCCAACGCCAGTTGGGTTAGCCTCCCAACCTGGGGTTCAGCCCTGGGCGATAAGTTTGCGGATAACCGGTTCATTCGCCGGGGGAAACGCTTCCGGATCCAGCGCCTGCCGCGTCATCCACTGTCCCGGCTGCCCCTCTTTACCCCAGGGCTCGCCTTCCCAACTTTCCACGAGGAAAAACCACAGCGTAATGTGGCGATCGGGGAACTGATACTCCAGCTTATCAAATAGTGAAAAGGTAGTGGCCGTAATTCCCACCTCTTCCTGCAGCTCGCGGATCAACGCCTGCTCCGGCGTTTCATCAGATTCAATCTTCCCGCCCGGGAACTCCAGCTTATTCGCCATATGGGCATCCGCGGCGCGCTGGGTAATAAAGATGTCGCCTTCTGGATTGCGAATTATCCCTACGGCGATTTGCAGTTTTTTCATTGAATCAGCCTCATAAAAAAGGCGCAGAACTCTGCGCCTTTGTTTTTTTATCAGCCCTTAGCTCAGACGGCCATGGCACTGTTTGTATTTTTTACCGGAACCGCACGGGCAAGGATCGTTACGCCCCACTTTACGTTCGCCGGTTTGTGCCGCCAGATCCTGTGCAGCGGCTTCATCATCGCTCTGATGGCTGAGCTGCTGCATCTGCGCCAGGCGCTCGGCCTCTTCACGACGTTGCTGCTCCATCGCCTCGACTTCTTCCGGCATCCGCACCTGCACTTTGCTCAGGGTGCTGATCACTTCATACTTCAGTGACTCCAGCATCGCGGCAAACATAGAGAACGATTCGCGCTTGTACTCCTGCTTCGGATCTTTCTGCGCATAGCCGCGCAGGTGGATACCCTGGCGCAGGTAGTCCATCGCCGCCAGATGTTCTTTCCACAGTGAATCCAGAGTCTGGAGCATCACGCCTTTCTCGAAGTGGCGCATCATTTCAGCGCCGACCACTTCCTCTTTACGCTGGTAGGTCTCTACCGCGCTCTGCAGAATACGTTCGCGCAGGGTCTCTTCATGCAGCTCCGGCTCTTTATCCAGCCACTCTTTGATTGGCAGGTCGAGGTCGAAGTCGTTTTTCAGACGCTCCTGCAGGCCTTCGATATCCCACATCTCCTCCAGCGACTGCGGCGGAATATGGGCATCGATAGTCGCCTTAAACACGTCTTCGCGGATGCTGTTGATGGTTTCGCTGACGTCAGACACGTCCAGCAGTTCGTTACGCTGGGTGTAAATCGCCCGGCGCTGGTCGTTGGCCACATCATCATATTCCAGCAACTGTTTACGAATATCGAAGTTACGGCTCTCAACTTTACGCTGCGCGTTGGCGATAGCCTTGGTGACCCACGGGTGCTCAATGGCTTCGCCGGGTTTCATCCCCAGTTTACGCATCATGCCGGAAACGCGATCGGAGGCGAAGATACGCATCAGGGCGTCTTCCATCGACAGGTAGAAGCGGGAAGAACCGGCATCCCCCTGACGACCGGCACGGCCGCGCAGCTGGTTATCGATACGGCGTGATTCATGACGCTCGGTACCGATAATGTGCAGGCCGCCTGCGGCCAGTACCGCATCGTGGCGCACCTGCCAGTCGGCTTTGATTTTTTCAATCTGCTCAGGCGTTGGATTTTCCAGCGCCGCGACTTCCGCCTGCCAGCTACCGCCGAGCATAATATCGGTACCACGGCCCGCCATGTTGGTAGCGATGGTCACCGCGGAAGGATAGCCTGCCTGAGCGACGATATCCGCTTCGCTGGCATGGAACTTGGCGTTCAGAACGTTGTGCTTAATGCCGGCTTTGGTCAGCTCACGGGAAACCACTTCCGATTTTTCGATCGAGATTGTCCCCACCAACACCGGCTGACCGGCTGCGGTACGGGTTTTGATATCTTCGATAATCGCCTGAATTTTTTCCGCTTCGGTCATATAGACCAGATCCGCCATGTCTTTACGGATCATCGGACGGTTGGTCGGCACGACCACGGTATCCAGCTTATAGATAGAGCTGAATTCAAAGGCTTCAGTATCGGCGGTACCGGTCATCCCCGCCAGTTTCTCATACAGACGGAAATAGTTCTGGAAGGTGATAGAGGCCAGAGTCTGGTTCTCGTTCTGGATCTCCACGCCCTCTTTGGCCTCAACGGCCTGGTGCAGACCATCGGACCAGCGCCGGCCCTGCATTGTACGACCAGTGTGCTCATCGACGATGATAACTTCGCCATCTTTAACAATGTAGTCAACGTCGCGGGTGAACAGCGCATGGGCGCGCAGCGCGGCGGTGACGTGGTGCATCAGCATAATATTGGTCGGGGAGTACAGGGACTCACCTTCATCCATAATGCCTTCCTGTACCAGCAGCTCTTCAATCAGCACCAGACCACGTTCGGTCAGGTTAACCTGACGCGCTTTTTCATCCACTGAGAAGTGGCCTTCGCCGGTGAAGGTGTCCGAATCTTCTTTTTCCTGACGGATCAGGTGCGGAATGATCTTGTTGACCTTACGGTACATTTCAGAGCTGTCTTCCGCTGGGCCGGAAATGATCAGCGGCGTACGCGCCTCATCGATCAGGATGGAGTCCACCTCATCCACCAGCGCATAGTGCAGTTTACGCTGAACGCGCTCTTCCGGGCTGAAGGCCATGTTGTCGCGCAGGTAGTCGAAGCCGTATTCGTTGTTGGTGCCATAGGTGATATCGGCAGCGTAGGCTTCACGCTTCGCCGGCGCCGGCAGGCCGGACATGTTGATGCCAACCGTCATGCCCAGGAATTCAAACAGCGGGCGGTTATTTTCGGCGTCACGCTGCGCCAGATAGTCGTTGACGGTCACCACGTGAACGCCTTTGCCGGTCAGCGCATTGAGGTAGGCCGGCAGGGTCGCGGTCAGGGTTTTACCTTCACCGGTACGCATCTCGGCGATGCAGCGATCGTTAAGCACCATACCGCCCAGCAGCTGGACGTCGAAGTGGCGCATGCCGAACACACGCTTACTGGCTTCGCGAACGACGGCGAACGCTTCAGGGATCAGGTTTTCCAGCACTTCGCCTTTTTCCAGGCGCGCGCGGAATTCAGCGGTTTTCGCTTTCAGCTCGTCATCAGAGAGTTTTTCCATCGCCGGTTCCATACCGTTGATGATATTGACGACTTTGCGCATACGACGCAGCGTACGGTCGTTACGGCTGCCGAAAACCTTAGTTAACATTTTAATAAGCATAATAAAATCTCAAACGCCCCGCGGTGCGGAGTCACAAAAAATAGGATGGTCCGTGGTTATTTTCAGCTGAGACGTTGAGGGCCTGCGCGGATCCCCGCTACCTGGCTTATCCAGGCGCTGACGCGGAAGGCAGAATATGAGGAAGGGATATACGCCGCCTGGCGGATCACTACCGGCGGCGTACTGTCCTGCGTCAGCAGCGCGCTGAGCGTGTCGAGCAGCGCCAGATGCTGCGCCTGCAGCGGAGACGCTTCTTCCGCCACCGGCAACGCCTGCGGCGCCATGGCGAAAGAGAGATGACGAATAACGGTGCGAATGGCATGCTGATGCCAGTAGTCGACGGTAAAGTTGGGCCGGCGATTCGTCTCCAGCAGCGCCAGCTGGGAGAAATTAACTTTACTCGGGTTGTGGTTGCTGGCGGTCGCCTTTGCTGGCGTCGCGGTCGCATGGCCGTTGCTTAGCGCAGGCAGGCCGAGGCTTGCCGCGACCATCCCCAACAGGAGATGCGGCCAAAAATACCGTCTGCCAAACTGTCGCCAGCGCGTCAGCAATCCACTCACGTTCATTACCTTTCTTTGGTATACCCGTCGTCGTTCAGGCTGTCTCTTTATTGACGTTTTTCGCAGGACAACCTGATGTCCACGGGGTAAAGCAACCCGGAGAAATAATTTTGCGCTCAAATACTAACATTAATAGCGCGCTGAGGCAGCATGAATGAAGGCCGTTGCCCGGGGAAAACGCTTAATAAAGCAGCGAACGCGCGCTAATTATTACCCAGCGATCGCAGCGAAAAATAACGGGAAGAGGCTATAAAAGAAAAACGACTGGTTCCCTGGTCGGAGAGAGTACCAGGTTACCAGTCGAATTTACTGAATGGTCAGGCTTACGCCAGAACCATCGACGGTGCGCGGAACGCCATTGGCAATTTTGCGTCGTCTTCGAAGGTCACATACTCCCAGGCTTCCTGTTTTGCCAGAACAGCCTGCAGCAGTTTGTTGTTCAACGCGTGACCCGATTTGTACGCCGTGAATGCGCCGATAATGTTGTGACCACACATAAACAGGTCACCGATCGCATCCAGCATTTTGTGGCGAACAAATTCGTCTTCAAAGCGCAGACCGTCTTCGTTCAGTACGCGATAATCGTCAACAACGATGGCACAATCGAAGCTGCCGCCCAGGCACAGGCCACGGGACTGCAGATATTCGATATCGCGCATGAAACCGAAGGTACGCGCACGGCTAATCTGACGCATGAACGCATCGGCCGAGAAGTTCAGCGTATAGCGCTGGGTGCTGGCATCAATCGCCGGATGGTTAAAATCGATGGTGAAGTCCAGCGAAAAACCATTGTACGGTTTGAATTCAGCCCATTTGTCGCCATCTTCGACGCGAACCGTCTCTTTGATACGTACAAATTTCTTGGCGCAGTTCAGTTCATCGATGCCGGCGTCCAGCAACAGATAAACGAACGGAGCCGCACTGCCGTCCATAATCGGGATTTCCGGTGCATCGACTTCAACAATAATGTTGTCGATACCCAGGCCAGCCAATGCGGCGTTCAGGTGTTCAACCGTAGAAATCCGCACGTCATGCTCATTAACCAGGCAAGTACAGAGCATGGTATCACGCACAGATTTGGCATCAGCCGGAAAATCTACCGGTGGATTCAAGTCGGTGCGACGATAGATGACCCCGGTATTTGCCGGCGCAGGGCGTAACGTCAGTGTGACTTTCTTGCCGGTATGCAAACCGACACCAGTCGCCTGAACGATACGTTTAAGAGTCCTTTGTTTGATCATCGTATAATCTCGCCAATTTACCTATCCAACCGAAGTGTACACCACTATCGGGAGGCCAGTTTAGCACAAAGAGCGCAGATGCCCAACTTCCAGTCGATTCTTAATCGGCTTGCTTACGCAGGAAGGCTGGGATATCCAGATAATCCGGCTCTTTCGCGGTTTGCGGCGTATTGTCGTTCACCACTTTTGCCGCCGGCTTCTGCTCTTGCGTCAGCGGGGACATACCGTGCTGCTGGTAGCGATCCATCACCGGCTGCTGAACCTGTTTGTTGGTCACCAGGGTAATTTCCGGACGCTTGTCCATGCCGATACCGGTCGCCACTACGGTGACGCGCAGTTCGTCGTTCATATCCGGGTCCAGAGAGGTACCGATAACCACGGTGGCGTTATCCGAGGCAAATGCGCGGATAGTGTTACCCACGGTTTCGAACTCATCCAGACGCAGGTCGAAGCCCGCGGTGATGTTAACCAGCACGCCGCGCGCACCGGACAGGTCGATATCTTCCAGCAGCGGAGAAGAGATGGCCATTTCAGCCGCTTCTTCCGCACGGTCTTCACCGCTCGCCACGCCGGAGCCCATCATCGCGTAGCCCATTTCAGACATCACGGTACGGACGTCCGCGAAGTCAACGTTCATCAGACCCGGACGGGTGATCAGTTCAGCGATACCCTGCACCGCGCCTTTGAGGACGTCGTTTGCCGCGCCGAACGCGTCAAGCAGAGAAATACCGCGGCCAAGTACTTTCAGCAGCTTGTCGTTTGGGATGGTGATCAGTGAGTCAACGTGCTTGGACAGCTCGGTGATCCCCTGCTCAGCAAACGCCATGCGCTTCTTACCTTCAAAATTAAACGGCTTAGTGACCACCGCAACGGTGAGGATCCCCAGATCCTTAGCCACTTCGGCAACAACAGGCGCCGCGCCGGTACCGGTACCGCCGCCCATGCCTGCCGCGATGAACACCATGTCTGCGCCATCAAGGGCCGCACGCAGCGCTTCACGGTCTTCGTCCGCCGCATTACGGCCGACTTCCGGGTTCGCGCCAGCGCCCAGACCTTTGGTAATACCGCTACCGATCTGGATAGTCTGGCCAACAGCCGTTTTACGCAGCGCCTGCGCATCGGTGTTCACCGCGAAGAATTCAACACCCTCAATGCGCTCGCGCACCATGTGTTCAACGGCATTACCGCCGCCGCCACCGACGCCGATGACTTTAATCACCGCGTCGTTGGTCAGTTCCATAGGTTCAAACATAGTTTCTCTCCGTCTTGTGCCTGTCGCCTGAGAACGCTAATTGTCTGCGTTCTCTTAAAAAATTAAAACTCTTTTCGCAGCCAGCTGTTGAGTCGCTTAATCCACGAGCCCACCGACGCCGTCACGCGTTTTTCGACTTCCGCTTCACCACTCAGATGTGACTCTTTTCCGTAGTGCAGCAGCCCCACCGCCGTCGAATAATACGGCTCCTGGGCATAGTCCGTTAAACCGGTGATGTTCAGCGGCGCGCCAATGCGCACCTGGGTATGGAACACGCGCTGCGCACAGGCCGCCAGACCTTCAATTTGCGCCGCGCCGCCGGTTAACACAATCCCCGCCGCCAGATGGTGTTTCACCCCCTGCTGGCGGAGCTGTTCCTGCAGCTGCAGGATCTCTTCATTGACCAGATTAAGCAGTTCGGTATAGCGCGGTTCAATCACCTCAGCCAGCGTCTGACGTTGCAGGCTACGCGGCGGCCGTCCGCCTACGCTCGGTACTTCGACGTTTTCGTCTTTACCGACGATGGAACCCAATGCGCAACCGTGACGAACCTTGATGGCTTCGGCGTCGCTCGGCGGCGTCCCGAAGGCATAGGCGATATCGCTGGTCACCACGTTGCCCGCGTACGGGATCACTTTGGTGTGACGCAGCGCGCCGCCGGTATAGACGGCGATATCCATTGTACCACCACCAATATCCACCACGCAGACGCCCAGCTCACGTTCGTCTTCTGTTAATACGGAATAACTGGCCGCTAAACCGGCGAAAATAAGTTGGTCAACTTTCAGACCACAACGTTCCACCGCTTTAACAATGTTTTTCGCCATATCGTTATGGCAGGTAATCAGATGCACCTTCGCCTGCATGCGCACGCCGGACAGCCCAACCGGGTTTTTAATCCCTTCCTGGTAGTCAATGGCGTATTCCTGCGGAATCACGTGCAGGACGCGATGCTCATCGCGGACGCGAACCGACTTCGCGGTATGGACCACGTTTTCGACGTCGTCCAGCGTCACTTCTTCTTCCGAAATCGGTACCATCCCGATTTCATTCTGACAGCTTATATGTTTACCCGAAAGAGCCAAATAAACTGATGAAATCTGGCAATCCGCCATCAGTTCGGCCTGGTCGATGGCGCGCTGTACGCATTTCACCACCGACTCGAGGTCGTTCACACCGCCTTTATCCATACCACGCGATGGGCAACTGCCCACGCCGATGATATTAATCATGCCGTCGGGCAGAACTTCCCCTACTAAAGCGGCCACCTTGGCGGTGCCAATCTCCAGTCCAACTACCAGTTTTCTGTCCGTCGCCTTGATCATTGTTGTTCTGCCTGTGCCTGATTCTGTTGTTGATTAGTTTCCTCTGCGGGAGCAGGTACCCAGCCCACTGCCGCACCCGAGTCATAACGCAAATCAACGTAGCTAATCCGTTTGCCGTCGGTCTGCGCCTGCTGCTGAAGAACCGGGTAGAGTTCCATAAAGCGCTGAAGCCGTTTCATGGTGTCGCCACGACCAAGGTTGAGCTTAATGTCATTATTAAGCGTCAACTGCCAGGAGCGACGGGCGGTCATCGCCGCCACTTTCAACGTGAATTTATCCTTTGCCAGCACCTGCCCCATGTCACGATACCCTTGCAGCACTTCGTTCTCGCTGCCTTCCGGGCCGTATAACATCGGTAAATTCTGTTTGCTGGTGCGATCCGCCGGCACGCTGAAGGCATTTCCCTCTGCATCCACCATATGTTGATCATTCCAGCGCGCAATCGGCACATATTCAACCAGATGAATCTTCAATTCATCGGGCCACTGCTTTCGGACGCTCGCCTGCTTAATCCACGGCAGACGTTCAATCTGACTCTGAATGATGTTCACGTCCTGAGTCATAAAGGTGCCCGGCGAACCCAGCGCCAGGATCGCCTGGCGGATGTCATCATTGCGCGTATAGTGACGCTCGCCGGTCACCACCATCTTCGACAGCGGTAAACGCTGCGCGTCCTCCATCCAGCCAAGAACCATCCACCCGCTGACCAGCACGGTAAACAGCACCGCCAGCAGGAAAACGATCCCTGCCAGCCGCGTTCCATTACTCCGACGCGAAGAAGAAACGTCCTCTTCATGGTTCCGCGTATTCAGCGCAGCCTGCGACATATCACCCCGCCAGGTCCAGAATTCGTACAACAAGCTGGGAGAAGCTCATTCCTGCCTGACGCGCCGCCATCGGTACAAGGCTATGGCTGGTCATGCCCGGAGAAGTATTCGCTTCCAGCAGATAAAACTGGCCATCGCTGTCCAGCATGACGTCAATACGGCCCCAGCCTTTGCAACCCAGAACATTCCAGGCTTTAAGCACCAGGCTTTGAATGGCTGACTCACGCGCTGGATCCTCCAATCCTGGGCAGAAATATTGCGTCTCATCAGAGAGATACTTCGCCTCATAATCATAGAAGGTTCCAGCCGTCTGGATACGTATTGACGGTAAAATTTCTTCACCGACGATGGCGACGGTAAATTCCGGCCCACTGAGCCATTTTTCGACTAAAACTTCATCATCATGCTGAAAAGCCAACGCCAGTGCACTTGCTAAATCACAGCTTTCGCTGACTTTCGACATCCCAACGCTGGAGCCTTCGCGGCTGGGCTTGATGATGAGCGGCAGACCCAGCGCCGCAATCTGCTGTTCGACATCAGCAGACAATCCGGCGCTAAACTGGGCGCGGGTCAGCGCCACCCACGGCGCGACCGGTAATCCGGCCCCCTGCCACAGCCATTTGCTGCGCAGTTTATCCATTGAAATCGCCGAAGCCATCACGCCGCTGCCGGTATAAGGCAGCTGGATCAGATCCAGCACCCCCTGCAGCGTGCCATCTTCCCCGCCGCGACCGTGGAGGGCAATAAACGCTTTCTTAAAGCCCAGCTTTTTCAACTGGGTAATATCGACATCGCGCGGGTCAACCGGATGGGCATCCACCCCGGCTTTACGCAGCCCGGCCAGCACCGCGGCGCCTGAATTCAGCGACACTTCACGTTCAGCGGAGGTTCCACCGAAAAGCACCGCGATTTTATCAGCCATGGCGCTCCTCCTCCGTTTTTTGCGGGATCAGTTTGATTTCAGCCAGGTGACGGGCGATTTTTCCAATGTTTCCGGCCCCCTGCACCAGCACTAAATCGTTGCCGGTCAGCACCGACGCCAGCATCGCCGCGGCCTGCGTCGGGTCGGACACCAGAATCGGGTCAACTTTACCGCGACCACGGATTGTACGGCACAGCGAGCGGCTGTCGGCACCCGGGATCGGCGCTTCGCCTGCCGGGTAGACATCGAGCATCAGCAGCGCATCGACCTGGGTCAGCACGTTGGCGAAATCATCGTACAGATCGCGAGTACGGGTATAACGGTGCGGCTGGAATACCATCACCAGATTTTTATCCGGCCAGCCGGCACGCGCCGCTTTGATAGTGGCGTCGACTTCCGTCGGGTGGTGGCCATAGTCATCGATCAGCATCGCGCTGCCCGCTTTGCCGTTGACTTCCGTCAGCGGATATTCGCCAAGGAAGTCGAAACGACGGCCGGTACCCTGGAAGCTTTCCAGCGCGCGCAGGATCGCCTGATCGTCAATCCCCTCTTCCGTCGCCACGGCGACCGCCGCCGCCGCGTTCAGCGCGTTATGGCGTCCCGGGGCATTGAGCGTCACCTGCAGCAGTTCTTTATCCTGACGCACCAGGCGGAAATGCCCCTGCGCTCCAACCTGACGGTAGTCTTCTACGCGGACGTCGGCGTCGTCGCTAAAACCGTAGGTGGTGATCTGCCGGCCGACGCGCGGCAGCAGTTCCCGGATCACCGGGTCATCCACACACATCACCGCGCGTCCATAGAACGGCAGGTTGTGCAGGAAGTTAATAAAGGTCTGCTTCAGATTCTCGAAATCGCCATGGTAGGTGTCCATGTGGTCGGCTTCGATGTTGGTAACAATGGCCACCATCGGCTGCAGGTGCAGGAACGATGCATCGCTCTCATCCGCTTCCGCAATCAGGTAACGGCTATGGCCGAGGCGCGCATGGACGCCCGCCGCTTTCACCAACCCGCCGTTGACGAAAGTCGGGTCCAGCCCGGCTTCGGCGTAAATACTGGATACCATCGCGGTGGTGGTGGTTTTGCCATGGGTCCCGGCAATGGCGATCCCGTGACGGAAGCGCATCAGCTCCGCCAGCATTTCCGCACGACGGATCACCGGGATACGCGCCTCGTGCGCGGCGACGATTTCCGGGTTATCGGCGGAAATCGCGCTGGAAACTACGACCACGCTGGCATCGCGCACGTTTTCCGGGCGATGGTTGAAATAAATAGTGGCGCCAAGCTGCGACAGCTGCTGGGTCACCGGATTCGGCGCCAGGTCGGAGCCGCTGATCTGATAACCTTCGTTAGCCAACACTTCGGCAATACCGCCCATACCGGCACCGCCGATGCCGACAAAGTGAATGTGCCGGACGCGACGCATCTCGGGCACTATGGAACGCAGTTTTGCCAAATCTTGTGTATTCATTCTTTACGCCATCAACTTCTGTATTCGGGCGGTGAAAATCACCGCAATTAGCGCGCCAAAGCTACGGCGCTGACCTCTTCTGCTACCCGCTCGGTAGCGTCCGGAATCGAAGCGCCACGCGCTCGTTCCGCCATATCCAGCAAGGTTTCCCGATCCCAGCTCGCCAGAGTAGAGGCTACCGCCTCAACCGTGAACGCCGGCTGTTCGAGAATTTTCGCCGCGCCGGCTTTTTCCAGCGGCAGCGCATTCCAGTACTGCTGACGATCTTTGTGCTGGAACGGTACAAACAGCGCCGGTAAGCCCGCAGCCGCGATTTCGCTAACCGTCAGGGCGCCGGAACGGCATACCACAACATCTGCCCAGGCATACGCCGCGGCCATATCATCAATAAATTCCGTCACTTTATGCTGCGACTGCCCCGCGGCGGCATAGGCCTGCTGTACGGTTTGCTGGCCGCCTTTACCGCTCTGATGCCAGATGGTCACCGTATCGCCGAGCTTCGCCGCCACCTGCGGCATGGTCTGGTTCAGGACGCGCGCGCCCTGAGAGCCACCGACCACCAGCACGCGAATCGGCCCCTGACGGCCTACCAGACGTTGCCCCGGCAGCGGCAGCGCCAGCACATCGGTGCGCACCGGATTCCCGACGACGTCCGCATGCGGAAAGGCGCCGGGAAACGCCTGCATCACTTTCTTCGCAATCTTCGCCAGCCATTTGTTGGTCAGGCCGGCAATGCCGTTTTGTTCGTGGAGGACCACCGGGATCCCCAGCGACCACGCCGCCAGGCCGCCAGGCCCGGACACATAGCCGCCCATACCCAGCACCACGTCCGGCTGGAAACGCTTCATGATCGCCCGCGCCTGACGCCAGGCGTTGAAGATCCGCACCGGCGCCAGCAGCTGTGCTTTAATCCCTTTGCCACGCAGGCCGGAGATACGGATAAAATCAATCTCGATGCCGTTTTTCGGCACTAAATCCGCTTCCATACGATCGGCGGTACCCAGCCAGCGAACCTGCCAGCCCTGGTCCATTAGATAGTGTGCGACCGCCAGTCCCGGGAACACATGCCCGCCGGTACCGCCCGCCATCACCATCAACCGCTTTTCCTGACCGCTCATCGAACACCCCGTGTAAACGCCTGGGCTTTTTCCAGACGCGTTTCATAATCAATTCGCAACAACAACATGATGGCCGTCGACATAATCAGCAGACTGGAACCACCATAACTGATCAGCGGCAGCGTCAAACCTTTCGTCGGCAGCATCCCCGCCGCCGCCCCGACGTTAACTAACGCCTGGAAGCTAAACCAGATACCAATCGCACAGGCGAGGAAGCCGGAGAAGCGATGATCGATCTCCAGCGCTTTTCGGCCAATCGACATGGCGCGGAAAGCGACGAAGAATACCATTAAAAGCGCCAGTACCACACCGATATAACCGAGTTCTTCGCCGATGATGGCGAAGATAAAGTCAGTGTGCGCTTCCGGCAAATACTCCAGTTTTTGCACCGAGTTGCCGAGTCCCTGCCCCCACATCTCGCCGCGGCCAAAGGCCATCAGCGACTGGGTCAGCTGATAGCCGCTGCCGAACGGGTCTTCCCACGGGTTCCAGAAGGAGGTCACGCGGCGAATACGGTACGGTTCGGCGAGGATCAACAGGACCACCGCCGATATGCCCATGCCGATAATAGCGATGAACTGCCACAGCTTGGCGCCGGCGAGGAAAAGCATCGCCAGCGTGGTGACGAACAGCACCACCACCGTACCGAGGTCAGGCTGCGCCAGCAGCAGGATGGCCAGTACGAAAATCACGCCCATCGGTTTTAAGAAGCCGCGCAGGTTGTTGCGCACTTCGTCGGCTTTGCGCACCAGATAGTTGGCGATGTAGCAGAACAGCGACAGCTTGGTGAACTCCGCCGGCTGGATGCGCAGCGGACCGAGGGCGATCCAGCGCGATGCGCCGTTTACCGAGCTACCCACCACCAGCACGATCAGCAGCATGACGATCGAGGCGATCAGCATCGCGGTACTGTGGCGCTGCCAGAAATCCATCGGCAGGCGCAGCGTCACCAGCGCGAGGACAAAGGCCAGCACAATGTACAGGCCGTCACGCTTGGCGAAGAGGAAAGGATCGTTCGCCAGGCGCTGTCCCACCGGCATTGATGCCGAGGTCACCATAATAAAGCCGATCGCCGCCAGGCCGAAGGTCAGCCACAGCAGCATCCGGTCATACATCACCAGACTGTCGTTATCTTTTGGGCGCGAGCCCATCACCCAGCCTTTCAGCGCGGCGAACAGCCAGGCGAAGATAAACATCCCCGGCAGTCGCGGCAGTCTCAACCGAGGCAAGCTCAGCTGCGGCATTCTCAGGCGTGGGAGAGAGAAACGCATCAACCTAACTCCTTCGCCAGGCGGGCAAACATCTCGCCCCGTTGTTCAAAGTTCTTAAACTGATCCAGGCTGGCGCAGGCTGGCGACAGGAGAACCATATCGCCCGCCTTCACCAGGGGCGCTATCTGACGCATCGCCTGCTCCATGGTTTCAGTTTGTACCGCCACCTCAGGACGCAGCTCGGCGAGCTCGGCGCCGTCGCGACCAAAGCAGTACAGACGGATACGATCGCCGCCAAGGTAGCGCTTCAGCGGAGTGAAATCAGCGGACTTGCCGTCGCCGCCCAGCAGCAGATACAGCGTGCCATCAAGCTGCAGGCCGTTCAGCGCCGCCTCGGTACTGCCGACGTTGGTTGCCTTCGAGTCGTTAATCCAGCGCACGCCGTTGTGATCCAGCACCAGCTGGAAGCGATGCGCCAGGCCGGTAAAGGTGGTCAGCGCCTTCAGGCTGCTGGCACGCGGCAGACCCGCGGCATCGGCCAGCGCCAGCGCCGCCAGGGCGTTGCTGTAGTTATGCTGGCCCGTGATAGACATCTCTTTCACATTGAGGACTTTCTCACCTTTTACGCGCAGCCAGGTCTCGCCCTGCTGACGGTTAAGGTGATAGTCACCGACGTCGATACCAAAGCTGATGCAGCGATCGTCCGCGCCGCGTACCGGCATGGTGAGCGCATCGTCCGCGTTGACCACGCAGGTCTTCGCATTCTCGTAAATCCGCAGCTTCGCCGCGCGATACTGCTGCAGCCCCAGCGGGTAGCGGTCCATATGGTCCTCAGTCACGTTGAGGATGGTTGCCGCCACCGCCTGCAGGCTGGAGGTGGTTTCCAGCTGGAAGCTGGAGAGCTCCAGAACATACAGCTCACGATCGGTATCCAGCAGCATCAGCGCCGGCAGGCCGATATTGCCGCCCACGCCGACGTTAATCCCGGCCGCTTTCGCCATCTCGCCCACCAGGGTGGTGACGGTGCTTTTGCCGTTCGAGCCGGTAATGGCGATGATCGGCGCCTGCGCTTCGCGGCAGAACAGTTCGATATCGCCAACGATCTCTACGCCAGCGTCTGCCGCCGCGCTTAACGAAGGATGGGCCAGCGCGATGCCAGGACTGGCGACAATCAGATCCGCCGCCAGCAGCCAGGTATCATTGAGGCCACCGACATGGCATTCGACCGATTCAGGCAATTTATCCAGCCCGGGAGGCGCGACGCGGGTGTCCATCACGCGCGGGGTTACGCCGCGCGCCATGAAAAAGTCCACGCATGACAGGCCGGTCATGCCCAGCCCAATAATGACGACTTTTTTACCCTGATAATCTGCCATGATTAACGTACCTTCAGCGTCGCCAGGCCAATCAGCACCAGCATCAGCGAAATAATCCAGAAGCGCACGATAACGCGCGGCTCCGGCCAGCCTTTCAGTTCATAGTGGTGGTGGATCGGCGCCATGCGGAAGATACGCTGACCGCGCAGCTTAAAGGAGCCAACCTGCAGAATCACCGACAGGGTCTCCACCACGAAAACGCCGCCCATAATCACCAGCAGGAATTCCTGACGCAGCAGCACGGCGATAATACCCAGCGCGCCACCGAGCGCCAGCGAACCGACGTCGCCCATAAAGACCTGCGCCGGGTAGGTGTTAAACCACAGAAAGCCCAGCCCCGCGCCGACGATCGCCGTACAGACGATCACCAGTTCGCCGGCGTGGCGCAGATAAGGAATGTGCAGGTAGTTGGCGAAATTCATGTTACCGGTCGCCCACGCCACCAGCGCAAAACCCGCCGCGACGAAGACGGTGGGCATGATCGCCAGGCCGTCGAGACCGTCGGTCAGGTTAACCGCGTTGCCAGTGCCGACGATCACGAAGTAGGCCAGCAGGATATAGAACAGCCCCAGCTGCGGCATGACGTCTTTAAAGAACGGCACCACCAGCTCGGTCGCCGGGGTGTCTTTCCCCGCCAGATACAGGGCAAAGGCTACCCCAAGGGCAATCACCGACATCCAGAAGTACTTCCAGCGGGCGATCAGGCCTTTGGTGTCTTTGCGCACCACTTTACGGTAGTCATCAACGAAGCCGATGATGCCGTAGCCGATCAGCACCGTCAGCACACACCAGACGTACGGGTTGGACGGGTAAGCCCACAGCAGCACCGACACGGTGATCGCGGTGAGGATCATGATCCCCCCCATGGTCGGGGTACCGCGCTTACTGAAATGAGACTCCGGACCGTCGTTACGAACCACCTGGCCGAAGGAGAGTTTTTGCAGACGGGCGATCATGCGCGGGCCCATCCACAGAGAGATGAACAGCGCGGTCAGCAGGCTGACGATGGCGCGAAACGTCAGATACGAAAAGACGTTAAAGCCGGAATAATATTTGACCAAATGTTCGGCCAGCCATACTAACATGTCCCAGTCTCCTGTAATGCGCGTACTACCTCTTCCATGGCGGCACTACGTGAACCCTTCACTAAAATGGTCATTATCTTATGCTCCGCCAGCAGCTCGCGCAGGCGAGCCACCACGGCGGCTTTATCGTTAAAATGTTCGCCCACGCCGCTGGCGCGGCTGATATCCGCGCTCAAGACGCCGACGCTGAGAACGCAATCCAGCCCTGCCGCTTTCGCCGCTTCGCCGACTTCACGGTGGCAAGCCGCGCTTTCCGCGCCAAGCTCCGCCATATCGCCGACCACCATCGTCCGGAAGCCCGGCATCTCTGACAGGACCTGCACCGCTGCGGTCATCGAACCGACGTTAGCGTTATAGGAGTCATCCAGCAGCAGCTGGCTCTCGGTCAGGCGGATCGGGAACAGACGTCCCGGAACGGCCTGCAGCTGCGCCAGACCGGCTTTCACCGCCGCCAGATCGGCGCCTACCGCCATCGCCAGCGAGGTCGCCGCCAGCGCGTTAGCGATGTTGTGGCGTCCCGGCAGCGGCAGCAGTACATCAACGTTACCGGTTGGAGTCTGCAGCGTAAATTCGGTGCCGTGGCTGGTGATCTGCACGTTAGTCGCAGTGAAATCGCTGTTGGCCGCATTCGGTGAGAAGCGCCACACTTTGCGATCGCCAATCACTGCCTGCCAGTTCAGCCAGTCGTTGTTGTCGGCATTGAGAATGGCGATGCCGTTTTCCGGCAGACCGGTATAGATTTCGCCCTTCGCCTTCGCCACGCCCGCCAGCGAGCCGAAACCTTCAAGGTGCGCGGCGGCAAGGTTGTTGACCAGCGCCGCTTCAGGACGCGTCAGGCTGACGGTCCAGGCGATTTCGCCCTGGTGGTTAGCGCCGAGCTCAATCACCGCGTACTGATGTTCTTTGGTCAGACGCAGCAGAGTCATCGGTACGCCGATATCGTTGTTCAGGTTGCCGGCGGTATACAGCGTATTGCCACACTGGCTGAGGATCGCCGCGGTCATCTCTTTGACCGAGGTTTTACCGGACGAGCCGGTCAGGGCGACGACGCGGGTCGGCACCTGCTGACGGACCCAGGCGGCTAACTCGCCGAAAGCCTGCCGGGTATCTTTCACGATCACCTGCGGGAGATCGCAGGCCAGCGGACGGCTCACCAGCAGCGCGCCGGCGCCTGCCGCTTTTGCCTGTTCGGCAAAATCATGGGCGTCGAAACGCTCGCCTTTTAGCGCCACAAACAGGCAGCCCGCTGTGACTTTACGGGTGTCGGTGGTCACCTCGTCGATAGCGATATCGCTACCCTGCCGTTCGCCATGGGCGATCGCGGCGAGCTGGCTTAACGTAAAGCGAATCATGCTACCGCTCCCAGCAGACGCGCGACGGTGACGCGGTCGGAATAATCCAGACGACGGTTACCGACGATCTGGTAATCTTCATGGCCTTTACCCGCCACCAGCACCACGTCGTTCTCCTGCGCCTGCATCACGGCGTTGGTCACCGCTTCCGCACGGCCTTCCATCACTTTTGCATGACCTGCATCGAGCATGCCGGCCAGAATATCGTTGATAATCGCCCGCGGTTCTTCGGTACGCGGGTTGTCGTCAGTGACGACCACAATATCGGCGAACTCTTCTGCAATCGCCCCCATCAGCGGACGCTTGCCTTTGTCACGGTCGCCGCCGCAGCCGAAGACGCACCACAGCTTGCCGCTGCAGTGCAGGCGCGCGGCCTGCAGTGCTTTTTCCAGCGCGTCAGGGGTATGGGCATAATCCACCACCACCGCCGGTTTACCGGGCGCGCTGAACACTTCCATACGGCCGCATACCGGCTGTAAACGCGCCGCAGTTTTCAGCAGATCGGCCAGCGGATAGCCCAGCGCCAGCAGCGTGGCCAGCGCCAACAGGAGGTTGCTAACGTTAAAGGCGCCCATCAGGCGGCTTTCGATTTCACCGTTGCCCCAGCTGGAGTCAAACTGGATGGTGGCGCCGCTGTCGTGATAGTTGACCGCGGTGGCCTTCAGCCAGCGGCCGTGGCAGTTCGGATTGATATGATCTTCCATCGACACCGCCACCGCGTCCGGCAGCTTCGCCAGCCAGCGACGACCGACTTCATCGTCAGCGTTGACGATGGCCTGGCCGCAATGGTGGGTGGAGTACAGCAGCCATTTCGCCGCTTCGTAGTGCGCCATGTCGCCATGGTAGTCGAGGTGGTCGCGGCTCAGGTTGGTAAATACCGAGGCAGCAAACTGCAGGGCCGCCACGCGGTGCTGCACCAGCCCGTGGGAAGAGACTTCCATCGCGCCGAAGGTTGCCCCCTGCTCGACCAGACCGGAAAGCACGTGCTGAACATCGACCGCAGAACCGGTGGTGTTTTCGCTCGGCACCACTTTATCCAGCAGGCCGTTGCCGACGGTCCCCATCACCGCGCTGGTTTCGCCGAGCAGTTTCGCCCATTGCGCCAGAAGCTGGGTGGTGGTGGTTTTGCCGTTGGTACCGGTCACGCCCACCAGACGCAGCTGCTGCGACGGCTGATGATAAAAACGCCCGGCCAGCGCCGATAAGCGTTCGTTAAGCTGGCTCAGGTAGATAACCGGCACGCCGTGCATTTCACGGATCTCACCGTCTTTAGCTTCGCCCTGGGCTTCAGCAATAATGGCAGCCACACCTTGCGCTATCGCCTGCGGGATATAACGACGCCCGTCCGCCTGATGACCCTGTACCGCGATAAAGAGATCGCCGGAAGCAGCCACCCGGCTGTCCAGCGTCATCTCTCGCAGAATGCGCTCCGGTGCGTTTGGCACCCATGGAGCGAGAAGGTCGCGCAAATTACGATCTGCCACCTGTTCCCTCGCCTTGATTAATTACAAATTCACTTTTTTCGCCCGTTGCCAGCGCATCCGGCTCGATGTTCATGGTGCGCAATACGCCGCCCATGATGGCACCGAACACCGGCGCGGAAACGGCGCCACCGTAGTATTTACCTGCCTGCGGGTCGTTGATCACCACCACCAGCGCAAAGCGCGGATGGCTGGCGGGCGCAACGCCTGCGGTGTAAGCAATATATTTGTTGATGTAGCGGCCATCCGGCCCCACTTTTTTCGCCGTACCGGTTTTAATCGCGATGCGATAGCCTTTGATCGCCGCCTTCACGCCGCCGCCGCCAGGCAGCGCCACGCTTTCCATCATATGAACGACGGTACGAACGAGTGATTCCGGGAAGACACGTTCGCCCGGAACCGGTGGATCAACTTTGGTAATCGACAGCGGGCGATAGATGCCGTAGCTGCCAATCGTTGCGTAGACTCGCGCTAACTGTAACGGGGTTACCATTAGCCCGTAGCCGAAAGAAAAGGTGGCCCTCTCTATGTCAGACCACCGTTGTTTTTGAGGATATAAGCCACTGCGTTCTCCGACCAACCCCAAATTGGTCGCCTTTCCAAGCCCAAAACGTGAGTAAGTATCTACTAACGCTGAGGACGGCATCGCTAACGCCAGCTTAGAAACACCGACGTTACTCGACTTCTGTAGTACCCCGGTCAGGGTCAATTCGCTGTAGCGCGCCACGTCTTTAATTTCGTGGCCGTTAATTCGATAAGGCACGGTATTGAGCACGGTATTTTCGTTGACGATACCGCGCTGCAGCGCCGTCATCACCACCATCGGCTTCACCGTCGAACCCGGTTCGAACACGTCGGTGATGGCGCGGTTACGCATGGTGTCTTTCGCCGTGCCGGCAAAGTTGTTTGGGTTGTAGGACGGGCTGTTGGCCATCGCCAGCACTTCGCCGGTGTTCACGTCCACTAACACCGCGCTGCCGGACTCGGCTTTGTTAAAGGCCACGGCGTTGTTCAGCTCACGATAGACGAGCGCCTGCAGACGCTCGTCGATGCTCAGCGCCAGGTTGTGCGCCGCCTGGCTGTCGGTGGAAGAGATGTCTTCAATTACCCGGCCATAGCGGTCTTTACGCACGATACGCTCGCCCGGCTGGCCGGTAAGCCATTTATCAAAGCTCTTTTCGACCCCTTCAATCCCCTGGCTGTCGACGTTGGTAAAGCCGATGAGGTGAGCGGTCACTTCCCCGGAAGGGTAGTAACGACGGGATTCTTCACGTAGATGAATGCCCGGCAGCTTCAGTTTTTTGATGTAGTCGGCCATGTCAGGGTTAACCTGACGCGCCAGATAGATGAAACGCATCCGCGGATTGGTATTGATGCGCGTCGCCAGCTGATCCAGCGGCATATTGAGGGCATCCGCCAGCGCCTTCCAGCGCGTATCCAGGGTTACCCCGCCGGCATCATGAAGTTCTTTTGGATCGGCCCAGATAGCCTTCACCGGCACGCTGACCGCAAGCGGACGACCGGAGCGGTCGGTAATCATCCCGCGCGCGGTGGATACTTCCTGTACGCGCAGAGAACGCATATCGCCCTGGCGCACCAGCATGTCCGGGCTGACTACCTGTAGCCAGGCAACCCGCCCCAGCAGAAAAGCCAGCGCCAGTAGAATACAGCCGCACAGCAACGCAAAACGCCAACTGATAAAGTTGGCCTGTTCTTCCTGACGTTTTGCTTTAGGCGTTTTTGGCGCTGCTTTCATCCGTCGCAATAATCCTTATTTCTGTACAACGATATTTTCTTGGGATGGATCGACGTGCTGCATCTGCAACTTCTCGGTCGCGATCCGCTCAACCCGACTGTGATCGCCGAGCGCGTTCTCTTCGAGGATCAGGTTGCGCCATTCAATGTCTAGGGCGTCGCGTTCCAGAACCAGTTGTTCACGCTGCGCGGTCAGCAGGCGCGTGTGGTGCGCGGTGGTGACCACGGTAATCGCCGTAATAATGATGCAAATGAACAGGCAGAGTGGCAGTTTCCCAAACCGCAGAAGGTCGTCCCCGATCACGCCAGGCAAAGCATGGCGCTCGTTGCTTCCAATCGACCCTTTAACCTTGCTTAAGGCCTCTGTCACTCTGCCGATCATGCGTTCGTCCTCTCTGCAATACGCAGCACTGAACTACGGGCGCGTGGATTCTCTGCCACCTCTTCTTCGCCCGGCATCAACTTGCCTAGTGCTCGTAACTCACGGCCGCCCAGTTTTTTGAGCTGCGATTCGGTCATCGGTATTCCCGCCGGAACCTGCGGACCGCGGCTTTGCTCGCGCATAAAGCGCTTTACAATGCGATCTTCCAGCGAATGAAAACTAATGATCGACAGCCGCCCGCCTGGGGCCAGCACGCTAAGCGAGCTTTTTAGCGCCTGCTCTATCTCCTCCAGTTCACTGTTTACCCAAATGCGCACCGCCTGGAAGGTACGGGTCGCGGGATGTTTGTGCTTATCTTTTACCGGCATAGCCGCGGCGATGACCTCCGCCAGCTCTTTGGTGCGAGTCATCGGTGCAATGCGATTACGTTCGACGATCGCGCGGGCGATCCGTTTGCCGAAACGCTCTTCGCCGAAGGTTTTAATCACCCAGGCGATATCCGCTTCTTCAGCGGTCTGCAACCATTCGGCCGCAGACTGACCGCGCGTCGGATCCATGCGCATATCCAGCGGTCCGTCGCGCATAAAGGAAAAACCGCGTTCCGCATCGTCAAGCTGTGGGGAAGAGACGCCGAGATCGAGCAGAATGCCGTCGATCTTACCGGTAAGATTGCGCTCGCCGACATAATCAGCAAGCTGTGAAAATGGACCATGTACGATGGAAAAGCGGGGATCATCGATGGTTTGCGCGACGGCAATCGCCTGTGGATCGCGATCGATTGCCAGCAAGCGTCCTTCCGCTCCCAGCCGGGAGAGGATCAGGCGCGAGTGACCGCCGCGACCAAAGGTACCATCAATATAGATACCGTCTGGACGAATATTGAGGCCGTTGACGGCTTCATCCAGAAGTACCGTAGTGTGTTTAAAATTTTCCATCATTTTTATAAAGACAAATCCTGCAGGCGCTCCGACAGTTCACCGGTCGCGGACTGCTCAGCGTCGATATCTTCCTTGACCCGTTGATACCAGGTCGTTTCGTCCCACAGTTCAAATTTATTAAACTGCCCGACCAGCATCACTTCTTTTGTCAGCCCGGCATGCTGCCGTAACACCGGCGCAATCAGCAAGCGACCGGCATTATCCATCTGACATTCGCTGGCATGACCCAGAAGCAAACGCTGTACGCGCCGCTCAACGGGATTCATGCTCGATAAACGCGACAATTTCTGCTCGATGACTTCCCATTCAGGCAATGGATAAAGCAGCAGGCACGGGTGATGAATGTCAATGGTGCATACCAATTGACCGGCAGCGTCCTCGATCAGCCCATCGCGATAACGCGTTGGCACGGCCAGGCGGCCTTTGCTGTCGAGATTGACTAACGTTGCTCCACGGAACATGCCAGCCTCACCCCTTTTCGCCACTTTATCCCACAAATTCCCACCAGAAGGAGTTTACGGAGCGGAGGAAAAGCTTGTCAAGCCAGCACGAATGCCAACGGAGCTCAAAAACCCATTATTTACAGCCGACATTAGCCCTGATGAAAAAATCATCAACAGGCGAGGCAAATTAACGTTATGAATACGTGTAAGAAAATAACCAACAAACTCGTAACAGTTATAAACAACAAAATATCTTCGGCGGGAAAATATAAAGTGTCAGTTTGCGACGCGAGCGGCATTTTAGGCCATTATGCCGGCCGTTAACAGTACCTGTTGCTGCCTTAGGGGTGGACCAGGCGCGGGATAAGGCAGGGGAGAACAGTGGTGGCGAACAAAATGGGTGTTAATTCAGCAATTAACCTGGTGAATGTAACAAAATAATACAATTAAAGCCTGCACCATCATTTTTTGTGTCCTGTTTTGAGTCACAAAACGATTGCCAGGGAATAAAACAAAATAACGCGTAAAGAAGTTTAGGGATTTGTCTGAAATATATTCAGTTTTGCATTCTGGACGTCAGTTGCCTGATTTATCGCCAGCGGCCTGCTCTCTGGCAGGCCTGCCAGGAATAATCCTGGATGCTGACGATATTGCGCCCTTAACGGCGATTCAGGCTGCCGCGGCGATAAAGATTACGACGAATACGGCTGAGGCCCGGCTTCGGCTTGCGCGGTTCATCGAGGCTAGCGAGGACGATCTCGAGCACCCGCTCAGCGACATCGCGATGGCGCTGGGCCACGGCCAGTACCGGACACTGCAGGAAATCGAGCAGCTCATTATCGCCGAAGGTGGCGATCGCCAGCTCGGAAGGCAGTTTACCCTCACGGCGCAGCGTCACATCCATGACGCCCTGCAGCAGCGGGAAAGAGGTGGTGAACAGCGCCTGCGGCATCGGATGGGTTTCAAGCCATTTCTCAAACAGCTGGGCCGCCGCTTCTCGCTCGTAGCTGTTGGCATAGAGATAATGCACCTCACGCGGATCGTCCTGCCAGGCTTTACGGAAGCCTTGCTCGCGCAGGAAGCTCACCGACAGTTCCGGCAGCGCGCCCAGATAAAGCACCGTTTCGCCGGGAAAAGTCCGCAACTCGGCGGCGAGCATCTCGGCATCATCCTGGTCAGCGCCGACGACGCTGGTGAAGTGCTCGCGGTCAAGGGCGCGGTCGAGGGCGACAATCGGAAACGGATCGTTAGCCCAGCGCTGATAAAAAGGGTGCTCCGGCGGCAGCGAGGTGGAAACAATGATGGCGTCCACCTGGCGCTGTAGCAGATGCTCGATACAGCGCATTTCGTTATCGGGCTGATCCTCCGAGCAGGCAATCAGCAGCTGATAGCCGCGCTGGCGCGCCTGCCGCTCCAGATAATTTGCAATGCGGGTATAGCTGGTGTTTTCCAGATCCGGGATCACCAGACCGATAGAGCGTGTGCGTCCTGCACGCAGGCCAGCAGCGACCGCATTCGGATGATAGTTGTGCTCTCGCACGACAGCCATCACCTTTTCGACCGTCTTGTCGCTTACGCGGTACTGCTTCGCTTTGCCATTAATCACATAGCTCGCGGTGGTTCTTGAAACACCGGCCAGCCGGGCGATTTCATCCAGTTTCACAATTGCCCCTTGGGTAAGAAGTGCCAAACATAACCATTATTCAGGTATGGAACCCTTTTTATAACATCTAAACGCAGAATAGTTAGCGCAGCAACCGCTTTCGCTTACAGTTCCTACTGATTTCGCAAAAAAAAAAGCCCGACAGTCGCTGCCGGGCTATTTTTGCATCAATTCCCGATCCTCAGCGCATGATTTTATCACCGCGAGACAGGCCGACCACGCCGGAGCGAGCCACTTCCACGATCCGAGCGACATCGCGCAGCGAGGCCAGGAAGGCGTCGAGTTTATCGCTGGTGCCGGCAAGCTGGACGGTATAGATAGAAGGCGTCACGTCGATAATCTGTCCACGAAAGATTTCGGTGTTGCGCTTCACTTCTTCACGGCCGTAACCGCTGGCCTGGACCTTCACCAGCATGATTTCACGTTCGACATGAGCCCCCTGCCCCAGTTCGCTGACTCGCAGGACATCCACCAGCTTGTGCAGTTGCTTTTCAATCTGCTCGATCGCTTTTTCATCGCCCACGGTCTGGATGGTCATCCTGGAGAGGGTCGGATCGTCTGTCGGCGCGACAGTCAGGCTTTCTATATTATAGCCGCGCTGGGAAAAGAGGCCGATAACGCGGGACAATGCGCCCGATTCGTTTTCCAGTAATACCGATAATATCCGGCGCATAATCAGGTCCTCTCCGTTTTGCTCAACCACATTTCATCCATGCCGCCGCCGCGGATCTGCATGGGGTACACATGCTCACTGCCGTCGACGGTGACATCGACAAACACCAGCCGGCGCTGTCGCACCTGCTCCAGGGCTTCAGCAAGCTTCGTCTCCAGTTCCTGTGGCTCACTGATGCGGATGCCAACGTGGCCATAGGCTTCCGCCAGACGCACAAAGTCCGGCAGCGACTCCATATAGGACTGCGAGTGGCGCCCGGAATAGAGCATATCCTGCCACTGCTTCACCATCCCCAGATAGCGGTTGTTGAGGTTAAGCACCAGGACCGGCAGTTCATATTGCAGCGCGGTGGAAAGTTCCTGAATATTCATCTGGATACTGCCGTCACCGGTCACGCAGACGACCATTTCGTCCGGCAGAGCCATTTTGACCCCCAGCGCTGCCGGTAGGCCAAAGCCCATGGTGCCGAGACCACCGGAGTTAATCCAGCGCCGCGGTTTGTCGAAGGGGTAATAAAGGGCGGCGAACATCTGGTGCTGACCCACATCGGAAGTGACATAGGCATCGCCCTGGGTCAGTCGCCAGATCGTTTCAATCACCGCCTGCGGTTTGATCTTATCGCTCTGGTCGTCGTAGCGCAGACAATGGCGGGCGCGCCACTGCTCAATCTGTAGCCACCAGTCGCGAATATCGTCCAGCGGCTGCTGCGCCTCTTCCTGTTCCAGCAGCTCCAGCATCTGTTCCAGCACCAGCCGGGCATCGCCGACGATCGGCACATCTGCCGGCACGGTTTTCGAGATTGAGGTCGGATCGATATCAATATGCAGCACAGTCGCGTTCGGACAGTATTTGGCCAGGTTATTGGTGGTCCGATCGTCAAAGCGAACGCCAACGGCAAAAATCACGTCTGAATGGTGCATGGTCATGTTGGCTTCATAGGTGCCGTGCATGCCCAGCATCCCCAACGCCTGCGAGTGCGTCGCCGGGAAAGCGCCCAGCCCCATCAGGGAGGAGGCCACCGGCAGCTTCAGCTTTTCCACCAGTTCGCGCAGCTGTGGTTCGCATTGCGCATTGATCGCCCCGCCGCCGACGTAGACGACCGGCTTGCTCGCCGCCACCAGGGTCTGCAGGGCGCGTTTAATCTGGCCTTTATGGCCGCTGGTCGTCGGGTTATACGAGCGCATGCTGACCGCGTCTGGCCAGACGTACGGCAGTTTCTTCGCCGGATTGAGTATATCCTTCGGCAGATCGACCACCACCGGCCCGGGGCGACCGCTGGCCGCTAACCAGAAGGCTTTCTTCAGCACGCCGGGAATATCTTCGGTCTGCTTCACCAGGAAACTGTGCTTCACCACCGGGCGGGAAATCCCCACCATGTCGCACTCCTGGAAGGCATCGTAGCCGATAAGCGATGTCGCCACTTGCCCTGAGAGGATCACCAGCGGGATAGAGTCCATATAGGCCGTCGCGATACCGGTGATGGCGTTCGTCGCCCCAGGCCCTGAGGTCACCAGCACCACACCGACCTCCCCGGTCGCTCGCGCCAGACCATCCGCCATATGCACCGCCGCCTGCTCGTGGCGAACCAGCACATGATCGATACCGCCAAGGGTATGTAACGCATCATAGATATCGAGGACTGCGCCTCCGGGATAGCCGAATACTTGCTTGACGCCCTGATCGACAAGCGATTGGACGACCATCTCGGCTCCTGACAACATCTCCATGGTTTGCCTCCAGGCTTATTGTTTTACGACAGCGGAACTCAATTTCCGCGCGCTCGCACGATGCGAAGGGGTACCCCTCCGCACTGAGGTGAATGGACTGCATGCCACTACCATAACTGCTCGCCAGCAGGCAGGCAATTCGCCACGACAGGGGCTTTCTAAGTGGAATAAGAAGAAAAACAAGCGGAGAGAGGAAAATATGGTGGAATGCTTCAGAGATAAGAAAAGAGAATAGTAAATACTCGGAGAAAAGGCGCGATAGCAGGAATTGATCCATTTTTTGTTAACGGGAGGAGAGCAACTGAAAGAGTAAACAGCATAAAATTCTGCATTCTTGTAATTCAATCATATAAAAAAAGGAGCCGAAGCCCCTTTCATAATCATTGCCATCGGCTCAGCGCTGACAAATATCCACCAGCAGCTCTTCCATCCACTGATGGCCTTTATCGCGACCCGCCGCTTCGTGCCAGGAGAGATAGCAGGTCCGGCTATTCACCTTCAGCGGTAGAGGTAATATTTGCAGCGCTAACTTATCGGCAAACTCATTTGCCAACCAGCGCGGCGCAATGGCCACCATCTGTGTTTGTGACACCACGTTTAATACGCTGACCATCGCATTACCTTGATATGCGATGCGCGCTTGTTTATCGGCCGTGTCATACCACGGCAGACTGAATGAGGCATACCGATCGAGAGCCACCGCGGCATGCTCCTCGCGATAAATATCAGCCTCCATCACCGGTCCGGAGATACGCGGATGGTTGCGACTGGCCACCAGAACCATTTCATCTTTGAATAGCGGCACACAGGCAAACTCAGGGCGACGGAACTCTTCATAACCGATCACAAATTCCGTTTCCTGATAACGTAGCTGATGTTCCGTATTTTGATTAAGCGCTGATTTAAAGACTAAATGAATATTGGGCGCGATTTCAGCGACTTTATTAAATATCACCGACGTCAGGATGTTATCCAGCGGGCTACAGACGCACAGATTGAAAACACGCTCACTGCTCAGTGGTTCAAAACCGGAGCCTGGCAATTCGTTTTGCACCAGCTGCAGCGCCTGGCGCACTGAGCCAAAGAGCTGATAGGCCCGCGCCGTCGGCTGAATACCGCGGCCATAGCGCACAAACAGTTCATCATTAAACATCACTTTCAGACGTGAAACCGCGTTGCTCACCGCTGGTTGAGACATGCCGAGCGTATGGGCGGCACGGGTAATATTCTGTTCCTGCATAACCGCATCAAAAACGGTAAGCAGATTGAGATCAACCATCCGTAGTTGAGGTTTTACGACTTCCTGTCCGGGGGCTGATTTATATTCTGGACTTTCAATTAACATATCTAGTTCCGCCGTCACGATGAATTCCCTTTGCTAAACCGCTATGATTAGCGGCGAAAATATCATTTATCATGCTAATGACATTTGCAAAATAGCAAAGGTGTATTTTAGGAATATATCAAGGCTATGAGTGGCAGTGTAAATCCGGTACCGCCAGAATAGGTGAACTGCTCAAACCATACTAGTTACTTAATGATGATGAGTTTAACCATAATTCAGAAAAATAAAAACAACACCAATGATTAACTGTAACTTAAGCAATAATAAAGCATTTTATTTTCTACCCCATAAAATTAACAACCATTTATCATTGAAAAAAGAGCCGTTAAGGGGTGGAGATATTCACACGAAAAATAAATATAATCTTTTCATTTAGATAGCGATTTTTTGCCGCCTCGCTCGCGGCGCATCGTGAGCGAAGCCTTTAATGCAAAGTACATTGTCAAATGAAACATATCCCAGTGCGCTCCCGCAGGGCCAAAAAAGGATCTTCGGCAAAAAAGGGCAAACATCAGCACAATTAGCTAATTCACGCCGTGGACCAAAAACGCTTTTTCCATGCCAGGGGTTGACTTTGAAACGGCTATCCAGTAACTCTAAAAGCATAACGATTTCATCTGGAGTTTGACGCAATGATTCGCACCACTCGCATCACCAGCCTACTACTACTAAACGCATGCCATTTGCGCGGTAGGCTGTTGGGCGACGTTCAGCGTTAAGTCATCTTCCAGCAAGACTATAAAACCCGCGCCTTGGCGCGGGTTTTTTTATGCTCGTCAACAAGGCGCCAGGACACAGACTAAGGATCCAAACCATGAGCCAGCAAGTCATTATTTTCGATACGACCTTACGTGATGGCGAACAAGCGTTACAGGCAAGCCTGAGTGTCAAAGAGAAGCTGCAGATCGCTCTGGCCCTCGAGCGCATGGGTGTTGACGTGATGGAAGTCGGTTTCCCGGTTTCTTCTCCGGGCGATTTTGAATCCGTGCAGACCATCGCGCGCACCATCAAAAACAGCCGCGTATGCGCTCTGGCGCGTTGCGTTGAGAAAGATATCGACGTGGCGGCGGAATCCTTAAAGGTGGCCGAAGCGTTCCGTATCCACACCTTCATCGCCACCTCGCCGATGCATATCGCCACCAAACTGCGCAGCACCCTGGATGAAGTCATTGAGCGAGCGGTTTATATGGTGAAGCGGGCGCGCAATTACACTAACGATGTCGAATTCTCCTGTGAAGACGCCGGCCGTACGCCAATAGCTGACCTGGCTCGCGTCGTGGAAGCAGCGATTAACGCTGGCGCCACCACCATAAATATTCCGGATACCGTCGGCTACACCATGCCGTTCGAGTACGCCAACATTATCAGCGGCCTGTATGAGCGCGTACCGAATATCGACAAAGCCATTATCTCCGTTCACACCCATGATGACCTGGGCATTGCCGTCGGCAACGCCCTCGCCGCGGTCCACGCCGGAGCTCGCCAGGTAGAAGGCGCGATGAACGGTATCGGCGAGCGCGCCGGCAACTGCGCGCTGGAAGAGGTCATCATGGCGATTAAAGTGCGCAAAGACATCATGAACGTGCACACCAATATCAACCACCATGAAATCTGGCGCACCAGCCAGACCGTCAGCCAGATCTGCAACATGCCGATCCCGGCGAACAAAGCCATCGTCGGCACCGGCGCCTTCGCCCACTCCTCCGGTATCCACCAGGACGGCGTGCTGAAGAACCGCGAAAACTACGAGATCATGACCCCGGAATCCATCGGTCTGAACCAGGTGCAGTTGAACCTGACCTCCCGTTCCGGCCGCGCGGCGGTGAAACACCGGATGGAAGAGATGGGCTACCAGGAGAGCGATTACAACCTGGATCATCTGTATGACGCGTTCCTGAAGCTGGCGGACAAAAAAGGACAGGTCTTCGATTACGATCTGGAAGCGCTGGCCTTTATCAACAAGCAGCAGGAAGAGCCAGAGCATTTCCGCCTGGATTACTTCAACGTTCAGTCCGGCTCCAGCGATATCGCCACCGCCTCGATCAAACTGGTCTGCGGGGATGAGATCAAAACTGAAGCCGCCAACGGCAACGGTCCGGTCGATGCTATCTACCAGGCGATTAACCGCGTCACCAATTACAACATTGAATTAGTGAAATATGGCTTAAGCGCGAAAGGCCACGGCAAAGACGCCCTGGGCCAGGTGGATATCGTCGTTGACTACAACGGCCGCCGTTTCCACGGCGTTGGTCTGGCAACGGATATCGTAGAGTCGTCAGCCAAAGCGATGGTTCATGTGCTGAACAACATCTGGCGCGCCGCCGAAGTCGAAAAAGAATTGCAACGCAAAGCTCAGAATAAAGAGAACAATAAGGAAACCGTGTAATGTCGAAGAATTACCATATTGCCGTTTTGCCGGGTGATGGCATTGGCCCGGAAGTGATGAACCAGGCGATGAAAGTACTGGAAGCCGTGCGCCAACGTTTTGCCATGCACATTACCACCAGCCAGTACGACGTCGGCGGCGCGGCCATCGACCGCCAGGGAACTCCCCTGCCGCAGGCGACGGTCGCCGGATGCGAGCAGGCGGACGCGATCCTGTTCGGCTCCGTCGGCGGCCCGAAGTGGGAACACCTGCCGCCCGCAGAACAGCCAGAGCGCGGCGCCCTGCTGCCGCTGCGTAAACACTTCAAACTGTTCAGCAACCTGCGCCCGGCCAAACTGTATCAGGGGCTGGAAGAGTTCTGCCCGCTGCGCGCCGACATCGCCGCCAACGGCTTCGACATTCTCTGCGTTCGCGAACTGACCGGCGGCATCTACTTCGGCCAGCCGAAAGGCCGCGAAGGCAGCGGCCAGCATGAGAAAGCTTTTGATACCGAGGTGTATCACCGCTTTGAAATCGAACGTATCGCGCGCATCGCTTTTGAATCTGCCCGTAAACGTCGTCACAAAGTGACCTCCATCGATAAAGCCAACGTTCTGCAGTCCTCTATTCTGTGGCGCGAAATCGTCAGTGAGATCGGCAAAGAGTATCCGGACGTTGAGCTGGCGCATATGTATATCGATAACGCCACCATGCAGCTGATTAAAGATCCGTCTCAGTTCGACGTGCTGCTGTGCTCCAACCTGTTCGGCGACATCCTCTCCGACGAGTGCGCAATGATCACCGGCTCGATGGGTATGCTGCCGTCCGCCAGCCTTAACGAACAAGGTTTCGGCCTGTACGAGCCTGCAGGCGGCTCGGCGCCGGATATCGCTGGCAAAAATATCGCTAACCCGATTGCGCAGATCCTCTCCCTGGCGCTGCTGCTGCGCTATAGCCTTGACGCTAACGAGGCGGCGAGCGCAATTGAAAGCGCGATTAACCGCGCTCTGGAGGAAGGGGTTCGTACCGGCGACTTAGCGCGCGGCACGGCGGCGGTCAGCACTGATGAAATGGGCGATATCATTGCCCGCTATGTCGCAGAAGGGGTGTAATCATGGCGAAGACGTTATACGAAAAATTGTTTGATGCGCACGTGGTGTATGAGGCGCAAAACGAAACCCCGCTGTTGTATATCGACCGCCATCTGGTGCATGAAGTTACCTCCCCGCAGGCCTTTGACGGCCTGCGCGCCCACGGCCGCCAGGTGCGCCAGCCGGGTAAAACCTTCGCCACCATGGATCACAACGTCTCGACGCAGACCAAAGACATTAACGCGTCCGGCGAGATGGCCCGCATTCAGATGCAGGAGCTGATTAAGAACTGTAAAGAGTTCGGCGTTGAGCTGTACGACCTGAATCACCCGTACCAGGGCATCGTTCACGTAATGGGCCCGGAACAAGGGGTGACCTTGCCGGGGATGACCATTGTATGCGGCGACTCCCATACCGCCACCCACGGCGCGTTCGGCGCGCTGGCCTTCGGCATCGGCACTTCCGAAGTGGAACATGTGCTGGCGACCCAGACCCTGAAACAGGGTCGTGCGAAAACCATGAAAATCGAAGTGCAAGGCAAAGCGGCGCCGGGCATCACCGCCAAAGATATCGTGTTGGCGATCATTGGTAAAACCGGCAGCGCCGGCGGCACCGGCCACGTGGTGGAATTCTGCGGCGAAGCGATCCGCGATCTGAGCATGGAAGGTCGCATGACCCTGTGCAACATGGCGATCGAGATGGGCGCCAAAGCGGGCCTGGTCGCGCCGGATGAAACCACCTTCAATTACGTACGCGGCCGTCTGCACGCGCCGAAAGGCAAAGATTTTGACGATGCGGTGGCGTACTGGAAAACCCTGAAAACCGACGACGGCGCCACATTTGACACCGTGGTGACGCTGCAGGCGGCTGAGATTGCTCCGCAGGTGACCTGGGGCACCAACCCAGGCCAGGTGATTTCGGTCACCGATAATATCCCCGATCCTGCGTCATTCAGCGACCCGGTGGAACGCGCCAGCGCTGAGAAAGCGCTGGCCTATATGGGACTGAAATCCGGCATCCCGCTGACGGAAGTGGCTATCGATAAAGTGTTCATCGGCTCCTGTACCAACTCGCGTATCGAAGATTTGCGCGCCGCGGCGGAAATCGCCAAAGGGCGTAAAGTGGCGCCGGGCGTCCAGGCGTTGGTGGTACCAGGTTCCGGTCCGGTGAAAGCGCAAGCGGAAGCGGAAGGCCTGGATAAGATCTTTATCGAAGCCGGCTTTGAGTGGCGCTTACCGGGCTGCTCGATGTGTCTGGCGATGAACAACGACCGCCTGAACCCGGGCGAGCGCTGCGCCTCCACCAGCAACCGTAATTTTGAAGGCCGTCAGGGCCGCGGCGGACGCACGCACCTGGTGAGCCCGGCAATGGCCGCGGCGGCGGCTGTGACCGGCCATTTCGCCGATATCCGTAATCTGAAGTAAGGAGACCATCATGGCAGAGAAATTTACCCAACATACCGGCCTGGTGGTTCCGCTGGATGCTGCAAACGTCGATACCGACGCGATCATTCCCAAGCAGTTTCTGCAGAAAGTGACCCGCACCGGCTTTGGCGCGCACCTGTTCAACGACTGGCGCTTCCTCGATGATAAAGGTCAACAGCCGAACCCGGAGTTCGTGCTGAACTTTCCTGAGTACAAAGGCGCCTCTATCCTGCTGGCGCGGGAAAACTTCGGCTGCGGCTCCTCCCGCGAGCATGCGCCGTGGGCGCTGACCGATTACGGTTTTAAAGTCGTTATCGCCCCAAGCTTTGCCGATATTTTCTACGGCAACAGCTTCAACAACCAGCTGCTGCCGGTGACGCTGAGCGATGAGCAGGTCGACGAGCTGTTCAGACTGGTGCAGGCCAACCCGGGCATTACGTTTGAAGTGGACCTGGAAGCGCAGGTGGTGAAAGCGGGGGATAAAACCTACAGCTTTAAGATCGACGATTTCCGTCGCCACTGCATGCTTAATGGCCTGGATAGCATCGGCCTGACGCTGCAACATGAAGCGGCGATTTCCGACTATGAGCACAAGCTGCCGGCGTTTATGAATTAAGCTTCGCACCCGGTCATTTGACCGGGCTTTTTAATTTATTGCGGCAGAAAATTGAGATCTCACGCACAAAAAACAATATTAATTCTTCGAACGTCAGCCCATGACGTTGGCCTGCCCCACGCGATAAAGACGAATGATTTCGCTTTCTTCCCCCTGACCTGCGCGGTTTATGTATTAACCCTTCACTGCAAGTAAAAATAAGGTATGAGTGTTTAATATAAAAATATAACAATGTGAAAGAAGCGTTAATCTCATAGAGAACCCCTATAGCTCACAGCAAAAAAAAACATTATTTTTCAATTTTTCCCCTCGCTATCTTTTTCCACAGAGAAATATTAACTAAGGACACGCCCGGGCCCCCGCATAGCGGCCTCCCGGCCTCCTGTGGAGAGAAGAGATGAGCCACTATCCGCACCTTTTCAGTCCGTTGACCATCAACGGCATGACGCTAAAAAACCGCATTATTATGCCCCCGATGGGCACCAATATGGCTACGCTCAATGGCGAGGTCTCGCAGGAACAGCTGGAATACTACGAACTGCGGGCCAAAGGCGGCACCGGTCTTATCACCATCGAAAACATCTGTATTGATTTCCCTTTCGCTTCCAACGGCACCACCCAACTGCGGATCGATAACGATCAATATATCCCGCGGCTGTTTAAATTAACCGAGACCCTGCATAAACACGGCGCCTGCGTATCCATTCAGTTAAATCACGCTGGCGCTTCCGCTTATGCCTACCGCCTCGAGGGTCAGACACCGCTCTCCTCCTCGACGACGCCCTCGAAAAAGCACGGTAATATTCCGCGGCCAATGACCCATGAGGAAATTTATCACGCGGTGGAAAAATTCGGGGACGCCGCAGAGCGCGTTCATCGCGCGGGTTTTGACTGCGTCGAAATTCATGCCGGCCACTCCTATTTAATTAGCCAGTTTTTATCGCCGTTATTTAACAAACGCACCGATGAATTTGGCGGCAGCGTCGAAAACCGCACTCGAATATTAGGTCTGATTGTCGATAAAGTTCGCGCCTGCGTCGGGCCACGTTTTCCGGTCAGCCTGCGCATCAGCGCCGACGACTTCCTCAAAGGCGGCAATACCCTCGAAGATTCCTTGCGCATCCTTGAGCTCTGTCAGGAGAAGGTCGATATCATCAACGTCTCGGCGGCGCAGAACGACAACCTGAATCTGCAAATCGACCAGATGTCGCTGGAGGATGGCTGGAAGCGTTACCTCTCCCGCGCGGTGCGCGATAAATTCCATAAGCCCACGGTCATCGCCGGCAATATCCGTACCCCGCAGGTGGCCGAGGATATCCTCGCCAGCGGCGATGCCGATCTCATTGCCATTGGTCGCGGTCTGATTGCCGAGCCGGAGTGGGTCCAGAAGGTGCAAAGCGGTAAAGAGCGCGTGATGCGCAAATGCATCTCCTGCAACATCGGCTGCGCCGACCATCGCATCGCCCGCTCGCGTCCGCTGCGCTGTTCAATTAACCCGGACATCATTCACGGCGATGCCTACAAAACGCGGCGCGTTAATCGCGAAACGAACGTGGTCGTCATCGGCGCCGGCACTGCCGGGATGGAGGCCGCCTGCACCGCGGCGGAAGTCGGCTGCCACACCTGGCTGCTGGAGGCGAAAAATCACGTCGGCGGTCTCGCCAGCGATATCGCCCGTCTGCCGGAGAAAAAACGCATCGCGGATTTCCCGCAGTTTATGAAAAACCGCATCGCCGCGCTGGACAACCTGATGCTGCAGGTCGGCAAACGGGCAGACGTGGCCTCGGTTTCCGCCCTGCGTCCACATCTGATCGTCAATGCCACCGGCTCAACCCCCCTGCTGCCGCCCATTGCTGGACTGCGGGAGAATATTGACGCCGCGGAAGGCAAAGTCTTCTCCATTACCGGCATGATCGACAATCTGGCGAAATTTACCCATGTCGAGGGCAAACGCATCGCCGTTGTCGGCGCGGGCGCCGTTGGCCTCGACGTCATCGAATACTTTACCGCTCGCGGCGCGCAGGCGGTCTTAATCGAAATGCAGGACGCCGCCGGTCGCGATCTCGACATCATTACCAAGAATGCCATGTTGACCATGCTCGACGAGCACCAGGTCGAACAGCACATGAATACGCAACTGATGGCGGTGGCTGCCGACCATTTCCAGGTGAAAAATACACAGCACACCTTCGATATCCCCTTCGACTACGGCTTTGTCTGTCTGGGGATGCGCGCCAACCGGACGGGTCTCGACGAGATCGAACGCTGGGCCAATGCCAATAACGTCAAAATCATGAATATCGGCGACAGCGTGATGGCGCGACGCATTATCGACGGCATCCGCGAAGGCCGCAACGTGCTGGACACCCTCGAAGACATGGGTGCGCTGGGCAGCTGCGAAGCACAACGAATTCCCTTTCTAACTTATTGAGGATTTTTGTCATGGCAGAACGTATTACTGGACACACTGAGCTGATTGGTCTGATAGCCACCCCGATTCGCCACAGCATGTCGCCCACCATGCACAACGAGGCTTTCGCCCATCTCGGGCTGGACTACGTCTACCTGGCTTTTGAAGTCGGTAATCAGGAGCTGAAAGACGTTGTCCAGGGCTTCCGGGCTTTGAAGCTGCGCGGCTTTAACGTCTCTATGCCGAACAAAACCGAGATTTGCCAGTATCTCGATAAGCTGTCGCCGGCGGCGCAGCTGGTCGGGGCGGTGAATACCGTGGTCAATGACGACGGCGTCCTGACCGGGCATATCACCGACGGCACCGGCTATATGCGCGCCCTTAGCGAAGCGGGTATCGATATCATTGGCAAGAAGATGACCGTGCTCGGTGCCGGCGGTGCGGCGACCGCACTCTGCGTCCAGGCGGCACTGGATGGCGTGAAGGCGATCTCCATCTTCAACCGTCGCGATAAATTCTTCGCCAACGCCGAAGAAACGGTCGCCAAGATCCGCAACAACACGCGCTGTGAGATCCATCTGTTCGATCTTGACGATCATGACAAACTGCGTGCCGAAATCGATAGCAGCGTGATCCTGACCAATGCCACCGGGGTCGGCATGAAGCCGTTCGAAGGCCAGATGCTGCTGCCGGACGACAGCTTCCTGCGTCCGGATCTGATCGTCTCCGACGTCGTATACAACCCGCGCAAAACCCACCTGCTGGAGGTGGCTGAGAAAAAAGGCTGCCGCACGCTAAACGGCCTCGGGATGATGCTGTGGCAAGGCGCGCGCGCGTTCGAAATCTGGACGGGTAAACAGATGCCGGTTGATTACATCAAAAGCATCCTGTTCTAAGGGGCAAGCGATGAAAAATAAATACGTCCCTACCGCGGCAGGGCTGTACCTCAACTACCTGATCCACGGCATGGGGGTGCTGTTAATCACCCTCAACATGGCCCATCTTCAGGAGCAGTGGGGAACAGATAAAGCCGGCGTATCGATCGTTATCTCCTCGTTAGGTATTGGTAAGTTAGCGACCATCGTGACCGGATTTCTCTCGGATCGCTTCGGTCGCAAGCCCTTTATCTATCTTGGGATCCTGAGCTACCTGATCTTTTTCGTCGGCATTCTGCTGACCAAAAATATCTATCTGGCCTATGTCTTCGGCATTATGGCGGGCCTGGCGAACAGCTTCCTCGACTCCGGCACCTATCCGGCGCTGATGGAATCTTTCCCGCACTCCGCCAGCCGGGCCAACGTGCTGATCAAAGCCTTCGTTTCCGCCGGGCAGTTCCTGCTGCCGTTCATTATCAGCTTCCTGATCTGGGCGAATCTATGGTTCGGCTGGTCGTTCGTGATTGCGGCGGCGCTCTTTGTACTGAGCGGGATTTACCTGCTTAAAATGCCATTCCCTGACAGCCAGGCAGCGAAAAAAGAGGAATCTCCTGAGCCACAGGCGGAAACGTTCGCCCGTCCGCAGGCCAACAAACTGGATATGATGATCTTCACGCTGTACGGCTATATCGGCATGGCGACGTTCTATCTGGTCAGCCAGTGGCTGGCGCAGTACGGCCAGTTCGTGGTCGGGCTGCCCTATGCCTCGGCGATTAAGCTGCTCAGCATCTATACCGTTGGGTCGTTGGTCTGCGTCTTCGTGACTGCTGCCTTCGTCAAAGAGGTGTTCAGCTCTGCCGTCGCCATGATCATCTATACTGGCCTGTCGATGGTCTCGCTGCTGCTGGTGTGCCTGTTCCCGACGCCGATGATGGTTACCGGCTTCGCCTTTGTCATCGGCTTTGCCGCCGCGGGCGGAGTGCTACAGCTGGGAGCGACGATCATGGCGATGAGCTTCCCGAACGGGAAAGGCAAGGCAACCGGGATCTTCTACACCGCCGGCAGTATCGCCAGCTTCACGATCCCGCTGATCACCGCCAAACTTTCGCAGATCAGTATTGCCAGCATTATGTGGTTTGATTTTGCGATCGCCGTGATCGGCTTTGTGATCGCCCTGTACATCGGCTATCGTCAACTGCAGGCTCGGGCGGCGCAAAAAGTATCACCCACCGCAGTCACCGCCTGAGGTTCAACGCGAATAATAATGGATGCCTACATGACAAATGCAGTTACCGTAAAGAACATCACCTTCCAGGAAGGGGAAACCTTAATTTGTGTACCGCTGATCGGCAAAACGCTGGATGAAATACTGGGTAACGCCCACGGCCTGGTCGACGCCGGCGCCGATATCATCGAATGGCGCGTTGATCACTTTACGCAGGTCAGAGAGATGGCCCAGGTGATGGCCGCGCTGGCGGAAATCCGTGGTGCGCTGAAAGCCCTGCCGTTGCTGTTCACCTTCCGCAGCAAGAAAGAAGGCGGCGAGACCGAGCTCAGCGACGATGCCTACTTCGCGCTCAACCGCGAAGCGGCGCGCAGTGGACTGGTTGATGTCATCGATGTCGAGCTGTTCAATGATGAAGCGCAGATCCGCGCGCTGGTTGACGATGCGCATGCCGCGGGCGTCAAAGTGATCATGAGTAACCATGATTTTCATAAAACCCCCGCCCAGGAAGATATCATCTATCGCCTGCGCCGCATGCAGGATCTGGGTGCCGATCTGCCGAAGATCGCGGTGATGCCGCAATCGCCGCAGGACGTTCTGACCCTGCTCGCCGCCACGCTGACCATGAAAGAGAAGTATGCCACCCGCCCGCTGATCACCATGTCGATGGGAAAATCAGGCGGCGTCAGCCGGGTGACCGGGCGTCTTTTTGGCTCAGCCATGACCTTCGGTACCGTGGGTCAAGCTTCCGCGCCGGGACAGATCGCCATCAATAAGCTGCGTGAAGTGATGGATATTCTCTCCTGATAACCCCTTAGCCCGGAGGACCACTCCGGGCTATTCGCTAACAGATCTTCTGGCTGTCGTGGATGACCACATTTTTAAACGACTGCAGCGCCGGGGAAAGTCCCCGGTCTTTCATGGTCGCCAGATAGATATAGCGCGGAGGGAGGGTGTTTTTAATCTTCAGGATATGGACGTTGTAATGGGAGAGCGCCGAGATCCGCGGCATGATCGCGATCCCGTAGTCAATGCTGACCAGCCCGGCCATCGCGGTATCCTCTTCCACGTAGCAGGCAATCTCCGGCACCAGCTTTTGCTGCATAAATACATTATCGATAAACGGACGTAAGCCGCTATTTTCTGAAAAATAGATATAGGGATAATGAATCGTCTCCACGAGGTCGACTTCATGTTCATACAGACGGGCCAGCGGATGATCCCTGGCGGTCACCACCACCAGCTCCTGCTGAATAACCGGAATAAAATCGATATCGGGCTCATCGGCAATATAAGAGCAGATCGCCAGATCGACTTTTCCCGCTTTCAGCTCCTGCAACAGCGTCAGCGAGGTCCCTTGAGTAAAAGAAAAAGTCACATTGTGAAACTCAGGTGAAAGAGAATATTTATTAATTAACTGCGGAACAACATATTCGCCCATCGTGTAAATAAAGGCGACACGAATGTTTTCTTTATTTTCAGCGCCGTTTTTTTGCAAAACTGTGCGGCCATTTTCCAGTGAGGCCAGGGCATCTTCGACATACGGCAGAAAACGCTTGCCGTTTTGCGTAATTTTAACGTTCCGTCCCTGTCTGGCGAAGAGCGCGACCCCTAACTCCTTCTCCAGCTCTGATATCGCATGGCTTAGCGAAGGCTGAGTGATGCACAGACTGGAGGCCGCTTCGGTATAATGTTCAGTTTCAGACAGACGTTTAAAATAATAAAGTTGCTTTAGGTTCATTATTTTTGCCCGTATAATATAAGAATAAATCCACTGATGCTAATATACCATGCAAGCCACCAATAATGCGCATGAGCGGGTAAATATCGGCGGTATATCAAATATTATTTTCTGAAGCGTATGAATGTGCCACAAAGCGTTGCCATTCATAGATACTACCTATAGTTCCCGGAGATATTTTTGCATATACAAATATATGCAAAAATATTTTAAACTTTAAAGGATCTCGCTATGAGTATGTCAAACTCTCAGGAAGTCCTCACTTCCTCATCAGGGACGAAAAAAAGAAGCCGCGTTCGGATAGTTATTTTACTGCTGTTGTCCGTCGGAACGATGATCAATTATCTCGACCGCACCATCCTCGGTATCGTTGCCCCACAGTTAACCCAGGAAATTCATATCGATCCGGCGATGATGGGCATCATTTTCTCCGCCTTTGCCTGGACCTATGCCCTGGCGCAGATCCCCGGCGGCATGTTTTTAGACCGCTTCGGCAACAAACTGACCTATGCCCTGTCAATTTTCTTCTGGTCGCTGTTTACCCTGCTGCAAAGTTTCACCCTCGGGCTTAAATCTCTGCTGCTTCTACGCCTGGGACTTGGCGTCAGTGAAGCGCCCTGCTTCCCGGCCAACAGCCGCATCGTCAGCACCTGGTTCCCGCAGCATGAGCGCGCACGGGCGACGGCAACATATACGGTTGGTGAATATATAGGACTGGCGGCCTTCTCACCGCTGTTATTTTTAATCCTCGAACATCACGGCTGGAGAACGCTTTTTTTCCTCACCGGAGGATTAGGTATTTTATTTACTTTGGTGTGGTGGCGTTTTTATCACGAACCCCATGAATCGCGCACGGCTAATCAAGCGGAGCTGGATTATATCGGCGCAAACGGTATTAACAATAAAATCCAGAACGTTCCATTTAACTGGCGTGACGCCAGGCGCCTGCTGGGCTGTCGCCAGATCCTCGGCGCCAGTCTGGGTCAGTTTGCGGGCAACACCACGCTGGTGTTTTTCCTGACGTGGTTTCCCAGCTATCTGGCCAACGAGCGCCATCTTCCCTGGCTGCACGTTGGCTTCTTCGCCACCTGGCCGTTTCTCGCCGCCGCCATCGGCATCCTCTTCGGCGGCTGGATCTCGGACCGACTGCTGAAGCGAACCGGCTCCGTCAATATCAGTCGGAAGTTACCAATAATTTCCGGATTATTACTCTCCAGCTGTATTATTGCGGCGAACTGGGTGAGCGCCAACAGCACCGTTATTATTATTATGTCAGTGGCATTTTTTGGCCAGGGAATGGTTGGTCTGGGCTGGACGTTAATTTCTGATATTGCCCCGGAAAATATGGCAGGCCTGACCGGCGGGATATTTAATTTCTGCGCTAATATGGCGTCGATTATAGCCCCACTGATAATTGGCGTGATTATCTCCGCAACGGGTAACTTCTTTTACGCACTGATCTACGTCGGCCTGACGGCGCTGATCGGCGTGATTGCCTACATTTTTATCATCGGCGACATCAAGCGAATCGAACTGAAGTAAAGACGGCGGCCCCGGCGAATTGCACGCCGGGGCGAAGAGGACGGTCAGATATCTTTCACCTTGCTGGTTAAAAACAGCGTCACCAGCGAAATCGCGGCGATCGTCCAGTAGACGCTGGCGTGGCCATAGCTCTGCGACAGCGCCCCCTGCATCACGCCGGCGAGGATCACGCCAGTGGAAATACTGTTGGTAAACAGGGTGGTCGCCGCCCCCGCGCGTCCCGGCATTAAATCCTGGAACCATAGCATGCCGATCCCGGCGATTATGCCGATAAAAATGGCGTTGAACAGCTGCAGGGCCAGCAGCGCCGTTCGGGCATGAAACAGGATCAGCCCCAGATAAAACAGCACACCGGCCGCCACCGCCGCTACCATCATTTTACGTTTACCAAAGCGCTTCACGTAGTAGCCGGCGAGGATCATCGCCGGAATCTCCAGGCCGGCGGCGGTGCCCATCAGGATCCCGGCCAGACTGTCGGGAAGCCCGAGATCGCTGCTGATCCACAGCGGCATATCAATGATATACATGGTGTTGCAGGTCCACATCAGGGTGGAGGCGATAAACAGCATCCGCACATTCTTGTCCTGCCAGCCGCCGGCCTGCGCCAGCGCCTCCGCCTCTTCCGAGGGCTGTTCCACGCGCGGAACCGAGGGCAGTTTGACCGCAATCAGCGCCAGGCTGATCGCAAAGATGCCCGCCGCAATAGAGAACATGGTGGTAAAGCCATAGTTGAGCGCCAGCATAAAGGCCAGCGGCGGGCCAATCACCCACGCCAGAGACAGCTGGGCACGCATGACCGAGCTGAACATCACCACTTCCCGCGCCGAGCTGTCGGCATATTCCCGCGCCAGGGCAAAGAGCTGCGGCATGGCGGCGTTAGCGATGGATGCCAGCATCACCCCACAGGTGATCAGCGTCAGATAGTGGCGGTTGAAGGCAAACAGCAGCGCATTGCCTACCGCCATCAGACAGCAGAACATAATTAACCGCCGCCGGTCGCCGCGGCTATCGGAGCGCTTGGCCAGCGCCAGACTCACCAGGATCCCGGCTATCGCATTCACGGTGTAGAACAGGCCCACCCAGAACGGCTGCGCCCCCACTTCGCGGCTGAGAAACAAGCTCAACGTCGGCGCCTGCAATGCGCCCGCCACGCCCATCATAAAAGCAACCAGCATAAAGGCGGCATAGACGCCGTTTAGCCGTCGTCCCATCGTCATCAACCACAGCATGAAATGTCCTTAACACACGCGAAGTAAACGAAAAAAGCCAGCAGAGGCTTTCTGCTGGCGGGTGATTCTATACTCTGTGGATTTCACGTTGCAGGACAAACGGTTAACCGTTTTGCGCAGCGCTTACGCTGGCTCCGAAAGGGTGAGTCCCGTAGGGGCGATTCACGCGGCCAGAACATAGGCTCTGGGAGCATCGACAGCGATAGACCCGGGCAAGCGCGCGCACCTGCAGCTTGAAAAACGACGAGTATAACACCAATACTCAGTCACACATGATGTCTGCAAGTCAATGATCAGAGGTCTTTGACGTCACTCCCCACTGCATCAGTTCGCCCAGGATTTCCTGCTGTCGTCCTGCCATCAGGCGGGCCAGCCAGGACGCTTCCTGCGTCGCAGAAAAGTAGCGCTGGTAGAACGATTTTGCGGTAGACCTCATCATATTCACCTCCTCGCTTCATCGGGATTCATTATTGGCTTAATATGGGGAGTAATAAATTGCTGAGTTTTGCGCAGGAGTTCCCCTTTTATGTCTTCCGGCCGTCTGCAACAACAGTTCATCCGTCTATGGCAGTGCTGCGACGGCAAGTCGCAGGAGACCACCCTCAACGAACTGGCGGAAATGCTGAGCTGCTCGCGCCGCCACATGCGCACCTTACTCAATATGATGGAGTCCCGCGGCTGGCTGACCTGGGAGGCGGAGGCTGGCCGCGGAAAACGCTCGCGGCTGACCTTTCTCTATACCGGCCTCGCCCTGCAGCAGCAGCGTGCCGAAGATCTGCTTGAACAGGATCGCATCGATCAGCTGGTGCAGCTGGTCGGCGATAAAGCCGCCGTCCGTCAGATGCTGGTCTCGCATCTCGGGCGCAGCTTCCGCCAGGGGCGGCACATCCTGCGCGTGCTCTACTACCGGCCGATGAAGAATTTACTGCCCGGCAGCGCGCTGCGACGTTCGGAAACCCATATCGCCCGGCAAATATTCAGCGCGCTGACGCGGGTAAATGAGGAAAATGGGGAACTGGAAGCTGATATTGCCCACCACTGGCAGCAGTTGACGCCCACCCACTGGCGCTTTTTCCTCCGGCCAGGCATCCATTTTCACCATGGCCGTGAGCTGGAGATGAGCGATGTGATCGCTTCTCTGCAGCGCAGCAATGCCCTGCCGCTCTATTCGCATATCGAACGCATCGAGTCGCCCACCGCCTGGACCCTGGATATTCATCTGCGCCAGCCCGACCGCTGGCTGCCCTGGCTGCTGGGCCAGGTGCCAGCGATGGTGCTGCCGCAGGAGTGGCAGACCATGAACCACTTTTCTTCGATGCCGGTCGGCACCGGCCCGTATGCCGTGGTGCGTAACAATCAGAACCAGCTCAAGATCCACGCCTTTGAGGACTATTTTGGCTACCGGGCGCTGATCGATGAGGTGAACGTCTGGGTGCTACCGGAAATTAGCGAAGAGCCCAACGGCGGCCTGACGCTGCAGGGCAATACCGAAAGCGAAAAGGCGGTGGAGAGTCGTCTGGAAGAGGGGTGCTACTACCTGCTGTTTGACTCGCGAAGCCCGCTGGGCGCCAACGAGGCGGTGCGCCGCTGGTTAAGCTATCTGTTCCAGCCCGCGAACCTGCTCTACCACGCGGGCGAACTTTACCAGGGCAACTGGTTTCCCGCCTACGGCCTGCTGCCGCGCTGGCATCACGCCAGCAACCACGCCAGCGACAAGCCGGCGGGGCTGGAGACGGTCACCCTCACCTATTACCGCGATCACGTCGAACACCGGGTGATCGGCGGGATCATGCGCGACCTGCTGGCCGCGCATCAGGTGAAGCTGGAGATCCAGGAGCTGGAGTACGATGCCTGGCATCGCGGCGAGGTGGTCAGCGATATCTGGCTCAACAGCGTTAACTTCACCTTACCGATCGAATTCTCGCTTTTCGCCTATCTGTACGAAGTCCCGCTGATTCAGCGCTGCATCCCCATCGACTGGCAGGAAGACGCCAGCCGCTGGCGCGCGGGAGAGTTTAATCCGGCCACCTGGAGTCAGCGTCTGCTGGCCAGCCAGCATATCGTGCCGCTGATCCATCACTGGCTGATGATTCAGGGCCAGCGCAGTATGCGCGGCGTGCGGATGAACACCCTCGGCTGGTTCGATTTTAAATCCGCATGGTTTGCGCCGCCGGAGCCGTAAGCCTTTCCGTCATCTGACAAAATCATTACACTAAGGCCGTTCTCAACGGGGTGCTAATAAACATACGCAATATCATTCAAGTTGCATCAAGGCAGCAAGCGGGTGAATCCCCTGGAGCATAGATAACTATGTGACTGGGGTGAACGCGCGAAGCTAACGCAGATGCGGCTTGAAGGATGAAGCGTATGGGCTGAGAAAATACCCGTCGAACCTGATCCGGATAACGCCGGCGAAGGGATTTGAGGCTCACTCAAAATCCTTTGCCCCCCCTTTTTTCTGAGGTGCAAAGTGTTGAAAAAATTACTCCCGCTGCTGGCGCTGGTCGCCATGCCCGCTCTGGCGAAGCCTGTCCTCACTGTCTATACCTATGACTCCTTCTCTGCCGACTGGGGCCCCGGCCCGGCGGTCAAAAAAGCGTTTGAAGCGGACTGCGGCTGCGAGCTGAAGTACGTCGCGCTGGAAGATGGCGTTTCGCTGCTCAATCGTCTGCGTATGGAAGGCAAGAACAGCAAGGCTGACGTCGTGCTGGGCCTGGATAACAACCTGCTGGAAGCCGCGGCGCAGAGTAAACTGTTTGCCAAAAGCAACGTACCCGCCAGCGCGGTCAGCGTGCCGGGCGGCTGGGATAACGATACCTTTGTCCCCTACGACTACGGCTATTTCGCCTTCGTCTATGACAAAAACAAACTGGCCAACCCGCCGAAGAGCCTGAAAGAGCTGGTCGAGAGCCCGCAGAAATGGCGGGTCATCTATGAAGATCCGCGCACCAGTACCCCGGGGCTGGGGCTGCTGCTGTGGATGCAAAAGGTCTATGGCGATAAAGCGCCCGAGGCCTGGCAGAAGCTGGCGGCGAAAACCGTTACCGTCACCAAGGGCTGGAGCGAAGCCTACGGTCTGTTCCTGAAAGGGGAAAGCGACCTGGTCTTGAGCTACACCACCTCGCCGGCCTACCACATGATTGAAGAGAAGAAAGACCACTATGCGGCGGCGAACTTCGCCGAAGGCCACTATCTGCAGGTCGAAGTTGCCGCCCGCACCGCCGCCAGCAAGCAGCCGGAACTGGCGGAAAAATTCCTCAAATTCATGGTCTCGCCTGGCTTCCAGAACGCCATCCCCACCGGCAACTGGATGTATCCGGTGACCCAGGTCGCGCTGCCGGCCGGTTTTGCAAGCCTGGTAAAACCGCAGACCACGCTGACGTTTACCCCGCAGCAGGTCGCCAGCGAGCGTCAGACCTGGATTAGCGCATGGCAACGCGCCGTCAGCCGCTAAACCTGAGCGGGCTGCTGCCGGGCCTGTTCGCCGCTACGCTGCTCTGCGCCGTCGCGCTGGCGGCGTTTCTGGCGCTGTGGTTCAGCGCCCCCGGCGCGGGCTGGCGGACGGTCTTCAGCGATAGCTACCTCTGGCATGTGGTGCGCTTCTCCTTCTGGCAGGCGTCGCTGTCAGCGCTGCTCTCGGTGGGGCCGGCTATCTTTCTCGCCCGCGCGCTTTATCGGCGTCGCTTCCCCGGCCGCACGTTGCTGCTGCGTCTGTGCGCGATGACCCTGATCCTGCCGGTGCTGGTGGCGGTGTTCGGCATCCTCAGCGTCTATGGCCGCCAGGGCTGGCTGGCCTCGCTGTTTCACACTTTCGGCTGGCAGTGGGATTTCTCACCTTACGGCCTGCAGGGCATCCTGTTGGCGCACGTCTTTTTCAATATGCCGATGGCCACCCGCCTGCTGCTGCAGGCGCTGGAGAACATTCCCGGCGAGCAGCGGCAAATTGCCGCCCAGCTTGGCATGCGCGGCTATGCCTTCTTCCGCCTCGTCGAATGGCCATGGATGCGCCGGCACATTCCCGCCGTCGCCGCGCTGATTTTTATGCTCTGCTTTGCCAGCTTCGCCACCGTGCTGTCGCTGGGCGGCGGCCCGAAGGCCACCACGATTGAGCTGGCTATCTACCAGGCGCTGAGCTTTGACTACGATCCGGCGCGAGCGGCAATGCTGGCGTTGATTCAGATGCTCTGCTGCCTCGGGCTGGTGCTGCTCAGCCAGCGCCTCAGTAAAGCGGTGGCTATCGGCGTCAGCCATGTCCGCGGCTGGCGTGACCCTGACGATCGCCTGCATAGCCGGCTGAGCGATGGGTTGCTGATCGGCGCCGCCCTGCTGCTGCTGCTGCCGCCGCTGCTGGCGGTCATCGTCGACGGGGTCAACCGCAATATGCTGGACGTGCTGGCGCAGCCCGCCCTCTGGCAGGCATTAACGACTTCCCTGCGCATCGCCATCGCCGCCGGGCTGTTGAGCGTGACCCTGACAATGATGCTGCTATGGAGCAGTCGCGAGCTGCGCGCCCGTCAGCGGCCGCTGGCTGGGCAGGCGATGGAGCTGAGCGGCATGCTGATCCTTGCCATGCCGGGCATCGTGCTGGCTACCGGCTTCTTTCTGCTGCTCAATAACAGCATCGGCCTGCCGGAGTCCGCCGACGGCATCGTCATCTTTACCAACGCTCTGATGGCGATCCCCTACGCGCTTAAAGTGCTGGAAAACCCGATGCGCGACATTGCCGTCCGCTACAATATGCTGTGCCAGTCGCTGGGGATCGAAGGCCTGACGCGACTGCGGGTCATCGAACTTCGCGCGCTCCGGCGCCCCCTAGCCCAGGCGTTAGCCTTCGCCTGCGTGCTGTCGATTGGCGACTTCGGCGTGGTGGCGCTGTTCGGCAACGAGGCGTTCCGCACCCTGCCTTTCTATCTCTACCAGCAGATAGGCGCCTACCGCAGCCAGGACGGCGCCGTCACCGCTCTGCTTCTGCTGCTGCTCTGTTTCTTATTATTTACGCTGATTGAAAAACTTCCGGGGCGTGATGCTAAAACTCAATGATGTGACCTGGCTGTACCAGCATCTGCCGATGCGCTTTACTCTCGACGTCGCGCGCGGCGAGCGCATCGCGGTGCTCGGCCCCAGCGGCGCCGGAAAGAGCACCCTGCTGAATCTGATCGCCGGTTTTCTGCCGCCCGCCAGCGGCAGCCTGCAGATTAACGGCGAGACGCATCACGCGACGCCGCCGGCGCAGCGTCCGGTCTCGATGCTGTTCCAGGAGAATAACCTGTTTAACCATCTGACCATTCGGCAGAATATCAGCCTCGGGATCCACCCTGGCCTGAAACTGAGCCGCGAACAGCAGCATAAAGTCACGGCGATTGCCGCCCAGATGGGAATTGATGCCCTGCTTGACCGCCTGCCGGGAGCGCTCTCCGGCGGTCAACGGCAGCGCGCTGCGCTGGCCCGCTGTCTGGTGCGCCAGCAGCCGGTGCTGCTGCTGGATGAACCCTTCTCGGCGCTCGACCCGGCGCTGCGTCAGGAGATGCTGGCGCTGGTGGCGGATGTCTGTGAACAGCAGCAGCTCACCCTGCTGATGGTTTCGCACAGCGTGGAAGATGCCGCGCGCATCGCGCCGCGCTCGATTGTGGTCGCCGAAGGGCGCATTGTCTGGGATGGCGCTACCGCCGAGCTGTTAAGCGGCCGCAGCAGCGCCTCGCATCTGATGGGGATCAGCGCGCGATAACCTTGTGCAGGATCGCCAGATAGACCGGCATCAGCGGATGGCGGAAGACAAATGTTAACGCCGTTGCCGCCAGCGCGACCATACACGGCGCCAGCCACAGCAGACGCCCGCGCGGCAGCCAGCGGGACAGCCGATCGCCAGACGTTTTCGCGCTCCGCCACAGCCGCCAGCACAGCCACCCCGCCAGCCAGGCCAGCAGCGCCGCCCCCAGCAGCAGCCATTGAAAGCTGGCGCTGTTTTCATCGGCCGGAATATCAATCGCCGCGCCGGCGAGAATCCCCGGCAGGAAATAGAGCGGCGGCCAGAGCAGGCAGCCGATAATATTCGGGAGCACGAATTTGGCCACCGGCAGGTCGAGCATCCCGGCAACCATCGGCACCAGCGGACGCGTCGGCCCGACAAAGCGGCCAATCAGGATGGTGATCATGCTGTGCTGGTGCAGCGCATGCTCGGTTTTTTCCAGCAGGGCGCGGTTTTTCTTCATGAACGACCAGCGGTGCAGCGGCTTTTTAAAGCGCCAGCCGAGCCAGAATGAGATCCAGTCTCCCAGCAGACAGCCCACGATCCCCGCCAGCCACGCCTGCCAGAAATTAACCTCACCGCCGCCAATCAGCGCCCCAAGGCCGGCCATCATCACCGTTCCGGGTAAAATAAGCCCCACCAGCGCCAGCGACTCGAGAAAGGCCACCAGCATCACGGCTAACAACGAGTAGACCGTGGATTGGGTAATAAAGTGTTCGAGCAATGCTTGCATAATGTACCCGGTTAAAAAACGAAGCCCGGATTCTCCGAAGCCATCGCGCCGTCGTCAAGCCAACAATTGTCTTAATAGTTTACTGGCTGTGACATTTAAGCGGGTCATCATTTCACTTTCTTTACTTTTTATTCACATCCCGCGCGGAATTCGCTCGGGCTGGCGCCGGTACATTTTTTGAATACGCGGGAAAAATAAAGCTGATCTTCAAAGCCGACGTTGCGCCCGACGGTGGCGATCGGCATCCGCGTGGTGCTCAGCAACAGTTTGGCCTGGCTGATGCGCTGATCTTCACGCCAGCCGAGCACGCTGATCCCTAACTGCTGGCGGAACAGGTGCGACAGACGCGAGGGCGACAGGCAGACGTGCTGGGCGACGCTGGCGATATCAAAATGGCTGTCCGCCAGATGGTCGCTGATGTACTGGCAGGCGTCGCGCACCCGGTTATCCAGCGGCGGATGCAGCGATTCGTTGATCGCCTCCATCCGCCGCAGCAGGAGCTGTTCCAGCAGATTAATCGCCAGCAGTTCGGAATAGCGCCCCGCCCCCTGTCCGGCATCGACTATCTGGCCGAACAGCTCGCCAAAGCGCGCCTGCCACTGCTCGTCCGGACGGAAAAAGCCGGTCTGGGCGAAGATGGTCGGCCAGTTGAGCCACTCGTGCCAGTAGGCGCGCGGGCGGAAGTAGACCCACTGGTGATACCACTCGCTGGCGTCGGGATGGCGGCCGTAGTGATGGATCTCCCCCGGCGGGAACAGCAGCATATCGCCCGGCCGGCAGACAAACTGCTCGCCGTGGTTGTTGATCACCCCCTCGCCGCGGATCGTCAGGTTGAGGATATAACCTTTCATACCCAGCGGGCGGTCGATAAAAAAATCCAGGTATCCCTGCGCCTCAATCGGCGTCAGACCGGTGACCAGATGAGCGTTAAAAGAGTAGCCCGGCAGCAGCGGATCGTTTTGCGTTTCGGCCATACGCGTGGTTCTCCCCGAAGGTATTAGTGACACCAATTGTCCATATTCATCATTTTATCGCTCTCGGCCCTGTCACGACTGCGACGGCAGTGGGAATTTCGCTAAAAAGCCGCACAGCAAGCGAAAAAAGCGCCAGCGGCGTGCATTCCACCGTGATATGCCGGGTAACAAAAGTGTCTATAAATACGGCAGGAAAGTCCACATCGAATATTTGCACGGCGTCACACTTTGCGAGGTGACAGCAAAATAATCCATAAGATTAGCGAATCCGGCCTGACGGATTTTGCCGGGGATATCTACTGTTGCTGCATGAATGATTTCTGCATGGAGTAACAAGATGGCAATTGCGATTGGCCTCGACTTTGGTAGTGATTCAGTCCGCGCCCTGGCGGTGGAATGCGCCTCCGGCGCAGAACTGGCGGCAAGCGTGGAGTGGTATCCGCGCTGGCGGGAAGGACAGTATTGCGATGGCGCTAACAACCGGTTCCGCCACCACCCGCGAGATTACATCGAGACCATGGAAGCGGCGCTGAAAAGCGTACTTGCCTCCCTGAGCGCCGAACAGCGCGCCGACGTCGTGGGCATTGGCGTCGACAGCACCGGCTCAACCCCGGCTCCCGTTGATGCCGAGGGCAACGTGCTGGCGCTGCGCGAAGAATTCGCTGACAACCCTAACGCCATGTTTGTCCTGTGGAAGGATCACACCGCAGTCGAGGAAGCCGAGGCGATCACCCGCCTGTGCCACCAGCCGGGCAAAGAGGATTACTCGCGCTATATTGGCGGGATCTACTCCAGCGAATGGTTCTGGGCCAAAATCCTCCACGTCACCCGGGAAGATAGCGCCGTCGCCCAGGCAGCCGCCTCGTGGGTGGAGCTTTGCGACTGGGTACCCGCCCTGCTCTCCGGCACCACCCGTCCGCAGGATCTGCGCCGCGGCCGCTGCAGCGCCGGGCATAAATCCCTGTGGCATGAGAGCTGGGGCGGTCTGCCGCCGGCCAGCTTCTTCGATGAGCTTGATCCCATCATTAACCAGCATCTGGCCTGGCCGCTGTTCACCGATACCTGGACGGCCGATGTGCCGGTCGGCACGCTGAGCGCAGAGTGGGCCCAGCGCCTGGGCCTGTCGCAGACCGTGGCCATCTCCGGCGGCGCCTTCGACTGCCATATGGGCGCCGTGGGCGCCGGCGCGCAGCCTAACGCGCTGGTGAAAGTCATCGGCACCTCCACCTGCGACATTCTGATTGCCGATAAAGAGAGCGTCGGCGACCGCACGGTCAAAGGCATCTGCGGCCAGGTCGACGGCAGCGTGGTCCCGCACTTTATCGGTATGGAGGCAGGCCAGTCCGCCTTCGGCGATATTTACGCCTGGTTTGGTCGCATTCTCGGCTGGCCGCTGGAGCAGCTAGCCCAGCAGCAGCCAGCGTTGCGGGAGCAAATCAAAGCCAGCCAAAAACAGTTACTGCCGGCGCTCACCGAAGCCTGGGCCAACAATCCATCGCTGGAGCATCTGCCTGTGGTGCTTGACTGGTTCAACGGCCGCCGCACGCCGAATGCCAACCAGCGCCTGAAAGGGGTGATCACCGACCTTAACCTGGCCACCGACGCGCCGGCGCTGTTCGGCGGTCTGATCGCCGCCACCGCCTTCGGCGCCCGCGCCATTATGGAGTGCTTCACCGAGCAGGGGATCCCGGTTAACAACGTCATGGCGCTTGGCGGTATCGCGCGGAAAAACCAGGTCATCATGCAGGCCTGCTGCGACGTGCTGAACCGTCCGCTGCAAATTGTCGCCTCCGATCAGTGCTGCGCGCTGGGGGCGGCTATCTTCGCCGCCGTCGCCGCCGGTGTCTATGAGGATATTCCAGCCGCCCAGCAGCGGATGGCAAGCCAGGTGGAAACCACCCTGCAGCCGCGCCCGGCGCAGGCACAGCGTTTCGAACAACTCTATCAGCGCTACCAACAGTGGTCGGTCAGCGCCGAACAACACTATCTCCCTTCGGCTGCAAAGGCGGAAAAAGCCCCGCAATCTCAGGCAGCGCTCACCCATTAAGGATACGAAAATGACGATTTTTGATAACTATGAAATATGGTTCGTTATTGGCAGCCAACATCTGTACGGCCCGGAAGCCCTGCGCCAGGTGACGAAGCATGCCGAACATGTGGTGAACAGCCTGAATGCGGAAGCCAAACTGCCGTGCAAACTGGTCCTTAAGCCGCTGGGCACCACCCCGGACGAAATCACTCACATCTGCCGCGACGCTAACTACGATGACAAATGCGCCGGGTTAGTGGTCTGGCTGCACACCTTCTCGCCGGCAAAAATGTGGATCAACGGCCTGACCATTCTCAACAAGCCGCTGCTACAGTTCCATACCCAGTACAATGCCGCGCTGCCCTGGGACAGCATCGATATGGACTTTATGAACCTGAACCAGACCGCGCATGGCGGCCGCGAGTTCGGCTTCATCGGCGCCCGTATGCGCCAGCAGCACAGCGTGGTGACCGGCCACTGGCAGGATAAAGAGGCCCACCAGCGCATCGGCGGCTGGATGCGCCAGGCGGTCTCCAGACAGGATACCCGTCATCTGAAAGTGTGCCGTTTCGGCGATAACATGCGCGAAGTGGCGGTGACCGACGGCGATAAAGTCGCGGCGCAGATCAAGTTTGGCTTCTCAGTGAACACCTGGGCGGTCGGCGATCTGGTGCAAGTGGTCAACAGCGTCAGCGACGGCGATATCAGCGCCCTGGTCGATGAATACGAGAGCAGCTATCGTCTGACCCCGGCGGCGCAGGTTCACGGCGACAAGCGTCAAAACGTGCTGGACGCCGCGCGCATTGAGCTGGGGATGAAACGCTTCCTCGAACAGGGCGGTTTCCACGCCTTTACCACCACCTTTGAAGATCTCCACGGCCTGAAACAGCTCCCGGGGCTCGCCGTACAGCGCCTGATGCAGCAGGGCTACGGTTTTGCCGGCGAGGGCGACTGGAAAACCGCCGCTCTGCTTCGCATCATGAAGGTGATGTCAACTGGTCTGCAGGGCGGCACCTCCTTTATGGAGGATTACACCTACCACTTCGACAACGGCAACGATCTGGTGCTCGGCTCGCACATGCTGGAAGTGTGCCCGACGATCGCCACCGCCGAGAAACCGATCCTCGACGTCCAGCCGCTGGGCATCGGCGGCAAAGCGGATCCGGCGCGCCTGATCTTCAATACTCAGACCGGCCCGGCGATTGTCGCCAGCCTGATCGACCTGGGAGACCGCTTCCGTCTGCTGGTCAATACCATCGAAACCGTCCCGACCCCGCACGACCTGCCGAAGCTGCCGGTGGCTAACGCCCTGTGGAAAGCGCAGCCGGATCTGCGTACCGCTTCGGAAGCCTGGATCATCGCCGGCGGCGCGCACCATACCGTCTTCAGCCATGCGCTGAACCTCGACGATATGCGCCAGTTCGCCGAACTGAATGATATCGAGCTGACGGTCATCGACAACGACACCCGTCTGCCGGCCTTCAAAGACGCGCTGCGCTGGAATGAAGTCTATTACGGTTCAAAACGCTAAGAGGTCGCCCCCTCACCCTCCCCCTCTCCCCGCCGGGGAGAGGGTACCGGCCTGGCGCGATGCCGCCTTTCTCCCTCTCCCGACGGGAGAGGGTCGGGGTGAGGGATACCCGACTCGCCTGCTATTCGGAGCACACTATGTTAGAAGATCTTAAACGCCAGGTGCTGGAAGCCAATTTAGCGCTGCCGCAGCATAATCTGGTGACCTTAACCTGGGGCAACGTCAGCGCCGTCGACCGCGACCAGGGCGTTCTGGTTATCAAACCCTCCGGCGTGGATTACCGCGTGATGACCGCCGACGATATGGTGGTGGTCAGTCTGGAGAGCGGCGAAGTGGTGGAGGGTAAGAAGAAACCCTCGTCGGATACCCCGACCCATCGCCTGCTGTATCAGGCCTTCCCGACGCTGGGCGGCATTGTGCATACCCATTCGCGCCACGCCACCATCTGGGCGCAGGCCGGGCAAGCTATTCCGGCGACCGGCACCACCCACGCCGACTATTTCTATGGTCCGGTGCCCTGCACCCGGCTGATGACCGATGCGGAGATCAACGGCGAATACGAATGGGAAACCGGCAAGGTGATTGTCGAAACCTTCCGCCAGCGCGAGATCGACCCGGCGCAGATGCCCGGCGTGCTGGTGCATTCCCACGGCCCGTTCGCGTGGGGTAAAAACGCCGAAGACGCGGTGCATAACGCCATCGTGCTGGAAGAGATCGCCTATATGGGCATCTTCTGCCGCCAGCTGGCGCCGCAGCTGCCGGATATGCAGCAGACGCTGCTGGATAAACACTATCTGCGTAAGCATGGGGCCAAAGCCTACTACGGCCAATAACCACCCTGCTCGCGCTGCGTTTAGCAGGGCTACGGCTCTGCACCGTCTGGCAGACCGGATAAGGCGCAAGCCGAAATCCGGGGCCACCTCAGCGCCGAATACCTGTATAAAATCCCAGCACCCATTGAGAAACCAGGCTATAATCAGGCCTGGTTTTTTATCATCGAGAGCACCCGTGACCCAGCCACGAGCAGGTTTTCTACTCACCCGTCACTGGCGGGACACTCCGCAAGGCACCGAGCTTTCCTTCTGGCTGGCCACCGACGACGGCCCGCTGCAGGTCACGCTGCCGCCGCAGGAGTCCGTCGCCTTTATCCCCGAAGCGCAGCGGGCGCAGGCTGAGCGACTGTTGCAGGGTGAGAAAGGCTTCCGCTTCGCCCCGCTGGCCCTGAAAGATTTCCACCGCCAGCCGGTTGTCGGCCTCTACTGCCGCGCCCATCGTCAACTGATGCGTCTGGAGAAGATGCTCCGCGACAGCGGCGTCACCCTCTATGAGGGCGATATCCGTCCGCCGGAGCGCTACCTGATGGAGCGCTTTATTACCGCCCCGGTGTGGGTGGAAGGCGAAACGCGCGGCCCACAGCTGGTTAACGCGCGCATGAAACCTAATCCTGACTATCGCCCGCCGCTGAAATGGGTGTCGCTGGATATCGAAACCAGCCGCCACGGCGAGCTGTACTGCATCGGCCTGCAAGGCTGCGGTCAGCGGGTAGTCTACATGCTGGGCCCCGAACCGGAAACGCCGCCAGACGTCGATTTCGATCTGGTCTACGTCGCCAGTCGCTCCCTGCTGCTGGAAAAGCTCAACGCCTGGTTTGCCGATCACGACCCCGACGTGCTGATCGGCTGGAACGTGGTGCAGTTCGATCTGCGCGTCCTGCAAAAGCATGCCGAACGCTACCGCATCCCGCTAAGGCTCGGCCGCGGCAACAGCGAGCTGGAGTGGCGCGAGCACGGTTTTAAGAACGGTGTCTTCTTCGCCCAGGCCCACGGCCGGCTGATTATTGACGGCATCGACGCGCTGAAATCGGCGTTCTGGAATTTCTCCTCCTTTTCGCTGGAGGCGGTGGCCCGCGAGCTGCTGGGCGAAGGCAAAGCCATCGACAACCCATGGGATCGGATGGACGAGATCGATCGCCGCTTCCATGAAGATAAACCGGCGCTGGCCATCTATAACCTACAGGACTGCGAGCTGGTGACGCGGATCTTCCACAAAACGGAGATCATGCCATTTCTACTCGAGCGGGCGACGGTCAACGGCCTGCCCGCCGATCGCCACGGCGGCTCGGTCGCCGCCTTCAGCCACCTCTATTTTCCGCGCATGCACCGCCTGGGCTACGTGGCGCCGAACCTCGGCGACGTGCCGCCCCAGGCGAGCCCCGGCGGCTATGTGATGGACTCCCGCCCCGGCCTGTATGACTCGGTGCTGGTGCTGGACTACAAGAGCCTGTATCCGTCGATCATTCGCACCTTTTTAATCGATCCGGTCGGCCTGGTGGAGGGCCTGGCGCAGCCCGATGACCAGCACAGCATTGAGGGCTTCCTCGGCGCCCGCTTCTCGCGAGACAAGCACTGCCTGCCGGGGATTGTCAGCCAGATCTGGCACGGCCGCGATGAAGCCAAGCGCCAGCACAATAAGCCGCTCTCCCAGGCGCTGAAGATCATCATGAACGCTTTTTACGGCGTGCTGGGCACCAGCGCCTGCCGCTTCTTCGACCCACGTCTCGCCTCGTCGATCACCATGCGCGGCCACGCGATCATGCGTCAGACTAAAGCGTTAATTGAAGCCAATGGTTATGACGTCATCTACGGCGATACCGACTCCACCTTCGTCTGGCTTAAGCGCCCGCACAGCGAAGCGCAGGCGGCGGAGATCGGCCGGACGCTGGTGAACGACGTCAACGCCTGGTGGGCGCAGGAGCTTGGCAAACTCCAGCTAACCAGCGCCCTGGAGCTGGAATACGAAACCCACTTCTGCCGCTTTTTGATGCCGACGATCCGCGGCGCCGATACCGGCAGCAAGAAGCGTTACGCCGGAATGATTCAGGAGGGCGACGGCCAGCGCATGGTTTTCAAGGGTCTGGAAACGGTGCGCACCGACTGGACGCCGCTGGCCCAGCAGTTTCAGCAGGAGCTGTACCTGCGCATTTTCCGCAACCAGCCCTATCAGGATTATGTGCGGGAGACTATCGCCAGGCTGATGAACGGCGAGCTCGATGAGCAGCTGGTTTATCGCAAACGCCTGCGTCGGCCGCTGGCGGAGTATCAGCGCAACGTGCCGCCGCACGTGCGCGCCGCGAGGCTTGCCGATGAGCACAACCTGAAGCGGGGTCGGGCGCAGCAGTATCAGCAACGCGGCACCATCAAATACGTCTGGACCACCGGCGGTCCGGAACCGGTGGATTATCAGCAGTCGCCACTCGATTACGACCACTATTTGTCAAAGCAGCTGCAGCCGGTAGCGGAAGGGATCCTGCCCTTCGTCAACGACGACTTTGCTACAATAGTGACAGGACAGCTGGGGCTATTTTGATTTTTTCTCACCCATTCCGCGGGCGCAGAAGCCTGAAAATGAACCGTGAGGAGGACGTGACGAACGTTCTGCCATCCAGTAATATAGCGCCCTTTCCATTCCTGGCCCCAATTTTGACGCATCTCCGGTTGTCCATGGAGATGATCAACTATTGCCTGCAATTAAAGAACTAAAGAGCCGAACATATATGCCTTTTACACTTGGTCAACGCTGGATTAGCGACACAGAGAGCGAACTAGGATTAGGGACGGTGGTAGCGCTGGATGCGCGCATGGTCACTCTCCTTTTCCCCGCCATCGGCGAAAACCGTCTGTACTCACGCAACGATTCCCCGATCACTCGCGTGATGTTTAACCCGGGCGACACCATTACCAGCCACGAAGGCTGGCAGCTCCACGTTGACAAAGTGCATGAAGAGAATGGGCTGCTGTCCTACACCGGCACCCGCCTCGATACCCAGGAAGCGAACGTCACCCTGCGTGAAGTGCTGCTCGACAGCAAACTGGTGTTCAGCAAGCCGCAGGACCGTCTGTTCGCCGGCCAAATCGACCGCATGGACCGCTTTGCCCTGCGCTACCGCGCGCGCAAGTTCCAGAGCGAGCAGTACCGCATGCCGTGGAGCGGCCTGCGCGGCCAGCGCACCAGCCTGATCCCGCATCAGCTGAACATCGCCCACGACGTGGGCCGTCGTCACGCGCCACGCGTCCTGCTGGCCGATGAAGTGGGCTTAGGTAAAACCATCGAAGCCGGGATGATCCTGCACCAGCAGCTGCTCTCCGGCGCCGCCGAGCGCGTACTGATCGTGGTCCCGGAAACCCTTCAGCACCAGTGGCTGGTGGAGATGCTGCGCCGCTTCAACCTGCGCTTCTCGCTGTTTGACGACGAGCGCTACGCCGAAGCGCAGCATGACGCCTACAACCCGTTCGAAACCGAACAGCTGGTGATCTGCTCTTTAGACTTCGTGCGCCGCAGCAAGCAGCGCCTGGAGCACCTGTGCGACGCCGAGTGGGACCTGATGGTGGTCGATGAAGCGCACCACCTGGTGTGGAGCGAAGAGGCGCCGAGCCGCGAATATCAAGCCATTGAACAGCTGGCCGAGCGCGTGCCGGGCATTCTGCTGCTGACCGCGACGCCGGAACAGCTGGGGATGGAGAGCCACTTTGCGCGCCTGCGCCTGCTGGATCCGAACCGCTTCCACGATTTCGCGCAGTTTGTCGAAGAACAGCAGAACTACCGTCCGGTGGCCGACGCTGTCGCTCTGCTGCTGGCGGGCAACAAGCTGAGCGATAGCGAACTCAATACCCTCGGCGATCTAATCGGCGAGCAGGATATCGAGCCGCTGCTGCAGGCCGCCAACAGCGATCGCGAAGACGCTCAGGCCGCGCGCCAGGAGCTGGTCTCGATGCTGATGGACCGCCACGGCACCAGCCGCGTGCTGTTCCGTAACACCCGTAACGGCGTCAAAGGTTTCCCGAAACGCGAGCTGCACACCATTCGCCTGCCGCTGCCGACCCAGTACCAGACCGCCATCAAAGTATCCGGCATCATGGGCGCCCGCAAAACCGCGGAAGAGCGCGCGCGCGACATGCTCTACCCGGAGCAGATCTATCAGGAATTTGAAGGCGATACCGGCACCTGGTGGAACTTTGACCCGCGCGTCGAGTGGCTGATGGGCTACCTGACCAGCCATCGCTCGCAGAAGGTACTGGTGATTTGCGCCAAAGCCGCCACCGCGCTCCAGCTGGAGCAGGTGCTGCGCGAGCGCGAAGGTATCCGCGCCGCCGTGTTCCATGAAGGGATGTCGATTATCGAACGCGACCGCGCCGCGGCGTGGTTTGCTGAAGAAGACACCGGCGCCCAGGTGCTGCTGTGCTCCGAGATCGGCTCCGAAGGACGCAACTTCCAGTTCGCCAGCAACCTGGTGATGTTCGATCTGCCGTTTAACCCGGATCTGCTGGAGCAGCGTATCGGCCGTCTCGACCGTATCGGCCAGGCGCACGATATCCAGATCCACGTCCCGTACCTGGAAAAGACCGCGCAGTCGGTGCTGGTGCGCTGGTATCACGAAGGCCTCGACGCCTTTGAACATACCTGCCCGACCGGACGGACCGTCTACGACAGCGTCCATAACGAGCTGATCAACTACCTTGCGGCGCCGGAATCCACCGACGGCTTTGACGATCTGATCAAATCCTGCCGCCAGCAGCATGACGCTCTGAAAGCGCAGCTGGAGCAGGGCCGCGACCGTCTGCTGGAGATCCACTCCAACGGCGGCGAGAAAGCCCAGGCCCTGGCGGAGAGCATCGAAGAGCAGGATGACGACACCAGCCTGATCGCCTTCTCGATGAACCTGTTCGATATCGTCGGCATCAACCAGGACGACCGCGGGGAAAACCTGATCGTCCTCACCCCTTCCGACCATATGCTGGTGCCGGATTTCCCGGGCCTGCCGGAGGACGGTTGCACCATCACCTTCGAGCGTGACGTGGCGCTGTCCCGTGAAGACGCGCAGTTCATCACCTGGGAACACCCGCTGATCCGCAACGGCCTCGACCTGATCCTCTCCGGCGATACCGGCAGCAGCACTATTTCCCTGCTGAAGAACAAGGCGCTGCCGGTCGGCACTCTGCTGCTGGAGCTGATCTACGTGGTCGAAGCGCAGGCGCCGAAGCAGCTGCAGCTCAACCGCTTCCTGCCGGCGACCCCGGTTCGCATGCTGCTGGATAAAAACGGCAACAACCTCGCCGGCCAGGTGGAGTTTGAAAGCTTCAACCGCCAGCTGAGCGCGGTCAATCGCCACACCGGCAGCAAGCTGGTCAACGCGGTGCAGCAGGACGTTCATGCCATTCTGCAGCAGGGCGAAGCGCAGATCGCCAAGGCGGCGCAGGGGCTGATCGACGCGGCGCGTAGTGAAGCCGACGATAAGCTGACGGCGGAACTCTCCCGTCTGGAAGCGCTGAAGGCGGTCAACCCGAACATCCGTGACGACGAACTGGCGGCGATTGAAAGCAACCGCCAGCAGGTGCTGGAGGCGCTGGGACAGGCCGGATGGCGTCTGGACGCGCTGCGTCTGATCGTCGTCACTCACCAGTAACGGAACGCGAAATGGCGATGGAAAACTACAATCCGCCGCAGGATCCCTGGCTGGTGATCCTGTATCAGGATGAGCACATCATGGTGGTCAACAAGCCGAGCGGCTTGTTGTCCGTGCCGGGTCGTCTTGATGAGCATAAAGACAGCGTGATGACGCGCATTCAGCGCGACTTCCCGCAGGCCGAATCGGTGCATCGCCTTGATATGGCCACCAGCGGCGTGATTGTGGTGGCGCTGAATAAGGCGGCCGAGCGCGAACTGAAGCGCCAGTTCCGCGAGCGCGAGCCGAAGAAGCAGTACATCGCCCGCGTCTGGGGCCATCCGCAGCCGGCGGAGGGCCTGGTGGATTTACCGCTGATTTGCGACTGGCCGAACCGGCCAAAGCAGAAGGTGTGTTATGAAACCGGCAAAGCGGCGCAGACCGAGTATGAGGTGCTGGAGTACGCGGAAGATAATACCGCCCGCGTGCGCCTGAAGCCAATTACCGGACGGTCACACCAGCTGCGCGTGCATATGCTGGCGCTGGGACATCCGATCCTTGGCGACCGCTTTTACGCCACGCCGGAGGCGCTGGCGATGGCCCCGCGCCTGCTGCTTCACGCCGAGACGCTCACCATCACCCACCCCGCCTACGGCAACGCGATGACCTTCCGCGCGCCGCTCGACTTTTAGGACCTCCCCGGCAGCGCTCTGCTGCCGGGGAATGCTAACCCGTTAATCGCGGGCAAACCACGCGTCAATCATTTGCTCAACGCGGGCAACGACGAGATCGGTGTCGTGACGACGGCTACGCGCGCAGGCGTGCGCCGGCTCATCGCACAGCAGGCAGCGGCGCTGCGACTCGCCCAGCGACTGGCGTCCCACCTGCCCGCTCTGCGGACAGATCACATCGATATCCCACAAGCGTCCCAGCGGATGGCTCTGCTCCAGCGTACTGCACATCGCTTTGATTTCGCTGGCCGGATGCGCCACGCACCACAGCGCTTCAGGCCCGGTCGGCAGCCACAGCACCTGACGATCCAGCGTTTGCCAGCGGTGCTTCCAAAGCAGCTGATCGCAGGCCTGGAGGGCTACGCCCATCATGTTGCGATAGCGAATGCTGTCCTTCACCGCCCCGGGGGTCACCAGGGTCAGGGAAATAACAGGCTGCTGATAATGGGCCAACCAGTCGGCCTGGCGGGCTGCACGCTGCTCTTTCGCCGCCAGCAATGCGTCGATGCTGACGCCCGCCTGGGCGGGAGTATCCACTGACATTAATTCCTCTCCTACATATGATAAATGCGACAGCGCCTGGACTGTCATAATGATGGTTGCGATAGCCGATCGCGCGCTGATTGTAACGCTAAATGCGGAGCATTTAGGATACAGAACGCAGATATTTTCGGCGTTCTGTAGCGGAAAATAGCAGTTTTATCGCTGAGCGTAGCGTTATATCACGCCAGATAGTGGCTGAGGAACAGCAACCCCAGAGAGACATTTATCGCCCCGCCAATCCGGGTAGCGATCTGCGCGAACGGCATCAGGCTCATGCGGTTACCAGCGGTCAGGATCGCCACATCGCCGGTGCCGCCCTGCCCGCTCTGGCAACAGGAGACAATCGCCACATCGATCGGGTGCATCCCTATCTTTTTACCGACCAGGAAACCGGTCGCCACCAGCGCGGAGACGGTGCTGACGATCACCAGCAGATTGGTGAAAGTGAAGGCGTTCACCAGCTCCTGCCACGGGGTGATCGCCACACCGACGGCAAAGAGGATCGGGTAGGTGACCGCGGTGCGGAAGAATTTATACACCATCTGCGATCCCTCCTGCAGGCGCGGAGACACCACATTAGCCAGCTTTAACAGCACCGCGAGAAACAGCATGCCCACCGGCGCCGGCAGACCAATCAGTTTGTGGCCGAGCATCCCCATCATATACAGCAGTACCGCCAGCAGCGCGCCGGAGGCCAGCGTCCCGACGTCGGTTTTACCGCTCATGCCTTCACTCTCGCCGAGGCTGCGGGTTTCATGGCTGCGGTTCGGCATCAGTTGCCCTTCGCCGGTCAGATGCGGGAAGCGCTTGCCGAGCTGGTTGAGGCAGCCGGAGATAACGATCGCCGTCAGGCTGCCGAGCATCACCATCGGCAACACCCGGCCCAGGGCCACCCCCTGCTCCATATGCATCAGCGCGGCATAGCCCATCGACAGCGGGATCGCCCCTTCCCCCACGCCCCCGGCCATGATCGGCAGCACGATAAAGAAGAACACCTGAAACGGCTCCATGCCCAGCAGCGTGCCAACGCCGATGCCCACCAGCATGCCGACCACCTCGCCGCACAGCATTGGGAAGAAGATCTTCAGGAAGCCCTGAATCAGGGTGGTGCGGTTCATACTCATGATGCTGCCGACGATAATGCAGCAGATATAGAGATAGAGGATGTTGGTGGATTTATAGAATTTGGTGGTGGATTCCACGACCACGTCCGGCAGCAGACCGTAATGGACCAGCGCGGAAGGAATAAAAGTGGCGCAGATCGCCGCCGCGCCGAGTTTCCCCAGCACCGGCAGGCGTTTACCAAACTCGCCGCAGGCGAAGCCAAAGAAAGCCAGAGTGGCCACCATCACCACGATATCGCTCGGCAGTTTACCGCCAAGGCAATCGAGGGCAATCAGCCCCCCGGCCAGCAAAAACAGCGGCAGCGGGACGATCCCTACCTTCCAGTTATCCATGATGTGCCACCAGCGCTGCCTGAGCGTGGCTTTCGGCGTATTGATCGGTTCAAGGGTTGCAGAGAATGCATTGTCTGTCGTGCTCATAAATTCAGCCCTGTCGTTATTATTCATTTTCAGCGTAAAGGGACAGCGGCGTCGTTAATGTGAAGCTCCCCGAATTAAAAAAGAAGTTTTAATGGTCACTATGGTTTTTATGGTTTCTATTCGCGGATCCGCGCAGGGGTGATATATCTCTGATTTATTATCGTGGTTTTTATGGTTTTTATTTCCCATCACGCCTTATATCCACCGCAACCGCTGGCGGCAGCCCGCGCCTGCGCCGCTGATCACAACTTTCCTTTAACATTTACGTCACGTGACAGAAAAATGATAGAGTGCCGGTATGGTGAATACGTCGTCCGGGACCTATGAAATTATCTTTTCAATATAAGCTGTTTATTTCGCTGGTCGCTTTTTTCTCAGTCCTCTTTATCGCACTGGGTATTTATTATTACTTTGATGCCAGCCGCCAGCTTTATCAGGAAATGAGCGCCCGGGCCAAAATTCAGGCCGAAGAGATAGCCCTGATGCCAAATTTACGTCAGCAGGTCAGCCGGCATGACCCACAGGCGATTCAGGCGTTTATGCAGCAAATCGCCGCCCATAGTGACGCCAGCTTTATCGTCATCGGCGACCGCCAGGGGGTGCATCTGTTTCATTCGGTCCATCCGGAGTGGGTCGGCACGCGGCTGGTTGGCGGCGACAACCAGGCGGTACTGGAGGGAAAATCCATTACCACCATTCGCAAAGGCGGACTTGGGGTCTCGCTGCGCAGCAAAACGCCGATCGTCGATGACGAGGGGCGGGTGATCGGCATTGTCTCCGTCGGCTACCTCACCAGCTATCTCGACAGCATTACCCTGACCAAAGTGATCAATATTTTTATCGCCGCCGTTCTGCTGCTCATCGCCCTGTTTATCTTCTCCTGGTACTTTACCCGCAGCATCAAAAAGCAGATTTTTTCGCTCGAGCCGCGGGAGATAGGCCTGCTGGTGCGACAGCAAAAAGCGATGATGGAGTCGATCTTTGAGGGGGTGATCGTCATCGATCGCCAGCGGCGCATTGAGGTGATAAACCATGCCGCCCGCAGCCTGCTGGGACTCAGCCAGCCCGCCAGTCAGCTGCGCGGTCAGTCGATTGACAGCGTGATTTCCCCGCAGCCCTTTTTCGCCAGCGGCGACATGCTTGAGCGCGACACCCACGATGAGCTGTGCCGCTTCAACCAGTTGACCGTGCTCGCCAGTCGGGTACGCATTATGCTGGAGAATACCCTGCAGGGCTGGGTGATCACATTCCGTGACCGCAATGAAATCAATGCCCTCACCGCCCAGCTGAGCCAGGTGAAGCGCTATGTCGACAATCTGCGCATCATGCGCCACGAGCAGCTCAACCGGATGACTACCCTCTCCGGCCTGCTGCATATGGGCCATTATGACGAAGCGATCCGCTATATTCAGGCCCAGTCGGAACATGCTCAGGAGCTATTGGACTTTATCTCCTCGCACTTCCACTCGCCGACGCTGTGCGGTCTGCTGCTCGGCAAAGCCACCCGCGCCCGCGAAAAAGGCGTGGCGCTGAGCTTCGACCCGGCCTGCCGCATCGACCGTCCCCTGCCGTCGCTGATGGAATCCGAGCTGATCTCCATCATCGGCAACCTGCTGGATAACGCCATCGAAGCCACGCAGCGCGCCGAGCTTCCGCATGAGCCGGTGGAAGTCCTGATCCAGCTCAACGCCCGGGAGCTGATTATCGAAGTGGCCGACCGCGGCGTCGGCATCCGCCCCGATATCCGCGAGCGCATTTTTGAACGCGGCGTCACCACCAAAACCCGTGGCGATCACGGCATTGGTCTGTATCTTATTGAACATTATGTCACTCAGGCGGGCGGCACCATCGAAGTCGCCGATAATGCGCCGCGGGGAACGATCTTCACCCTGTTTATCCCGGCCGACGCACCTGCCCGTCCGCACCCGGAGGCCCACGATGCATCATGACCTGGTCGATGTGCTAATCATTGAAGATGAGAGCGAGCTGGCGCGCCTGCACGCCGAGCTTGTGCAGAAACACCCGCGTCTGCGGCTGGCGGGCATGGCGGCCTCCCTCGCCCAGGCCCGCCAGTTGCTCCACGCCACCCCGCCGCAGCTGGTACTGCTGGATAACTATTTGCCGGACGGCAAAGGGGTGACGCTGATGACCGATCCGGCGCTGGCGACCAGCCAATGCTCGGTGATCTTTATCACCGCCGCCAGCGATATGGAAACCTGCAGCCAGGCTATCCGCAACGGCGCCTTCGACTATATTCTTAAGCCGGTATCATGGAAGCGGCTGAGTCAGTCGCTGGAGCGTTTTATCCAGTTCTACGATCAGCAGCGGGAGTGGAAAATCGTCGATCAGCAGAACGTCGATTCCCTCTATCAACTGCAGGCGAAGAACTATCGCGTAGATAGTGGCAGCAAGGGGATTGAAGAGAAGACGCTGGCGCTGGTGCAGGGTCTGTTTAGCGGCCGGGAAGCGCACTGCTTTTCCGTTGATGAGGTGGTCAGCGCCGCCGGACTCAGCAAAACCACCGCCCGCCGCTATCTTGAACACGGCGTTGAGACCGGGTTTCTGGAGGTGGAGATGCTGTATGGAAAAATCGGCCATCCGCGGCGGCTGTATCGCCGCGCACAGGCCAAACGCTAACCCCTCTCGCCGGGCGAGGGGCTGAAAAACTCAGAAGCCGCGCTGTTCTTTGATCAGCTCCCAGGCCTTCTGGATCTCCTGGGCTTTCTGTTTGGCCATCTCCATCATCTCCGGCGGCAGCCCTTTCGCCACCAGCTTGTCCGGATGGTGCTCGTTCATCAGCTTACGATAGGCGCGCTTCACCGTCGCCGCGTCGTCAGTCGGTTTCACCCCCAGCACGTTGCAGGCGTCCTCCAGCGTTGGCCCGCGCTGCGCCTGCTGCCAGCCGGCGTTGCCGCCGTGCTGACCATAAGATTGCTGCTGCGAACCGCCGCCAAACTGGGCGCCGCCCTGCATCATTCGCAGGAATTGATCGAACTGGGCGCGAGAGATGCCAAGCTCATCGGCGATGACGAACAGCACTTCACGTTCGTTAGGGTGCAGTTCGCCGTCAGCGAACGCCGCCTGCAGCTGAATTTCCAGAAACATCCGAATCAGATCGAAGCGGCCAAAGCAGACGCTGCGCAGCTGGCGCATCTTCTCGCGCAGCGGATAATTGTCGGCTTTGCCGTCGCGAAACGCCTGCTGCGCCGCGGTACGCGAAGCGCCGTGCAGATTCATGCGATCCATCAGCACATTGGCGACGTGAATATCCGCCTCGGTAACGCGACCCTTGGATTTGGTCAGATGCCCCATCACTTCAAAGGTGGTGGAAAAGAAGAGCGACTGACGCTCCTGCTGATTGGCGAAGAGATTCAACCGGCGGCTGCGCGCCCGGTCAAACATATGGCCGACCAGGAAGCCGAGCACCACGCCCCAGAACCCACCGCCCATCAGCAAAGCTACTGCCACGCCAATCACTTTACCCAAATACTGCATAGACTCCCCAACTGTTTGTCGCCGTTAAGCACGAATATGACCGCACGTTACCCGGCACTCGCGCCTCGGTCAATTGTGGGACATAGCCTATAATTTGCTTTATCATACTCGTCATTCAACAGGGTGCCTAACGCTCGGGCTCGAAACGGGCAGGATTAACACTAGCGTGATAAAGTTGAGTAAGTTAGGCTCTGACCGTTTGCAAGCCGCTGCCACAAGATGATGGAACAATAAATACAACGTATGAAAAAACGTATTCCCAGCCTCCTGGCTACGATGATTGCCAGCGCCTTGTATAGCCAACAAGGCCTCGCTGCCGATCTCGCAACGCAATGTATGCTTGGCGTGCCAAGCTTTGATCGTCCGCTCGTGGAAGGGCGGCCTGGCGATCTGCCGGTGACGATTAACGCCGATCATGCGAAGGGCAATTACCCGGACAACGCCGTCTTTACCGGCAACGTCGATATCAACCAGGGGAATAGCCGCCTCCGCGCCGACGAAGTTCAGCTGCATCAGCAGCAGGCCGCGGGCCAGGCGCAGCCGGTGCGCACAGTGGACGCGCTGGGCAACGTGCATTACGACGATAACCAGGTGATCCTCAAAGGACCAAAAGCCTGGTCGAATCTGAATACCAAAGATACCAACGTCTGGCAGGGCGATTATCAGATGGTCGGACGCCAGGGACGCGGTACTGCTGACCTGATGAAACAGCGCGGTGAAAACCGCTATACCATTCTGGAAAACGGCAGCTTTACCTCCTGTCTGCCGGGCTCCGACACCTGGAGCGTCGTGGGCAGCGAAGTTATCCACGATCGCGAAGAGCAAGTCGCCGAGATCTGGAACGCCCGCTTCAAGCTTGGCTCCGTGCCGATTTTCTACAGCCCCTACCTGCAGCTGCCGGTGGGCGATAAGCGTCGTTCAGGCTTCCTGATCCCGAACGCGAAATACAGCACCAAAAACGGCGTGGAATTCTCCCTGCCGTACTACTGGAACATCGCGCCAAACTTCGATGCCACCATCACCCCGCACTATATGAACAAGCGCGGCGGCGTGATGTGGGAAAACGAATTCCGCTACCTGACCCAGCTCGGCAGCGGCTTAACGGAGTTCGACTACCTGCCGTCGGATAAAGTCTACGAAGATGACCACTCCAGCGACAGCAACAGCCGCCGCTGGCTGTTCTACTGGAACCACTCCGGGGTTATCGATCAGGTGTGGCGTCTGAACGCTGACTACACCAAGGTCAGCGATCCTGACTACTTCAACGATTTCAGCTCGAAGTATGGTTCCAGTACCGACGGCTATGCGACGCAGAAATTCAGCGCCGGGTATGTCAATCAGAACTTTGACGCCACGGTCTCAACCAAGCAGTTCCAGGTCTTCGATCGGGAGTCGAGCAACTCCTACTCGGCTGAGCCGCAGCTCGACATTAACTACTACCAGAACGATGTCGGTCCGTTCGATACCCATCTGTACGGCCAGGTCGCCCATTTTGTTAACTCGAATAACAACATGCCGGAAGCGACCCGCGTTCACTTCGAACCGACGATCAACCTGCCGCTGTCGAACGGCTGGGGCAGTCTGAATACCGAAGCCAAGCTGCTGGCGACCCACTACCAGCAGAGCAACCTCGATAAGTACAACGCCGCCAACGGCACGGACTACAAAGAGTCCGTTAGCCGCGTGATGCCGCAGTTTAAAGTCGACGGCAAAATGGTCTTCGAGCGCGACCTGCAGGAGGGATTCACCCAAACGCTGGAACCACGCATGCAGTATCTGTATGTGCCGTACCGCGATCAGAGTGAAATCGGCAGCTACGACTCCACGCTGTTGCAGTCGGACTACACCGGCCTGTTCCGCGACCGTACCTATAGCGGTCTCGACCGCATCGCGTCGGCCAATCAGGTCACTACCGGTATCACCTCGCGCGTGTATGACGCCGCCGCGGTGGAACGTTTTAACATTTCCGTTGGTCAAATCTACTATTTCACCGAGTCACGCACCGGTGATGACAACATCAACTGGGAGAACAACGACACCACGGGTTCACTGGTATGGGCCGGCGACACCTACTGGCGCATTGCCGATAACTGGGGTCTGCGCGGCGGGATCCAGTACGATACGCGTCTGGATAACGTCGCAACCGGTAACGGCACCATTGAATACCGTCGCGATGAAAACCGCTTAGTCCAGCTTAACTATCGTTACGCCAGCCCGGAATATATTCAGGCCACACTGCCGTCATATTCCACCGCGGCGCAATATAAAGAGGGTATCTCGCAGGTGGGGATGACCGCCAGCTGGCCGATCGTCGATCACTGGTCCGTGGTCGGTGCCTACTACTACGATACCAATACCCGAAAAGCAGCAAACCAGATGTTGGGTGTCCAGTATAACTCCTGCTGCTACGCCATCCGTCTTGGCTACGAACGTAAAGTCAACGGCTGGGATAGCAACAACAACGGCGGCGAGAGCAAATACGACAACACCTTCGGAATCAATATCGAATTGCGCGGTCTGAGCTCTAACTACGGCCTCGGCACCCAGCAGATGCTGCGTTCGAACATTTTACCGTACCAGAGCTCCCTGTGATGCGGCTGGTTTACAACATCATCCGCATTTGCGGTTAATCGAAATGGAAAAAGTATGAAGAACTGGAAAACGCTGCTTCTCGGTATCGCCATGATCGCGAATACCAGTTTCGCTGCCCCCCAGGTGGTCGATAAAGTAGCGGCCGTCGTCAATAATGGCGTCGTGCTGGAAAGCGACGTCGATGGTTTGATGCAATCGGTTAAGCTCAATGCTGGTCAGGCTGGCCAACAGCTGCCGGATGACGCGACCCTGCGCCATCAGATCCTCGAAAGACTGATCATGGACCAGATCGTGTTACAGATGGGGCAGAAGATGGGCGTGAAGGTCTCTGACGACCAGCTCGATCAGGCCATCGCCAACATCGCTAAACAAAACAACATGACCATGGATCAGATGCGCAGCCGTCTGGCCTATGAAGGCATCAACTACAACACCTACCGTAACCAGATCCGTAAAGAGATGCTGATTTCGGAAGTGCGTAACAATGAAGTGCGTCGTCGCATCACCGTGCTGCCGCAGGAAGTGGAAGCGCTGGCCAAACAGATCGGCGACCAGAACGACGCCAGCACCGAGCTCAACCTGAGCCACATCCTGATCCCGCTGCCGGAGAACCCGACCTCCGATCAAGTCGCCGCGGCCCAGGAGCAAGCGAATGCTATCGTTGAGCAAGCGCGCAACGGCGCCAACTTCGGTAAACTGGCGATCACCTACTCCGCCGACCAGCAGGCGCTGAAGGGCGGCCAGATGGGCTGGGGTCGTATCCAGGAGCTGCCGGGCATTTTCGCCCAGGCGTTAAGCACCGCGAAGAAAGGGGATATCGTCGGTCCGATCCGTTCCGGCGTCGGCTTCCACATTCTGAAAGTGAACGATCTGCGCGGCGGGACCCAGAACATCTCCGTCACTGAAGTGCATGCCCGTCATATTCTGCTGAAGCCATCGCCAATCATGAACGATGCGCAGGCTCAGGCGAAGCTGGAGCAAATTGCCGCCGACATTAAGAGCGGGAAAACCACCTTCGCTAAAGCGGCGAAAGCGTATTCTGAAGATCCGGGCTCGGCGAACCAGGGCGGTGATTTAGGCTGGGCCACGCCGGATATCTTCGACCCTGCGTTCCGCGATGCGCTGATGCGTCTGAACAAAGGGCAGACCAGCGGACCGGTGCACTCCTCCTTCGGCTGGCACCTGATCGAACTGCTGGATAGCCGTCAGGTCGACAGAACCGACGCCGCGCAGAAAGATCGTGCTTACCGTATGCTGATGAACCGCAAATTCTCTGAAGAAGCGGCAACCTGGATGCAGGAACAGCGCGCCAGTGCGTATGTTAAAATTCTGAGCAACTAATATCGATGCCTGAAACCCATAAAGTTGTTATCACTCCCGGCGAACCAGCCGGGATTGGCCCTGACCTGGTCGTGCAGCTTGCCCAGCGCGACTGGCCAGTTGAGCTGGTGATCTGCGCCGACGGCGCCCTGTTAACTGACCGAGCCCAAAGGCTCGGTCTTCCTTTATCTCTCCTGCCATACGATCCTGCGCAACCGCCCGTTCCGCAGCGTGCCGGTACGTTGACGCTGCTTAACGTCCCGCTGAGCGTCCCGGCGGAGCCCGGCGTGCTGAACGTACAGAACGGCGCCTACGTGGTCGAGACGCTGGCGCGCGCCTGCGACGGCTGCCTGAGCGGCGAATTCGCGGCGTTAGTGACCGGCCCGGTGCACAAAGGCAACATCAACGACGCCGGCATCGCCTTCACCGGTCATACCGAGTTCTTCGAAGAGCGCGCGCAGGCCAGCAAAGTGGTGATGATGCTGGCGACCGAGGAGCTGCGGGTGGCGCTGGTGACGACCCATCTGCCGTTGAAAGCCATCAGCGAGGCGATAACGCCCGACCTGCTGCGCGAGATCATCACGATTCTCGATCACGACCTGCGCACGAAATTTGGTATTGCCCAGCCGCACGTGCTGGTTTGCGGGCTTAACCCGCATGCTGGCGAAGGCGGTCATATGGGAACGGAAGAGATAGACACCATCATTCCGGTGCTGGAAGAGATGCGCGGGAAGGGGATGAACCTCAGCGGTCCGCTGCCAGCTGACACCCTTTTCCAGCCCAAATACCTTGACCATGCCGATGCGGTACTCGCGATGTACCACGATCAGGGCCTGCCCGTGCTAAAATACCAGGGCTTTGGCCGCGGCGTGAACATTACGCTCGGTTTACCTTTTATTCGTACCTCCGTCGACCACGGCACCGCACTGGAATTAGCGGGCCAGGGAACAGCGGACGTCGGCAGTTTTATCACGGCGCTTAATCTCGCCATCAAAATGATTGTTAATACCCAATGAATAATCGAGTCCATCAGGGCCATTTAGCCCGTAAACGCTTCGGGCAGAACTTCCTCAACGATCAGTTTGTGATCGACAGCATCGTCTCGGCGATTAATCCGCAGAAAGGCCAGGCGATGGTTGAAATCGGCCCCGGTCTCGCCGCGCTGACCGAGCCGGTCGGCGAACGCCTTGACCAGTTGACCGTCATTGAGCTGGACCGCGATCTGGCGGCACGCCTGCAGACGCATCCGTTCCTCGGGCCGAAGCTGACCATCTATCAGCAGGATGCGATGACCATGAACTTCGGCGAACTGGCGGAGAAAATGGGTCAGCCGCTGCGCGTCTTCGGCAACCTGCCGTACAATATTTCGACCCCGCTGATGTTCCATCTGTTCAGCTATACTGATGCCATTGCCGATATGCACTTTATGCTGCAGAAGGAAGTGGTGAATCGTCTGGTTGCCGGACCGAACAGTAAGGCGTATGGTCGGTTAAGCGTGATGGCGCAATATTATTGCCAGGTGATCCCGGTACTCGAAGTGCCGCCGAGCGCGTTCACCCCGCCGCCTAAGGTCGATTCCGCGGTGGTCCGTCTGGTGCCGCACAGCACGATGCCGTATCCGGTCAAAGAGATCCGGGTACTGAGCCGCATCACCACCGAAGCGTTCAACCAGCGCCGCAAGACCATCCGCAACAGTCTCGGCAACCTGTTTAGTGTGGAAGTGCTGACCGAGCTGGGCATTGACCCGGCCATGCGTGCAGAAAATATTTCCGTGGCGCAGTACTGCCAGATGGCCAACTGGCTGTCTGACAATCTGCCATCGAAGGAGAGCTAACCATGATCAATTCGCCTCGTGTTTGCGTCCAGGTGCAAAGCGTCTATATCGAATCGCAATCTTCTCCGGAAGAAGAGCGCTACGTCTTCGCTTATACCGTCACCATTCGCAATCTGGGGCGGAGTCAGGTTCAGCTGCTTGGCCGCTACTGGCTCATCACTAACGGCCACGGTCGTGAGACTGAAGTTCAGGGTGAAGGGGTGGTCGGCGAGCAACCGCATATTCCCGCCGGCGGTGAATATCAATATACCAGCGGCGCGGTCATTGAAACGCCGCTGGGAACCATGCAGGGTCATTATGAGATGATCGATATCGACGGCGCGCCGTTCCGTATCGAGATCCCTGTTTTCCGTCTCGCAGTTCCAACGCTCATTCATTAAAACAATGTCAACATACCTTATTGGCGACGTTCACGGTTGCTACGATGAACTGATCGCATTATTAGCGCAGGTTGAATTCGACCCGCGGAGCGATACGCTGTGGCTGACCGGCGATCTGGTAGCCCGTGGCCCGGGGTCGCTGGAGGTTCTGCGCTATGTCAAATCTCTGGGCGACAGCGTGCGACTGGTGCTGGGCAATCACGATTTACACTTGCTGGCGGTCTTCGCCGGCATCAGCCGCAACAAGCCGAAGGATCGTCTGAAATCACTGCTGGAAGCGCCGGATGCCGATGAGCTGCTTAACTGGCTGCGTCGTCAGCCGCTGCTCCAGGTGGACGAAGAGAAAAAGCTGGTGATGGCCCATGCCGGCATCACGCCGCAGTGGGATCTGGAGACCGCCCAGCAGTGCGCGCGCGATGTTGAAGCGGTGCTCTCCAGCGACTCCTACCCTTTCTTCCTTGATGCCATGTACGGCGACATGCCGAATCACTGGAGCAACGAGCTGAGCGGCCTGGCGCGCCTGCGCTTTATCTCTAACGCTTTTACCCGCATGCGCTACTGCTTCCCGAACGGCCAGCTGGATATGTACTCGAAAGAAGCGCCCGAGGACGCCCCGGCGCCGCTGAAGCCGTGGTTTGCCATTCCTGGTCCGGTCAGCAGTGCCTACAGCATTGCCTTTGGCCACTGGGCGTCGCTGGAGGGACGCGGTACGCCGGAGGGCATTTACGCGCTGGATACCGGCTGCTGCTGGGGCGGTGAACTCACCTGCCTGCGCTGGGAGGATAAGCAGTACTTTACCCAGCCGTCGAACCGGCAGAAAAGCCTCGACGAAGGCGAAGCCGTCGCGTCCTGAGTCTTCCCGGATGGCGGCGCGTTGCGCCTTATCCGGGCTACATTTCCTTGCGATTTGTCGCCCTAGCAGCGCTCCCGAAAGACGAAGCCCGCGACGGGTAACATGGCGCAAAAAAGTAGTGGCAGCGTCATCGGCGCTGAATTCACGCCAAAGAAAACCCCGGTCACGCCAGACGCGACCGGGGTTTTTCATTGCTATCCTTCCCGCTTAACGGCGTTCGAGGATCTCAAAGCAGTAGCTGTGGGAGTTCTGCGCGTCGGCGTCATGAAACTCGCTGAACACCGATTCCCACTGGTCCGGATCGTAATCCGGGAAATGGGTATCGCCTTCCACTTCCGCATCGATATGGGTCAGATAGAGCTTCTGCGCCTTTGGCAGGAACTGCTCATACACCCGACCGCCGCCAATCACCATGATCTCTTCCACATCGCCGCAGGCGGCAATCGCTTCGTCAACGGAGGAGACCCACTGCACGCGATCGTCGCTGCCTGGCTTGCTGCTGATCACGATATTTTTACGCCCCGGCAACGGGCGCCCAATGGATTCCCAGGTCAGACGCCCCATCACTACCGGCTTATTTAATGTGTTGCGTTTGAACCAGGCGAGATCGGCAGGCAGGTTCCATGGCATGGCGTTTTCCATACCAATGACGCGATCTACCGCTAACGCCGCAATCAGACTGATCATTCATTCATTCCTGAGTACAAAAAATTGTCGCCACTATACGGAAAGCGTACAACTTCGTCGACTGGCCGGAGGGTAAAGAATAAGAAAATTTTCTGATTTGCTGGCAAGCCCACGTTCACACCGTGGGCCGCCAGAACAGGATCCAAACGAAAACAGAATGTTACTGATTAGCGTCAGGCGGAGGGCTTATTTCCCGGCTCATCGGCGATATCGCCGGTATGCCTGCCCTCTTCCGTCCCCTGCCAACCGTGCCGCTGCACCAGCGACAGATGATGACGATCTTCGTTGATGATGCCGGTCAGCATATCGCTGGTCCGCTTGAAGACCGCCACCCGCGACGCCGCGTCGTTTTCCGCCATCGCCACCATCTCTTCGACCATCTGCAGGTTGAAACGACGGAACAGATCGGCCCGCTCGCGCGCTTCATACGCGCCGAGCCCCAGCGCCTCCAGGGTCATTCGGCCGGATTTCAGTGCCGCCTCGAAGGTTTCACGCTCCGGGGCATCAACGCCAGCCTGACGCAGCTGGATATAGTGATCGACATCGCGGGCGCGGGAGATAATCTGCAGATGCGGAAAATGCTCTTTTACCCTCGCCACCAGCTCCAGGCTGACGTGCGGATCGTCAATGGCATTGATCAGTACCTCCGCCTTTTCGGCGCCGGCCGACTCCAGCAGATCGACCCGGGTGGCGTCGCCGTAGAACACCTTCATATCAAATTTGCGCAGAGTATCGACATGGTCCGGGTCATGATCGAGGATCACCATCTTCACCCCGCTGGAGAGCAGTAGTCGCCCGGCGATCTGCCCGAAGCGGCCAAAGCCGGCGACAATCACCCGCGGCTGCTCTTCATCAATCTCGTCCGCATCCCGCGCCTGGCCGCTGGACGATTTCTCCAGACGGGTCAACAGCACCAGCAGAATGGGGGTTGCCGCCATCGACAGCGCCACCGCCAGGGTCAGCGCCTTTGCCCATTCGCCGTCCAGCACCTCCGCCATCCGCGCGGCGCCAAAGACCACAAACGCGAACTCACTCCCCTGCCCCAGCAGCACCGCAAACCAGCGGCGCTGAGCGCGAGGCACGCCAAGCGGCCTGGCGATAAGCCACAGCATCAGCATTTTTATCGCCAGGAAACCCACCAGCAAAATCACGATACGCAGCGGATGGGTGACCAGGGTGCCGAAATCAATCGACATCCCGACGCCGATAAAAAACAGCCCCAGCAGCAGGCCTTTAAACGGCTCAATATCGCTTTCCAGCGCATGGCGATACTCGGAGCTGGCCAGCAGCACCCCGGCGAGAAACGCCCCCATCGCCATCGACAGCCCCACCTCCTCCAGCAACAGCCCAAAGCCGAAGACCAGGAACAGGGCCACGGCGCTGAATACTTCGCGCAGACCGGAACGGGCGACAAAACGCAGCAACGGACGGGTCAGATAGCGCCCCAGCACCACCACCAGCGCCAGCGCCGCGGCCACCTTCAGCGCGGAAAGTGCAAAAGCCATCAGCGAAGTGGCGCCGCCGCTGGCCGCCAGCAGCGGGATCATCGCCACCAGCGGGATCGCCGCGATATCCTGGAATAGCAGCACCGCGAAGGCGCTGCGCCCCATCTGCGATACCGTCAGATTGCGCTCATTCATCGCCTGCATGGCGATCGCGGTTGAGGAGAGCGCCAGGGTCATACCGATCAGCTCGGCCACCTGCCAACGCAACCCCAGCAGCATGCAGAAGAGGCCGATCAATACCCCACAGGCCACCATCTGCAGCGCACCGCCGCCAAACACCGAAGCGCGCAGCTTCCACAGACGCTGCGGATCCAGTTCCAGACCAATGACGAACAGCATCAGCACCACGCCAATCTCGGCAAAGTGCAGAATCGCCTCGGCGTCGGTCACCAGCCGCAGCCCCCACGGCCCAATAATACAGCCGGCGATGAGATAGCCCAGCACCGACCCCAGCCCAAGGCGGACGGCGATGGGCACAATCAGCGCCGCGGCGCCCAGGTAAATCAGCGCCTGTATCAGCGTATGGCTATCCATTTTGATGTGCCTCCTGCCAGTCGATTAAGCGTTGACGATAATGGCGGGCCTGCGCCTGCAGCGTTTCGTCATCGCAGATAAAGGTGCAGTGCATGGCGAACGGCGGCAGCCATTTCATCCCGCAGTAGAGCGCCGTGGCCTGCAGCGGCTGCGCCAGCACCGGGAAACCGGGAAACGAACCGATATCAAAGTGGCTTTCACCGCCGCCGGTGGTCACCGCCCACATCAGCGATTTACCGCGCAGCGCAATACCGTTATGGCCATAGGCCCAGCCGTGCGACAGCACTTTGTCCATCCACAGCTTCAGCAGCGGCGGCACGCTATACCACTGCATCGGGTGCTGCCAGATAACCAGATCGGCACGGGCGAGCGCCGCCTGCTCGGCGGCGACATCGATATTAAAGTCGGGATAGAGTTGATAGAGGGAGCGTATCTCTACGCCTTCAAGCGTCCCTGCTTGTTCAAGCATTCGCTTATTCGCATGCGAATGCTGCGGATAAGGATGCGCATAAATTATCAGAATCATTGATTGGCCTGCGTTAGCTCTTGTCGTAATCAGCAAGAGTGTAGACAGTTAAATGAACCGCTTACAATGATAACTGTGATTTATGTCGCGGTGGTGGACACAACGCGCGCCTGAATGGCAAACGTCAGGCCTTAATTATCCAGCTCATCCATAGATTTCACCTGATCGCGGTTAATCTGCTCCACGCGTCCGGTTTCGGCATTTTTGTAAGAGACCAGACCGGTATCATCATCCACCTGCGGTTTACCGCTGGTGACAATGGTCTTGCCGTCGGTGGTTTTGATCGACTGATTCGATGAGCAGCCGGCCACGAACATGATTGCCGTCGCTGCCAGTGCGGATGCCACCAGAATATTGTTCCGCATTGTATCCTCCTGTCTTTTCATCAATAGGTATCGTTATGGTGCTAACTATAGTTAGCCTGACCCGACAGGGGGTTAAAAGCAGAACTCTCTGAAGATGGCCGCGGCCAAAAAAAATGGGCTGACGAAGTCGTCAGCCCAGGTGTGTTGCTATCCGGCCAGGCCGGAGCGCTTATTTGGTGATTTGCGCGTGCATTTCCTGAACCGAAATCACCTTGTCGGTGGCGTCAGCGTTCAGCGCCATCGCGGTGGCAAAGCCGCCGTTCAGGGTGGTGTCATAGTGCACCTTGTACTGCAGCGCGCTGCGGCGAATCAGCTTGGAGTCTTCAATCGCCTGACGACCTGCGGTGGTGTTGATGATGTAGGTATATTCGCCATTCTTGATGCGGTCCTGAATGTGCGGACGACCTTCATGCACCTTGTTCACCAGACGCGGGTTGATGCCCGCTTCGCCCAGCACAATCGCCGTGCCGTGAGTCGCATCCAGCTCGAAGCCAAACTTCAGCAGCTTCGCTGCCAGGTCGACCACACGCTCTTTGTCGCCTTCGCGGACGGAGAGCAGCGCGCGACCCTGTTTCTTCATGGTCGAGTTGCTGCCCAGCTGCGCTTTGGCGAACGCTTCGGCAAAGGTACGGCCAACGCCCATCACTTCCCCGGTGGAACGCATTTCTGGCCCTAACAGCGGGTCAACGCCCGGGAATTTGTTGAACGGCAGGACCACCTCTTTCACCGAGTAGTACGGCGGGATGATCTCTTTGGTCACGCCCTGCTGCGCCAGCGTCTTACCGGCCATCACGCGCGCCGCCACTTTCGCCAGCGGTACGCCGGTGGCTTTGGAGACGAACGGCACGGTGCGCGCCGCACGCGGGTTGACTTCAATCAGATAGACTTCGTTATCTTTCACCGCGAACTGGACGTTCATCAGACCGCGAACCTGCAGCTCGAAGGCCAGCTTCTGCACCTGCTCGCGCATCACATCCTGAATCTCTTTGCTCAGGGTATAGGCTGGCAGGGAACAGGCGGAGTCGCCGGAGTGGACGCCTGCCTGTTCGATATGCTCCATGATGCCGCCAATCAGCACCATTTCGCCATCGCAGATGGCATCGACATCCACTTCAATCGCGTCGTCGAGGAAGCGGTCCAGCAGCACTGGCGCGTCGTTGGAGACGCTGACCGCAGTCTGGAAGTAGCGGCGCAGATCCTGCTCGTCATAGACGATCTCCATCGCCCGACCGCCGAGCACGTAAGACGGACGCACCACCAGCGGGTAGCCAATCTCTTTCGCTTTCTCTACCGCCTGCTCAATGGCGGTGACGGTGGCGTTCGCCGGCTGCTTCAGCTTCAGACGGTCAACCGCGTGCTGGAAGCGCTCACGGTCTTCCGCCCGGTCGATAGCGTCCGGGCTGGTACCAATAACCGGTACGCCTGCGGCTTCCAGGGCGCGCGCCAGCTTCAGCGGAGTCTGCCCGCCGTACTGCACGATAACGCCTTTTGGCTTCTCGATGCGCACGATTTCCAGCACGTCTTCCAGGGTGACCGGCTCGAAGTACAGACGGTCGGAAGTGTCGTAGTCGGTAGAGACGGTTTCCGGGTTACAGTTGACCATGATGGTCTCGTAACCGTCTTCGCGCAGCGCCAGCGAGGCGTGTACGCAGCAGTAGTCAAATTCGATACCCTGACCGATACGGTTCGGGCCGCCGCCGAGGACCATGATTTTATCGCGGTCAACGGACGGGTTGGACTCGCACTCTTCTTCATAGGTGGAGTACATGTAGGCGGTATCGGTGGCGAATTCCGCGGCGCAGGTGTCCACGCGCTTGTAGACCGGGTGCAGGTCATACTGGTCGCGCAGTTTACGGATTTCCGCTTCCCGCACGCCCGCCAGCTTCGCCAGACGCGCATCGGCAAAGCCTTTACGTTTCAGGGTGCGCAGGAAGTCAGCGTCGAGGCCGTTGATGCCCACTTCCGCCACTTTCTCTTCCAGACGGACCAGCTCTTCAATCTGCACCAGGAACCAGCGGTCGATGTTGGTCAGGTTGAAGACGCCGTCAACCGAGAGGCCCGCGCGGAACGCGTCGGCGATGTACCAGATACGCTCAGCGCCGGCGTCTTTCAGCTCGCGGCGGATTTTGGTCAGCGCTTCCGGATCGTCGAGGCTCACTTTCGGATCGAAGCCGGTGGCGCCCACTTCCAGACCGCGCAGCGCTTTCTGCAAGGATTCCTGCTGGGTACGGCCAATCGCCATCACTTCGCCGACGGACTTCATCTGGGTGGTCAGACGGTCATTTGCGCCGGCGAATTTTTCGAAGTTAAAGCGTGGAATTTTAGTGACCACGTAGTCGATGGACGGCTCGAAGGAAGCCGGGGTACGGCCGCCGGTGATGTCGTTCATCAGCTCGTCGAGGGTGTAACCTACCGCCAGCTTGGCTGCCACTTTGGCAATCGGGAAACCGGTGGCTTTGGAGGCCAGCGCCGAGGAGCGGGAAACGCGCGGGTTCATTTCAATAACGATCAGGCGACCGTTTTTCGGGTTGACCGCGAACTGAACGTTAGAGCCGCCGGTTTCGACGCCGATTTCACGCAGCACCGCCATCGAGGCGTTACGCATGATTTGGTATTCTTTGTCGGTCAGGGTCTGCGCCGGCGCAACGGTGATGGAGTCACCGGTGTGGATCCCCATGGCGTCGAAGTTTTCGATAGAGCAGACGATGATGCAGTTGTCGTTCTTATCGCGCACCACTTCCATCTCATACTCTTTCCAGCCGATCAGCGATTCATCAATCAGCAGCTCGTTGGTAGGAGAGAGATCCAGGCCGCGGGTACAAATCTCTTCAAACTCTTCGCGGTTATAGGCGATGCCGCCGCCGGTGCCCCCCATGGTGAACGACGGACGGATGATGCACGGATAGCCGACGTCAGCCGCTACCGCCAGCGCCTCTTCCATCGTATGGGCGATACCTGAACGCGCGGTGTCGAGACCGATTTTTTTCATCGCGATATCGAATCGGCGACGGTCTTCGGCCTTGTCAATCGCATCGGCGGTGGCGCCAATCATGGTCACGCCGAATTCAGCCAGCACCCCCTGACGCTCCAGCTCCAGCGCGCAGTTCAGCGCCGTCTGGCCGCCCATGGTCGGCAGCACCGCGTCCGGGCGCTCTTTTTCGATGATTTTGCGCACCACTTCCCAGTGAATCGGCTCGATGTAGGTGGCATCGGCCATTTCCGGGTCGGTCATGATGGTCGCTGGGTTAGAGTTCACCAGGATAACGCGGTAGCCCTCTTCGCGCAGGGCTTTACAGGCCTGGGCGCCGGAGTAGTCAAACTCGCACGCCTGACCGATAACAATCGGGCCCGCGCCCAGAATCAGGATACTTTTTATGTCTGTACGTTTTGGCATGGCTCTTTTACTCCTGATTATTTCGCGGACTGACGGTATTGCTCAATTAACTCGATAAAGTGGTCGAACAGCGGCGCGGCATCGTGCGGCCCCGGGCTCGCTTCAGGGTGCCCCTGGAAGCTGAACGCCGGCTTGTCGGTGCGATGGATCCCCTGCAGGGTGCCGTCGAACAGCGACTTGTGGGTCACGCGCAGGTTGGCCGGCAGCGTCGCCTCATCCACGGCGAAGCCGTGGTTCTGGGCGGTGATCATCACCACGTTGTTATCAATATCTTTCACCGGGTGGTTGCCGCCGTGGTGGCCGAACTTCATCTTAATGGTCTTGGCGCCGCTCGCCAGCGCCAGCAGCTGATGGCCGAGACAGATGCCAAACACCGGAATATCGGTCTCGAGGAATTTTTCAATCGCCTCGATAGCGTAATCACACGGCGCCGGGTCGCCTGGGCCGTTGGAGAGGAAAATACCGTCCGGATTCAGCGCCAGCACATCCGCCGCCGAAGTCTTCGCCGGCACCACCGTCAGGCGGCAGCCGCGGTCAACCAGCATGCGCAGGATGTTGCGTTTCGCGCCGAAGTCATACGCCACGACGTGGAACGGCAGCTCGCTTTCCGCTTTCGCTTCCGGCAGGTCGCCCGCCAGGGTCCAGCTGCCTTGCGTCCAGCTGTAGGTTTCTGCGGTGGTCACTTCCTTCGCCAGGTCCATGCCGTTCAGGCCCGGGAACGCTTTCGCTTTTTCCAGCGCCAGCTGGGCATCCGGGCTGTCGCCCGCGATGATGCAGCCATTCTGCGCCCCTTTCTCACGCAGCAGACGCGTCAGCTTGCGGGTATCGATATCGGCAATCGCCACGATGTTATGGCGCTTCAGATAGGAAGAGAGGTCTTCGGTACTGCGGAAGTTGCTGGCAATCAGCGGCAGGTCGCGAATAACCAGACCCTGAGCATGTACCTGAGAAGATTCTTCATCGGCGGCGTTGGTGCCGACATTACCAATATGAGGATAAGTAAGAGTGACGATTTGGCGGGAATAGGAAGGATCAGTGAGGATTTCTTGATAACCGGTCATTGAAGTATTGAAAACGACTTCCCCAACCGCCGTGCCGGTTGCCCCGATGGCCCGACCGTGAAACTGGGTTCCGTCTTCCAGAACCAATAGCGCTGACTTAATCAAAACATCCTCCAGAGAATATCCACTCACTTTATTTGCATATTAATTCATAAACACGATCTGAATCAATGCAAATCTGTTGCCCGCAGATTTTTGGCAAACGGCGGCATTCTGGAGAGATGTCGGATAAAAGTCAACTTAAAGCGGAGATTTTTAATGTCATTTTACGCCACTGGCGCATAACATGTGATTTTAACGCCAAAAAGATCAACAAACCTGGCTGAGAAAACGCTTGCGGACGGCGAAGAGTGTAAAATCTGGCGCTGGACGGCAAAAAAGTGGACCAGATGGTCAAAACTTACATTTCATTCACTTAAAAAGCGAACAACATCCTAACTTATAGCCAATTCAGAAAAATAACAAGCTAAAGAGGCCAAAAATAAAAAAGGGCAACAAAATATTGCCCCTTGCATCAATAACTTATTGATAGCAATAACCACATCACGATGGGTAATAATCGTTATAAACTATTCAGATCCAGCACATCACGCATATCAAAGAGTCCGGTTTTCTTGCCTTTCAGCCACAATGCAGAGCGAACCGCGCCATTAGCAAAGGTCATTCGACTGGAGGCTTTATGGGTGATCTCGATACGTTCGCCAATATCAGCAAACATCGCCGTATGCTCCCCGACGATATCCCCCGCGCGGACGGTGGCGAAGCCAATGGTGCCCGGTACGCGTTCGCCAGTGTGGCCTTCACGGCTGTAGACCGCGCAGTCCTTGAGATCTTTGTTCAATGCTCCGGCGATCGCTTCGCCCATCGCCAGCGCGGTGCCTGACGGCGCATCCACTTTATGCCGATGGTGCGCTTCGATAATTTCGATGTCGGTGTAGTCGCCCATCACCTTCGCCGCCTTCTCCAGCAGCTTTAACAGGACATTGACGCCGACGCTAAAGTTAGCGGCGAAGACAATGGCAATCTCCTGCGCAGCATCGCGAATCGCCTGCTTGCCGGCGTCGTCAAAACCGGTGGTGCCGATGACCATCCCTTTGCCGTGGTCGCGGCAAAACGCCAGATGGTTCAGCGTGCCTTCCGGGCGGGTAAAATCGATCAACACGTCGAAATCATCTTTTACCGCCGTCAGGCTGCTCTGCACCGTGACGCCCGCTTTGCCGGCACCTGCCAGCTCGCCGGCGTCGCTGCCCACCAGGCTGGACCCTTCACGCTCCAGCGCCGCGCCCAGCGCCACTCCATCCATCTGCAGCGCAGCCTGAATTAACTGGCGTCCCATCCGGCCGCCCGCGCCGGCGATGGCCACGCGGATTTGTGCATCATGCATAGCTATTCTCTTTTGTTAACATTACGTAAATTGTTTTCAGAGTAACCAGCCCGTCAGCGGGCCGCTACTCAAAAACGCCGATAATTAGAAATTTATGACAAACGGCGGACGATATCAGTAAAAACTATACGATTGTGCTGAAATGCGTGCTTTGCGGGTGCAGGCGCTCTCTCTGAGGCAATATATCGACGTTTTCGTCATCTGTCGGTATTAAGAAATAAGATGCACTAAAGCTGGCATACTCGACCGACCAGCATTGAAATGCTATGGAAACATTATACTTCTGGTAGAGCAGAAAGCCTTACGCCAGGGTGTAGCTGACCACCAGCTGCCCCTTCTTCATCTTAATCTGACTAATGACAATGTCGCCCAGCTCCGCCAGACGGGCGACGTGGGTGCCACCGCAGGGATAGGCGGGCAGCTCGCCGAATCCCACTTTGCGCATGCCGTCAGCGTACGTCACCTGACGCGGTAAGTCCTGCGCCTGCCATGCCTTTACTAGCGCCAGTAGCGCACTGGCGTCCGGCAGCGCGGCGCTATTCCTGCTGGCAAAGGTTATCCGCCCTTCGCCGGGCCAGTGGTGCGCTTTCACCGGTTGCCAGCCAAGCTGTTCGCCCGCCATGCCAAGCAGGTGGCCGGCAGAATGCAGACGAGCATGCAGCTGTCTCGCGGAGGCATCAATTTTCATTTCCACTTCACCGAGGGGAAGCTGTTGCGACAGAATATGCAGCACCCTGTCGCCGCGCACAACCACCGTCTCAACGGCCTGTCCGGCAATCCAGCCGCAATCCGCCGGTTGACCGCCCCCTTGCGGGTGAAACAGCGTCCGATCCAGTTCGATGGCGTAACGGCCATCCGCTTCTGCAGTGCAGGCGATGATCTGGGCGCGCCCGTCGGTAGCATCGCTGGTGTAATAAACCCGTTCAGTCATAGTGATTCTCCTCTCTGTTCGCCCAGTATATTATTAATACCGACAGCGATAATCCCATCATCCGCCAATGCACTCTTGCTCCAGGGGCACAAATGAATCTGAACCTCCTGCCCGACCTTGCCCTCTTCGTACAGATTGTCGACCAGGGCAGCTTCTCCGCCGTCGCCCGCCAGAGCGGCATTACCCCTTCCGCGGTTAGCCGTAGCGTGTCGCGGCTGGAGCGAGAGATGGGCTGCAAACTGCTGCAGCGTACCACTCGCAAGCTGCGTCTGAGCGATGCCGGGGAAACGGTTTACCAGCATGCCCAGCAGATGCTGGAAGCGGCGCGACAGGCGATGGATTCCGCCGGCAGTCGCCAAACGGTCGCCCAGGGAAAGCTGACGCTCAGCGTACCGAAAGCTATCGGCCGCTTTGTGATCCATCCGCTGATGATGGCGTTTTTTCACCGTTACCCGCAGGTTGACGTCTGCCTGCGGCTGGAAGATCGCCCTCTGGATTTTATCGATGACGGTATCGATCTGGCGCTACGCATCACCGATACCCCCTCGCCCGGCCTGCATGGCAAACCGCTGATGCCGGTCACGCACGTTATCTGCGCCACTGAAGCCTATTTACAGCGCCACGGTATGCCGCACACGCCGCAGGAACTGCGGGCGCACAGTTGCATCAGTCTTGGCGAAACGCCTGCCGACGCGCGCTGGAAGTTCCGTCGGGAAGGGAAAACCGAAACGGTGCAAACATACGGGCGGTACGCCGCCAACCATACCGCCGTGCGCCTCGACGCGGTTAAGCAGCATCTGGGGATCGGCAGCCTGCCGCTGTTCACCGCCCGCGAGGCGCTGGCGAATGGCGACATTGTGCAGGTGCTGCCCGAGTGGGAATTTATCAGCAGCTACTCCGGCGATCTGTGGCTGCTGTGGGCGGGAGATAAGCATATGCCCGCCAGAATGCGGGCGATGATTGATTATCTCAGCGAGACGGTGCCGGCGCTGAACGCAGGCAGCACAGAGCCAGCGAAATAACCGCAAACCACGGAATGATAACCCCCAGCACGAACCAGATCCCGGAGCGGCCGATGTCATGCATCCGCCGGCAGCCAACTGCCAGCAGGGGGATCGCCATCAATAGCAGCCACAGCGCCGCAAAGGGTATGACCACAAAGCTGAGGATGCCGTAGCGAGGGTCTAGGCGGGTTGCCAGACACCAGACGGCCAGCGGCGCGCTGGCGATCAGTAGATTGATAAGAAAAAACGTCCAGAACTGCTGTCGGCTGGCCCGGCCGCTAAAATTAAAGGTCTCTTTCCAGCCGCTCAAATACGCCTGTCCATAGGTCATTGCTTCTCTCCTTGAAGATTGGGTGGGTATTACGGCGCCAGAGCAATCACCTCCGCCGCCCAGCGCTGAAACCCTTCCACGTCGATATCCAGCGCCACCTGGGCGTTCGCCGGCTGACCCAGTCGTCCTTCAATATCCACCACCGTGGTGCCGGCGGTCCAGGTGCCCTGCGTCTCCACCGCCACAAAACATGGCTGCAGAGTGAACAGTTCCGGGCGGGCCAGCCATGCGATAGCGCAGAGATCGTGCATTCGCAGACCACTGCTCATGCTGCCGCTGCGATAGTGGCTAAACAGCGCATGGAGCATTTTACCGGTCTGGTTCAGCGTCGGCAGGGTCGCGAGATAATCTGCCGTCAGCAGCGCCCGATTGGTGACGTCCAGCCCGCACATCACAATCTCCAGCCCGCTGTGGAAGACTTTCGCGGCGGCTTCCGGGTCGATGGCAATATTGAATTCGGCATTCGGTGTAAAGTTGCCGCGGCCCGCCGAGCCGCCCATGATCACCAGCCGGCGAATGTTGAACACGCATTCCGGATACTGGGTCAGCAGCAGCGCAATATTGGTCAGCGGGCCAATCGCCACCAGAGTGATCGGCTCGGCAGCGTGCATAAGCGCATCACGGATCGCCTGGAAGGCCGGCTTCGCCAGCGGTTGACGTTGATGCTCAACAAAGTCATACCCTTCCATACCGGATTCGCCATGCACCGAAGCGGCATCGCGCAGGGGACGCACCAGCGGCATCGAAGCGCCCTGCGCCAGCGGCACATCGGCATGCCAGAAGTGCAGCAGCTGCAGCGCGTTACGGGTCGTCTTCTCCACCGAGACATTGCCCGCCACGGTGGTCATCAGCTGCAGATCCAGCTCGGGAGCGAACAGCGCCGCAGCAATGGCGGCAGCGTCGTCGATGCCCGGGTCAGTATCAAGAATGATCGGTAAGCGCATGGTTTCTCCCTAAAAAAAATGCCAGACGTTAAGTCTGGCATCTTCTCATATTGCAGGCGGAAAGAACTTACTCTACTTCACGGACATCCACACGCAGCTCTTTCGGCACTTCAAAAACGATATTCTCTTCTCGGCCTTCCAGCGGCACCGCTTCGCCACCGCCCAGCTCCTGCAGCCGGGTGATAACGTTCTGCACCAGAATATCCGGCGCCGATGCGCCCGCCGTCACGCCAACGCAGGCCGCATCCTTGACCCAGGCTTCCTGAATATCGGAGGCATCGTCAATCAGGTAGGCTGCCTTACCCATCCGCTGCGCCAGTTCGGCGAGGCGGTTAGAGTTGGAGGAGTTTTTCGAACCGACCACCAGCACCACGTCAGCCTGCTCCGCCAGCGCGCGCACCGCTTCCTGACGGTTAGTGGTGGCATAGCAAATGTCGTCTTTGCGCGGGCCGACGATTTTCGGGAAACGCGCGCGCAGCGCGTCAATCACATCAGAGGTATCGTCCACCGAGAGGGTGGTCTGGGTCATAAACGACAGCCGGGCGTCGTTTTTGACTTCCAGCTTGAGAACATCTTCCGGCGACTCGACCAGGTACATGCCCCCTTGCGGGTTATTGTACTGCCCCATAGTGCCTTCGACTTCCGGGTGTCCGGCATGGCCGATCAGAATCGACTCTTCGCCACGGCGGCTGGCGCGGGCGACTTCCATATGCACTTTCGTCACCAGCGGACAGGTGGCGTCGAACACCGTCAGGTCGCGGCTCTTCGCTTCATTCCGTACCGCCTGCGATACGCCGTGAGCGGAGAAAATCAGGATCGCGCCGTCCGGTACTTCGCTGATCTGTTCGATAAATATGGCGCCGCGCTTGCGCAGGCTATCCACCACATAGCGGTTATGCACCACTTCATGACGAACATAGATCGGCGCGCCGTACAGCGTCAGCGCGTTTTCTACAATGCTGATAGCGCGGTCAACGCCAGCGCAAAAGCCGCGCGGGTTAGCCAACAGGATCTGCATGTTACTCCTCCAGCGCCGGATCGATCTCCAGCACTTCAATATCAAAATGAACGGTGCGCCCGGCCAGCGGATGGTTGAAGTCGACGGTGATGGAATCGCCGTTCACTTCGCGGATCACGCCAGGCATTTCGCTGCCATCCATTGCGGTAAAGAGCATAATCGCGCCGATCTCCGGCTCGCCGGCGTCGATAAACTCGCGGCGAGAGAAATACTGAATCAGGTCCGGGCTCGGGACGCCAAAAGCGGCGTCAGGCTCCAGCGAAAAGGCCTTTTTCTCGCCCTCTTTCAGACCAAGAAGCTGTTGCTCCAGCCCTTCAGACAGGGAGGTGTCGCCGAGGCGAAACAGCGCCGGTTTGCCATTGTTACGGGTGGACTCGGCGGTGGATCCATCGTCCAGCTTCAGCGTGAAGTGAACGAGAACCGCGCTGTTGCTCTGTACGGATTTAGACATGCAAATTGCTCGCTTGTTTTAGGTCACCTGTTGCCCGGAGGCGCTACGCTTACCGGGCGACGGGAGACCACACATTCTGTAGGCCGGGCAGGCGTGGCGCCACCCGGCATTAACATTTACACCTGCTCTTTTGCGGTCGGTTTCGGCAAGAAGCCTTCCAGCACAATCATCGCCGCGCCGATGCAGATAGCGCTATCGGCGAGGTTGAAAGTAGCGAAGTGCCAGTCGCCGACGTAGAAGTCGATCATATCGACCACAAAGCCGTGCCACAGGCGATCGAACAAGTTGCCCAGCGCGCCGCCGATAATCAGGGCGTAGGCAATATTGTTCAGCTTTTGCGACGCCTTCGAACGGTACATCAGCACCGTCAGCACCACGCAAATGCCGATCGCGATCCCGGAAAAGAACCAGCGCTGCCAGCCGCCGCTGTCGGCGAGGAAGCTAAAGGCCGCGCCATAGTTGCGGGCATAATGCAGATTAAGCGACGGGAACAGCGGAACCGTCTCCCCCAGAGCGAAGTTCTGGAGGATCAGGAATTTGCTGCCCAGATCGATAATCAGCACGGCTACGACCACCCACAGCCAGCGTAGCCCCGTTGAACAGATCGATTTACTCATCAGGCGAATTTACGTTGCTCGCCGTCACCGGCGACGTTGCTCACACAGCGTCCGCAGATTTCCGCGTGTTCCGCCACCTTGCCGATATCGGTGGTGTAATGCCAGCAGCGCGGGCATTTCTCACCTTCAGCTTTACTCAATGCGACTTTCAGCCCTTTGAGCAGTTCGCTCTGCTGCGCATCAGCAGATGCGCTCGCATAGTCTGCGACGTTCGCCCCGGAGGTCAACAGGACAAATCGCAATTCATCCCCCAGTGCGTTGAGCTTAGCGGCCAGGTCGGCATCAGCATACAGCGTCACCGCAGCTTCCAGCGAACCACCGACTTTCTTATCCGCACGCGCCTGCTCGATCACTTTGTTGACTTCGCCACGGACTTTCAGCAGCTCATCCCAGAAGCCGTCATTCATCGCTTCGTCGTCGGCCAGGCCGAAGAGACCCTGATACCATTCGCCGGTAAAGACGTATTTCTCACGCTCGCCCGGCAGGTAACCCCAGATTTCGTCCGCAGTGAAGGACATGATCGGCGCCATCCAGCGCACCAGCGCTTCCACGATGTGGAACAGCGCGGTCTGGCAGCTGCGACGCGCCACACTGTCCGCCTTAGCGGTGTACTGGCGGTCTTTGATGATGTCGAGGTAGAACGAGCCCATCTCAATGGAGCAGAAGCGCATCAGGCGCTGCACCACTTCGTGGAAGTCGTAGGACTCGTAGGCTTTCAGGATATCTTCCTGTGCCGCCTGCGCGCAGCCGACCGCCCAGCGATCCAGCACCACCATCTCTTCCGGTTTGACCATGTCTTTTGCCGGATCGAAACCGTTCAGGTTCGCCAGCAGGAAGCGCGCGGTGTTACGGATACGACGATAGCTGTCCGCGGCGCGTTTGAGGATCTCGTCAGAGACCGCCATTTCGCCGGTGTAGTCGGTGGAAGCCACCCACAGTCGCAGGATGTCGGCGCCCAACTTGTTCATCACGTCCTGCGGGCTAACGGTGTTGCCGATAGACTTGGACATTTTGCGCCCCTGACCATCGACGGTGAAGCCGTGGGTCAGTACCTGACGATATGGCGCTTTGCCTTTCATCGCCGTGGAAATCATCAGCGAGGACATGAACCAGCCACGATGCTGGTCGGAGCCTTCCAGATACATATCGGCGGCGTGACCGGCGAATTCCGGACGCACGTCAACCACGGAAGAGTGGGTCGATCCGGAGTCAAACCAGACGTCGAGGGTATCCGGCACTTTCTCGTAGCTGTCAGCGTCATCGCCAAGGATGTCGCGGGAATCGAGATCCCACCACGCCTGGATGCCGTCGACTTCAACACGCTTCGCGACTTCTTCCATCAACTCAAGGGTACGCGGGTGCAGTTCGTGGGTTTCTTTATGCACGAACAGCGACATCGGCACGCCCCAGGTACGCTGACGGGAGATACACCAGTCAGGACGGTTGGCGACCATCGATTCGATACGCGCCTGGCCCCAGTCCGGGATCCACTGCACGCCTTTGATCTCTTTCAGCGACTGCGCGCGCAGACCTTTCTGATCCATGCTCACGAACCACTGCGGGGTGGCGCGGAAGATGATCGGCGACTTGTGGCGCCAGCAGCACGGATAGCTGTGCTGCATTTTTTCCACATGCAGCAGCGCGCCGCGCTCACGCAGCATCTCAACGATGATATCGTTGGCTTTGAAGACGTTGATACCGTCCAGGGACGGATAGGTGCCTGGCAGATAAGCTCCGTCCGGGCCAACCGGGTTAGCGATTTCCAGACCGTATTTCTGGCTGATCGTGTAGTCGTCCGGACCGTGGCCGCCGGCGGTATGCACCGCGCCGGTACCGGCATCCAGCGTCACGTGGTCGCCAAGGATCGCCGGCACGTCGAAATCCAGGAACGGATGCTGGAAACGCATCAGTTCAAGCTCGGCGCCGTTCACCGCCGCCAGGATGGTGTAATCGGCCGCGCCAACGCGCTTCATCACGCTCTCGACCAGGTCTTTCGCCAGGATCAGCGCCTGACCGTCAACCTGCACCAGCGCATAGTCGAACTCCGGCGACAGGGAGATAGCGCGGTTAGCCGGCAGGGTCCACGGAGTGGTGGTCCAGATAACCAGCGACACCGGGCCGTTGACGTCGGCGACGCCGAATTTCGCCAGCACCGCGGCTTTATCTACCGCGTGGAACGCCACGTCGATGGATGGGGAAGTCTTGTCGTAATACTCCACTTCCGCTTCCGCCAGCGCGGAACGGCAGTCTACGCACCAGTGCACCGGCTTGGCGCCTTTATGCAGATGGCCGTTGCCGATGATTTTGCCCAGCGCGCGAATGATATTGGCTTCGGTTTTGAAGTCCATGGTCAGGTACGGATGCGACCAGTCGCCCAGCACGCCGAGGCGAATAAAGTCTTTACGCTGGCCGTCGATCTGCTCGGCGGCATATTCGCGGCACTTGGCGCGGAATTCTGCTGCGGTGAACTTCTCGCCCGGCTTGCCGTATTCCTGCTCTACTTTCAGCTCGATCGGCAGACCGTGGCAGTCCCAGCCCGGAACGTAAGGCGAGTCATAGCCCGTCAGTCCTTTGGACTTAACGATAATGTCTTTCAGAATCTTGTTTACCGAGTGACCAATATGAATGCTGCCATTCGCATAAGGAGGGCCATCATGCAGAATGAAGGTTTTTTTGCCTTTTTTGGCTGCACGAATGATGCCGTACAGGTCATCATCGGTCCAACGCGCCAGCATTCCCGGTTCGCGTTTGGCGAGGTCGCCACGCATAGGGAACCCTGTTTCCGGCAAATTCAGGGTCGATTTATAGTCACTCATCAGATTCTCGGTTCCGTATTTCGGTTTGATAAACACCAGTGGCTCAGGCCTGGCTGGTCAGCCCAAATAATTCGCGGGCCGTTAACTCATCACGTGCGATTTGCGCCTTCAGCTCGTCCAGCGACGCAAACCGCTGCTCATTACGTATCTTTTTACGCAGTACTACATTGATATGGCGACCGTAGAGGTCCATTACAACGTCCAACAGATGCACTTCGAGCTGCTGACGCACGCCCGCTACCGTTGGACGGGTGCCAATATTGGCGACACCGGCGATCGGTTTGTCGCCCAGACCTGTCACTTCTACCGCATAGACCCCTTTAACCGGGGAAACCTGACGACGCAGCGGTAAGTTCGCCGTCGGAAAACCTATGGTACGGCCCAGTTCGTCGCCATGCACGACGCGTCCGGAAATGCTAAACGGATGGCCGAGCAGCGTCTCCGCAAGAAGAAGATCGTCATCGGCCAGCGCCTGACGCACCGCCGTGCTGCTGATCCGCACCCCGCCTTCGCAGAAGGTTTGGGTGCTGGTGACGTCGAAGCCGTATTCCGCCCCCGCCTTTTGTAATAACAAGAAATCCCCCTGGCGACCAGCGCCAAAGCGGAAATCGTCACCGACGGCAAGGAACTGCACGCCCAGGCGGCGCACCAGCAGTTCACTGATAAAATCCTGCGCCGTCAGCGCGGCGAACCGGCGGTCGAAGCGAACGCACAGCACATAGTCGACCCCGCTTTCAGCCAGATAGCTCAGCTTTTCACGCAGGCGGGTCAACCGCGCCGGGGCTTTATCGGCGGCAAAAAGCTCGAGCGGCTGGGGTTCGAAAATCATCACCACCACCGGTAAACCGCGCTGGCGGCCCTCTTCGCGCAATCGCTGCAGCAGCGCCTGATGCCCACGATGCACGCCGTCAAAATTGCCAATGGTCAGCACGCACCCGTGCGGGGCCTGACTGAGATTATGTATGCCGCGTATCAGCTTCATGTCTGGCTCAAAACAGTGAAAATCGTCCGAGTATACCTTGTACAACTGTCAACGTTAACCAGCGATTGCTCCTCGGCAACGAAAGTTCTCAGGAATTCATTCACTCAGCGCGGGTAAGCGGGAAAACCGCCCGCCCCCGGCGATTTTTATGGTGGAAAAGCTGTATTCGCCTGCAACAAGCTGGTAGAATCTTGCGCCATCACTACGTAATGAAGCGCTGTGGTGTTAAACGGCGCTTATTTGCACAAATCCATTGACAAAAGAAGGCTAAACGGGCATATTCCTCGGCCTTTGAATTGTCCATATAGAACACATTTGGGAGTTGGACCTTGGCTAATATCAAATCAGCTAAGAAGCGCGCCGTTCAGTCTGAAAAGGCTCGCAAGCACAACGCTAGCCGTCGCTCTATGATGCGTACTTTCATCAAGAAAGTATACGCAGCTATCGAAGCTGGCGACAAAGCTGCTGCACAAAAAGCATTTAACGAAATGCAACCGATCGTGGACCGTCAGGCTGCTAAAGGTCTGATCCACAAAAACAAAGCTGCGCGTCATAAGGCTAACCTGACCGCTCAGATCAACAAACTGGCTTAATCGCTGCTTGTTGTCGCTTTGTGAAAAAACCCGCGAAAGCGGGTTTTTTTATGCCTGTCATCTTCCCCGCCCTGGCGCGACCTGAGCCACGCCAGCCACGCTTTCCGGCTATCTGGGTTCAGTAAACAGCGACGAATAATCGCGATTGCAGATGCGCTGTACCGCCGGATGCTGAATCATCCGTTCGGCGAAAATAGCGTGATACTCCTCCATCACGCTATCCATGCGGCCAATTTCGACAATCGATTCATCATGATAGAAATCATGCGCGTAGAGCGTCGGCGCGACAAATATCGCATTATGCGCAGCGCCAAAGGCTTTCATGAGCGCCGCGTCGTCAAACTCGCCGAGAATCTCCACCTTCAGCCCCTGCACATTAATCCAGTTCAGCAGCTTACGTCCCAGCATCGATCGTCGGCCGGGGATTAGCAGCCGTCGCTCTTCGAGACAAGCCGGGAACGGCTTCGTCGGCGCCGGGTTCATACACCAGAAGCTGACGCTACACTCGCCAATCTTCACCGAAAACAGCCCTTCCTGCTGCGTCGAGTCGATCGGGCAGTCAGAGATAATCATATCGAGCTTATGCTGGCTCAACTGCTCCAGCAGCAGCTCATGGGTGGATTCAAAACAGCGCAGATGAATCTGCTCGCTTTCGACAACGGCGGCGTCCAGCACGCCGCTGACCAGCCGCTTCGAGAGCGCATCGGCCACGCCGACGTCAAACAGCAGATTAGACTCTTTGCGATAGTTGACGATGTCGAGCATCTCCTGGCTCAGGGTAAACATCCGGTCGGCATAGCGGAAGACCAACTCCCCGAGCTCGCTCGGCTCCAGCCCTCTTCCCTTGCGCTTGAATAATTTACCCTGCAGACGCTCCTCCAGCGCTTTGATCTGCCCGGTAATGGTCTGCGGCGTCAGAAACAGCGCCTCCGCCGCGCCCACGACAGACCCTTCTTTATAGACGTGCCAGAAGTAGTACAAATGGTTGTAGTTGATATGTGACATGCTTCTCTCCCTGATAATGTCCTGGAGGGCCGGAGAGGCCCTCCGCAGAAAGGTTATACCGCGAGGCGAGTATCCGTCGCGCGCTGACGCAGTATGAGGTATCCGGTGACGGCCGATAACACTGAGCCGATCAAGATGCCAAGCTTGGCCCAGTTGATCAACGCGGGATCCACGTTGCCAAAGGCGAGACTGGCGATAAAAATCGACATCGTAAAGCCAATCCCGCACAGGATACCCACCGCCATAATCTGCCCGCAGGTGGTCCCCTCCGGCAGCGAGGCCCACTTCAGCTTCAGGGCCAGCCAGCAGAACAGGCTGATCCCCAGCGGCTTACCGATAAACAGGCCGGCCATGATGCCCAGAGGCAGCAGCGACGTCAGTCCATCAAGTGTGACCCCCTGCAACGAGACACCCGCGTTGGCAAAGGCAAACAGCGGTAGGATCATAAACGCGACCCACGGGTGCAGGACATGCTCAAGCGCTTTGGCCGGGGATTTACCCTGCTTTTCCTGTAACGGAATCATAAAGCCGACGATGACTCCGGCAAGCGTCGCGTGAACGCCGGACTTCAGCACCGCCGTCCACAGCACCGCGCCGACCAGAATATAGATCCCAGTGCGCCGCACGCCGCTCAGATTCAGGGCCACCAGCACCGCAATCGCCGCCGCCGCCACGCCCAGCGAGAGCATTGACAGGTCGTGGGTATAAAACAGCGCGATAATCACGATAGCCCCCAGGTCATCAATGATCGCCAGCGCCATCAGGAAAATCTTTAGCGCCGTCGGGACGCGGCTGCCTAACAGCGCCAGCACGCCGAGGGCAAAGGCAATATCCGTCGCTGCCGGGATCGCCCATCCCTCTCTGGCGACAGGATCCTGAGCGTTAAAGGCCAGATAGACCAGCGCCGGGACGATCATCCCGCCGAGCGCGGCAATCACCGGAAAGACCGCCTGACGACGACTCGCCAGCGAGCCCTGAATCAGCTCGCGTTTGACCTCCAGGCCAATCAGCAAGAAGAACACCGCCATCAGAGCATCATTGATCCAAAGCAGCATATTCTTGTTGATCTCCAGCGCCCCCACCCGCAGCTGTACAGGCGTATCAAGGAAGGAGTGATACAGACCGCTGGTCACGCTGGTATTGGCCATGACCATCGCCAGCACCGCGGCGATGATTAAGACAATGCCGCCGGAAGCATCGCTACTGAAGAATCGTTGCAGATGTTTCACTTTTACTTTCATCCTGTTGGTGAATAACTCGATAAAAGCATAATACACAAACTGATAACTCGAAAAAATCAGATTTAAGTTGAGTAAACATTCGATTTTTACGAATCAAAGAGGAGCGATAAGACAAAAAAAGCCCGGGCAGCAAAGGCCCGGGCCAGGAGTCAGCGAAAGCGGAATTAGCGGGTCAAATCGTCGAAGAACTTCTTCACACCGTCGAAGAAGCTTTTCGAACGCGGGCTGTTGTTTTCCCCGGTCGGGCCGCCGAAGCTTTCCTGCAGCTCTTTCAGCAGCTGCTTCTGCTTCTCGTTCAGCCCCACCGGCGTCTCCACCACCACCCGGCACAGCAGATCGCCCTGCGCGCCGCCGCGAACGGATTTCACGCCTTTGCCGCGCATGCGGAACAGTTTGCCGGTCTGGGTTTCGCCCGGAATCTTGAGATTGACGCGGCCGTCGAGCGTCGGGACCTCAATCTCGCCGCCCAGCGCTGCCATGGTGAAGTTGATCGGCACTTCGCAGTACAGGTTATTGCCTTCACGCTCAAAGATAGCGTGCTGCTTCACCTGGACCTGAACGTACAGATCGCCTGCCGGTGCGCCATGCTCGCCGGCTTCACCTTCGCCCGCCAGACGGATCCGGTCGCCGGTATCCACGCCTGCCGGGATTTTAACCGACAGGGTTTTGGTCTTCTCAACGCGGCCGTGACCATGACATTTATTGCACGGATCTTTAATCAGCGTACCGCGTCCCTGACAGTGCGGACAGGTCTGCTGTACCGCAAAGAAGCCCTGACGCATCTGGACCTGGCCTGCGCCATGACAGGTCGGACAGGTTTGCGGTTTGCTGCCAGCTTTGGCGCCGCTGCCGTGGCAGACGTCGCACTCTTCCAGCGTCGGAATACGGATCTCTTTGGTGACGCCACGTACCGCTTCTTCCAGCGTCAGCTCCATGTTGTAACGGAGATCGGCGCCGCGCGCCGCGCGCTGCCGGCCACGTCCGCCGCCAAAGATATCGCCGAAAACATCGCCAAAGATATCGCTGAAGTCCGCACCGCCGCCAAAACCGCCGCCGCCGCCCATGCCGCCCTGCTCAAAGGCCGCGTGGCCGTACTGATCGTAGGCCGCACGCTTCTGGGCATCAGTCAGGATTTCATACGCTTCTTTGATTTCTTTAAATTTGGCTTCGGCCTCTTTATCACCCTGGTTGCGGTCCGGGTGATACTTCATGGCCAGGCGCTTATAAGCCTTTTTGATTTCACGCTCTTCCGCTGTTTTGGAGACGCCTAAAATCTCGTAGTAATCTTGCTTTGCCATCGGTGTTTTTCAGCCCCTTAACATGCGTGCACGGGCGGAGAGGAAACCTCTTCGCCCGTGCCAGTGTTTTACCCGTTCAAAGGGCGATTATTTTTTATCTTTCACTTCTTCGAACTCAGCGTCGACAACATCGTCGTCTTTCGCGTTGCTCGCCTGAGCGTCAGCGGAACCCGCCTGCTGCTGAGCATGCTGCTGCTGGGCGATTTCCATCAGCTTCTGGGAAGCCTGCGCCAGCGCCTGCATTTTCGCTTCGATGTCCGCTTTGTCTTCACCTTTCAGCGAAGTTTCCAGCGCGGTCAGCGCAGACTCAATGGCAGTTTTGTCGTCAGCCGGCAGTTTATCGCCTGCTTCTTCAACCTGCTTGCGAGTGCTGTGCAGCAGATGGTCGCCCTGGTTGCGGGTCTGTACCAGCTCTTCGAACTTACGGTCAGATTCGGCGTTAGCTTCCGCTTCGCGAACCATTTTCTGAATTTCTTCTTCATTCAGACCGGAAGAGGCTTTGATGGTGATCTTCTGCTCTTTACCGCTGTTTTTGTCTTTCGCGGAGACGTGCAGGATACCGTCAGCATCGATGTCAAAGGTCACTTCGATCTGCGGCATGCCGCGCGGCGCCGGGTTGATACCATCCAGGTTGAACTGACCCAGAGATTTGTTATCAGACGCGCGTTTACGCTCACCCTGCAGCACATGGATGGTGACCGCAGACTGGTTGTCTTCAGCGGTAGAGAACACCTGGCTGTGCTTGGTCGGGATGGTGGTGTTTTTGCTGATCAGCGCAGTCATCACGCCGCCCATGGTTTCGATACCCAGCGACAGCGGGGTCACGTCGAGCAGCAGAACGTCTTTCACATCACCAGTCAGTACACCGCCCTGAACGGCAGCACCGATCGCCACGGCTTCATCCGGGTTAACGTCTTTACGCGGTTCTTTACCAAAGAACTCGGCCACTTTCTTCTGCACCATCGGCATACGAGTCTGACCACCAACGAGGATCACGTCGTTGATATCGGAAACGGACAGACCGGCATCCTGCAGGGCTACTTTCAGCGGCTCGATGGAACGGTTAACCAGGTCTTCTACCAGGCTTTCCAGTTTCGCGCGAGTCACTTTGATGTTCATATGTTTCGGACCGGTCGCATCTGCAGTGATGTACGGCAGGTTAACGTCGGTCTGCTGAGCAGAAGACAGTTCAATCTTCGCTTTCTCAGCGGCTTCTTTCAGACGCTGCATCGCCAGCGGGTCGTTACGCAGGTCAATGCCCTGATCTTTCTTAAATTCATCAACGAGGTAGTTGATCAGACGGGTATCGAAGTCTTCGCCGCCCAGGTGGGTATCACCGTTGGTCGCCAGTACTTCGAAGGTTTTTTCGCCATCCACTTCGTCGATTTCGATAATAGAGATATCGAAAGTACCACCACCGAGGTCGTAAACCGCGATAGTACGGTTGCCCACTTCTTTATCCAGACCGTACGCCAGCGCGGCCGCGGTCGGTTCGTTGATGATACGTTTGACTTCCAGACCGGCGATACGGCCAGCATCTTTGGTGGCCTGACGCTGCGCATCGTTGAAGTAAGCCGGTACGGTGATAACCGCTTCAGTTACCGGTTCACCCAGGTAATCTTCAGCCGTTTTCTTCATTTTTTTCAGCACTTCAGCAGAGATCTGCGGCGGTGCCGTTTTGGTGCCTTTCACATCCAGCCATGCGTCGCCATTGTCTGCGGCAACAATTTTGTATGGCATGATAGAAACGTCACGCTGAACTTCTTCGTCCTGGAAGCGGCGGCCAATCAGGCGTTTAATCGCAAACAGGGTGTTTTGCGGGTTTGTCACTGCCTGACGTTTAGCCGGCTGACCAACCAGAGTTTCACCATCCTGGGTATAGGCAATGATAGAAGGCGTGGTGCGATCGCCTTCGGCGTTCTCCAGCACGCGTGCAGTAGTGCCATCCATAATCGCTACACAAGAGTTGGTAGTACCCAGGTCGATACCAATAATTTTACCCATCTAAACGTCTCCACTAAAAATTCGATCAACATGTGGTTGTGAACCTGTAATAAGGGCGAAACCTGCGGTTTCAACTGCCCAGACATCATTTTTTTTCAGGTTCTTCACTGCGGTTGACTACAAGATGGGGTCGCCCACTCCGGCATCAAGGGGCAAGTAGAAAAATTTTTTGCCGGGGACCAGCCGACGCCCTCGCCCCCTGTCGCCGATGGCTCAGCAAAGGATATTGCCGGGCGGCAAAAAAGATGGCGAAACATCCATATAAATAACGAATAAAATAACCAAATATATTCATAATATCATTGACATAAAACGCAATACTTGTGCGCTAAAAGCCCCGTTTTCGCAGTGATAAGATCCCCGCCCTCGCACTTTACTTATTCAGGGGACAGATTAATGAAATCACTATTCCGGCTTTCAGCGGGGCTTATCCTTAGCGTGTCAGTTATCACCTCGGCGGCCGCCAACGACCATAAGATCCTCGGCGTGATAGCCATGCCGCGCAATGAGACCAACGATCTGACGCTGAAGCTTCCCGTCTGCCGGGTGGTCAAACGTATTCAGCTCAGCGCCGAACGCGGCGATATTCAGCTCTCCGGAGCAACGGTCTACTTTAAGGCCAGCCACGGCGCCAGCCACACCCTGAACGTGCCCGCCGGGATCAAAGAGGGCCACACCACCGGCTGGATCTCCCTCAACAGCGATAACGACAACAAGCGCTGTGTGAAAAAAATCGCCTTCTCCGGCCACACGGTCAACTCCTCAGATATGGCCTCACTGAAAATTGTCGGCGACGACTAACGTCGTCCCCTGCCCGAGAGAAAACGTTATGCATATTAACTATCTGGATGATGACGATCTCGCCTTTCTGCCTGAGTGCAGCGAGGCGCATCTGGAAGCGTTTACCCGTATTCTGACCCACGGGGAAAATGGCAAACCCCGTCTCTCCAGTACGCTGCTGCGCAACGAGACCTTTCTGTCTATGGAGGGCCACCCGGAGCGCTATCGCCGCAACTGGCAGTTGATCGCCGGCGAGCTACAGCATTTCGGCGGCGACAGCATCGCCAATACGCTGCGCCGCCATGGCAAATTTTATCGCGCCATCATGCTGGATGTGTGTAAAAGGCTAAAGGCGAAGGTCGATAAACAGATGACGACGCCGCAGATCGAGCAACAGTTGTTGACGCATTTTCTGCAGCACAGCTGGAATAAGCTGGATGAGGAACAAAAAACGCAGTTTCTCGCCGCGGTGGAGTGCCGGAGTCATGAGCTGGAAAGCCTGCTGCCCTATCTGTTGAGGCGCCGCAAGCTGAGTGAAGGCGTTGCCCTGCTACTGGATGAGCGGTTAACCGCCATCCTGCGCACGCACGCCGCCGTGAGCGTCATCGGCCATGGCCTGGTACGCGGCGCCGGGCTGGGGGGACCGCTTGGCGCCGCGCTGAACAGCGTGAAAGCGGTAAGCGGCAGCGCTTATCGGGTCACCATCCCCGCGGTCCTGCAAATTGCCTGTTTACGACAAATGCTCCACTCGTCGCCGGGCGCAACTGAAATTGGTGAAAAATACCCCGCCAGATCATAGACAGCCTTTACGCGCCTCATTATTATGCCGCGCCCCGCCGCCAAGTCGCGGGGTAATGCTTCCCTTTTAATGATAATTTTGAGGAATTATGGGCAACACTAAGTTGGCTAATCCGGCACCGCTGGGCCTTATGGGCTTCGGCATGACCACTATTCTGCTTAACCTGGCGAATAGCGGCCTCTTCGCATTCGATGTAGCTATCCTGGCGATGGGCATTTTTTACGGTGGCATTGCGCAAATTTTTGCCGGCCTGCTGGAATACAAAAAAGGCAACACCTTTGGCTTGACCGCTTTTACCTCCTACGGCAGCTTCTGGCTGACGCTGGTTGCTATCCTTCTGCTGCCGAAAATGGGCCTGGCTGATGCGCCGAACGCGCACTTCCTCGGCATGTATCTCGGCCTGTGGGGTATTTTTACGTTGTTCATGTTCTTCGGCACGCTGAAAGCCGCACGTATGCTGCAGTTCGTGTTCCTGAGCCTGACGGTGCTGTTCGCGCTGCTGGCGATTGGGCATCTGGTAGATAACGAAGGCATCGTGAAAGTAGCCGGCTGGATCGGCCTGATCTGCGGCGCCAGCGCCATTTACCTGGCGATGGGCGAAGTGCTGAACGAGCAGTTCGGCCGCACCGTGTTGCCGATCGGCGAACCGCGTTAATCTTCCGCCGCCGCCCTGTGACAGGGCGGCGGCTGGTCATCATCGGTAAACCCTGCTTAGCGCTGCAGCTCCCCTTCCGGCAACCTCGCCGCCGTCAGCCCCTGACGCAGCCAGATACCTAATCCCAAGCCCATCAGCGACAAGGCCAGCACATACCAGGCCGGGGCCATCGGCGACACCCCCATCAGCATCGTGACGGCAATCGGCGTCAGGCCGCCAAAAATCGCGTACGACAGATTGTAGGAAAAGGAAATGCCGGTGAAGCGCACTTCCGCCGGGAAGGCCCGCACCATGACATAAGGCACCGCCCCCACCACGCCCACGCAGAGTCCCACCGTACCGTACAGCAGAAACAGCCGCTGCGGGCTGGCGCCGGACAGGTGATAAAATGCCCAGCTGGCAACCGCCAGCAGCAGGCTGCCGACGATAAAGGTGCGGCTGGCGCCGAAGCGGTCCGCCGCCAGCCCGGCGAGCAGACAGCCGATGCACAACATAATCGTGGCAATGCTGTTGGCCTGCAGGGTCATCGCCGGGGCGAAGCCATAGTGTTTCTGCAGCCAGACCGGCGACATCAGGATCACCACCACCACGCCTGCCGACAGCAGCCAGGTCAGCAGCATAGAGACCGCCACCGCCTTCTGGTGCTTGAGGACGACCGCCTTTACCGGCAGTTCCTGCGCCAGCGCTTTGCGCTGCTGCATCTCAAGAAAAATCGGCGTCTCCTGCAGCCAGCGGCGCAGATACATCGCCACCAGGCCAAATACGCCCCCCAGCAGGAAGGGGATCCGCCAGCCGCCGTCGTGGATCCCCTGCGGCGTCAGGCTGGTGTTGATAAGCGTCGCCACCACCGATCCCAGCAGGATGCCTACGGTCAGGCCGGCCGTCAGCGTGCCGCAGGCGATACCAATGCGTTTTTCCGGAACATGCTCGGCGACAAACACCCAGGCGCCAGGCACCTCGCCGCCGATCGCCGCCCCCTGCAGAATACGCATCAGCAGCAACAGCAGCGGCGCGACGATACCCACCGAGCTGTAGGTCGGCAGCAGACCAATCGCCAGGGTCGGCACCGCCATCAGCAGAATGCTGAGGGTAAACATTTTTTTACGCCCTACCAGATCGCCAAAGTGGGCCATGATGATCCCCCCCAGCGGACGCGCCAGGTAACCGGCGGCGAAAATGCCAAAGGTCTGTACCTGGCGCAGCCATTCCGGAATATCCGCGGGGAAGAAGAGCTCGCCGACGACGGCGGCGAAGAAAACGAAGATGATAAAGTCATAAAACTCCAGCGCGCCGCCAAGGGCGGCCAGCGTTAGCGTTTTATAATCCTGGCGGTTGAGCGGTCGGTTTGCATATGACATAACGCGATTTCATCCTGAGGTGTGCAGCGTATTTTATAGTGTGTAAAGTAAACAGCACTATATCGTAAATAAAACGGCACACCATCAGCGATGCAGGTTATGTCACAAATGCATCAAATTCAGGATAAAGTTTCGCGTCTGGCGCTTTTTGGACGAAATGCTTCTACCACACGGCCATCGGTTTCCACATAAGGCCCCTCCAGCAACTGTACACAATAAGGTACACTTGCGAAAATACCGTGCACCAGCACGTTGCCGTCAGCATCTTTCACCCCTTCCAGGGTCTCCTGAATCGCTTTCGGTTGTCCGGGTAGATTGAGGATCAGCGCCTGCTTGCGGATCACCCCGACCTGCCGGGAAAGGATCGCCGTCGGCACAAAGTGTAGGCTAACCTGGCGCATTTGCTCGCCGAAGCCCGGCATCTCGCGATCGGCAATCGCCAGCGTGGCGTCGGGCGTCACATCGCGACGCGCAGGGCCGGTTCCGCCGGTGGTCAGCACCAGGTGGCACCCCATCTCGTCAACCAGTTCGCACAGCGTTTGCTCAATAATGACCTGCTCATCCGGAATCAGGCGAGTCTGCAGTTCAAAAGGGGTAGTGAGGGCACGCGCCAGCCACTCTTCCAGTGCCGGGATGCCTTTGTCCTGATAGACGCCGCTGGAGGCGCGATCGGAAATGGAAACTAAGCCGATTCGTAAGGTATTCATGGTTATTCCGTTCAAACTGTAGCGTTAAACGAAATGATACACTGCTGCTGGCGGGACAGACAGTGTAATGTGGCCGACGGGCGTCGGCCACCTGCGGGATTACAGCAGTTCGCCGATCATTTTTTCCAGTTTTTCCTGGTCGATCGCAAACTTACGGATACCTTCCGCCAGTTTGTCTACCGCCATCGGATCCTGGTTATGCTGCCACAGGAACTCAGATTCGGTAATACGCTCCGGACGTGCTTTCACTTCACCGGTGTACACCAGTTTACGCTCAACGGCCCCTTCGCTCTCGGACAGCTCTTTCAGCAGCGCTGGCGCGATGGTCAGGCGGTCACAGCCAGCCAGTTCGAGAATTTCACCAACGTTACGGAAGCTGGCGCCCATCACTACGGTTTCATAACCGTGCTGCTTGTAGTACTCGTAGATTTCGCTGACGGAAACCACGCCCGGATCTTCTGCCGGCGCGTACTCTTTCTTGTCGGTGTTGGCTTTGTACCAGTCGAGGATACGACCAACGAACGGCGAAATCAGGAAGACGCCCGCTTCGGCGCAAGCACGAGCCTGAGCGAAGGAGAACAGCAGGGTCAGGTTGCAGTTGATGCCTTCTTTTTCCAGCTGCTCAGCTGCGCGAATGCCCTGCCAGGTGGAAGCCAGCTTGATCAGAATACGATCGTTACTGATGCCCGCGTCGTTATACAGCTTGATGATGCGCTTAGCTTTGGCGATAGACGCTTCGGTGTCGTAGGAGAGACGTGCATCCACTTCGGTGGAGATACGGCCCGGGATCAGTTTCAGAATTTCGAGACCGATGTTCACCGCCAGCTTATCGGAAGCATCAAGGATCTGCTGTGCGCGATCGCTGCTCTGGCTACGAGCCCAGGCCACAGCGTCGTCAATCAGCTTACGGTACTCAGGGATCTGAGCCGCGCCGAGGATCAGGGAAGGGTTGGTGGTGGCATCCTGAGGCTGATACAGCTTCATTGCCGCAATATCTCCGGTGTCAGCGACGACAGTGGTGTACTGACGCAGAGAAGTTAATTTATCCGTCATGATATATTTCTCTTAAACAGCAGTTAAGGGGATGTAACCGGTCTGCCCAGATGATAACACGCTGCCGGGTCAGCGCAACCGCCGACGAGAGAAGAGCGCAGAGTGTGATAAACTATGCAGATTAATTTGCTGAAAGCGCAAGGATTGTCACTTAATTGGTAACGCTTACACTGGCGTGCCGGCATGGACAAGAGGATGTTTAATGCCTGATTTTCTCTCATTTATCAATGAAATACTCTGGGGCTCAGTGATGATTTATCTGCTACTGGGCGCAGGGATCTGGTTTAGCTGGCAAACCCGGGGTATTCAGTTCCGTTACGTGCGCAAATTTAGCCGCAGTCTGAAAAAAAGCCTGCACCCGCAGCCGGGCGGTTTAACCTCTTTTCAGGCGTTATGTACCAGTCTTGCCGCCAGGGTTGGCAGCGGTAATCTTGCCGGCGTCACGCTGGCCATCGCCGCCGGCGGACCCGGAGCGGTATTCTGGATGTGGGTCTCCGCCCTGCTCGGCATGGCCAGCAGCTTCGCCGAATGTTCCCTTGCCCAGTTGTATAAAGAACGCGATAGCCGCGGTCAGTTCCGCGGCGGCCCGGCCTGGTATATGGCGCGCGGGCTCGGCATGCGCTGGATGGGCGTTCTGTTTTCGATCCTCCTGCTGCTGGCCTATGGCTTTATCTTCAATACCGTGCAGGCCAACTCCGTGGCTCATGCCCTGCGCTATGCGTTCGATCTACCGGCGGCGGTCAGCGGCGGCGTGCTGGCGGTTGTCGTTCTGCTGGCCATCCTCCGCGGTTTACGCGGCGTGGCGCGCCTGATGCAGTGGATAGTGCCCATCATGGCGCTGCTATGGATCGCCACCAGCCTGCTTATCGGCCTGTGGCATATCACCGCCCTGCCGACGATTTTCGCCACCATCTTTCGCTGCGCCTTCGGCTGGCAGGAAGCCGCCGCCGGCGCGGTGGGCTACACCATCAGCCAGGCGCTGACCAGCGGCTTTCAGCGCGGCATGTTCTCCAATGAAGCAGGGATGGGCTCTTCGCCTAACGCCGCCGCAGCCGCCGCCTCATGGCCGCCGCACCCGGCGGCGCAGGGTATCGTGCAGATGATAGGCGTGTTTATCGATACCATCGTGATCTGTACCGCCAGCGCGATTATCGTCATGCTGGCGCCGCGGCCCGACAATGAATATACGCTCAATGGTATTCAGGACTTGCAACACGCGATGAGCGTGCTGGTCGGCGGCTGGGGAGCGGATTTTATCGCCCTCATCGTGCTGCTGTTCGCTTTTAGCTCTATCGTGGCCAACTACGTGTATGCGGAAAATAATCTGATCTTTCTGCATCTGGATAAGCCGCGCTATATCTGGGGGCTGAGAATACTCACCGTCCTGATGGTGCTGCTGGGGACCCTGGTTAGCCTGCCGGTCGTCTGGCAGAGCGCGGATATCATTATGGCGCTGATGGCGATGACCAACCTGACGGCCATCCTGCTGCTCTCCCCGACGGTGCGAATTATCGCCAGTGATTATCTGCGTCAGCGCCAGTTAGGCATCCAGCCCACTTTTGATGCGTCGCGCTATCCCGAGATTCACCAGCAGCTGGCCCCGGGCGCGTGGAATGAACTGCCGCGCGAATAGCGCGGCAATCGCAGCTATCGATCCCACCATGCACTTTTTTTGTTAAAATTCGTCGAAATTACCTGCAAGGACTGGATATGCTGATTCTGATTTCACCTGCTAAAACGCTCGATTATCAAAGCCCGCTGGCAACGACTCGCTATACCCAGCCCGAACTCCTCGAGTATTCTCAAGAGCTTATCAGCATCGCCCGTCAGCTGACCGCGCCGCAAATCGGCAAGCTGATGAGCATCAGCGACAAGCTGGCGGATCTGAACGCCACCCGTTTCCACGACTGGCACCCTGACTTTACGCCGCAAAATGCCCGCCAGGCGATCCTCGCCTTTAAGGGCGATGTCTACACCGGCCTGCAGGCAGAGACGCTCACTGAGGACGACTTTGACTTCGCCCAGCGACACCTGCGCATGCTCTCCGGCCTGTATGGCGTGCTGCGCCCGCTGGACCTGATGCAGCCCTACCGCCTGGAGATGGGGATCCGTCTGGAAAACCCGCGCGGTAAAGATCTGTACCAGTTCTGGGGCGATACCATTACCGAGAAGCTGAATCAGGCGCTGCAGGCTCAGGGCGACGATATCGTCATCAACCTGGCTTCCGATGAGTATTTTAAATCGGTGAAAACGCAAAAATTGCAGGGCCAGCTGATCAAGCCGGTCTTCCTCGATGAGAAGAACGGCAAATTCAAAGTGATCAGCTTCTATGCCAAGAAAGCCCGTGGCCTGATGAGCCGCTACATTATTGAAAATCGCTTAACCCAGCCGGAGCAGCTGAAATCCTTTAATAGCGAAGGCTATTTCTTTGATGCGGAGGCTTCGGAGAAAGGCGAACTGGTGTTTAAACGCCACGAGCAGTAAGTAAGCGTCCCCCTGCGGCGTTCGACGCGACAGGGGGACGGTAAGGATTTAGCCCATCATCAGCTTACGCAGCGCGGCGAAATCCGCCGGCAGGTTGTGAGACAGCAGCGGCAGGTCGGCGCGGTCGGCCAGCTCTTTCGGCAGCGGCAGGGTCTCCTGCAAGATCTCCTCCACGCTCTCTTTGAACTTCGCCGGATGCGCAGTACCGAGGAACAGACCGTACTCTCCCGGCTGCAGCTGATCGCGCAGCGCGCGCCAGGCAATCGCCGCGTGCGGCTCAGAGATGTAGCCGATGGCCTTCAGCTCACGCATTGCCGCTTTGGTGGTCTCATCATCGACCGCGGCATAGCCCAGCTCGCTGAGACGCCAGATTTTACGGCGGAACAGCTCTTCGACACGCGGCCAGTTGTTCGGCTGGCTGACGTCCATGGCGTTGGACAGCGTCGCCTGGGTGGCTTTTGGCGCCCACTCGCCGCCCTGCAGATAGCGCGGAACAGTGTCGTTGGCGTTGGTGGCAGCGATAAAGCGTTTGATCGGCAGACCCAGCGACTTCGCCAGCAGACCGGCGGTCAGATCGCCGAAGTTGCCGCTCGGCACAGAAATCACCAGCTGATTGCGGGCTTCCTGCGGCAGCTGCGCCGCCGCTTCGAAGTAGTAGCAGATCTGCGCCAGCAGGCGGCTGATGTTAATGGAGTTAGCCGAGTTCAGCCCCAGCGTCGCCTTCAGTTCTTCATCGTCAAACGCCTGCTTCACCAGCGCCTGGCAGGCGTCGAAGTCGCCGTCAATCGCCACGGTTTCAATGTTGCCGCCGAGAGTACAGAACAGCTTCTCCTGCAGCGGGCTGATCTTGCCGCGCGGATAGAGGATCACCACCTTAACGTTCGGCAGACCATAGAAAGCATGCGCCACCGCCGCCCCGGTATCGCCAGAGGTCGCCGTGAGGATGGTGACCGGCTTGTCGCCCGCAATGTGGGTCAGCATCTGCGCCATAAAGCGGCCGCCGAAATCCTTGAACGCCAGCGTGGGGCCATGGAACAGTTCCAGACAGCCGACATCCTCCTGAACCTTGCTCACCGGCGCCGGAAACGCAAACGCCGCGCGGACCCGCTGTTGCAGGACATCCTGCGGGATCTCATCGCCGATAAAGGCGGATAAAATTTTGGCGCTGCGGGTGACAAAGTCCTGCGCCAGCATATCGTCGATTTCAGTCAGGCTGAATTCCGGCAGATCGTGCGGAAAGAACAGGCCCTGATGCTTGCCAAGTCCCTGGGTAACGGCCTGCGCAAAGCTGACCTGCTCATTGTGATCTTTTAAGTTATACAGTTTCATTGGTTATCCCACTACGCGTGCGCCCGCCGTATCCAGCCGGCAAATATGAACAAAGCCTTCCTGATTCTGTAGATAGTGCGCGCCAAGCCAGTCGGCGACGCGCTGTGCGGTGTCCGGCTTATCGCACAACGCGAATAGCGTTGGGCCAGAGCCGGAGATGCCGCAAGCCTGGGCGCCCATCTCCATGGCCGCCTGACGCGCTTCGCTAAAGCCCGGCAGCAGTTTGGTTCGGTACGGTTCGGCAATCACATCTTTCATCAATTTTGCCGCCAGCTGCGGCTGGCGGGTGTAGCAGGCATGAATAAAGCCCGCGAGGTGGCGACCATGGGCGATACAATCCTGACGGCGGTACTGCGCCGGCAGAATCGCCCGCGCTTCGGCGGTGGAGACTTTAATCCCCGGATAGGCCAGCACCCACAGCCACTCATCAAACCCGGGCACCTGCTGGCTGATAATCCCGTTCTCTTCGATCATCAACTGCATGCCGCCAAGATAGCACGGCGCCACGTTGTCGTAGTGAATGCTGCCGGAGATACGCCCTTCCATCTCCCCCATCAGCGCCAGCATGCGCGTCTCGTTCAGCGGCTTACCGCAAAACTCGTTCATCGCCACCAGCGCGGCGACCACCGAGCAGGCGCTGGAACCCAGCCCGGAACCAATCGGCATGTTTTTTTCCAGCGTCATCGCCACCGGCACCGTCTTACCGATCTCCCGGCAAAAGCTTTCCCAGCACTGGTAAACAATGTTCTCCTGCGGCGCCGTCGGCAGTTTGCTGGCGAAGCGTCCCAGATTCTGCAGGCTGAATTGCTCCGCCGCTTCGACAGTGACATTGTCGCCAAGCAGCGTGCCATCGACCGGCGTGACCGCCGCGCCCAACACATCAAACCCGACGCTCATATTGGCACTGGAAGCCGGGGCATATACTTTGACCATCTTAAACTCCTAACTTCCAGGAAAGGGTGCGCAGCAGGTCGGCGAATACGCCGGCCGCCGTGACGTCGTTCCCGGCACCATAGCCGCGCAGCACCAGCGGCAATGGCTGATAATAGTGGCTGTAAAAGGCCAGCGCGTTCTCGCCATTTTTGACTTTGTACAGCGGATCGTTACCGTCAACGGCGGCAATTTTCACCCGGCAGGTACCATCCTCTTCGATGTTACCGACATAGCGCAAGACTTTACCTTCATCGCGCGCCTTAGCAATCCGCGAGGCGAACTCATCATCCAGCGACGGCAGGCGAGCCATAAAGGTCTCGACATCACCGCTGGCGTCGAAGTCCGCCGGCAGCGCCGACTCGACGATAATGTCCGACAGCTCCAGTTCACGTCCGGTCTCACGGGCCAGAATCAGCAGCTTACGCGCGACGTCCACCCCGGATAAATCGTCGCGCGGATCCGGCTCGGTATACCCCATCTCACGGGCCATTGCCGTCGCCGCCGAGAAACTCACCCCCTCATCCAGCTTGCCGAAGATAAACGACAGCGAACCGGAAAGGATCCCGGAGAAATGGCGCAGTTCATCGCCGGCGTTGAGCAGGTTCTGCAGGTTCTCAATCACCGGCAGGCCAGCGCCAACGTTCGTGTCATAGAGGAACTTGCGGCGCGAGCTGCTCGCCGCGTGGCGCAGCTGATGATAGTAATCCAGTGAAGAGGTATTGGCCTTTTTATTCGGCGTGACCACATGGAAACCTTCGCGCAGGAAGTCGGCGTACTGATCGGCGACCGCCTGGCTGGAGGTACAGTCGACGATCACCGGATTCAGCAGGTGGTACTCTTTTACCAGGCGGATCAGGCGGCCAAGATTAAAGGGTTCTTTCGCCTCCGCCAGCGCTTCACTCCAGTTTTCCAGATTCAGACCATGCACGCTGGTCAGCAGCGCCTGAGAGTTGGCCACGCCGCAAACGCGCAGATCGATATGTTTGCTCTTCAGCCAACCCTGCTGGCGTTTGATCTGCTCCAGCAGCGCGCCGCCGACGCCGCCGACGCCGATGACGAACACTTCGATCACCTGGTCGGTGTTGAACAGCATCTGATGGGTCACGCGCACGCCGGTGGTAGCGTCGTCATTGCTGACCACCACCGAAATGGAGCGTTCGGAAGAACCCTGAGCAATCGCCACGATATTGATATTGGCGCGGGCCAGCGCGGCAAAAAATTTCGCCGAGATACCGCGCAGGGTGCGCATCCCGTCACCCACCACCGAGATAATAGCCAGACGCTCCATAATGGCCAGCGGCTCCAGCAGCCCCTCTTTCAGCTCGAGGTAAAACTCATCTTCCATCGCCCGTTTGGCTCGCGCGCAGTCGCTCTGCGGCACGCAGAAACTGATGCTGTACTCGGAGGAGGATTGGGTGATCAGCACTACCGAGATGCCGGCGCGGGACATGGTGGCGAAGACGCGGGCGGCCATGCCGACCATGCCTTTCATCCCCGGCCCGGAAACGTTGAACATCGCCATGTTGTTGAGGTTAGAGATGCCTTTAACCGGCAGATCGTCCTCGTCGCGGCTGGCGCCGATGAGCGTTCCCGGCGCCTGCGGGTTGCCAGTATTTTTAATCAGACATGGGATTTGGAATTGGGCGATAGGGGCGATGGTGCGCGGGTGCAGCACTTTCGCGCCAAAATAGGAGAGCTCCATCGCCTCCTGATAAGACATCGATTTCAGCAGACGCGCATCCGGCACCTGGCGCGGGTCGCAAGTGTACACTCCGTCGACATCGGTCCAGATTTCGCAGCAATCGGCGCGCAGGCAGGCGGCCAGCACCGCAGCCGAATAGTCGGAGCCGTTGCGCCCCAGCACCACCAGCTCCCCCTTCTCATTGCCAGCGGTAAACCCAGCCATCAGGATCATATGGTCTGCCGGGATCTGGCTGGCGGCGATGCGGCGGGTGGATTCGGCGATATCGACCGTGGACTCCATGTAGTGACCAACGGCAAGCAGTTTTTCCACCGGGTTAATGACACTGACTTTATGACCACGGGCTTCCAGCAGACCCGCCATGATGGCGATGGAGAGCTTTTCGCCTCGGCAGATCAGCGCGGCATTGACGCTATCCGGGCACTGACCCAGCAGGCTAATACCGTGCAGGACATGCTTAATCTGAGCAAACTCCTGCTCAACAAAGGCTTTCAACTGGGCGAGCGGGAAAGCGGGCTGGGCGTCGGCAAGGCCCTGAAGAAGTTCGGCAAAAATGCGTTCAGCGTCGGCAATATTGGGGAGGGCATCCTGGCCGCCAATGGTCTTTTCAATCATCGCTACCAGATGGTTAGTGATCTTCGCCGGGGCAGACAGGACGGTCGCTACCTGCCCCTGCCTGGCATTACTCTCCAGAATATCGGCAACCCGCAGAAACCGTTCCGCATTTGCCACTGATGTACCGCCGAACTTCAACACTCGCATGGTTCTTACCCCTTGATCTCTTGTCAAAAAAAAAGCCCGCACTGTTCAGGTGCGGGCTTTTTTCTGTGTTTCCTGTACGCGTCAGCCCGCACCGTTACCTGTGGTAATGGTGGTGGTGATAATGGTGGTAATCATGCCGATGCGATTCATGGATGTTGTGTACTCTGTATTTTTATCTGTCTGTGTGTCCTGCCTATATTGGTTAAAGTATCTGCCGTCTTAAGTCAATGAATTTCTCAATTAACCCCATTTCAGCCGGCTTACGTATTGCGCCACCTCGACAAGAAAAAACACCCAGATTGGCGGAACACCTCCCGCAAAAACAGTACATGCAACCATAAATAAAAAATATGACAGAACTTTATTCTGGTAGGTTTTTTTCAATATCATGCAGCAAACGATGCAACATTGCCGTGTCTCGCTGCTGCAGCAGCCCCAATCGTTGCGACAGCCAGTCGGCCAGTTTGGCATCGTCCTCCACGCCCAGACGCGAAAGCAAGGCCATGGTGCGGAGGCGCAACGCCTGCAGCTGATGATGGTCTGCCGCGGCAGCGGCGGGAGCCGATTGTTGCATAAGCGATGCTAATTGATAGCAGTAAACCATCACCGACTGACCGAGGTTCAGCGACGGATAATCCGCGACCATCGGCACGCCGGTCAGCACATCGGCCAGGGCCAGCTCCTCATTGGTCAATCCGGCGTCTTCACGGCCAAATACCAGCGCGGTATGGGTCATCCAGTTCGCCTTCTCCTCCAGCAGCGGCAACAACTGCTGCGGCGTGGCGTAATAGTGAAACCGCACGCGACTGCGGGCGGTGGTGGCGACGGTAAAATCGACGTCGTGCAGCGCCTCAGCAAGGGTGGAATAGGTGGTGATGCCATCGAGGATGTCGCCTGAGCCGTGCGCCACCCAGCGTGCCGCCGGCGCCAGATGGGCTTCACTGTCCACGATCCGCAGATCGCGAAATCCCATGGTTTTCATCGCCCTGGCGGCGGCACCGACGTTCTCGGCCCGGGCAGGACCGACCAAAATAATCGTTAAACGCATTGCGGTTTCATTCTCTCTCTCAGGCGTTGTCTGAGGCGCGGAGCCCCCCATTTTACGCGGTGAAAATTTACAAATTTGCAACAAAAATCACTAAAATTGCGTTTTCTTACCCATAAAAAAATCTAAACTGTTCTCAGGAGGCCATGACAAGGAGTATGTTAACAGAACCCATTTATCCATATGATGGGCAATGAAATTTCATCTGACGCATCGTTCCAGACATTGGATTCACTGTATTTATTAATTTATCCACGCAACTAGTTGAGCCGGGTAAAGATTGTGACTATAAAGAGCATGGCGATGCAATGATTTCACAAGACTGTTAACGTGCTACAATTGAACTTGATATATGTCAACGAAGCGTAGTTTTATTGGGTGTTCGGCCTCTCTTAGCCTGTTATGTTGCTGTTAAAATGGTTAGGATGTCAGCCGTTTTTGACACCGTCGGGTCCAGAGGGAAAGTACCCACGACCAAGCTAATGATGTTGTTGACGTTGATGGAAAGTGCATCAAGAACGCAATTACGTACTTTAGTCATGTTACGCCGCGCATGTTAATTTGCGACATGCACCAGGCAGGTCAGGGACTTTGGTACTTCCTGTTTCGATTTAGTTGGCAATTTAGGTAGCAAACATGCAGACCCCGCACATTCTTATCGTTGAAGACGAGTTGGTAACACGCAACACGTTAAAAAGTATTTTCGAAGCAGAAGGTTACGATGTATTCGAAGCGACCGATGGCGCGGAAATGCATCAGATCCTGTCTGAAAATGATATCAACCTGGTGATCATGGATATCAACCTGCCGGGTAAAAATGGTCTTCTGCTGGCGCGCGAGCTGCGCGAGCAGGCCGACGTCGCGCTGATGTTCTTAACCGGCCGCGACAACGAAGTGGATAAGATCCTTGGCCTCGAAATCGGCGCTGACGACTATATCACTAAACCGTTTAACCCGCGTGAACTGACTATCCGCGCGCGCAACCTGCTCTCCCGTACCATGAACCTCGGTACCGTGAGCGAAGAGCGTCGCAGCGTGGAAAGCTACAAGTTCAACGGCTGGGAACTCGATATCAACAGCCGTTCCCTGGTTAGCCCGAACGGCGAACAGTACAAGCTGCCGCGCAGTGAATTCCGCGCGATGCTGCACTTCTGCGAAAACCCGGGCAAAATTCAGTCTCGTGCCGAGCTGCTGAAGAAAATGACCGGTCGCGAGCTGAAGCCGCATGACCGTACCGTTGACGTGACCATTCGTCGGATTCGTAAACACTTCGAATCCACTCCGGATACTCCGGAAATCATCGCTACCATTCACGGTGAAGGTTACCGTTTCTGTGGCGATCTGCAGGAATAATGCGAGTTATTCGGCAGCTATGATGTGAAAACGGCGCCCCGAGGGCGCCGTTTTTTTTATGCCGTCACTCTTTCCACAGGCGCAGTTTGTCGTCATCGGCAGATGGCGGCGGAGGCGCACTGCCTTTCGGTAACGATAACGCATACCAGTCCACTCGCCGGGTCAAAAACATCAGAATGCTCAGCGCCAGCGCCAGCACACCGGTCCCCAACAGCAGCGCGCTGTCCTCGGAGTGCAGCAGAAACCACATCACCCCATCCAGCAGCAGCAGCGCGGCGACAAACAGCAGGCTGTTGCGCCATCCCCTGAGCACCGCCTGGAGGTAGATCCCATTCATCACCGCGCCGCACAGACTGGCGGCCAGCCAGGCGGCGGTAAAGCCAATGTGCTCCGAAAGCGCCAGCAGCACCAGGTAAAACAGCACCAGCGATAAGCCCACCAGCAAATATTGCATCGGATGCAGGGGCCGATGGGTCAGGCTCTCGAAAGCGAAAAAGGCCATAAACGTCAGCCCGATTAACAGGATGGCATATTTTGTCGCCCGATCGGTTAGCTGGTACTGGTCGGCAAGCGACATGACATCGGCACTGAACGCCGGTAAGCGCGACCACGGGATCTCCATATCATCCTTGAAATAGCTGCCCATATCATTGGCGAACCAGCTGCTTTGCCAGTGGGCGCGATAGCCGGCAGCATTCACTTCGCGTTTCGTTGGCAGGAAGCTGCCGAGAAAGCCGGGATGCGGCCAGTTACTGGTCAGCTGCAGCTCGCTGTTGCGCCCGAGCGGCGCTAGTGAAAATGCGCCCGTTCCGTTCAGATCGAGCGAAAAAGCAATCTCAAGCGGCTTGTTGTCCTCCGCCAGCGCAGGCATCGGCATATGGATGCCCGCCCCATCGCCGCTGATCCCCAGCCCCGGCTCCACGCTTAATACGTTACCATTGACCTCCGGGGCATGGATGGCGCCAATGCCGCGGGCATCGCCAACGCTCACCACCAGCCGCGGCAGGCCCAGGGTGATATGCGTTTTTCGCAGCGACGCCAGACGCAGCGGATCGAAGGTGGCCTTAATCTGCAGGGCGTTATGCCATACCTGCCCGCTGTAGATGCCCACCCTTCTCGACTCCACGGTCTGTTTGCCGGTGACCGCCAGCGACTCCGGCAGCCAGTAGTACACCCAGCTACGCTGATAGGCGACCTCTTTTTGGTTCTCCCTGCGGGTCAGCGTCTCGGTTACCGGAATAGCGATCAGCGGCCCGGCGAGTTTTTGCGAACCGCTGGTGCTCTGCTCAATGGCGTCCACTACCTCGCTGCGATAATCAGCCCGCTCATTGATGAGCTCCCTGACCATCATTAAAGGTAAAGATAACAGCACAATACAGCCGATTAGCGTGGTGATTTTCCAGAATAACGGTGATTTCAACATAGCTTTCTCCCTATCGTGATGGCCTCACCATAGGGCGGCTGTGTGGGGAGAATTTGAAGCTATGTGAAGGGACGGTGAAGTCTCAGCGTAGCGACCACGCCGCCTTCAGGGCGATTGTGCAGACGGATATCGCCATGATGCAGGCGCGCCACTTCACGAACGAAGGCCAGCCCAAGGCCGCTGCTCTTGTGGCCGTCTTCACGCGGCAGCGAGTAGAACCGATCAAAGATCCGCGTCAGGGCATACTCCGGAATACCGCATCCGTTATCCGTTACGCTCAGTCGCACCTCTGCATTCCGTTTCTCTACCCCCAGGGCGATCTCGCCGCCCTGGGGGGTAAAATCAATCGCGTTGTCGAGCAGATTACCCAGCGCCTGGGCCAGCAGTTCGCCATCGCCATTGACCAGCATCCCACTCGCCTGCCAGCGCAGAGTAATGGCTTTCGCCGCCAGGGCGATGTCGCGCTCCTCCGCCAGGCGTTGGTATAGCGCATCTATCGACACCGGCTGTAGCTTTATCTCCAGCCGGCTTTCCAGTCGCGCCTGCTGGAGTAACCGCTCCACCAGCAGCTGCATGCGGGTGTTCTGCGCAAGGATATTCTCAGTAAACCGCGCCGCCACCGCAGGCGGCGGCCCTTCGCGCAGAATTTCCGCCGCACCGCGAATAGCCGCCAGCGGACTTTTCAGCTCGTGCGTCAGGTCATAGACATAGTTTTCGATGGCGTTTTTGCCTTCGAGCTTCACCCGCATGCTCTCCAGCGCCTGGGCCAGCTTACGCAGTTCGCTGCTGCCGACCTCCGGCAACGGCAGCGGGCGGTCAGCGGTCACGGAGTCCGCATAGCGCACCAGCTTACCGATAGAGAAATTGATCCACCAGACGACGCCGCAGCCGATCAACAGCGCAATGCCCAGCAGGGCGCCGCCGGCCCAGAGGATCCGCCGCTCGCTGCGCTTAATGACCGGCGTCATCGCCAGGTTGGGTTTACCGACGCTCAGCACGCCGATAATCCGCCCCTTATCCATCACCGGCGCGGCGATATACATCACCGAGCTGGCTTCATCATGCGGATCGCTGCGCGAACTGCGCGCGCCATACTGCCCGCGCAGGGTGAGCCAGACGTCGTTCCAGCGTGAATAGTCCTGCCCTGTCGCCTCTCCACTGGAGTCAAACACGACCTTGCCCCGGGCATCGGTCAGATAGACGCGGTACTCATTACGCACCTTTTTAATTCCGCCAATGTTGGCGTTTAGCCGCTGCTGGTTGAGCTGTTGAAAGGCCTGCGCCAGCCTGCCCTGCTGCGGGTTTGCCACCAGCAGGTCCTCACGCGCCAGCGCCGCCAGCAGGGTGGCGGTATCGTTGAGGGTCCCCTCCGTCGCCCGGCGCACGCCCGGCTTCACTTCCTGGACAAAGATCGACAGTACAAACCACGCGGCGATCGCGACGATAAGGAAATAGCCCAGCAGCAGGCGCATGCCGATGCGCATCAGCTGCGCCCCAGGCTGTAGCCCATCCCGCGATGGGTATTGATTGGCGACAAATCAGGATTCACGGCCCGCAGTTTAGCGCGCAGGGTTTTGATGTGGGTGTCGACGGTGCGGTCGAGGCTTTCCCAGGCATCGCTCCATACCCGCTCCATCAGCTGCTGACGGGAGAAAACGCGACCGGGCGCGTGAAGCAAAGTTTTCAACAGCAGAAATTCATAGCGCGTCAGGTTCAGGGGCTGGCCGAACCAGCTTATCGACGCCGCCTGCTCGTCAAGCACAAACTCGCCGACGCGAACTACCGACGAAGGCGCGGCAAATTTTTGCAGCCGTCGCAGCACGCTGCGCACCCGCGCGCAAACTTCGCGCGGCGAAAACGGCTTGGCGATGTAATCGTCAGCGCCGATTTCCAGCCCCAGCAGCTTATCGACCTCATCGCTCCGCGCCGTGAGAAACAGCACCGGCAGCGCCGGAAAGCGCGTCAGCAGGCGCCGACAGAGCTCGAAGCCGCTGATATCCGGCAAGCCAACGTCGAGGATGGCGACATCGGGCGCCTGATGCGCCGCCGCCTCCAGCGCGGGCAACCCGCGGTCGAAGACGGTGACCTGGAAGCCCTCCTGCTGGAGCATATAAACCAGGGTATCGGCGATACTCTGTTCATCCTCAACTAACCAAATCCATGGCTGCTGCATGCGCGCTCCCGTTTATTTATTCCAGGGCATAATCGGCACGGCGCTGATGGCGTTCTTCGGCGAACCATCAACTACTTTATCCGAATAGGTCAGGTAGACCAGCGCATTGCGCTTCGCATCATAGAAGCGAACGACCTGTAGCTTTTTAAATACTAACGAGGTGCGCTTCTGGAACACCACGTCGCCCTGGCTTTTGCCATTTTTGATTTTGTCCGTCAGCTCAATCGGCCCGACCTGCTGGCAGGAGATGGCCGCGTCGGAGGTATCCTCCGCCAGCCCCAGGCCGCCTTTGATCCCGCCGGTTTTCGCCCGGCTGATATAGCAGGTCACGTTCTGTACATCCGGATCGTCAAAGGCTTCGACGACAATTTTGTGATCCGGTCCTAACCATTTGAAGACCGTATCCACGGAACCAATCTGCTCCGCCTGAGCAACCTGACAGCCGGCCAGCAACAGCAGGCCCATCGCAAACTTCTTGTATTTCATATTGTTACCATTATTAAAAAATATAGCTAAGTGATTATCACGGACCTAGCAGAAAAGGTTTATAGATCACAGCTTTACAAAATTATCGTTCAGATCCACTGACCTACCGCATTTAAAAGCAAAAAAAACACTGAATGCTAAAACATCAAAAAATGCTATTATCCGCTACTTTAATATCAGGCACCTGTGTTTAAGGATGGGGACATTTTATGGATCAAGCAGGGATTATTCGCGATCTCCTTAGCTGGCTGGAAGGTCACCTGGATCAGCCGCTTTCTCTGGACAATGTGGCGGCGAAGGCAGGTTATTCCAAGTGGCATCTGCAGCGAATGTTTAAGGATGTCACCGGCCACGCTATCGGTGCCTATATTCGCGCGCGCCGGTTGTCGAAATCAGCTGTCGCATTACGCCTTACCGCCCGTCCAATCCTTGATATTGCGCTGCAGTACCGTTTCGACTCCCAGCAGACCTTCACCCGTGCGTTCAAGAAGCAATTCTCGCTGACGCCGGCTCTCTACCGCCGCTCGCCGGACTGGAGCTCGTTCGGTATGCGTCCGCCGCTACGTCTTGGCGAGTTTACCCTGCCGAAACATGAATTTGTCGCCCTACCCACGACTCAACTGCTCGGTGTGACTCAGAGCTATACCTGTAAGCTGGAGGAAATCTCCGACTTCCGCAACCAGATGCGGGTCCAGTTCTGGCGAGATTTCCTCGGCAACTCGCCGTCGATCCCCCCGGTGCTCTACGGGCTGCATGAACCGCGTCCGAGCCTGGAGAAAGACGATGAGCAGGAAGTGTTCTATACCACCGCGCTGACGCCGGAGATGGCTAACGGCCACCTGCAGAACGCCCATCCGGTGACGCTGGAGGGCGGCGAGTATGTCATGTTTACGTATGAAGGGCTGGGTACCGGCCTGCAGGAATTCATCCTGACGGTCTACGGCACCTGCATGCCGATGCTGAACCTGACGCGTCGCAAGGGGCTGGATATTGAACGCTTCTATCCTGAAGATGAAAGCCGGGATCAGGCCACGCCGATTCAGTTGCGCTGCGAGTATCTGATCCCGATCCGCCGTTAACGCTGCAGCTCGTCCATCGCGGGGGCGTCAAGATGCGAGACGTCGCCCGCCGTTTCCACCACCCAGCCGGAAGCCAGCCACGGGCTTTGCTGATAATCGACGCGCGAGATCGAGCAGTTGCGCAGGCGCAGACGACGCTCTGCGTATGCCGGCAGCCCTAAAATCGTACTCACCAGGCAGCCCAGCGCGATACCATGACTCACCAGCAGCGGTCGACTACCGGCCGGTAATTCCAGACAGGCGGCCAGCGCCGCATGCATACGTTCGCTAAGCTCCTGCATCGATTCGCCCTGCGGAATGCGACCATCCGGCGTGCCGTTGACCAACTGGCGGCGCCAGCCCTCTTCTTCTTCGCTGAGCGAGTCAATATGGCGCTTCTCCAGCACTCCCATATCCAGCTCGCGCAGGCGCGCATCAGCGATCACGCTGCAGCCGCAGGCTTCGGCGATAATCTCTGCTGTGCGACGGGTTCGCCCCAGATCGCTGGTAATGATATGGGTGATCCCCAGCGTTCTGGCGCGCTCGCCAACCTGCCAGGCCTGGCGCTCACCGTGTGCGGTCAGCGGGCTGTCGGACTGACCCTGAATACGTCGCTCGGCGTTCCACTGCGTTTCACCGTGGCGAACAAGGTATACCTGTAACATGCTTTTTTTCCGTTCTGAACTCGTTATCGACCGCTTGCAGGCATTACCGACTGCCCTGGGGGTGATTTAGAGTATACTGCGATGACGTTAGTTTATTCTGAGTTGTTTTGATTATGCACCATGTTGTCTCAGCGACCACTAATCCCGCCAAAATTCAGGCAATTCTGCAGGCTTTTGACGAGATTTTCGGCGAAGGATCCTGCCACATTGAGTCCGTCTCCGTCGAGAGCGGCGTGCCGGAACAGCCCTTCGGCAGCGAGGAAACGCGCGCTGGCGCACGAAATCGCGTCGCCAATGCGCGCCTCGCCCAGCCCCATGCCGATTTCTGGGTCGCCATCGAAGCCGGAATTGACGATGACAGTACCTTTAGCTGGGTGGTCATCGAAAGCGCCAGCCAGCGCGGAGAAGCGCGCTCAGCCACGCTGCCGTTGCCTGACGTTATTCTTGAGCAGGTTCGCGCTGGCGAAGCCCTCGGGCCGGTCATGTCGCAGTATACCGGCATCGATCAGATTGGTCGTAAAGAGGGAGCGATTGGGGTTTTCACCGGCGGCAAATTAACCCGCAGCAGCGTTTACCATCAGGCGGTCGTGCTGGCGTTAAGCCCGTTCCACAACGCTATTTATCGCTAGCCAACAGCGTCTGCTCCAGCCACTGGCGCAGCTCAACCGGCGCCGACTTCAGGCTGTTGGACCCGCGGGTAATGGTCGCAATGCCGGCACCGAGCTCATTTTTCAGCTCGCGCTGGCTCATCTCACCGCGCAGCAGCTCTTCGATAATGCGCACCCGAGTCCCCAGCGCTTCACGCTCATCAGGGGTCAGCATGAGCTGCAGCAACGGTAGATGCAGATCCTGCGCATAGGCCTGCTGTAGCAGCGCCACAAAGCGCAGCCACTCCTGATGACGTTGTTCGGCAACGGCCGCGGAATAGGGAGATTGTTGGGTCATATCGCGCCACCATATTGAGACGGGCAGCTTACGCTGCCCGTCGAATGTACTCATCAACGAGTACAAAGCATAACATACTTCCCGGCGATCAGTAACGCTGCCGCCACTCCGCATCGCTGAAGAGCTTATCCTGCTGTCCCATAAAGTAGCGATAGTAGGCGTCATAGGAGAGGACATTCTTCACGTAGCCGCGTGTTTCCGAGAACGGAATACTCTCGACAAACGCCACGGCGTCGATCCGTCCGGCGCTGTTCCCCTGCCAGGTGCGTACCCGACCCGGCCCGGCGTTATAGGCCGCCGAGGCGTAGATGCGGTTATTACCGAACTGCTGGTAAACGTACTGCAGATAGCTGGTGCCGATGTTGATGTTGGTTTCCGGATCCAACAGCTGCGACGGGCCGCTGTAGCCGGGAATGCTGAACATGCTGACGGTATGCGTCGCGGTGCCCGGCATAATCTGCATCAGCCCGCTGGCGCCGACCGGCGAGCGCACTTTCGGGTTCCAGGCGCTCTCCTGGCGGGCAATCGCCATCGCGTAGCTCTGCGGAATATCTTTACCGCTGATATAGCGGGCAAACAGATCGTTATAGGCCAGCGGGAAGCGCTCCTCCAGCTGATCCCACAGTTTTCCGGCGATCGTCGCCTGCACGCTCAGATCCCACCAGTGTTGATCAAAAGCGTAACGCGCGAGCTGCGCCTGCTGGGATTTACTACGGCTGGTGACCAGGTTCGCCCATTCAGTGCGCGCGGTGTTATCCATATTCCAGTACATCAGCTCGCGCACCCGGGCCATCTCCGGACCGGAGGCCAGCGCCGGATCGAGCGTGCCAATCGCTTTATCAATGCGGAAGGTATACTCCTCGCCGAGACGCTGCGCAGCGACCATCGGGTAGAAACCCCGCTGCTGCATCAACGACCGGAGGATCGCCTGCGCCTCCTCGTCCCTGCCGCGCTCCAGCAACAGATCCGCCTGCCAGTAGCGCCATTCGTCTTTCTCTTTCGCCTCCATCGGCAGGCGCGCCAGCCAGGTATTCAGACCATGGCGATCGCCCGTCCCCAGCGCCATCCGTACCCGCCGCTCCACCAGCGGCGTGGACTGCGAGCGCATAATCGCATCGTCGCGCCAGATGGCCTGATCTTCGGTCACATCGTTCCCCATCAGGCGCCAGGCGACAATATCGCGTAGCTCCTGGGTCTGATCCTCATTGAGCTGCTGGGCCTGCACCAGCGAAGGGATCATCAAACGGGCATTTTCCACATCCTGACGGGCGACGCTGGCGAAAGCGACGGCGGCCATCTGGCGGGTAAAGTCCGTCGCCCCGGTGGTGCGGGCAAAGGTCAGAACGCTGTTAGGATCGTTAGCCAGGGCGACCACGGCGCTGGCGATGCTCTGGTAGTTGGCAGGCATCTGCTGGGCCAGCGATTTCACCAACCCAATATTGCCGGCCTTCATCGCCAGGCGGATCCGTTCGAGATAGGCCAGCGGATCCTGTTGGCCGGAGTCGCGCCAGGCGCTGAACAGCGGTTCACAGGCGCCGGGCTGGTTCTTGCCCGTCAGCCAGAGCGCTTTCGCTCCGCTCCAGGCCTCCTGCGACTGACCCACGCTCAGTTTGGCGTAGTAGTAGTTGCACTGCGCCTCGGTGCTGGTCGGCTTATCGGGGCTAAACGCCAGCAAGCCGCGCCAGTCGCTGCGCCGGGCCAGTTCATTCACGAAACGCGAACGTAATGAACGCGCCGGGGGCAGCGTCGGGTTGGCGTCAATAAAGTTTTTCACCACCAGCGCCGGCTGGTTCATCAGATCGTCGGTAATCTGCCGGTACTGCAAATAGGGATACAGGGGATAGGTGCTTAACGTGGGCATCAGCTGGTCAACCACATCCATCTGCCGGTTATCCCACGCCTGCTTAATTTGTGCGTAGCGGCTGCGCTGTTCATCCAGTGAATCCGCATGCGCCAGCTGACTCAACGCCAACAGACCAACGCTGGCAGCCAAAAGATGCCACGCCATTTTTTTGGCTTTTTCCACAAGCTCTTCCTCTTTCAGGTGCATTTTCGCAGCATCGTGCCGCTTAAAAGCCCCTGCCGGTTCGGCAGGCGGCTTTACTTATGCTAATCAGACAACGCTAAACGCGCCATGTCCTGAACATTTTTTTACGCTTCTGTGAATCCTGTCGCCTCGCTGGGATTAGCGCGCGAAAAAGGCTACACTTCGGCTTTGAACTATCTATCAAAATAGAAAGAGGCGAAGTCCAACGTGGCTCAATTCGTTTATACCATGCATCGTGTCGGCAAAGTGGTTCCGCCGAAACGTCATATTTTGAAAAATATCTCCCTCAGCTTTTTCCCTGGCGCGAAAATCGGTGTGCTCGGTCTGAACGGCGCCGGTAAATCTACCCTGCTGCGCATCATGGCCGGTATCGACACCGAGATCGAAGGTGAAGCGCGTCCGCAGCCCGGCATTAAAATTGGCTACCTGCCGCAGGAGCCGCAGCTCAACCCGGAGCACACCGTGCGCGAGTCCGTGGAAGAAGCGGTCGCCGAAGTGGTTAACGCGCTGAAGGGTCTGGACGAAGTCTATGCCAAATACGCCGAGCCGGATGCGGACTTCGATAAGCTTGCCGCACAGCAAGGCAAGTTCGAAGAGATTATCCAGGCGCACGACGGCCACAACCTGAACGTGCAGCTGGAGCGCGCGGCCGACGCCCTGCGCCTGCCGGACTGGGATGCGAAAATCGCTAATCTTTCCGGTGGTGAACGCCGCCGCGTCGCACTGTGCCGCCTGCTGCTGGAAAAACCGGATATGCTGCTGCTCGACGAACCGACTAACCACCTCGACGCCGAGTCCGTCGCCTGGCTGGAACGCTTCCTGCACGACTTCGAAGGCACCGTGGTGGCGATTACCCACGACCGTTACTTCCTCGATAACGTCGCCGGCTGGATCCTCGAACTTGACCGCGGCGAAGGTATTCCGTGGGAAGGCAACTACTCCTCCTGGCTGGAGCAGAAAGATCAGCGTCTGGCGCAGGAAGCTTCTCAGGAAGCCGCACGCCGCAAATCCATCGAGAAAGAGCTCGAGTGGGTACGCCAGGGCGCGAAAGGCCGTCAGTCTAAGGGCAAAGCCCGTCTGGCGCGCTTTGAAGAGCTTAACAACGTTGAATACCAGAAACGTAACGAGACCAACGAACTGTTCATTCCGCCAGGCCCGCGTCTGGGCGATAAAGTTCTGGAAGTCAGCCATCTGCGCAAATCCTACGGCGACCGCGTGCTGATCGACGATCTGAGCTTCTCGGTACCGAAAGGCGCTATCGTCGGCATCATCGGTCCGAACGGCGCGGGTAAATCCACCCTCTTCCGCATGATGTCTGGCCAGGAACAGCCAGATTCCGGCACCATCACCCTGGGTGAAACCGTTAAGCTGGCTTCCGTCGATCAGTTCCGCGACGCGATGGACAACAGCAAAACCGTGTGGGAAGAAGTGTCCGGCGGCCTGGATATCATGAAGATCGGCAACACCGAAATGCCGAGCCGCGCCTACGTGGGCCGCTTTAACTTCAAAGGCGTCGACCAGGGTAAACGCGTTGGCGAGCTGTCCGGCGGTGAACGCGGTCGTCTGCACCTGGCGAAGCTGCTGCAGGTCGGCGGTAACGTCCTGCTGCTCGATGAACCGACCAACGACCTGGATATCGAAACCCTGCGCGCGCTGGAAAACGCCCTGCTGGAGTTCCCGGGCTGCGCGATGGTTATCTCGCACGACCGCTGGTTCCTTGACCGTATTGCCACCCACATTCTGGATTACCAGGATGAAGGTAAGGTGGAGTTCTTCGAAGGTAACTTTACCGAGTACGAAGAGTACAAGAAACGCACTCTCGGCGCCGACGCGCTGGAGCCCAAGCGAATCAAGTACAAACGTATCTCAAAATAAAATGCAAAAAGGCAACGCAAGTTGCCTTTTTTAATGTTTGCTCCCTCTCCCACCGGGAGAGGGCCGGGGTGAGGGCAAGGTAAAAGTAAAAAGGCAACGCAAGTTGCCTTTTTTAGGGTTTGCTCCCTCTCCCACCGGGAGAGGGCCGGGGTGAGGGCAAGGTAAAAGTAAAAAGGCAACGCAAGTTGCCTTTTTTAGGGTTTGCTCCCTCTCCCACCGGGAGAGGGCCGGGGTGAGGGCAACAGCCCGCAGAGGATCTACCCCTGCTCCCCCATCAGCTGCTTCACCAGCTCGACGCAGCGCAGGAAGCGCGTATCATAGTCCGACTCCTTAACATGGACGAACTCGATCTCATTCTCTTTCAGCAGCGACACCAGCAGCGACTGAAACTCTTTACGATCCACCGAACTCCCAAGACTGCGTAACCCATCAGCCACCCACGGGGTGTTGTTCTCCAGCAGGATCACCAGGTCAAAGCGGTATTCATCAATCAGCGCCTGCACGAACGGGTGCTCACGCCCCTCGTACTTCAGACAGAACGCCTGAGTACTGACGAAGTCGGTATCGATAAATGCCACCTTGTTGGCATATTTCACTGCGAAATCAATATACTGGGCATGCCCGAGGGCAATTTTATCGTAATCAGAATACTGGAGCGCCATCTCATCGCCGCCGAGATGCGAAAAGACATAATCCCGGCCATATTCCCAGGCGCTGGTAGTATTGAAGATATTGGCGAGCTTATTGACCAGCGTTGATTTACCGCTCGACTCGCCGCCGAGGATCGCCACCGTCCGCACAAAGAACGGTTTCACTTCCGTCGGAATATATTCCCAGTAGCGGAACGGGTTCTCGCGGATCTGGCCGCCGCTAATATTCATAAAGGTCCGCTTAGGATCGATAAGCACCGTCTCGATCCCCAGATGCTCAAGGTACTGCGGCGCATCGGCCTCTTCCGAGGTATAGATCCGGTTCGGCTCGATCCCTTTTTCGCTCATAAAAGCGCGGATCCCATGACTCCACACATCCCAGCCGTGCGGATAGGGCTCCATCCCCTCTTCATTGAACGCATGGATGCGAATATTCTTCTGATACTTAAAGGTCTGTAGCAGCCAGCGCAGGCGGTCAGGCACCGTTGGCTGCTGCGACATGGCGCTCTCTTCAAACAGCTCGCGGTCGCGAGTATCGTCGTAGCCCATGATGATATGCAGCTCATCGACCTGGCTACAGGCGCGTTGAATCAAATAGATGTGCCCGGTATGCAGCGGGTAAAACTTACCAAACACCACGCCGACGCTTTTCTGTCGGCGGGGAAACTCCAGCCCGAGGAAGCGATGCAGCGCTTCAAGCTTCTGCGCGCTCGGGCTTTTGATTTTGGCGTTCAACAGCTGGCTGAGATACCCCTTGGTCATCCCGCTGGCTTCCGCCACCTGCTGCAGGGTACAGCCTTTCTGCTTTATGGCGCTTTTTAAATAGTCAAATGACGACATCGCTAATCTCCTTTTAACTTATTATAAGTCGTCAAAAACGCTTAGCGCGTCTGAAAGCTTTTTCACACCAAAGATTTGCATGCCTTCCGGCACTTTTTTCGGCACATTGGCCGCCGGGACGATGGCGCGGCGGAAGCCATGCTTCGCTGCTTCGGAGATACGCTCCTGACCGCTCGGCACCGGGCGAATTTCGCCGGCCAGCCCCACTTCGCCAAAGACCACCAGGTCCTGCGGCAGCGGGCGATCGCGCAGGCTGGAGACCATCGCCAGCAGTAGCGCCAGATCGGCGCTGGTTTCCGTGACCTTCACCCCGCCGACCACGTTGACGAAAACGTCCTGATCGGCCATCTGCAGGCCGCCGTGGCGATGCAGCACCGCCAGCAGGATCGCCAGACGGTTCTGTTCCAGCCCCACCGCCACGCGGCGCGGGTTGGACATCATCGAGTGATCCACCAGCGCCTGGATCTCCACCAGCAGCGGGCGGGTCCCTTCCCAGACCACCATCACCGAGCTGCCGGAGGTGATTTCATCTCCCCGGCTGAGGAAGATAGCGGACGGGTTGCTCACTTCGCGCAGCCCCTGCTCGGTCATGGCGAAAACGCCCAGCTCATTCACCGCGCCAAAGCGGTTTTTGTGGCTGCGCAGAGTGCGGAAGCGGGAGTCGGCATCACCGTCCAGCAGCACCGAGCAGTCAATACAGTGCTCCAGCACCTTCGGGCCGGCCAGCGAACCGTCTTTGGTGACGTGGCCGACCATAACGATCGCCACGCCGCGAGTTTTGGCAAAGCGCGTCAGATAGGCCGCCGTTTCACGTACCTGGGCGACGCTGCCCGGCGACGACTGAACGTCGGCCATATGCATCACCTGGATTGAGTCGATCACCATCAGCTGCGGTTTTTCTTCATCGGCAATCTGACAGATCTGCTCAATGCTGGTTTCCGAGAGCATGTTCAGGTTCGCCGTCGGCAGCCCAAGGCGATGGGCGCGCATCGCCACCTGCTGTAGGGACTCCTCCCCGGTGACGTACAGCGTTTTCATCCCTTCCGCCAGCTTGCACAAAGTCTGCAGCAGCAGGGTCGATTTCCCCGCGCCGGGGTTGCCGCCAATCAGGATCGCGCTGCCCGGCACCACGCCGCCGCCGAGTACGCGATCGAACTCTTTAAACCCGGTGGAGAAACGCGGCAGCGCTTCCAGGCTGATGTCTGACAGCTTCTGCACCTTCGAGACGCCGGCGTTACCGGCGTAGCCTGACAAACGCTCGTTTCTCGCCACCTGCGGCGACGCGGCGATGCGCATCTCGGTGATGGTATTCCAGGCATGGCAGGCGCTGCATTGCCCCTGCCACCGCGGATAATCCGCACCACATTCATTACAGACAAATGCGCGTTTTGGAGCTTTCGCCACGTTTACCTCTTACTTTTGGTTCATGCTGCCCGAGAGAATACAGAATACCCCCATCAGGTCAGCGTGGCGGATAGTCACTTCCGCCTGTTCATTCACTTTAGGCTTCGCATGATATGCGATGCCAAGCCCGGCAGCTTTAATCATCGGCAGGTCGTTGGCGCCATCGCCGATGGCCACGGTCTGCGCCGTTGGGATCTCATACTTTTCCGCCAGCTTGCGCAGCGTATTGGCTTTGTATTTGGCATCGACGATATCGCCGAGCACGTTGCCGGTAAGCTTACCGTCGCGGATCTCCAGTTCGTTGGCGAACACCGCGTCGAGATGCAGTTTGTCGCGCAGATACTCCGCAAAGAAGGTAAAGCCGCCGGAGGCGATCGCCACCTTCCAGCCCAGCGTTTCCAGCTTGAGCACCAGCTGCGCCAGGCCCGGCATCAGCGGCAGCGCGTCGCGAACCTGCAGCAGAATGTTGGCATCGGCGTCTTTTAGCGTCGCCACGCGCTGGCGCAGGCTGGCGGTGAAGTCCAGCTCGCCACGCATCGCCCGCTCGGTCACTTCTGACACCAGCTCGCCGGTGCCGGCCAGTTTCGCGATCTCATCGATGCATTCAATTTGGATCGCCGTGGAGTCCATATCCATCACCAGCAGCCCTGGGGTGCGCAGATGGGGGATTTTACCCAATGGCGCGACGTCCAGCCCCGCCTCATGCGCCAGTCGCGTCGCACGCGGGGTAAGCGAGCCCGCCAGGCGGATCACCTGGTAATCCTCGACCACCCAGGAGGCGACGATCACTAACGCGGCGCCCAGCTCGCGCTGCCACGCCGTCAGACGGCGTTTATCCAGCCCACGTCCGTACAGCAGCCAACCGCTGCGCCCGGCGTGATAATCCAGCGGCATGACCTCGTCACCGCTCAGGGAAAGCGGCAACCCAGGCCACAGGGAAACGTCTTCAGGCAGGTCGCACCAGGTCAAACTGTTAGGCATTACGGCTCCACATCTCTTCATTCAGGCGAGGAAAATAACGCATGAGGCTACCTTGTAACCAGCGCTTCTGGCAACATTAAGCTGCAAATTTTCAAAGGTGGAATATGGTTCGCGCAAAACTGAAATTCCGGCTGCATCGTGCGGTCATTGTCCTTATCTGTCTCGCCCTGCTCGTCGCGCTGATGCAGGGCGCCTCGTGGTTCAGTCAGAACAGTCAGAAACAACGCAATCCGCAGATGGAAGAGCTGGCCCGCACGCTGGCGCAGCAGGTGGTGCTGAATCTCGCGCCGCTAATGCGCAGCGAGACGCCGGACGAGAAGCGCATCCATCAGCTGTTGACGCAGCTCACCCACAACAGCCGCGTACTTGACGCCGGGGTATATGACGAACAGGGCGACCTGGTGGCGCGCTCTGGCGAAAGCGTCGAGGTTCGCGACCGGCTGGCGCTGGATGGTAAGAAAGCCGGCGGCTACTTCAACCAGCAGATTGTCGAACCGGTGCCGGGAAAAAATGGCCCGCTGGGCTATCTGCGTCTGACCCTCGATACCCATACTCTGGCGACCGAGGCGAAGCAGGTGGATAATACCACCAATATCTTACGCCTGATGCTGTTGCTGTCCCTGGCCATCGGCGTGGTACTGACCCGCACGCTGCTGCAGGGCAAACGCACCCGCTGGCAGCAATCGCCCTTCCTGCTCACCGCCAACAAGCCGGTTGAGGATGAAGACGATGAAAAGAAAGGAAATCTATAATGTCCACACTGCGCCTCCTGCTTTCTGACTCTTACGACCCGTGGTTCAACCTGGCGGTCGAGGAGTGCATTTTCCGCCAGATGCCCGCCACCCAGCGGGTGCTGTTCCTGTGGCGCAATGCCGATACCGTGGTCATCGGCCGCGCGCAGAACCCGTGGAAGGAGTGTAATACCCGCCGAATGGAAGAAGATCATGTGCGGCTGGCCCGTCGTAGCAGCGGCGGCGGCGCGGTGTTCCACGACCTCGGCAATACCTGCTTTACCTTTATGGCTGGCAAACCGGAGTACGACAAAACCGTCTCCACCGCTATTGTGCTGGCGGCGCTCAATTCACTCGGCGTAACCGCCGAAGCCTCCGGGCGCAACGATCTGGTGGTCAAAACCAACAGCGGCGACCGCAAAGTCTCCGGCTCCGCCTATCGTGAAACCATGGACCGCGGTTTTCACCACGGCACCCTGCTGCTCAACGCCGATTTAAGCCGTCTTGCCAACTACCTCAACCCGGACCAGAAAAAGCTGCAGGCTAAAGGCATTACCTCGGTGCGCGGGCGAGTGGCGAATCTGGTTGAGCTACTGCCGGGCATTACCCATCAGCAAGTTTGCGAGGCGATCCAGGAGGCGTTCTTCAGCCATTACGGCGAACGGGTAGACGCCGAGGTGATCTCCCCGGACAACACGCCGGACCTGCCGAACTTTGCCGACACTTTCGCTCGCCAGAGCAGCTGGGAATGGAACTTCGGCCAGGCGCCCGCCTTTTCCCACCTGCTGGACGAGCGCTTCCCCTGGGGCGGCGTCGAGCTGCATTTTGACGTTGAGAAAGGACATATCACCCGCGCGCAGGCCTTTACCGATAGCCTGAATCCGGCGCCGCTGGAGGCGCTGGCGGCACGCTTAGTCGGCTGTCAGTATCGGGCTGAGGTTTTGCAGCAGCAGTGTGAGGCGCTGGTCGGCGATTTCCCGGAGCAAGAAGCGGAACTGAAAGAACTGTCGGCATGGATTGCCGGCGCGGTGCGCTGATAAAAAAAGCCGGATGGCGGCTACGCCTTATCCGGCCTACAGATTTGACTCAAGCCCGGTAAACAAAGCGCTACCGGGCTATACCACGCTTACTCCTGGTCGCCCAGCAGTACCGATTCCAGCGCGATTTTAATCATGTCGTTGAACGTGGTCTGACGCTCCGCGGCAGTGGTCTGCTCGTGGGTACGAATATGGTCAGACACGGTGCAGATGGTCAGCGCTTTCGCCCCGAACTCCGCCGCCACGCCGTAGATACCCGCCGCTTCCATTTCCACGCCCAGGATGCCGTATTTTTCCATCACGTCGAACATGGACGGGTCCGGGGTATAGAACAGGTCTGCGGAGAAGATGTTGCCGACGCGCGCGTCAACGCCCAACGCTTTCGCCGCGTCTACCGCGTTACGCACCATGCCGAAATCGGCAATCGCCGCGAAGTCATGGTCTTTAAAACGCAGACGGTTCACTTTGGAGTCGGTGCAAGCGCCCATGCCGATCACCACGTCGCGCAGTTTGACGTCTTCGCGCACTGCGCCGCAGGAGCCAACGCGGATGATTTTCTTAACGCCGAAATCGGTGATCAGCTCTTTGGTGTAGATAGAGCAGGACGGGATACCCATCCCGTGGCCCATTACGGAGATTTTGCGGCCTTTATAGGTGCCGGTGAAGCCCAGCATGCCGCGCACGTTATTCACTTCACGCACGTCTTCGAGGAAGGTTTCGGCAATGTGCTTGGCGCGCAGCGGGTCGCCCGGCATCAAAACTACGTCAGCGAAATCGCCCATTTCTGCGTTAATGTGAGGAGTTGCCATCTTCAGTTCCTTTTATATTGTTGTTTTTGCCGGGTGGCGGCTACGCCTTACCCGGCCTACAAAATAGTAGGCCCGGATCGCTGTGCGCCACCGGGCAATGACCTCAGAACATGGCTTTGCCATATTCCATGTCAGACGTACCAAAGTATTTCGCGATAGTCTGGCCGATGTCCGCGAAGGTTTCACGGTGACCGAGCGAACCTGGTTTCACTTTCGGGCCGTACACCAGCACCGGAATATGCTCGCGGGTGTGGTCGGTACCGGTCCAGGTCGGGTCGCAGCCGTGGTCGGCGGTGAGGATCAGAATGTCGTCTTCCCCTACCAGCTCCATCAGCTCCGGCAGACGACGGTCGAACAGTTCCAGACCCGCCGCGTAGCCGGCGACATCGCGACGGTGGCCCCAGGAGGAGTCAAAGTCGACGAAGTTGGTGAAGACGATAGTCTCGTCGCCAGCTTCCTTCATCTCTTTAATGGTAGCGTCGAACAGCGCGTCCAGCCCGGTGGCTTTCACTTTTTTGGTGATGCCGCAGTTGGCGTAGATATCCGCTATCTTACCGACAGACACCACGTGGCCGTTCTTCTCGTCAACCAGCTTCTGCAGCACGGTCGGCGCCGGCGGTTCGACCGCCAGATCGTGACGGTTGCCAGTACGCTGGAAGTTACCGGCTTTATCGCCGATAAACGGACGGGCGATGACGCGGCCAATGTTGTAGCCGCCTTCGGTCAGCTCTTCACGGGCGATTTCGCACAGCTCATACAGTTTGTCGAGGCCAAAGGTCTCTTCATGACAGGCGATCTGGAATACGGAGTCAGCGGAGGTATAGAAAATCGGTTTCCCGGTTTTCATATGCTCTTCGCCGAGCTGATCGAGGATCACCGTCCCGGAAGAGTGGCAATTGCCGAGGTAGCCCGGCAGGTTGGCGCGTTTCACCAGCTTATCCAGCAGCTCCTGCGGGAAGCTGTTTTCGTGATCGCTGAAGTAGCCCCAGTCAAACAGTACCGGCACGCCAGCGATTTCCCAGTGGCCGGACGGCGTATCTTTACCAGAAGAGAGTTCATGCGCCCAGGCATAGGCGCCAATCACTTCGGCATTGCCATCCATTCCGGCGGCAATTTTACCGGTGGAGCCTTCATGCGCTTTCACCAGCCCCAGACGGGTCAGGTTCGGTAAATTCAGCGGGCCTTTGCGGCCGTGGTCAGCTTCGCCTTTGGCGCAGGCTTCCGCAATGTGACCCAGCGTATCGGCGCCGACGTCGCCAAAGCGGTCTGCGTCTTCCGTTGCGCCAATCCCAAAGGAGTCCAGCACCATGATAAATGCACGTTTCATCTTGTTCTCCATACATCTTGCGCTGCAAAAAAGCGATCAGATCAGTATATCGCTATTCAGTGATACGGCGATAGACTGTCGGTGTAATTTCCGGAGCTTTATCGTCCAGTTTAATGGCCGCTTTGACCGCTTTCGCGGCCTCCTGCCAGCTGTTCTCGTCTTTGGCATGGATCACCGCCAGCGGACGCTGTCCGTCCACGCGGTCACCCAGACGCGCCATCTCGGTAAAGCCAACGCTATAGTCAATGGTGTCTGATGCCTGACGGCGGCCGCCACCCATAGAAACCACTGCCATGCCCAGCGCGCGAGTGTCCATCGCGCTGATAAAACCTTCGGTATCAGCATAGACTGCTTTGCTCAGCATCGCCGTCGGCAGATAATGATCATAATTCTCGACAAAGTCGCTCGGTCCTTTCTGCGCCGCGACCATGCGACCAAAGACTTCCGCTGCTTTACCGTTATCCAGCACCGCCTGCAGCTTCGCGCGCGCATCGGTATCGTCCGCCGCCAGCTTGCCGGAAATCAGCATCTCCACACACAGCGCCATCGTCACGTCGAACAGGCGTGGGTTGCGGTATTCGCCGGTCAGGAACTGAACCGCTTCGCGAACTTCAACGGCGTTCCCGGCGCTGGAGGCCAGCACCTGGTTCATATCGGTCAGCAGCGCGGTGGTGCGCACGCCGGCGCCGTTGGCGACCCCGACGATCGCTTCCGCCAGCGCGGCGGAAAGCTCATAAGTCGGCATAAACGCGCCGCTGCCGACTTTAACGTCCATCACCAGCGCATCCAGCCCTTCCGCCAGCTTTTTGGCAAGGATCGAGGCGGTGATCAGCGGGATGGAGTCCACCGTCGCGGTAATATCGCGGGTGGCATAGAAACGTTTGTCCGCCGGAGCGAGGGAGCTGGTCTGCCCGATAATCGCCACGCCGACATCTTTAATAATCTCGCGGAAGCGGTTGTCGTCCGGGAAGATATCGAAGCCCGGGATGGCTTCCAGTTTATCCAGGGTACCGCCGGTATGGCCGAGGCCGCGGCCGGAAATCATCGGCACATAGCCGCCGCAGGCGGCCACCATCGGCCCCAGCATCAGCGAAGTGACATCCCCGACGCCGCCGGTGGAGTGTTTATCGACGATGGGGCCGTTAAGGTTGAGGCTTTTCCAGTCCAGAACGGTACCGGAATCCCGCATCGCCATGGTCAGCGAAACGCGCTCCGGCATAGACATATCATGGAAGAAGATGGTCATCGCCAGCGCGGCGATCTGCCCTTCTGAGATAGTATTGTCGCGGATGCCGTTGATGAAAAAGCGGATCTCTTCATCGCTTAATGCCTGACCATCACGTTTTTTACGAATAATTTCTTGTGCGAGAAACACGGTAACCCCCATGAGGAATCGGGTGAATGGTGGCGGGTGGCGCTACGCTTACCCGCCCTACGATCCTGTAGGCCGGATAAGTGAAGCCTCATCCGGCAATGTCTGACAATCAGTAGCTGCTGGTGCTCTTGCCGTCGCCGTGACCCAAGGCTTTCAACAGGCTGGCCAGCAGGCTGGAGGCGCCAAAGCGGTAGTGACGAGCATCGGCCCAGTCGGCGCCAAACAGCTCATCGGCGATCGCCAGGAACTGCTGCGCATCTTCCGCGCTGCGCACGCCGCCCGCCGGTTTGAAGCCAACGGTTTTCTCAACGCCCATATCACGAATGACTTCCATCATGATGCGCGCGCTTTCTGGCGTGGCATTCACCGGCACTTTACCGGTCGAGGTTTTGATGAAATCGGCCCCGGCTTTGATAGAGATTTCAGACGCTTTACGGATCAGCGCTTCTTCTTTCAGCTCACCGGTTTCGATGATCACTTTCAGCAGCACGTTGGCCGCCGCGCAGGCCTCTTTACAGGCTTTCACCAGCTCGAAGCCGACCTGTTCGTTACCGGCAATCAGCGCGCGGTACGGGAATACCACGTCCACTTCATCAGCACCGTAAGCGATCGCCGCGCGGGTTTCCGCCAGAGCAATGTCGATATCGTCATTACCGTGCGGGAAGTTGGTGACCGTGGCGATGCGGATATCCGGCGTTCCCTGCTCGTTCAGCGTCTTACGGGCAATCGGGATGAAGCGCGGATAGATACAGACCGCCGCGGTGTTACCCACCGGGGTTTTCGCCTGATGACACAGGGCAATCACCTTCTCATTGGTGTCGTCGTCGTTCAGGGTGGTCAGGTCCATCAGTTTTAACGCGCGCAGGCTGCTTGCTTTTAAATCAGTCATTTCATACTCCGCCGGCGCAGTGCCGGTTCAATAGTTTGTTCACCTTGCGAGTCTGTTACTATTGTAACATTCACTCGCTGTTACACTTCGACATTCATCACAGTTAATGAAAACTACTTACTAATTTGCATTACTGTAATGTGATTTTAATCACGAAACATCGGTGCATACCGCGACAATTATCATCACGCCCCTCTTAAGCATAATCAAAACTCTGCAACCAATGGGGATGTGACAATTCTAACACATAATAACAGCGCCACTCGACAACGTGGCGCATATTTTATCCGTACTGCCGGTGATAAAATGATTATCATTTGAAATGTAAATGGTTTTTCTGAAAACCAGAAATGATGGAATTTTCACAAACTCAATAAAACCAGCGACGCGACGGCCGCTGGTTCAGGTAACAGGTTTAGAGGGCGAGGAAAACCCCGGCGATGGTGGCGCTCATCAGGTTAGACAGCGTCCCCGCCGCCACCGCACGCAGCCCAAGCTGGGCGATATCCTGACGCCGGTTGGGTGCCATCCCCCCGAGGCCGCCAATCAGGATGGCGATCGATGACAGATTGGCGAATCCGCATAGCGCGAAAGAGATAATGGCTTTGGTGTGATCTGAAATGACCTGCAGCCCGGCCGCCGCCACCTCAGCGTCCGCCTTCAGATACTCGCCAAAGTTCATATAGGCCACGAACTCGTTAATGATCAGCTTCTGGCCGATAAACGACCCCGCTACCGTCGCTTCGTGCCACGGCACGCCGATCACCCACGCCAGCGGTGAGAAGACCCAGCCGAGGATCATCTGCAGCGACAGCTCCGGATGGTTAAACCAGCCGCCGACGCCGGACAGAATGCCGTTCAGCAAAGCGATCAGCGCAATAAACGCCAGCAGCATTGCGCCGACGTTGAGCGCCAGCTGCATACCAGACGCGGCGCCGGAGGCGGCGGCGTCCAGCACGTTGGCCGGTTTATCCGCATCCGCGCTCTGGCGGTCATGAGCTGGGTTATCGTCCGGTTTCTCCGTTTCCGGTACGATAATTTTGGCAAACAGCAGTCCACCCGGCGCCGCCATAAACGACGCGGCAATCAGGTACTCCAGCGGAACGCCCATCTGCGCATAGCCCGCCAGCACGGAACCCGCCACCGAGGCCAGGCCGCCGCACATGACCGCAAACAGCTCCGAGCGGGTCATGGTGGCGATATAAGGACGCACCACCAGCGGCGCTTCGGTCTGACCAACGAAGATGTTCGCCGTGGCCGACAGCGACTCGGTACGCGAGGTCTTCAGAACCGCCCGCAGCGCGCCGCCGAGAATGCGAATGACCAGCTGCATAATGCCCAGGTAGTAAAGCACGGCAATCAGCGACGAGAAGAAAACGATCACCGGCAGCACGCGCAGGGCAAAGACGAAGCCGCCGCCGCCAAATACCTCGAACATTTTATCGGAAACCAGCCCGCCGAAGATGAAACTAATCCCTTCATTGCCGTAGGCAATAACGCTGGCGACGCCGTTCGACATCGCTAACAGCGCCGAGCGCCCGGCCGGTACATACAATATTAACGCGCCGATACCCACCTGGATTATCCAGGCGCCGAGCACGGTACGCAGGTTAATGGCTTTTCGATTATTGGAGAGCAGCACAGCAATGGCCAACAGCGCCACCATGCCGATAAGTCCCATGAGGATTTGCATACAGATTCCCTGTGTTTTGATAGTCCAGCACTAACGGCGTGATTATATCGGCCCGAAACTATCCTGCCCGCCTGGCTTCACACATTTTAAGCAAATCAATGATATGGATGGACAATTATGAGAATTCGATCACCATACAGTGGCTGAGGGTAAGGAAAACAAGGCGAGTGTGTTGCGCATTATCCCTTCGGCTATAGCTGCCGGAGGCTCAGGGCGCAGTTCGCACAGGGCCTCAAATACCCGCGCAGCTTGCTCCGGGCGATTGGGCAGTCCCTGAAAGCCATTGAGCGGCATATCCGGGGCATCGGTCTCCAGCAGCAGGGCTGAAAGCGGCAGACGCGCCATCACCTCGCGGGTTTTGCTGGCGCGGGGATAGGTAATGGTGCCGCCAACGCCGATCTTATAGCCAAGCTGCACAAAGCGCTCGGCCTGCTGCAGACTGCCGGCGAAGCCATGTACCACCCCAGTACGCGGCAGGGCATGTTTTTTCAGCAGCATCGCCAGCTTATCGTGGGTGCGTCGGGAGTGGAGAATCACCGGCAGATCGTAACGCTTCGCCAGACGCAGCTGCGCTTCCAGCAGCGCCTGCTGACGATCGAACTGCGGCTCGTCGCGATAGAGATCGAGACCAATCTCCCCCACCGCCACCAGTTTTGGCGGGCGCTGCGCCAGCGACGCCTCCAGTTGCGCCAGCCCCTCATCGGTATGCTGCTCAATGACAATCGGATGCAGGCCCAGCGCGGCATACAGCGCCTCGTGCTGCGCCGCCAGCGCCAGCACGCGGCTAAAACGCTCAGCGGAGATGGCCGGAACGATAATTCGTCCGACGCCGGCCTGCGCCGCACGCGCCAGGCTGGCGACCTCATCTTCCGCGAAGGGGGGAAAATCGAAGTGGCAGTGGGTATCGATAAAACGGTGCGTCACGCCAGATCCTCATGATTAAAGCTTGCGTCATTGGCCTGCGGCGCAGCGATGATGGTCGCCTGCGGCGCTTCATTGGCCACCGGCACCGGCGGCACCACCACCGGCGAGGGCCGGGCAACACGCGGCGCGTGGCGCAACAGCGGCGGCCGGTCGGCCAGCAGTTTACCCACGGTGGCCAGGAAATAACGGCCGCACTGGCGTCCGGTTTTGTAGTCCTCCAGCAGCGCCGGCAGTCGGCTGCCAAGCGCCATGCTGCGCAGCGGCCGCTGGGGATAGATTTCGAAGATCCGCAGCTTACCGGGCGGTTTCTCGATGAACTGCTGGATGGCGCGATAGGTGGTTTCGTGGTGATGCACCAGATTGACCAGCGGCTGCAGGCTGCTCTCCCCCAGCCAGCGCTCCATCCGCTTAAACCACTCCGGGGTATAAAACATCTGCGAGGGGACGGTGCGGATCACCACGATGGTCTGAGCGCCGCGGCGGGCCGCCTCCTGAACCGGGATCGCATCGCTGACGCCGCCGTCAAGGTAGCTGACGCCGTCAAGCAATACGCCGCTGCGATAAAATCCAGGGATGGCGCTGGAGGCGCGGATCAGATCCAGCCAGGTTTGCGGCGTTGGTGAAAAATAGCTGGCGGAGTAATCGTCGCCGCGACAGGCGCACATCCACAGCTCTTTTCCCTGCGCGAACTGCGTTTCAGCATAGTTCATGGCCAGCGGCATCTGCTGCGAGGTGGCCTCGACCAGCCAGTCGAGATCGATAAGGTTGCCGCCGCGCACAAAGCGCATCGGATCGAAAAACTGGCGTGAGGTGGTGTAGCGGGTGATGACTTTGCGGGCATAGCCTTGCTGATTACACATGTAGGCGGAGAGGTTTTGCGCCCCCGCGGAAGTCCCCAGCATCAGGTCAAAGGGGTTAAATCCGGCGCGCATGAATTCGTCCAGAACCCCGGCGGTGAAAATCCCTCGCTGTCCCCCGCCTTCACACACCAGCGCCAGCTTGCCTGGTCGGAAGGGTTTAACCGCCAGCGGGGCGATATTGCCCAGCGTGACGGGAATGCGTTGCCCCACCCTGCTTTCCTGTTCGATTGGTCTTCTCCTGACAAGGTAACGCAATTTGCCCGCCGCTTAAACCGCGAAAGCCAGTCCACAGGACTGGCTTTGTGTAAGACGACGTGTCAGTAAAAATGCTCAGGCTTCAGCATCGCCCGCATCGCGGGCCACCTAAGGACGTCTGCGTCCAGTAAACAGGCTCACCAGGAACAGGATAATCCCGACGACAAAGACGATTTTCGCGGCGCCAGCGGCAGTACCCGCCAGACCACCGAAGCCCAGGGCCGCAGCAATTAATGCAATGACCAGAAAAATAATTCCCCATCGAAACATACTTTTCTCCTTACCATAATGGACGGTGAACAGCGGTTTGCGCACCCTTTCTGTCTAGCTCATCGCTCAGTGGATGCTGCTATTCGTTCGGCAACCTTGGCCAGACAACACTTTTGTTAATAACTCGATTTACTTCACGCTAAGATCGTTGCGGACGCTTTTCACACCGGAGACCGCTTTCGCAATCTCTGCGGCGCGCTCAGCCTGCGCAGCGGAAGCCACCGTACCGGTCAGATGCACGGCGCCGGCGTTAGTTTCTACTTTCACATTGCGCGAAGGGACAATGTCATCCGCCAGCAGCTTGGCTTTCACTTCGCTGGTAATAGCGGTATCCCCGGCATAGCCTTTCAGCGTCGCCGTCTCGCTCGACGATTTGTGCTGCACCGTCAGTTTGTCGTTAACCTGAGAGACGCCTTCGACCGCTTTTGCCACGCTCAGCGCCTGACTTTTCTGTTCAGCACTGGTGACGTCGCCGCTGAGGGTGACCACTTTGTTTTCCGTTTTCACCGAAATATCGCCGGAGTTAATATCCTTATGGTCGATCAGCGCCGCCTTTACCCGCGCGGTAATGGTGCTGTCGTCCATAAAATCGCCGACTTTATTAATCGAATTGTCTACCGCCTCTCCCGCATTGCTGGCAGCTGACTTCGCACTGTCTACCGTTGTTTTTTCCGTCTCTGCCGAGGCGTTCAACGCGGCTAAGCCTAAGAAGAGCGCCAGCAACATATTGGCATTCTTTAGTCTGGTCATCGTGATGTCCTCGTTTTTTCACCAGCGCTGGCGTCTTATCGCAGTGAATTACGCCAGCATTTTTAAAAACACGAATTAAATATAGTAGACAGGCGAAGGGGTTGCGGAGGATATGGATAAAAAACAGACGAATTAGCGGCGTTTTAAGAACTTTCCAGAAGGAAGGAAGCGCGGGCAGAAGAAGAAAAAAGCGCGGCCTGGGCCGCGCTTCGTCAGGGATTAGTGCTCGCGCGTTTTGCGGAACACCACGTCAGGATAACGCTCCTGCGTCAGGTTCAGGTTGACCATCGTCGGAGCGATGTAAGTCAGGTTATCGCCGCCATCCAGTGCCAGCTGAACTTCGTTTTTACGCTTGAACTCTTCGAATTTCTTCACGTCAGTGGATTCAACCCAGCGCGCGGTGGCCACGTTGACGGATTCGTAAATCGCTTCCACGTTGTATTCGCTTTTCAGGCGCGCCACGACGACGTCAAACTGCAGCACCCCCACGGCGCCGACGATCAGATCGTTATTGGCGATCGGACGGAAGACCTGCACCGCGCCCTCTTCAGAGAGCTGAACCAGCCCTTTCAGCAGCTGTTTCTGCTTCAGCGGATCCTTCAGGCGAATACGACGGAACAGTTCCGGTGCGAAGTTCGGAATACCGGTGAACTTCATCATCTCGCCCTGGGTGAAGGTATCGCCAATCTGAATGGTGCCGTGGTTATGCAGGCCGATAATATCCCCAGGATAGGCTTCCTCGACGTGTGAACGGTCGCCGGCCATAAAGGTCAGCGCGTCGGAGATCACCACGTCTTTACCGATGCGCACCTGACGCAGTTTCATGCCTTTCTCATATTTACCGGACACCACGCGCATGAAAGCCACGCGGTCGCGGTGTTTCGGGTCCATATTGGCCTGAATTTTAAACACGAAGCCGGTGAACTTCTCTTCCGTGGCGGTGACTTCACGGGTGTCGGTGTTACGCGGCATCGGCGCCGGCGCCCACTCCACCAGGCCATCCAGCATATGGTCAACGCCGAAGTTACCTAACGCGGTCCCGAAGAACACTGGGGTGATTTCCCCGGCCAGGAACAGATCTTTATCGAACTCGTTCGACGCGCCCTGCACCAGCTCCAGCTCGTCACGCAGCTGCTGCGCGAGATCTTCCCCCACCGCCGCGTCAAGATCCGGGTTGTTGAGCCCCTTCACGATGCGCACTTCCTGGATGGTATGGCCTTTACCGGTCTGATACAGGTAGGTTTCATCTTTGTAGAGATGATAGACGCCCTTGAACAACTTACCGCAGCCGATAGGCCAGGTAATCGGCGCGCAGCCAATTTTCAGCTCGTTCTCGACTTCATCCAGCAGCTCCATCGGATCGCGGATATCACGGTCGAGTTTGTTCATAAAGGTGAGGATCGGCGTATCGCGCAGACGGGTGACTTCCATCAGCTTACGGGTCCGATCTTCGACGCCTTTTGCCGCGTCAATCACCATCAGGCAGCAGTCCACCGCCGTCAGGGTACGGTAGGTATCTTCGGAGAAGTCTTCGTGCCCCGGGGTATCCAGCAGGTTCACCAGGCAGTCATGATACGGGAACTGCATTACCGAGGTGGTGATCGAGATACCACGCTGCTTTTCCATCTCCATCCAGTCGGATTTCGCATGCTGGCTGGAGCCACGGCCTTTTACGGTACCGGCGGTCTGAATCGCCTGTCCGAACAGCAGCACCTTTTCGGTGATGGTGGTCTTACCGGCATCCGGGTGAGAGATAATGGCAAAAGTGCGGCGTTTGGCCACCTCTTGCAGATAAGGAGACAACGTCATAATTAATCTTCTAAGTAAACGCGGCCATGGGCCACGCATGTGGAATACGAAAAATTGCGGCTATTTTACCCATCAACGGGGGGGAGGCAATCAGTGTTTACACAGGAGCTGCTCCAGTTCGCTTAACGAGGTCACCGTCCAGTCCGGCTCGAGGTCCGCCGGCAGCTCGCGCTGATGCGCATTGAGCCAGCAGGTCGCCAGTCCGGCGTTCACGCCGCCGCGAATATCCGACTCGGCGGTATCGCCGACCATCAGCACCCGCGAGCGCGGTGGGTTACCCGCCTTCGCCAGCGCGTAATCGAAAATGCGCGCGTCCGGTTTAGCGACGCCCACTTCTTCAGAAATAATTAGCAAATCAAAGTGATCGCGTAAACCGGTCCGCTCCAGACGAGTCTGCTGCAGCGAGGTAAAGCCGTTGGTGATGATGCCCATTTTGACCTTGCCCTGCAGCGCGTTGAGCAGAGAGACCGCACCCGGCAGCGGCGCACAGATTTCCGCCATCGCATTCATAAACGCATCGTTGAGCTCCCCGGGCGGCACATTCAAACGTTGCGCCCAGTTGTCAAAACGCTGGTGCTGCAGCTGCAGCGAGGTGATGGCGCCGTTTTGGTAATCCACCCATAGCGGCTTATTCACGGCCTGATAGTCCTGAAAATCTTCGGCGGTAAAGGTCACGCTGTAGTCGAGAAACATTCGCTGTAAACCGCTGAAAGAATCAAACGTAAACAGCGTTTCATCGGCATCAAAGAAAATCCAGTCCCATTTCATCGTATCACCTTGTCTTACATACTGATTGGCAGAGCCATAACAATGGCGTCTTCGCGCCCGTCGGCCGTCGGGTAGTAGTTGCGGCGAATCGTCGCTTCATTGAAGCCTAAGCTTTCATACAGCGCGAGGGCGGCAACGTTGGAGGCGCGCACCTCCAGCCATAGCGTGACGACGCCGAGCTTTTCGACTTCATCAATGACATGTTCCAGCAGCGCTCGCCCCAGGCCACGGCGCTGGTAAGCGGGATCGACAGCGATATTGAACAGCGTCGCCTCATCCAGCACCACTTGCGTAATGGCGAAAGCCGCCATTTCGCCATCCACCGACAGCTGATAGTTGCGATAGCGTTCCCCCTGGTTACTGGCCAGGGTCTGTTCGCTCCACGGGAAAGCGTGGGCGCGGGTTTCGATTTGCCAGGCTCGGGTTAAATCAGCCGTGCTGAGGGTAGAAATCGTGTTCATGTGCGCAGATTTGTTGCCAGAGCGCCCTGCGAGCCGGCGCGCTGGTCTGGAGTTCATCAAAAGCGGGGGTGGACACCTGGGCGCCCGCCAGCGGCAGCGACGCCTCTGTGCCCAACCGCCAGCTGTTACAGCGGCTGTCCTGCGGCAGCATCGCCACCCGCTCCGGGGTCAGCTGCAGGACCTGATCTGGCGTTACGGCCAGCGCGCGCAATACGTCGCCAATCAGCGGCTCTGTCAGCGACGGCGGGGTTTCCGCCACCATCACCAAACGAATATGTTCAGGAAGCGAGATAGCGATTTCGCCCTGTAACGCCCCCGGTCGGCGCAGCGACCACTGGGTAATGCCCAGCTGCTGTAGTTGCCAGTCTCGTCGGGATGTCATAGCGAAACACTCCTGTTAAACAAGCGCGCAATATAGCAAATCCGTCGTATCTGCGCCAACAAACTACTATAATCGGCGCCAGTCTTAATGAAGGAGTGTTTCATGTCCGCTTTTACCCCGGCAAGTGAAGTCTTGCTGCGCCACAGTGATGATTTCGAGTCCGCCCGCGTTCTGTTTGCCGGTGACCTGCAGGATGACCTGCCTGCGCGTCTGGATACCGCGGCCAGCCGCGCCCACACCCAGCAGTTCCACCACTGGCAGGTCCTCAGCCACCAGATGGGTGACACCGTCCGTTTTAGCTTAGTGGCTGAGGCGGCTGACGTCGCCGAGTGCGACACCCTGATCTACTACTGGCCAAAGAACAAACCAGAGGCGCAGTTCCAGCTGATGAACCTGCTCTCTCTGCTGCCGGTGGGAAGCGACATTTTCGTCGTCGGTGAAAACCGCAGCGGCGTCCGCAGCGCGGAGCAGATGCTGGCTGAATACGCGCCATTAAACAAAGTGGATAGCGCTCGCCGCTGTGGCCTCTATCATGGCCGTCTGGAAAAGCAGCCCGCCTTCGACGCCGAAGCTTTCTGGGGCGAATACACACTGGATAATCTGACGATTAAAACCCTACCGGGCGTCTTCAGCCGCGACGGTCTGGACGTCGGCAGCCAGCTGCTGCTCTCCACCCTCGAGCCGCATACCAAAGGGAAAGTGCTGGACGTCGGCTGCGGCGCGGGTGTGCTGGCCGCCGCGCTGGCCAGCCATTCGCCGAAAGTGCGCCTCACCCTGTGCGACGTCAGCGCCCCGGCGGTTGAAGCCAGCCGCGCGACGCTTGCCGCCAACGGCCTGGCTGGCGATGTGTTTGCCAGCAACGTCTTCTCCGAGGTCAATGGTCGCTTCGACATGATCATCTCCAACCCGCCATTCCATGACGGCCTGCAGACCAGCCTCGAAGCCGCCCAGGCGCTGATCCGCGGCGCGGTTCGCCATCTCAACAGCGGCGGCGAGCTGCGCATTGTCGCCAACGCCTTCCTGCCGTATCCGCAGGTGCTGGATGAGACGTTCGGCTTCCATGAGGTGATCGCCCAGACCGGACGTTTTAAGGTCTATCGCACCATCATGACCCGTCAGGCGAAAAAATAATCGTCTTTTCACGCCGGCGGCCCGCTCCTGGTGCCGCTGGCGCTTCCCGCGGGCAAATCCGCCCATTTTTGCAGCAATCGATACAACCTGCATAATTAACTATTGACGTGTCGCCGAAAACCACTAGAATGCGCCTCCGTGGTAACGATACTTTCATAGTGTCGATGGTATGCGAAGGTGGCGGAATTGGTAGACGCGCTAGCTTCAGGTGTTAGTGTCCTTACGGACGTGGGGGTTCAAGTCCCCCCCCTCGCACCATAATCCACGAAGATATTGCTCGCACTGGGCGAAGGTGGCGGAATTGGTAGACGCGCTAGCTTCAGGTGTTAGTGTCCTTACGGACGTGGGGGTTCAAGTCCCCCCCCTCGCACCAACGAGGCAATATCCAAAGAAAGAATACTGTGCGAAGGTGGCGGAATTGGTAGACGCGCTAGCTTCAGGTGTTAGTGTCCTTACGGACGTGGGGGTTCAAGTCCCCCCCCTCGCACCAATATTCTTCCCTCTCCCGACGTTATCCTCTCAGTTTGATATCCACCATCATCAGCATTATCCCACCAATCAATGCAACGCACGATGGCAGCAGGATAAAATGGCGCAGTTGACGATGCCATATCATCACCGCGGACATCAGCATGCCCACCGCGACCAGCGTCCGCCATACGTCAGCCGACACCCCGGCATACCCGAGAGCGACAATCAGCGCGCCGGGAACGACGACTGCCCAACCGCTTCCTAATGCTCGCTGCAGCATGGTTTTACCTCTCACAACGATAATGATAACCAATATCATATGATAATTTTTATCATTTGTCATTTGCAAAGTGCTCTGTGCCTTATTCTTTACGTTCGCGGTAATGACATACATTCATGAAGGTGATAAATTAAGCGGATTATCGATATATATTAAATATTTTTCTTATTTTGCAAATAACCTTTTTTTGCACATTGTTATCAGACTCTTCATTTTTGGCTTTCATCATTTTGAAATTTAACGACTAATAATGATTCTTCCGATATGACTGCACAAACCTGGCGAGCACATTACGCACAAAAATATCAATATTCCTTACGGCTTTTTTTACTGCTTAATTTCATTTCTTCCTCTCTGTCGCTGGTCACCCCCCTATTTACGGTAGTTCGTTTCACGCTGCCCTGCGCCCTGATCGTGGCCTGCAGCGGGTTGCTGCTGCTCTGGCACTGGAAATGGCCGCAATCGAAAATAAATATTTCCGCTATCTCGTTGTTATTTGGCATGCTATGGGCATGGCACGTAGTGACAAAGGCGATGCTATTGACACCGCCGCATTTTAACTATCTGGTGATCGCCCTATTAAGCATTCTGTTTATCGGCACCATCGCTTTTTCCAATAATATCACTGCCTTTACCCTCCACTCTTTACCGACTTTCCTTGCCTGCCTGATAATGGCGGAGGGAGAACAATGGTTGCGCATGACTTACTGTTTTATGCTGCCTATTGCCGGTATTACCCTGCAAAATATTATCCAGAAGCGCAGCGATGCCTTTACACAAGGATTGATGGATAAACTGATGCAGGAACGCAACACCCTCAACGATCTCAGTATGCTGGATCCCCTGACCGGTTTGTATAATCGCCGCGGACTGCAGAATCGCCTCGATACCCTGCTGGCGCTGGACGGCGATAACCACTTCGTGCTGCTCCTCGATATCGATCATTTCAAAGCCTATAACGATCACTACGGTCATATGATGGGCGATCAGGCGCTCATTCGCGTCTCTGCTGCCATTCGTAACGCCGTACGCTCGCGCGATATTGTCGCCCGCTTTGGTGGAGAGGAGTTTATGGTGCTGCTGACCAATAGCAGCGAAGAAACGGCCTGGCAGGCTGCCGAACGAATTCGACAGCGGGTCTATGACCTGAAAATCCCGCATATGTTTAATGAGAGCGTCGCCACCAACGTGACCATCAGTATTGGTCTGACGCCGCTCATTGATGACAATATTGAGCAAGCGCTGGCGCGAGCCGATGGCGCACTCTATGAAGCTAAAAATAAAGGCCGCAACATTATTTTGGCCAGTTAACCCGCGCGCGCTGCGGCATCGTGGCGCCGACAAAATTCTTGCCATGCCGCCTGCAAACAACTAATATCAGGAATCATTATCATTTAGATTTGTATCTGGAAATCGAATGGCCTGGCGTTCCCTTCCTCTCAGCGATGAACTTATCTGGCGGGCCCCTTTGCCGACGGCTGAGCGCGCCCTGGCGGAGAGTATTCGGGAAAAAATCGCCACCCTGCGCCCCCATCTGCTCGATTTCCTGCGCCTGGATGAATCCGCTCCCGGTCACGCGTTGACGCTCGCCGAGTGGTCGCAACCCACCGCCTTACGCTCCCTGTTGGCCACTTATTCCGATCATATCTATCGTCATCAGCCAACGCTGACACGGGAACAGAAACCTCTGCTCTCGCTCTGGGCGCAATGGTATATCGGTCTGCTGGTGCCGCCGCTGATGTTGGCGTTGCTCAATGAACCACAGGGTCTAAGCCTGGCGCCGGAACATTTCCACGTCGAATTTCACGAAAGCGGCCGGGCGGCCTGTTTCTGGATTGATGTCCATAGTGATGCCGGCATCGAGAGACTGTCACCGCTGTCGCGGATAGATGCCCTGGTGACGCGCACCCTGCAGCCGGTTATTGAGGCGCTGGAAGCGACGGGCGAAATCAATGGCAAACTTATCTGGAGTAATACAGGCTATCTGATTAACTGGTATCTTGGGGAAATGCGCGCGCTGCTGGGGGATGAGCAGCTTGCCGCCCTGCGCCAGCACTGTTTCTTTGAAAAACAACTCGCCGATGGTCAGGATAACCCACTATGGCGAACGGTCGTGCTGCGTGAAGGGCAGTTAGTCCGACGCACCTGCTGTCAGCGCTATCGCCTGCCGGACGTCCAACAGTGCGGCGACTGCACGTTAAAATAACGCCCTGTTCCCAATAAGCTACGGGCAGCCTGTGGCCGCCCGGTCACTATTTATGCGGTCTGCTGACTCTCCTGTTCCGCCCGTTCGGCCTCTTCCGCTTCCTGAGCAAGCAGCTGTTTCTCATACACCTTAAAGAACGGGAAGTAGATAATCGCCGACACGCAGGCCAGAACGATGACCAGAATTGCCGCCCGGAAATCCCAGCCCAGCGCCCAGGCACCGCCAATCGGCGCCGGCGCCGTCCACGGCACCACGGAGATGACGCGGCCGATCAGATCCAGCTTCATTGCCGCCCAGGCCAGTACCGCATTCACCATCGGCGCCAGCAGGAACGGAATAAAGAACACCGGATTCATGACAATAGGCGTCCCAAAGATGACCGGCTCGTTAATGTTAAACAGGCTTGGCACCACGCTCAAACGACCAATGGAGCGCAAATGCGCTGAACGACTGCGCAGATAGCAGAACACCAGCCCCATGGTGGCACCAGAACCTCCGACCACGATAAAGAAGGTCCAGAACGCCTCCATAAAGATATGCGGCAGAGGTGCGCCCTGGGCCAGCGCCTGCTGGTTCATACCGAGGTTGGTCAGCCAGAACATCTGCAGCATCCCGGAAACGATCGCCGCACCGTGGATCCCGGCAAACCACAGCAGGTGGCCGATGAGAACCGCCAACAGGATCGCCGGCAGGGAATCGGCCGCCGAAACCAGCGGTTTGAAAATCGCCATAATGGCCTGCGGGATCAGCATGTCAAAATGGTGTTGAATAAACAGGCTCAGCGGATAGAGCGTTAGCACAACCACCAGCACCGGGATCAACAGATCAAAGGAATTTTTGATCATCGGAGGGACCTGATCCGGCAGACGGATACCGATGTTATGTGCCTTGAGAAAACGCATCATCTCCACACAGTAGATCGCCACCAGAATGGCGGTAAAGATCCCTGTTCCGCCGAGGCTATCCACCGGCAGCGTGCCATTCGTCTTCGGCGCGGCAATCAGTAAAAAGGCCATGATCGACAGCATCGCGCACATAAAGGGATCGAGCTGATTGGATTTCTCGTAGTGCTTACCGAGGTTGTAAGAGATTGCCGCGCAGATGTAGATCGACATGATCCCCATTGTCATATCAAAGGGGGTCAGAATGCGCCCCTCGAACTCTTTTGCCAGATCCAGCCAGGCGCGGGCGAAACCCCAGGTGGTATCCGGGGAAAAAGGAGGATAAGCAAACACCAGCAGAAACGATCCGACGATCATAAACGGCATCGCGGAGATAAAACCGTCACGGATAGCCATGACGTGACGCTGCGATGAGATCCGCCCTGCTATGGGGCTTATGTAATTTTCTACAAAGCGAAATATCAAATTAAACGCAGCATGGTTAGCAGACATAGTAGCCCTCCTGACAGGCTATTGATACTGGCCCAACAACGATTACCCTGCCGTTACGATGACCGCTTTTTGATGCAGCAGGCCGCGGGTGGATCACCGGCTATACTGCTCATAACACAACGATTCATACACGGCTCTTTTGTTATAAATAAAAGGAGAAGTGACTGTTCCAGTATTCATCTCAATGCAGATAACCGCAACCGGTTACAGTAACCGGTTACGGTGAATGTGAAGGAGATCGACAAAATAGAAAGAATCTGGATTGTCCGCGCCGATATTTACACTCCGCCAGGCTTGTGACAGATTTAACCAGGCTTAAATCAGGAGAATCCAATGAGTCTGCAGTCTGTACGGCAGTTCTTTGCCGAACACGCCCCCGATATCGAAATTATTGAGTTAAACCAGAGTACCGCCACCGTGGCGCTCGCCGCTGCCGCGCACAACGTTGAGCCGGGACAAATAGCCAAAACGCTGTCGCTCAAGATCAAAGATAAAATTGTACTGATCGTCGCCAGGGGCGATGCGCGGCTGGATAATAAAAAGCTGAAAGAAACCTTTGGCGCAAAAGCGCGTATGTTGAGCAGCGATGAGGTGGTGACCTGGACCGGCCATCCGGTCGGCGGCGTGTGCCCGTTTGGTCTGGAAAATCCGCTGGACGTCTTCTGTGACGTCTCGCTCAGGCACTATCAGGAGGTACTACCCGCAGCGGGGGCTATTCACAGCGCCGTTCGCATCGAACCAGAACGAATGGCGCAGCTCACCGACGCAACATGGGTAGACGTATGCATATAGCCGCGTTATGCCACCTGTTTAACGGCGCTGGTCGGGCCGTTTATCGGTAAATGCAGCAAGATATCCGCCGCGTTTAATAAACCAATGTCAGAGCGAACCCCGAGCTTGGTCATGGCGTTGAACTTATGCGCGCGGATGGTTTTAATGTTCCGGTTCAGCTGCACCGCAATTTCCGAAAGCGAATATCCCCACGACATATACCGAAGAATAGCGTGCTCCGTCGGACTTAGCGGATCGTTGCATGCCTCTCTGCCGCAAAAATGCTCTTTGCCGGCGAGGGAATGATTATCCAGCAGCTGTAACAAATGCTCCTGCAACCCGCGTCGCGGCGCAGATTTATTTAATATACCGTGCAGGCAGGACGGCATTAAATGGCCGATCAGGCGCATTTCGCTTTCATTATTAGCCAGAATAATCGTTTGGACTTCCGGTCGGATCCTCGCCATCTCGTGAAGAAAAAGCAGGCTCTCGGCTCTGGACGAACGACTCCCTGAAAGTGAAAAGATCATTGCTGACCATGGGAACGACGCTTCCACCGCCCTGAGCAAATTGATATTTTTAAAAAAATGAATGCGGTATTGGCTGTTATCTTCACGGCTAAAGATATAGCGCCAGGCCATTTCCGTCATCACACATTTTTCTACGATGGCGACATGACGGGTTGTGCTATTTTTTTCCATTCCATTTGCTCCCCGTAAGCTGAATTGATATTCAGCTCTTGCATTCCCTGCGCGCTGTTGATCCAGGCATACATTTCAGCGTTGCTGCGTAGCGATAAGCGACGCATTGCGCTATTTTTCTGCGCGCTGATCGTCTTATTGCTCTTTTTCAACAGCGCGGCGATCTGGTTAATTCCCCATCCCTTCGCCAGAAGGCGCAGAACTTTTCGCTCTGACAGGGTCAGCATCGCCGCAGAGTGGTAGCTTGCGAAATCGCTGTCCTCATTCCCGGTAAACAGCGTACGGCTAATCTGCTCAGCCGCACGGCTACCGGCACAAATCACCTCAATCAGCCGGTTTACCGGCTCGCTCTCGGAGATGAGCGAGCTTTCGGGACGAATTAATAGCTCAACGGCTAATGGATAGAGGCTGTCGCTGACCATAAAAACCCAGTGAATATCACGATACTGGGTCATGAGGGAGTAATAACGCTCTCAGACGGCCCGGGGTTGCGCAATCTCGCCGGAGATATCCGCAACGACCAGCACCGCCCGCCGCAGTTGTAAAAGGGTGAGCTCATCATGAGAGCGACAAAAACTGAGTTCGTAATCCGGGAGGTTCTCATTGAAGATCACCTTTAACCCTGACTGCATGACGGGGATTTTACTAATAACGACGCCAAACTTACCTTGTCCTGGTAACATAACACCTCCGCTTCCTGTCGAAGTTCCTTCGCTTGCCCGTAAACGTTCGGCGAGTGACTCGATCGCCATACCATTTACTGGATGAATATTAAAAACATATTCATGGCCCGCGTACACGATATACTGAATGACCGAACCGTGGTCATACCGTGTAAATATTATTCCTGTGTATACTTGCGATGAATATTAGCACAGACGCCTCTGCGTTAATAAATTAGAAAAGATAAAACTATTATTTAGCAAAAATAATTTCAGGCTTGAAAATTATGAAGCATTCTCTTTAATTGCTTCTCTAAATGCTTTAGGCGACATGCCACTGTAGCGGCGGAAAAAGCGAGAAAAATAGGCGGCGTCGCTAAAACCCAAATAATCAGAGAGTTGCGTTACCGTCATGCGAGTGTACTGCAGGTTACGCCGCGCCTCAAGCATCAGTCGCTGATGCAGTACCCCGAGAGCGCTACAGCCATAGAACTCGCGACATAAATAGTTTAAATGCGTGACCGACAGCCCAATCAACTTCGCATACTCCGCCAGCGGGAGATGCTGCCGGTAGTGGCTCTCAATAAGCCGGGAAAAATGACGCATCATACTGCGCTTTCGCTCCGCTTTGTCTTCCGCGGGCGGTGCGAGGCGGCACTGCCGGTTCAGCCAGATCAGCAGCGTTCCCAGCAGCGAATAAAGCATCATTTCCCGTGCGTCATGATCGGCACTGTACTCCTCGCGAAGCGCTGAAAACAGCGTATGCATACGCCCCCGGGAACGCCCCACCGGCAGACACTGCGCTACGCTAAGCACATCCAGCGGCCGGCCGAACTGATTTTCAAAGCGGCTCAGCAGCGGCAGCGCCAGGGAGAGCACAAATCCGTGCGTTCCGGGTGAGAAATGAAAGCCATGAATGCAGAGGGCGGGCACCACCTGGATGCAGGACTCCGTCATCACCGAGGTGGTGCCTTCAATTTCGATCTCCGCCCGACCTTTGTGCAGATAGAGGAGCTGGACCATTTCGGCGTGCTGGTGGACGCGAATATGCCACTGATACAGGCTGCTGCGCTGCAAAATCGACTCGCAGTGCAGCAGGTCCGGCGTCGGCCAGCCGCGCTCCTCGCCATAGAGCTTAAATACCGGAACAGTTTGGACGGGCGACATAGTTACTCCTGTTCAGTCAGACGACGCGCTCCATGGGCAGGCCCACGTAGTTTTCCGCGATGGTGGTCAGCCCGGCGCGCGAGCCCAGATAGTAGCGGCGATCGGCCGCCTGCATTTTGGCGTCGAATTCGCTCTGCTGCGGGAAATCGTGCAGCAGGCGGGTCATGAACCAGCTAAAGCGTTCCCCTTTCCAGACCCGATCCAGCGCTAGTCGCGAATAGGTCGCGAGCAGATCGCTCCGGCCATGATGGTAGTATTCGCGAAGGATCCGCCACAGATAGTTCACGTCCGATGCCGCCAGGTTCAACCCTTTAGCGCCGGTCGGCGGTACGATATGCGCGGCATCCCCCACCAGAAACAATCGCCCATATTGCATCGGCTCTACGACGAAGCTGCGCAAGGGAGCGATGCTTTTCTCAAGTGAGTGACCAGTCACTAACTTTGATGACAGATCCGCCGGCAATCGGCATTTCAACTCCTGCCAGAAGCGTTCGTCCGACCAGTCTTCCACTTTATCGCTCAGCGGAACCTGCAAATAGTAGCGGCTGCGAGTAAGTGAGCGCTGACTACATAAAACGAATCCCCGCTGATGATGCGCATAGATCAGCTCCGGATTGACCGGCGGCGTATCCGCCAGCAGGCCTAACCAGCCGAACGGCCAGACGCTCTCGTAAGTCTTGAGTATGTCAGCGGGAATACTTTGCCGCGACACGCCATGGAACCCGTCGCAACCGGCGATAAAGTCACACTCCAGGCGACAGAATTCTCCTTCGCTAAGATAGGTGATCGTCGGCCGGTCGCTTTTCGCGTCATGGATAGTCACTTCGCTCACGCCGTACACGATCGGCGCGTCGCTGGCGGCCCGGGCAGCCATCAGATCGCGGGTCACTTCAGTCTGGCCGTAAACCATCACGCTCTTGCCGTCGGTCAGCTCGCTCAGTGAGACGGGCACCCGCTGGCCGTCAAAGAGAAACTCCACCCCATGATGCACCAGGCCTTCGACGTCCATTCGCTGCGCCACGCCCGCTTCGCGAAGCAGATCGACGGTACCGCTTTCCAGAATTCCCGCGCGGATGCGCCCCAGCACATACTGCGGCGTTTGACGCTCAAGAATGACCGTGTGGATGCCGGCGTTGTGCAGGAGCTGCCCCAGCAGCAGCCCGGAAGGGCCAGCGCCAATAATCGCGACCTGTGTTTTCATAGGATTGTCTCACTTTTGCAGGGTTAATTATTTGTATATTTTTTGTTTAATAAAAGTGCTTTCCTGCATTTTTGATAAGTCAGACGGGAAAAAGAAGGGATGAATGGCGACAAAAATTGCACTTTTCACCAAACTGGCAAAAGTGTGGGAAGCTTCAAATTCTGCCCCTCCGGCGGGCGGGAAATTTTTGCACATTATTTGATCCCACCCCCCTCAGCCGCCCAGGCGCTTCAGGTTAAAGTATCGGCAGATACCAGGCGTCGCGGACAGCAGAGGAAATATGCAGGTTGATCGGGCACAGCAGCGGGCAATCACACGATTATGCATCCAGTGTGGTCTTTTTTTGTTACAGCACGGCGCCGAAAGCGCGTTGGTGGAAGAGCTTTCAACGCGTCTCGGGCTGGCGCTGGGGATGGACAGCGTCGAAAGCGCCATTTCCTCCAACGCTATCGTCCTGACCACCATTAAGGATGGCGAATGTCTTACCTCCACGCGTAAGAATGTCGACCGCGGCATTAATATGCATGTGGTGACGGAAGTGCAGCATATCGTGATCCTCGCCGAGCATAAGCTGCTGGACTATCGCGACGTCGAGAAGCGCTTCGCGCAGATTAGGCCCCTGCGCTATCCCCGCTGGTTGCTGGTGATCATGGTGGGCCTCTCCTGCGCTTGTTTCTGTAAACTGAATAACGGCGGCTGGGATGGAGCGCTGGTCAGCTTCTGCGCCAGCACGGTGGCCATGTACATTCGCCAGGTGCTGACCCACCGTTCCATGCATCCGCAGATCAACTTCTGCATCACCGCCTTTGTGGCCACCACGATCTCCGGGCTGCTGCTGCGCCTCCCTACCTTTGCCAGCACCCCGACCATTGCCATGGCCGCCAGCGTCCTGCTGCTGGTCCCGGGCTTTCCGCTGATCAACGCCGTCGCCGATATGTTTAAAGGGCATATTAATACCGGCCTCGCCCGCTGGGCGATCGCCAGCCTGTTAACCCTTGCCACCTGCATTGGCGTAGTGATGGCAATGACCGTATGGGGGCTGCGGGGATGGGCATAATTTCGTTTATTTTCGCGCTGGCGGAAGACATGCTGCTGGCGGCGATCCCTGCCGTCGGGTTTGCGATGGTCTTTAATGTCCCGCGGCGCGCCCTGCGCTGGTGCGCGCTGCTGGGGGCCATCGGCCACGGTTCGCGCATGGTCATGATGAGCGCCGGTTTTAACATTGAATGGGCCACGTTCCTCGCCGCCCTGCTGGTGGGCTGCATCGGTATCCAGTGGTCGCGCTGGTATCTGGCGCATCCGAAGATTTTTACCGTTGCCGCCGTGATCCCGATGTTTCCCGGTATTTCCGCTTACACCGCGATGATCTCCGCGGTAAAAATCAGTCATTTTGGCTATTCTGAAGAGATGATGATTTTGCTGCTGAGCAATTTTTTAAAGGCCTCTTCAATCGTGGGCGCCCTCTCCATCGGCCTGTCGATACCCGGTCTGTGGCTGTATCGTAAGCGCCCTCGCGTCTAACCCCGGCGTCGCGGTAAAGCCGCGACGCTCCTTCCGCGACGGGCTCTGTGCTACTATGTGCAGATCACCCCACTCTTTGCAGTTCAGAGTTGAGATAGAGTTATGTCTTCGCGAATTTTAACCTCCCATTTTAGCGGCCTGGAAGAGTTCCTCCAGCAGCACGCGGCGCTGCTGGCGAAATCGACTGACGGCACTGTCGCCGTTTTTGCCAACAACGCCCCGGCGTTCTATGCGCTGACCCCAGACCGGCTGGCGCAGCTGCTGGAACTGGAAGCCAGGCTGGCGCGCCCCGGTAGCGACATCGCGCTTGACCCGCAGTTTTTCGACGAGCCCGCGGCGGCGCCGGTTGCGGTGCCGATGGGCAAATTTGCCATGTATGCGGCCTGGCAGCCGGACGCCGACTTTCAGCGTCTGGCCGCGCTGTGGGGCATCGCCCTGAGCCAGCCGGTCACCCCGGAAGAGCTGGCCGCTTTCGTCGCTTACTGGCAGGCGGAAGGTAAAGTGTTTCACCACGTGCAGTGGCAGCAGAAACTGGCTCGCAGCGTGCAAATCAGCCGCGCCAGCAACGGCGGGCAGCCGAAGCGCGATGTGAACAGCGTGAGCGAACCCGACAGTCATATTCCGCGAGGTTTCCGAGGATGAGCATGAAAAACGTTGGCGATCTGATGAAGCGCCTGCAGAAAATGATGCCGGCTCATATCGAACCGGCGTTTAAAACCGGCGAAGAGCTGCTGGCCTGGCAAAAAGAGCAAGGCAAGCTGCGTTCCGAAGCGCTGGAGCGGGAGAACCGCGCGATGAAAATGCAGCGCACCTTTAACCGCTCGGGGATCCGCCCCCTGCATCAGAACTGCTCCTTTGATAACTATCGCGTCGAGTGCGAGGGGCAGATGAACGCCCTCGCCCGGGCGCGTCAGTACGTGGAGGAGTTTGATGGCAATATCGCCAGCTTTATCTTCTCCGGCAAACCGGGCACCGGTAAAAACCACCTCGCGGCTGCTATCTGCAACGAACTGCTGCTGCGCGGGAAATCGGTCTTAATTATCACCGTGGCTGATATTATGTCAGCCATGAAAGATACCTTCGGCAATCGGGAGACGAGCGAAGAGCAATTACTGAGCGATCTCAGCAAGGTCGATCTTCTGGTGATTGATGAAATTGGTATGCAGACGGAGTCTCGCTATGAAAAGGTCATTATCAATCAGATAGTTGACCGCCGCTCTTCCTCCAAACGGCCTACCGGTATGCTAACCAACAGTAATATGGAAGAGATGAATAAGCTGCTCGGCGAACGGGTGATGGACCGTATGCGCCTGGGCAACAGCCTGTGGGTTATCTTCAACTGGGAAAGTTACCGGCACCGCGTCACCGGCAAGGAGTATTAAGAGATTTCCGGACAACGGCGGCGTTATACTAAAGTGATTCTTCAGTCACGCTTATGAGTCCGTCTATGAAATCGTTAAAAAATGGCTTACTTGCCGCGCTTACCCTCAGCGCATTTACCCTCTCCGGGGCCCACGCTGCCTCCTGGCAGGATTCTCTCAACAGCGCCGCCAGCCAGCTCAGCGGCGGCAGCACCCAGGCTGGCAGCGGCGGCATGTCCGTCTCCTCGCTAACCAGCCTGCTCAGTGGCAGCAGCCAGTCGCTGACCGCCAGCAGCATGAATAATGCGGCCGGGATCTTGTCATATTGCGCGCAACAGAAGCTGGCCTCCGTGACCAGCGCCGATAACGTCAAAAACCAGGTGCTGGATAAACTAGGACTCAGCACGCCGGAAAAACAGAAACAAGACACCAACTATCTCGATGGCCTGCAGGGGTTGCTCAACAGTAATAACGGCCAGCAGCTGGACCTGAATACGCTTGGCAACAGCTCGTTGGCGAAACAGGTGAAAACCAAAGCCTGCGATCTGGTCTTAAAACAGGGCGTTAACTTCCTCTCCTGATACATACTGCTAATGCCGCGTTTGTCGCCTTCGCAACGGCAGCGCGGCCTGAAACGGCTTTTTTCTCCTTTTTCTCCTTACGCTTCCCCGCCACGCCGGCTGCGACGCCGATCAAAAAAGGCAACTTCTAAACCAATTCTGAATAACTGCACACTTTCATGACGCTAGAATTGCAGCAAGATGGCGCTGCAATTACAGTGTGGCTTGAAAAGTAATCTGTTCTGCCAGCCGATAACTGGCGTTATTGAGGATGAGCTGTGTCAGAGTTGTTATCCATCGCCTTATTTTTAGCTTCGGTGGCGCTTTATGCCTGGAAAGCGGGTCGTAACACCTGGTGGTTTGCCGCCACGCTCACGGTGTTAGGCCTGTTCGTGGTGCTGAATATCACCCTCTACGCCAGCGACTACTTTACCGGCGACGGCATCAACGACGCGGTACTCTACACTCTGACCAACAGCCTGACCGGCGCCGGGATCGGCAAATACATTCTGCCGGGCGTCGGCGTGGCCGTCGCGCTGGTTGCCGTTTTTGGCGCCCTGGGGTGGGTGCTGCGCCGCCGTCGGCATCATCCTCATCACGTCGGCTACAGCCTGGCGGCGCTGCTGCTGGCGCTGGCCTCGGTCGACGCCAGCCCGGCCTTCCATCAAATCAGCGAGCTGGTGAAATCGCAATCACGGGAAGGAGACCCGGACTTTGCCGCGTACTACAAAGAACCGTCGAAGCGTATCGACAATCCGCAGCTGAATCTGGTCTATATCTATGGCGAAAGCCTTGAGCGCACCTATTTTGATAACGATGCGTTCCCCAACCTCACCCCTGAGCTTGGCAGAATTAAAGATGAGGGCATTGATTTCAGCAATACCATGCAGCTGCCGGGGACCGATTACACCATCGCCGGCATGGTCGCGTCACAGTGCGGCATTCCGCTGTTTGCGCCGTTTGAAGGCAACGCTTCGGCCTCCGTATCCAGCTTCTTTCCGCAGAATATCTGCCTTGGCGATATCCTGAAAAACTCCGGTTACGAAAACTATTTTGTGCAGGGAGCTAACCTGCGCTTTGCTGGCAAAGACGTCTTTCTCAAGTCCCACGGCTTCGATCACCTGTTCGGGGCGGAAGAGCTCAAAACCACGGTAGCGGATCCCGCCTACCGCAACGACTGGGGCTTCTATGACGACACGGTACTTGAGGAGACGTGGAAAAAATTCGAAGAGCTGTCGCAGTCCGGAAAACGCTTTTCGCTGTTCGCCCTGACGGTGGACACCCACCATCCCGACGGCTTTATTTCGCGCACCTGCGAGCGTAAACGCTATGACGTGGACGGTAAGAAAAACCTCTCCTTTAGCGCCGTTAGCTGCAGCCAGGAACATATCGCCGCGCTAATCGAGAAGATCAAAGCCTCTCCCTATTTCAAAAACACGGTCATCGTGGTCTCTTCCGACCACCTGGCCATGAAGAACAGCGCCTGGGATTACCTCAACAAGCACGATCGCAGCAATTTGTTCTTTGTCCTGCGCGGCGATCGGCCGCAGCAGGAGACCCTGGCAGTGAAACGCAACACCATGGATAACGGTGCGACGGTGCTGGATATTCTCGGTGGCGATAACTATATCGGCCTCGGGCGCAGCAGTCTCTCTGGCCAGTCGCTCTCCGGTATTTTCATCAATATGAAAGAGAAGATCCTGGCCTGGAAACCCGACGTGATCCGCCTGTGGAACTTCCCGAAAGAGATTAAAAACTTCACCATCGACTCGCAGAAGAACATGATCGCCTTCTCCGGCAGCCATTTCCGTCTGCCGCTGCTGCTCCGGGTGTCGGATCAGCGCGTTGAACCGCTGCCGGAGAGCGAATACTCGGCGCCGCTGCGCTTCCAGCTGGCCGATTTCGCACCGCGGGATAATTTCGTGTGGGTCGATCGCTGCTATAAAATGGGCCAGCTGTGGTCTCCTGAGCTGGCGCTCTCCACCGACTGGTGCGTCTCGCAGGGCCAGCTCGGGGGTGAGCAGAAGGTTCAGCACGTTGATAAGCCACAGTGGAAAGGCAAGACCGCCTTCAGGGACACCCTTATCGATATGGAGCGCTATAAGGGCAACGTCGATACGCTGAAAGTTGTCGACAACGATATTCGCTATAAGGCCGACAGCTTCGTGTTTAACGTTGCCGGCGCGCCGGAAGAGGTGAAACAGTTTAGCGGCATTTCGCGCCCCGAGTCCTGGGGTCGGTGGTCCAATGCCCAGCTGGGCAGCGACGTGAAGATTGAATATAAAGAGCCGCTGCCGGAGAAATTTGATCTGGTGATCACCGCCAAAGCCTACGGTCCCAATGCCAATAAGCCGATCCCGGTGCGGGTTGGTCAAAGTGAGCAAGTGCTTACTCTGGTCAATGATGTGACCACCACGACGCTGCATTTCGACAACCCGACGCGCAGCAACACGCTGACCATCACTCCGCCGGACCCACAGTCCACCAACGAGGGCAATATCCTCGGCCACTCCCCGCGTCAGCTGGGGATCGGTATGGTGGAGATCAAAGTGGTGAAAAGCGAAGGTTAAAGCCACCTTGCCCGGCGGGTTTTGGCGCCGGGCAACGGTTTGGGTGGCGGGGTGTTAGCAATACAGCGGCTTGAGCTCGTCAGCCGACAGTCCGGTAATCTTCTGTACCGTCTCTTTGTCGAGGCCATTCTGTAACATGCTGCCGGCAATGCGCAGCGCCTCACGCCGGCTCCCTTCCTGTAAGCCCTCAAGGCGCCCTTCCTGTCGACCTTCCTGCTTAAGCTTTTGCGCGATAGACATCAATGTCTCCTCATACTGTGGCAGACGGCGGGCCAGCCGGCGGAGAAACACGCCCGGCTCGGCCGTGTTACCGTACTGCAGCATATAGTGAAACAGCATTCTCAACTGCCGGGGGCTAGTGTATCCCAGCATCACCACGGCCGCCAACGACTCCGTTATGTCGCTGAGATCGCGCTGGCGAATATGCTTTTGCATCAGCTCCAGCAGGGCGACCCGCCGATGCTGCACGATTTCATCGTCCGGCATGACCGTGACGTCGATCAATGGAAACTGGATTGCCGTACAGCCTCTTCGCCAGCTGCGGGTCGGCAAATTCATCCAGCCAGTTGAGGGAAAAAGGATACGGACTGGTTGCGCCGTGATAAAACAGCATCGGCACCACCAGCGGCAGCGTTTTGTGCCCGGCGTCGAGGTGTCGCTGCATCGCGGCAATCGCATAGCGCATCAGACGAAAAGCCATATGGTTGTCCGGCGAGCTCTGATGCTCTATCACCACGTAAATATATCCCGCCCCGCAGGTGGTCCGCACCGACCACAGCACGTCCGAATACCAGGCGCGCAGATCCTCATCGATAAAACTCGCCGATTGCAGCCTCAGGGTAGCGAAATCGCACCGCTGGCGGATCGCTTCGGGAAGATAGAGCATGAGGAAATCATTCGCTGTCTCCGGGTGGCGAAGAAATCGTTTAAAGACCGCATCATGCGGCGTTGAGGTCATCCGTTTTTTCATGGCCATCCGCTTGCCTGAAAGAGAAGGAAAGCCGGACTCTACCACCGGTTTTTACCCGGCTGGATTTGACGATGATTGTCTGGGAAGCGCCTCGGAGAATAGCGGAGCGGCCAGTCTGACTGGCCGCCATGGGCAAGATTTAGTAATCAAACTGCCGGTAATAACGGCGGATATTCAGGTCGTGGCCGGTATGGTGCTCAAAGTGGGCCGCCAGCCGGTCCACCAGCAGAGTGGACACCACGCACGGCGCCATAATCCAGCGGAACGCATCATCAATGCCGTTCAGCGGATAGTCGCGTGGGTCGATCACCACCAGATGGTCAGTTATCTTTTCGGCAAAGCGTTCGACGCGCTCGTCCAGCGCCCGGCATTTCCCCTCACCCTTCACCAGAAACAACGGGACCTCTTTTTCCAGCAGCTCCAGGGTACCGTGGAAAAATTCAGCCGAGCTTACCGACTTCGTCCGCTTCCACTGCATCTCTTCGAGAATACACATCGAGAACAGATAGACTTCCCCCCACATTTCCGCCCCGCCAATCCACATCATGTAGTCGCTATTATGGTATTGCGCGGCAATTTTATCCGCCTGCGAATCGAACTGGCGCTTGGCCTCTAGCAGATTTTCCGGCAGCAATTCCAGCTGGCTGGCAAAACGCGCATATTCAGCAAACTCGCCGTGACGATAAATCACGCGGAAGAATAACCAGTACAGCAGCATATACTCATATTCCACGCCATTCTTATGGCACATCGGAATATGCCATCTGGCGGCGGCAGCCAATGGCGAATCGGCATGACGGGTAATGGCTACAACGCGTATCCCCTGCGCCTTGCACCATTCGGCAATGGCCACCGACTCTTTGGTATCGCCGGATTTAGAGAGCGTGACGACAACCGCCTCTTTATTTAATTTTTTATGCCCGCGATGGATTAATTCCGCCGCCTGCTCAAGATAAACCGGTACGCTGGTTAATTCTTTGGCAAACTCATTAATAGCCATCATCGGGGCCAGGGAACCGCCAACCGAGGCAAAAAATAATGCGCTGCAGCCGCTGTCATAAATAGCGTTGGCCACGGTTTCAGCCTGTTTACGCGCAGCGATGATCTCGCGAGCACTGGTCAGGTACTCGTCCTGATTAAAACCCAACATAGTTTTCTCCTGAATAATCAGATTTTACTTTTTAAGACGCGGTCAAAATCGTCGAAAATACGTTTAGCCAGATCGATGCCTTTCAGTCCTGCGGTATGCCAGGCGAGCATCTGCACTGGGACAATCAGCAACAGCGGCGCCAGGTGATGCTCGCACGGGCAGTTTAGCGCCAGCGTTTGTTCATCCTCTTCGTCGCTCAACGTCAGGGTAAAGGCCCGGGCAATGGACGGCGCCATATAGTCGCGCAGCGCCCGGGTTCGCCCGTCCGGCGTATCTTCAATAAACAGCATCACATGGCGGGCATTGGCTTCCAGATAGGGGCCGTGCATATAGGCTTCCAGCTCAAAGCCGCTGGAAGGCACGCGCACCGTCTCGGTAAATTTGGTTTCGAACTCCTTCGCCACGCCAACCAGCGCGCCGTAGCCGGTAGCGACAAAGCGCTCACCTCCCCGCAGCGCTTCGCTATGCTTGTCGATAAAACATGCGGTGCGGGCGGTAACTTCCGGGATCGCCGCCGCCAGCCGCTGGAATTCGGCAAGATAGTGCTGCTCCTCGACTTCGCTGGCCTTCCCCTGGCTGCGGGCAATCATCAGCGCCATCAGCAGCAGATTCAGCACTGTCGCGCTAAAGCCGCGGGTGACAAACCCTACGCTCTCGATCCCGGTATTGATATCGAGAACGCCATCGCAAGCGCGGGCTATCGGGCTTTGCGGGTCGGAGGTCAGGGAAAATACCGGCAGTCCTGAGGCCTGTACCTTACGCATCGCCTCCAGCGTCGACGCGCTTTTTCCGCTCTGTGAAATCGCCACCACCAGATCGGTATGCGGGTCGATAGCTTCGTAATGGGTAAAGTTGTACGGCTCTTTAATGTCAACCAGCACGCCGAAGCGTTGTTCAAAGAAATAGCGCGCGCACAGCGCGGCGTTCAGCGACGATCCGGTCGCCAGCAGCAAAATTCGGCGTACCGGGTGCTGGCGGGCAAAGGTCTCAATCGCCGCCAGCTTTTGCCGGTAGTCGCGCAGGATCTGCGCCAGACAGGCCGGCTCTTCGCTGATATAGGTCATCATTGTTGGTTGCATAGCTCACTCCCGTTAAAACAATCCGATCCACGAACCCAGAATGCCCACCAGCGCCATTCCGCCGATAATAGAGAGCGGTTTAACCTTGCGCCCAAGCAGCCAGTAGACGATGCCGAAACTCACCAGCGGCAGCATGCAGGGCAGAATGTCGTTGATGATGTCCTGCACCTGGGTTTTGGCCTCCCCGGCGCCAAAGGAGACAGGGATGGTGATATCGATCATTGAGGCGGTCATCGCCCCGACCACCATCAGGCCGATAATCGATGCCCCGTAGGTCAGGCTCTCCATCATTCCGCTCTTCTGGATCCGCTGCAGGACGCCGGTGCCCAGCACGTAGCCCCAGCGGGTAAAGCACCAGCGCGCCAGAATGTGCGGCACGTTAAATACCAGCAGAAACAGGATTGGCCCGAGAATATTGCCTTTTAGCGCCAGGCTGGTGCCGATACCGGTGGCGATCAGGCGCAGCGTCCCCCAGAAAAAGGAATCTCCCAGCCCGGCCAGCGGCCCCATCAGCGAAGCTTTGACGTTATCAATCGCATTGGCATCCATATTTTTCTGCTGGCTATTTTTCTCCTCCATCGCCGTCGTGATCCCCAGCAGCAGGGTGACGATATGCGGCGTGGTATTGAAGAACACCAGATGGCGTTTCAACGCCCCGGCCAGCTCCTCTTTGCGCGGATAGAGCTTCTTCAGCACCGGGATCAGCGCGTAAACAAAGGCAAGATTCATCTGTCGCTCATAGTTCCACGAGAACTCCATCTGGAAGGAGCGCCAGAACACCCGGCGTAAATCACGCGGCGTAATTCGCGTTTCTTCCTGCTCCTGCGGCTGCAGGGTCTCTTCAGAAATCATCTTCGTCGTCATCGCTGACTCCTTGTTCTGTCGGGGTACGAGGTGCGCTAAATGCGGTGACGTTAACCATCACCACCGCCACGATGGCGCCGAGAATGGCGATACCGGTCACCGGGATTTTCAAATAGGCCATCAATACAAAGCCGAGGAAAAAGTACGGCGCCACTTTCTTGTTAATCAGCAACCTGGCGAGCATCGCGAAGCCGAGAGCCGGAATGATCCCGGTGGCTACGCTAAGCCCGTGTTTGATAAATTCTGGGATCGCATCGAGCAGAGATTTCACCGCGTTGCTGCCCACCAGGAATGAGACGGTCACCACCGTGGCAAGCATTAGCGACAGGCCGAATCCGGCGATCAAATGCATCCGCTCAATGCCGCGCGTATCCGCCCGTTCCGCATAGCCGTCCGCTTTCTGGCTGAGCAACGGAATGAACATCCCCAGATAAACGTTTTTCAGGATCAGGGTCAGGGTGGCGATAGGCAGGCCGAGCAACAGCGCCGTTTCCGTGCCCGCGCCGGAGGTGATAGCGAACGCCACGCCGAGAATACCGCCGGTCACCACGTCGGGCGGGATCGAGGCGCCAACGGAGAACGAGCCGATAAACGCCAGCTCTAGCGTCGCGCCCATGATGACGCCGGTCTGCACATCCCCCAGCACCAGACCGGTCAGCAGCCCGGTGACGATTGGCCGGGAAATCAGCGACGTCCCTAAGGCATATTCCGATTGCGCGATAAACGCCACCAGACCCAGTAAGAGAGCCTCTACCATAATCTGTCCTCCGGAATTACACGCATTCCGTAAAAAGCTGTTTGCGATCGTTCGGGACCTGGCGAATTTCCACCTCGACGCCTTTGCCCACCAGTTGTTGCAACTGCTCTATTTCCTCCGGCAGTAAATTAATCGCCTTAGAAATATTTTTACTGCCCTCTTTGGCCTTAATCCCACCGAGATTAATACTTTTTATTTCCTCAACGGCGCTGGCAATACGCCAGGCGTCATTGACCGATTCCACAACAATAAATAAATTATATTTATCGGTAACCCCACTTGTTATCGCTTCAATAGAATCATTTATATTTTTAATCACCAGCTTTACCGAGGGTGGTTTAGCAAGCTTAATGGTGGTTTTCCGCAGTTCATCTTCAGGGACACTGTCGTTGGCGATTAAAATACAATCGGCACCGACATATTGGGTCCAGGAAAAGGCTACCTGGCCGTGAAGTAATCGATGGTCAACCCTTAATAACGTAATCATCATGCATCCTCATTTCAGAAGTCTTTATCCATAGTCATCGCCCGGCAATACTCTGATTGCAGTACTGAATGCTCTCTTTGGCGTTGATTAATGCTTCAGAAATTAATTTTTCGGTATTCTCTTCCGCTGCAGAAATAAGCAGGTCAATAATTAACGGTAGATTTAACCCAGACAATAAATGGAAATGTGGGCGCGATAAAAAACGCACAAACTCATTATTGACGCTGCCGGCGAAAATATCCGTAATCACTATCAGTTCATCCTGCGCCGGGAAACGCGCCAGCAGCGCCTCCACCTGCTGCGTCAGATCGACCTCCTCTTCTACATAGGCGCACAGAGTATGAATATCCGGCTGTTTACCGAGGATCAGCTCCACAGAGTTCAACAAACCGTTAGCAAAGGTGCCGTGGCTGGCAAAAATATAGTGTCGTTTCATCCTTACCTCGAAAGCGCATTCCACTGCTTTCTTAATTGCAACCGACGTGCCAGAAACAGTGGCGCGTCGGCTAACGTAAGGACAAAAGGGAGAGAAGCGTTAAAACTCTTGATCTTCCTGAATAAATTCCGTTTCCCGCGTCAGGATGTCGTGAATGTAATAGAGCTCGACAACGGGAATTTTGACACTATATCCGCTCTCTATGACACTAAAAGCCTCGCGCAGCGTAGCCAGCTCGCGCTCCGGACACTGCCTTCCCGAATAATGGGTTGGGGAAGCGTGGCGAATTAACCGCTCTATCAGACAGCTGATGTGCACATACAGCGCTACCTTACGTTCGTTGGGCACCTCGTACCCGGCCAGATGCTCATAGCGCAGCAAAAACTGCTCAACCTGGTTGATCACCTTCGCGGTATCAAGGATCGTCACCGACTCAATCACTCGCCGCAGCGAAAAGTTTTTCAGGATCAGGTTGTTGATCTCGCTAACCTGCTCCGCCGTCGCCAGTTCGCCGAAGATACGCATCAGCGGGCGACTTCCTTCGCCGGAAATCAGCGAATCCAGCGAGATCCACGGGAGATCGGCAAGATGCGGATCGAGGGTGCCGACGATCGCCAGCACCTCGTAGCGGCTGAGCATCGGCTCCCGCCGCGCGGGATCGGCAAGGGTCTCCACATCACAGGCCACAATATCAATGCCAAGCGCTTCAGGGATGCTGGCTTTTAACAGCGCCGACAGGTTCGCCGCCGCGCCCAGTCCGGTGGCGCAGGTGGTCAAAATCGCCCGCGGTTTATCGGTCTGCGGGTAATAGAGTTGGTGCTCAACCGCCAGATCATCGCCGATCTCGCGGACGATATCTTCCAGCATATCGCCGTGCAAAATCCGCTCCCCGACGTACATCGCCATGCCGGTGGAGACATTGTTAATAATCGCCACCGGCGTGTTCAGACGACGATTAAAATGGCTGTGAATAGCGTTCAGGGATCCCATATCGACCAAAATGATCAGTCCTGACGCCAGCGCGTGGCGCTCAATGTAGGCCATCACCTGATTAGCGATAGCCTCCGGCGTCACGTCGAGCGGCATGTCGAATGACTCAAACAGCGGGCTTTTCAGCAAGCGGTTCGCCACGCTGGCGATGCTGCTGGCGGTGGCGTAACCGTGAGCGAGAATAATCGCCCGGGTCACCTGCTGCTGGCTAATAGCGCCATTTTTCTGGAACCACAGCACCAGCAACAGCAGGTCAATACGTTGGGGCTCAATATCCAGCTTCAGCGCCAGCGCGTCGAGGATCGCTTCGCAAAAGCGATACAGCAGCGGGAATTTGTTTGCCAGAAAATCCGCCAGCAGACGGATTTTCTCATTGCTCATCGTGGACGGCGCCTGACGGGATCGATGGATCAGGTAGTGGCTCAGAGCGTAAAGACAGTTACCGTTAAACTGGATATTGAAGCGTTTTTCCAGGCGATAATACTCCTCCCGCACCTGATGGGCGATCAGCAGCAACATCTGCGAGCTACTGGCATCCTGGTTATCAAAGATCAGCCGATCGAAGAGGGTTTCAATCTCCTCCCCCATGCTTCTTTGCGCCTCTTCCCAGACCGTTTTTTTATTCAGCACCGCTTCATGCAGCGCCAAAATCCGACACTGAACGTCATAGATCAGCCCCTGAATCGGGTCGCGCGCCCGCAGCAGCCAGACCAGGCTGGTCTGCGGCTCGATTAGCAGCGGCTCCTGCTGGCCCATCGCTTCACTGAGCGCCGGCGTCGCCGCCATGATCGTTTCCGGCAGATCGTGCAGCGTCACGGTCAGCATCTCGCTGCCCGGAGACCTGGCCCAGGCTGATGCCACGGCGTACTTCACCACATTCTTCAGTTCGCCGACGTTGCCCCGATAAACGTACTGCGTCAGGACCTGCAAAAGCCGCGGCGTTAGCTGCAGCCGGGCGGCCAGCGTCCGGGCCTCCTGCCAGAAAAACTGCAGCGTTAGCGCCTCCTTCTCCTCGCGGCTGCGGTGTTGAAGATCGGGCAAGCTGACCAGGATCGGAATACGACGAAGAAAGGTGGTCAGAAAAGTGCTGTGAATCTCTTCGGTGGTGGCAAACACCAGCCGCAGCGAAATCGGCAGGCCTTGAGCGGTCTCCCCCACCCGGTAGATCTCCTTGCGATCCAGCCAGGTGAACAGCTTCTCCTGCCCCTGAGCATCCAGGCGGTGGACCTCGTCGAGAAACAGCATCCCGCCGTTTGCCGCCTCGAACGCCCCGGCTTTATCGCTCTGCGCGCCGGTAAACGCGCCTTTGACGTAGCCGAACAGGTTGGCGGCCAGCAGCTCCGGATTACTGGCATACTGCGCGCAGTTGAAGCTCACGAAGGGCGCATCGGGCGCCAGCGGGCCCTGGGCGATCGCGAACTCGTGCATCAGCTCCGCCATATAGCTTTTACCGGTCCCGCTGTCGCCGGTGATCAGCAGCGGTAGCCCGCCGTTGGGATAAAACAGCGCGGTTTTCATCTGCTCAATCGGTTTACGCAGGCTGCCGTCATGCCCGGTCAGCAACGAAAAATGGTCCGCCTGTTCCGGCTGGCGGTCACTCTCCGCGAGCAGCTCCGCCATGCTGGCGTACTCGCTGCGGGAAAGGGGGAAGAACTGCTGGCAGAAGGCTTTTTTATGCAGAAAATAGACCGGCCGGGTGTTGATCTTCACCAGCACGTCCTGGGCGACCAGCTGATTGAGATAATGGCTGGCGGTATTTCTTTGCATCGCGAATCGCTGAGCCAGCCAGCTGGCGGTGAACACTTCGCTCAGGTTATCCGGATCGAAAAAATCGGTCTGATTTTGCAAAAAAGCCAACAGTTCCGTTTTACGCATTACATCCCCCTCGTCGCCATTACGAAGAGATATGATGCGGCAAAAGAGAGGCTTATCGGCGCCCCGTGCTGTTTTTTGCGGCCCAGCGCACACTCCCGCTTAAGCGAACTTCGCTGCGGTCAACTCCATCGTCATTTCATACTGCTGCAGCGATAGCGGTGAATATCCCGCCGCGGCAAACAGCGGCGTAAAGGTTTCCGGGACCGTCACCGAAGTGCCGATACCCGGGAACTGCTGCGCCAGCGCCATCAGCAGCGCCCGTGCCAGCCCCTGGCGACGGGCGGCGGGTTCAACCCATAAAAACTGCAGTACAGGCCGTGAACCCGAGGTGCCCAGTACCGCGAAGGCGCGCTGTTCCAGCGTCACGACGCGGCATGGCAGGGTGGCGAAGGTAAGCGGATCCATCAGCCAGGGGAGCTGACTGTTACTCTCCTCAACGGCGCGTCTAAGCAGCGCCAGGGTGGGATAAGGCTGTAACACGCCTGGCGCCGCAGCCTGAGGCTCTGCGCTCAGGTAGCCGCAGAGCCCATAGCGCCGCGTAAAGCCTAACGACTGATACAGCGCGACGGCCACATGGTTATCGCGGATCACCTCCAGGGAAACCGCCTCGATCTCCTGCTGCTGCAGAAGCATCAGCAGCTCCTGCATCAATTTCCGTGCAAGACCTTTGCCGCGCCAGGCCGGACGCAGGGCAAAGGCCGCCAGGCGAGCCATATTCCCCCGACGCGCGACGATCGCGATCGCCGCCGGTTCATCTCCGGCCAGCCAGACGCGGGAATCGATCAGGCTCATCCCCTCGGCGCTAAAGCGCTGAACAAATCCCTCCACCGACTGGGTCACCGGTACCAGATAGTCTGCAAAACAGGCGTTAAGAATATCCGTTAACTGCACGCTGCTGAACTGCGTGGCGGGAACGGCGGTCAGCTCCATACTTTTCTCCCGAAGGCTGCTATGCTGAGGTGATGAAAACTAACACTATAACTGCCGGCGCCGGATTACGCCTGACCGAGGAGAGTGATATCGCCCTTCTGCCGGCCATTGAACGTTCCGCCGCTCAGGCTTTTCGTCAGATCCCCGCTCTCGCCTGGCTGGCGGACAGCGAGGTGATTAGCGTTGCGCGTCATCATGATTATCTGGAAACCGAGCATAGCCTGCTGGCGGAAGCCGCCGGGCAGCCGATTGGCTTTATTCTGACCGAACCGCTCGACGATGCCTTATTTATCGTCGAAGTCGCCGTCCACCAGGCCTGGCAGCATCAGGGCATCGGGCGGATGCTGCTGGAGCAGGTTATCGACGGCGCCCGGCAAATGGCTTACCCGGCGGTGACCCTCACCACCTTCCGCGACGTGCCGTGGAATGCGCCGTTTTATACCCGTCTGGGATTCGCCATGCTTGATGAGCTGACCCTGCCCGCCGGGCTGGCGGCGAAAAGAGAACAGGAGACCCGGCACGGCCTGCCGCCGGAGACGCGCTGCGCCATGCGCCTGGCGCTCTGATGTTCGGCCCCGCCGCGCTCTGCGCTTTGCTACGGCCGCAAGGCGCAAATCTCATCATATAAGGCGCGGCTGATAGCCACTCCCTGCTGCTCACTCTGCTGGCGGCAGGCGAAACGCCGCTCGCCCGGCAGCCGCGCGCCCTGATCCTGCATCGCATTGAACAGCGTTTCGGCGCGCGCCAGCTGCTCCTGTGCCTGCGCGCCGAGAAAGCGCTGCGGATCCAGCGCCAGAATCAGCTCTCCGCCGTAGGGTAAACCGCCCGCGCCGTTATCCCACGCCAGCGATTCGGCGCTGGTCATATCGCCGATAAGCGGCCCGGCCAGCAGCTCAACCATTGCCGCCAGCGCCGAGCCCTTATGGCCGCCGAAGGTTAACATCGCGCCGTTCAGCACCTCTGTGGCATCGGTGGTCGGCTGCCCCTGGCTGTCGATTCCCCACCCTTCCGGTAGCGCTTTGCCGGCGCGCTGATGCAACTGGATCTCGCCGCGCGCCGCGGCGCTGGTCGCCATATCAACAATAAACGGCGGCTTGTCCCGCCGCGGCCAGCCAAAGGCGATAGGGTTGGTGCCGAACAGCGGACGGGTGCCGCCCGCCGGGGCGACCCAGGCGTGGCTTGGCGTACAGGCTAGCCCCACCAGCCCTGCCTCGGTCAACGGCTCAATATCGGCAAACAGCGCGGAAAAATGGACGCAGCGGTTAATCGCCAGCGCCGCAATGCCGCTGTGCCGCGCTTTCTCCAGCAGCAGCGGCAACGCGCGCTCGTAGGCCAGCAGCGAAAAAGCGCCCCCTGCATCCGCCCGCACAATCGCCGGCGCCTGGTCGTGGATCTGCGGCTCGGCATCAGGCGATACCTTACCTTTACGTAAGGTATCGACAATGCCCAACAGCCGCCACAGGCCGTGGGAAGCGCAGCCGTCGCGCTCCCCGGCAGCCACGTTACGGGCGATAGCCGCCGCGTGGTCGGCGCTGAATCCATTGGCGCTGAGCACCGCCAGCGCCAGGTCATAAGCTTCTGGTAACGATAGAGTTACCGACTCCATACTGTTCTCCTTTACTCTTCTTCGTCTCCGCTAAAATTAGCCTGCGGCAGACAGCTGTGCGCGCCCCAGTAATAAATCCCCAGCGACATTGCCGCCACCAGCACCGTATCCCAAGGGTGACCAATAACATTAAGCCCGCCGAAGCTGCCCAGCCAGGAAAAGAGGATAATCAACGCATAAAAAGCGATCAGCCACAGCGAAGACTTCACCTGCTGCGCCAGGCTCACGGTATGTTCCGGCACCTTGCCTTTGCACATCACGTACACCACAAACATCACGATCTGCAGCCCCAGCAGCCACGAGAGCGTATTCCAGCCGGACCAGTAGACGATCAGCGCCGAGACCATAAACGACACTGGGCCGATGATGGCGAAGGCGCGCACGCGGAACGGCCTCGGCAGATCCGGGGCGTTGCGGCGCAGCCCGGCGGCAGTAACCGGGGCGATGGCGTAGCTCAGCACCAGGGCAGCCGACACCACGCTAATTAACTGTTCCCATGAGGGGAATGGCAGCGTCCAGAAAATCGACAGCCCGAAGGTCAGCCACAGCGCCGGGCGCGGAATACCGGACGCTTTATCGATATGGGTAAAGGCTTTAAAGAAGGTGCCCGCCTTCGCCCAGCCGAAGATCACCCGCGGCGTCGCGTTCATGTAGATATTGCCGGTGCCGCTCGGGGAGATGATCGCATCGCTAATGACCATAAAGGCCAGCCAGCCCATGCCGAGGGTAATGGCGATATCGCGATACGGCAGCGAGAACTGTTTGCTCACCTCGGCCCAACCGCCGGTCAGCATCTCGGTGGGGATACTGCCAAGGAACGCCAGCTGCAGCAGCACGTAGATAATCGTTGACAGCACCACTGATAAAATCAACGCAATAGGGATAGTCCGCTGCGGCTTTTGCACTTCGCTGGCCACCGAGATAATCGGCGTCAGTCCCAGATAGGCGAAGATAATCCCTCCGGCGCTGATCGCCGCTTCCACCCCGGACATACCGAACGGCGCAATGCCCTGCGCGTGCAGGTTCTCCGGTTTAAAGAAGGCGAACAGCGTCACCACCACCAGCAGCGGCACCAGAAACTTGAGCACGCTGATGAAGTTGTTCGAGCGGGCGAAGGTCTTGACGCTGTAGTAATTCAGCGCAAAGAAGAAACAGAGCAGTAGGAACTGCACTACCCACCCCAGCAGCGTCGGCGAGCTGGAGCCCGGCTGGGTCAGCACCGGAAACCAGGCCGCGGCGTATTGCCGGGCGGCGACGATTTCTATCGAGATCAGGCTGGAGAAGGCAATCAGGGTGATGAACCCCAGCAGATAGCCCATCAGCTCGCCGTGGGAAAAGACCGGGTAGCGGATAATGCCGCCGGCGCGCGGCAGCGCCGCCCCCAGCTCACAGTAGACAATCCCCAGCAGCAGTACCGCAAAGCCGCCGATCACCCACGACGCGATCCCGGCCGGACCGGCAATGGATGCGACGTGGCTGGCGGCGAATAACCATCCCGAGCCGAAAATCGCGCCCAGGCCGATAAAGGTGAGGTCGGTCAGGGTCAGCTGTTTTTTAAACTTACCCGACTCAGCAACGCGGGTTTGACTGTTATGCGTAGTGTGAATGGTCATGGTGATGCCCTTGCGTCAATGAGAGGAGGAAATCGCTTCCCGGGTCCACTGGCCGTTGACCAGGCGCAGCAGGTTCAAAGGGTTCGCATCCTGCAGCGCCGGCGGTAACAGGGCGGCCGGCGCATTCTGCAGGCAGACCGGGCGCAGAAAACGCTCAATCGCCCGGCTGCCGACCGACGTCCCGCGCGCATCGGTCGTCGCCGGCCACGGGCCGCCGTGGACCATCGCATCGCACACTTCCACGCCGGTGGGATAACCGTTAAACAGCACCCGTCCGGCCTTCTCGCACAGCAGCGGTAGCAGGTTCGCCGCCAGCGGGCCGTCGTCCGCTTCCGCGTGTAGCGTCGCGGTGAGCTGTCCCTGCAGCGCTTTCACCACCGCCTGTAGCTGGACCGCGTCGTCCACTTCCACCAGCAACGATAGCGGGCCGAAAACTTCGGTCTGCAGCAGCGTATCCTGCGCCAGCAGATCCTCGACCTGAGCCTGCCACAGCTGGGTTTGCGCCTGCCCGGCGCCGGCGGCGAGGCCGCTCGCCAGCCTCTCGATACGCGGGTGCGCCGCCAGGGCCGCCACGCCCTGGCGGTAGTGCTGGAGAGTCGGCGCATTGAGCAACACCTGCGGCGCAGAGCCCGCTACCGCCGCGCACAGCGCCGACTTAAAGCGTTCCAGCCCGGCGCCGCGCAGCGCCAGAATCAGCCCCGGACGGGTACAGAACTGGCCGCCGCCGAGGGTGAATGACGCCACCAGCTCGTTCGCCAGCGCCTCGGCCCGCGTCTGCAGCGCCTGCGGTAGAATAATCAGCGGGTTAATCGCCGACATTTCAGCAAACAGCGGGATTGGCTGCGAACGCTGCTGCGCCAGTTGATACAGCGCCTTACCGCCGGCCAGTGAGCCGGTAAAGCCAACGGCCTGAATCGCCGGATGGCGGACTAATTCGGCGCCGATATCAGTCCCGAAAATCATATTGAAGACGCCGCCGGGTAACCCGCATCGCGCGACCGCCCGGACGATCGCTTCAGCGGTCAGCTCGGCGGTGGCCATATGGCCCGGATGGGCCTTCACCACCACCGGGCAGCCCGCCGCCAGCGCCGAGGCGGTATCGCCGCCAGCGGTGGAAAAGGCCAGCGGAAAGTTGCTGGCGCCAAACACTGCCACCGGCCCTAACGCCTGCTGATACTGGCGCAGGTCCGGGCGCGGCAGCGGTTGACGGTCGGCTAAGGCGGTATCAATACGGGCGGCGAAGGTATCCCCGCGCAGGATCACGCCAGCAAACATCCGCAGCTGGCCGCTGGTGCGCGCCCGCTCGCCCTGCAGCCGCGCCAGCGGCAGCGCGGTCTCCTGTTCGGCGAGTGCAAAAAACGCTTCCCCCAGCGCGTCCAGCTCATCGGCAATGGCGCAGAGAAAGCGCGCCCGCTGCTGCGGCGTGGTTTGTGAATAAACGGCAAACGCCTGCTGTGCCGCCTCCGCGGCCTGGGCGGCCTCCTCGCATGAAGCCGGATAAAAGCGATGGCCGGTGGCTTCCCCATCCACCGCCCGCAGGCTCAATAGCGTCGCCTCGCCGCTGGCAACGCGGCGGCCGGCAATAAACTGCCGTCCCGCCATGGTCTGAGATGCATTCATACTGACTCCTGGGTTCAGAGGCCGACGTCCGGCAGGGCTGGACGAGTCGCCAGCGCCTGTTCCACGATCGCCACCACCTGCTGGCGCGTTTCCCCTTCCAGCGCCAGACGCGGCGGACGGGTCACGGCGCTGCCGCGTCCGAGTAGCTCTTCGCACAGCTTGATGCACTGCACCAGATCCGGACGCGCATCGAGATGCAGCAGCGGCATGAACCAGCGGTACAGCGCCATTGCCTCTTCGTAACGCTGTTGGCGGGCGAGACGGAATAACGTTTCCCCTTCGCGCGGGAAGGCGTTGGACATTCCGGAGATCCACCCTTCCGCGCCGACGGCGATACTTTCCACCACCACGTCATCCAGCCCGGCAAACAGCACGAAGCGATCGCCAACGGTGTTACGCAGGTCGATAAAGCGGCGGGTATCGCCGGAGGAGTCTTTAAAGCAGACGATGTTGTCGCAATCGGTCAGGGTGGCGAGAATGTCCGGCGTCACGTCGTTTTTGTATATCGGCGGGTTGTTGTAGACCATGATCGGCAGGTCGGTGGCGGTGGCCACGCTGCGGAAGTGGGCGGCGGTTTCATGCGGTTTTGAGGAGTAGACCAGCGCCGGCATCACCATGATCCCGTCGACGCCGACGCGCTCCGCCTCTTTCGCCATCTTCTGGGCAAAGGCGGTGGTGAACTCGGCCACCCCGGCGATCACCGGAATTTTGCCGCCGGCGGCATCTTTCGCCACTTCGATAATCTGCAATTTTTCATCAGTGCTCAGGGAGGTGTTCTCCCCGACGCTGCCGCACACCACCAGCCCGGAAACGCCATCTTTGACCAGGTTTTTCATCACCGCGTGGGTGGCGTCTAAATCGAGGGAGTAATCGCTACGAAACTGCGTGCTAACCGCCGGGAATACGCCGCTCCAGTGAATCGCTTTATTGCTCATGCTCGGTTCCTTGTCGTCATTTTGTTAAGTCGAGGTGAATGATTGGTGAATATTCACTGACAGATTGACGCGTAGCGGAACCGGCGGCTTGTCGGTTTTCCCTTAATCCGATGACGAAATTAGCACAGTCGACAAAAGTGTGAGCCAGCCGTTATCCCTGCAGCGTCAGGCGAAAATCGCGCGGCGTCGAGCCGGTCATCGCTTTGAACTGGCGGCTGAAGGCGCTGTGATCGGTATAGCCGCACTGCAAGGCGATATCGGTAATCGGCGTATCGCCGGCCAGCAGTTCGGTGGCTTTTTCCAGACGCACTTTGTGGATCATCTGCCGCGGGGTGAGATGAAAGATCCGCTTGCAGTAGCGCTCGATCTGCGCAATCGACATCCCGCTTAGGGCGGTCAACTCTTCCATGGCGATCGGCCGGTGATAGTGGCGCCGGATATGATCGTCGACGATCGCCAGCCGCTGCCACGCCGGATGGCGGGCGTGGGCCTCCTGCAGATCGTGAGAGATCCCGGCCATGCCGATCACCTGACCGCGGACATCGCGCAGCGCCAGCTTCTGCGTCAGGCACCAGCCTCGTTCCCGGCCATTGTAGAGATGCATTTCCAGCTGGTCGCGCAGGGTCACGCCCTCCCGTAATACCCGAAGATCCTGTTCGGTGTACCCCTGCCCCAGCGTGGAAGGAAAGACGTCGGCGGAGGTTTTCCCCAGCAGCGAGGAGACGGTTTTGAAACCGCAGCGGCGGGCCAGCGTCAGGTTCGCCAGCAGATAACGCGCCTCGCGGTCTTTGATAAAAAAGACCACGTTGGGGATGGCATTGAGCAGGGGGGCGATCAGCGCCAGGGCATTGAGCAGCGCCGGCATATTCTCCGGCCGCTGGCGCGCCAGCCCTTCGCAGATCTGGCTCAGCTCATCGACCGCCAGCTCCGGTTGATTAACAGCGCGCGGCGGCGCCGCTTCAGAAACACCGATCATAGGGCTTCCTCATGGTAAGTGACCGAAGGATATTTATTCACTTCCTGTTAACACCTCAAGCGGTAACCGCCGGTTTTGCGATCCTGGATCCGCTTTACGCCTTCCCCTGGTTTATCCACTGGCGCAATCGCCACTTTCGGTTTACCACGCCATTAACCAAATGATTAATAAGAAATAACTATGCAACGTATGCACATCACCCCGGCACGATTATGCCGATTTCGTCATTATCTCTGCCGAAAGTGCTCAAGCCGCCCGCCCCGGGTTGCGCCAGCATGATGAAACATGTTGTTAACTTTCGGAGAGCAGAATGACCGCGCCACGCCCCCCTATTGCGCTGAGAGCCATTGATTCACACACCGGCGGCGAACCCACCCGCCTGATCGTTGACGGCTTCCCCGACCTCGGCGGCGGCAGCATGGCGCAGCGCCGCGACCGTTTCGCCCGTGACTTCGATCGCTGGCGTCAGGCGGTGATTCTCGAACCGCGCGGCAACGATGTGCTGGTCGGCGCGCTGCTGTGCCAGCCGGTCTCGGCGGCGGCCACCGCTGGCGTCATTTTCTTCAACAACGCCGGTTTTCTGAATATGTGCGGCCACGGCACCATCGGGCTTATCGCCTCGCTGGCGTGGCTTGGCCGTATCCAGCCAGGCGTACATCTGATTGAAACCCCGGTCGGCGACGTAAGCGCCACGTTGCACGACGATGGCAGCGTATCGGTGCAAAACGTCCCGGCCCGCCGCTGGAAAAAGCAGGTCCGCGTGGAGACCGCGCCCGGCCCCGTCGTCGGCGATATTGCCTGGGGCGGCAACTGGTTTTTCCTGATCAACGATCACCCGTTCGCCATTACCCCGGAGCACATCCCACAGCTCACCGACTACGCCTGGGCGGTGCGCGAGGGGCTGGAAGCCGCGGGGATCCGCGGCGACGACGGCGGCATTATCGATCATATCGAGCTGTTCGCCGATGACGATGCCGCCGACAGCCGCAGCTTCGTACTCTGTCCGGGAAAGGCCTGGGATCGTTCGCCGTGCGGCACCGGCACCAGCGCCAAGCTGGCCTGCCTGGCGCAGGATGGCAAACTGCAGCCGGGAGCGATCTGGCGCCAGGCCAGCATCATCGGCAGCCAGTTTACCGCCAGCTACCAGCGCGCCGCCGCGGGCATCATCCCCACGATCCGCGGCGAAGCCTGGGTGTGCGGCGATAATCAGTTGATCCTCAACCCGGACGATCCCTTTTGCTGGGGGATCGCCCCGTGAAGTCGTGCGATGTCATCGTGATCGGCGCCGGGATCATCGGCGCCGCTTGCGCGTGGCAGCTGGCGAAGCGGGGGCAGAGCGTGACGCTTATCGACGACGGTCAGCCCGGCGCGACAGCGGCCGGTATGGGCCATCTGGTGTGCATGGATGACGACCCCGCCGAACTGGCGCTGTCGGCGTGGTCGCTGGCGCGCTGGCGCGCCATCACGCCGCGGATGCCCGACGCTTGCGCCTGGCGCGGCTGCGGCACGCTGTGGCTGGCGGATAGCGAAGAAGAGATGGCCGTCGCGGGCGAAAAACAGCGGCGGCTGGCAGGCTATCAGGTCCACAGCGAGCTGCAGACCCCGCAGCAGATCGCCGGGCGCGAACCGCTGCTGCGCAGCGGGCTGGCCGGCGGGCTATGGGTGCCCGGCGATGGTATCGTCTACGCGCCGAACGTCGCCCGCTGGCTGGTGGCCGATGCCGGAGACCATCTCACCTGCCTGCGCGACAGCGCGCAGGCGATTACCGAACCACAGGTACAGCTCGCCAGCGGCAAACGGCTACAGGCGCGGGCCATCGTGGTGGCCTGCGGACTTGAAGCCAACGCGCTGTTAGCGGAAAACTGGCTGCGGCCGAAAAAAGGCCAACTGGCGATAACCGATCGCTACGGGCCGCGGGTGCATCACCAGCTGGTTGAACTGGGTTACGGCGCCAGCGCCCACGGCGGCGGCACCTCGGTGGCCTTTAACCTGCAGCCGCGGCCCACCGGCCAGCTGCTGATTGGCTCGTCGCGCCAGTTTGATAACCGCGAGCGCCAGCTGGATCTCCCCTTGCTGGGGCAGATGCTCGATCGCGCCCGCCATTTTGTGCCGGCGCTGGCGACGCTGAATATCATCCGCTGCTGGAGCGGCCTGCGCGCCGCCTCACAGGATGGCAATCCGCTGATTGGCCCGCACCCCACGCGCCGCGGTGTATGGCTGGCGCTGGGCCATGAAGGGCTGGGCGTCACCACCGCCCCGGCGACGGCTGAGCTGCTGGCGGCGCAGATCCTCGGCGAACGCTGCCCGCTGGCGCCTGAGGCCTGGCTCCCGACCCGTCTGTATCATCAGGAGGCGATCGCATGAATAACACGCTCAATATCACTGTCGATGGCGAAGCGCTGACGGTGCCGGAAGGGATCAGCGTGGCGGCGGCGCTGGCGTTGACCGGCGATCCCACCACCCGCCAGGCGGTTAACGGCGACCCCCGCGCGCCGTTTTGCGGCATGGGGATCTGCCAGGAGTGCCGGATCACCGTCGACGGCCGGCGGGTGCTGGCCTGCCAGACCCTGTGCCGGGCCGGCATGCAAATAGAAAGGAGCCGCTATGCACACGCTGCGCTGTGACATTTTAATCCTCGGCGCCGGCCCCGCCGGCATGGCGGCCGCGCTCTCTGCCGCCGCCTGCAATAAGCAGGTCATTATTCTCGACGATAACCCCGCACCCGGCGGGCAAATCTGGCGCGCCGGCCCGCAGACGACGCTGCCCGCCCTGGCCCGGCGCTACCGCGACGCCATCGCCGCGTCTGCCGCCATCCGGATGGTGAACGGCGCGCGGCTGATTGCCCGCCCCTCCGCGCGCAGCGTGCTGTTTGAAACCGCCGACGGCGGGGGCGTGGTTGACTGGCAGAAACTGATCCTCTGCTGCGGTGCGCGCGAGCTGTCGCTGCCCTTTCCCGGCTGGACCTTACCCGGCGTGACCGGCGCGGGCGGCCTGCAGGCGCAGATCAAGCAGGGCCTGTCGCTGAAAGGAGAAAAGGTGGTGATTGCCGGCAGCGGCCCGCTGCTGCTGGCGGTGGCGGATACGGTGAATAAGGCCGGAGGCCAGGTAACGAATATCATTGAGCAAGCGGCGCTCCCGGCGCTGCTGCGCTTCGCCAGCGGGCTGTGGCGCTGGCCGCAGAAGCTGCGCCAGTTAGCGACGCTGGCCCCGAAAGGCTATCTTAGCGGCGCCCAGGCGATCCGCGCCCACGGCACAACGCGGCTGGAGGCCGTGACATTGCGCCAGCGCGGCGTCGAGCGGACTATCGCCTGCGATCAGCTGGCCATCGGCTACGGGCTGGTGCCCAATATCGAGACGGGGCTGCTGTTCGGTTGCACCACGGCGCAGGAGGCGATCCAGGTTAACCGCTGGCAGGAGACCAGCATCGCGGATGTCTACGCCGCCGGGGAGTGCACCGGTTTCGGCGGGAGCGAGCTGGCGCTGGTGGAGGGCGAAATCGCCGGGTATGCCGCCGCCGGTGCCAGCCAGCAGGCCCAGGCGCGATTTGCCCGTCGCGCCCGCTGGCAGCGCTTCGCCGCGGCTATCAACCGCACCTTCCAGCTGGCAGAGTCGTTGAAAAACGCGGCGACGCCGGAGAGCCTGCTGTGCCGTTGCGAAGATGTGCGCTGCGGCGACGTGGCTGCCGCCGACGACTGGCTGCAGGCCAAACTGACCCAGCGCTGCGGAATGGGCGCCTGTCAAGGGCGCACCTGCGCCGCCAGCGCCCGCTGGCTGTATGGCTGGCCGCTGCCGCAGCCGAGAGAGCCGCTGTCCCCCGCCCGCGCGGAAACGCTTATTGCCCTCGCCAGGCTGAGCGCCGAGCCGTAACCGCTACTCTTCTTCATCACCGCGCCCGGCAGGGACGCCAAGCGCAATAAACTCCTCCAGCAGCGAGGTCAGTTGCTGCAGCTTTTCCGTAGTGAACTGAGCCTCCAGCAGGCGATAGGTTTCTTCCACCTCCGCCTGGGCGCTTTCGTACAGCGCGGTTCCGGCAGGCGTCAGCGAGACGTATAGCTTGCGCTGATCGTTAACCGGCTTCAGGCGCAGCACCAGTCCATCCCGCTCCATACGCGTCAAAATACCGGTCAGACTGGGGCGCAGGATACAGGCGCGAAAAGCCAGATCGTGAAAGTCCATCGACGGACGTTCGGCGAGGATCCGCACGATCCGCCACTGCTGTTCGGTGAGATTGTGTCGTTTAACGATCGGTCGAAAGTAGGCCATCGCCGCTTCACGCGCCTGCAACAAGGCAATGGTTAATGAATCATGCATAGTTTCCCCTCAACGGCCTCATCTAAAACTTATTAACAAATTAATAATTAGCGTTAATCCTGCCATGTACAACCGGTTTCTGCACCTGAAAAGTACCAGTCTTTCCCTGAAAAATATTCAACTCGTTGATTAATAATAAATAAGTTACTGACGTGTAAATATTGTGTTAATCAGATCACAAAACATTCACTTCCAGTTGCTAAACCTCAGCGCAAAGCATAAAAGATGATCATTAATATATTAACGAAATCCCTTTGAACCGAAATCAGTCCCAGAGGAGTGGTGAATGAAAGGTACCATCTTCGCCGTTGCGCTCAATCATCGCAGCCAGCTAGACGCCTGGCGCGAGGCGTTTCAACAGGCCCCCTACAAGACGCCGCCGAAAACCGCGGTCTGGTTTATCAAGCCGCGCAATACCGTGATTGGCGATGGCGAGGCGATCCCCTATCCGCCGGGTGAAATCGTGCAAAGCGGCGCCACCGTGGCGCTGATTGTCGGCAAAACCGCGCGCAAGGTGGCGGAAGAAGAGGCGGCAAACTATATCGCCGGCTACGCGCTGGCTAACGACGTCAGCCTGCCGGAAGAGAGTTTTTATCGCCCGGCGATCAAGGCCAAGTGCCGCGATGGCTTCTGCCCCCTCGGCGCGCTGTCGCCGGTGCGCAACGTCGATAACCTGACCATCATCACCGAAATCAACGGCCGCGAAGCGGACAGCTGGCATACCGGCGATCTGCAGCGTAACGCCGCGCAGCTGCTGAGCGCCTTGAGCGAGTTCGCCACCCTCAATCCCGGCGACGCGATCCTCATCGGTACGCCCCACTCCCGCGTCACGCTGCGCCCCGGCGACCGGGTACGTATCCTCGCCGACGGTTTCCCGACGCTGGAAAACCCGGTTGTCGCAGAAGGAGAGCTGGCATGAAACAGGCACGCATTGAATGGCAGGGACAGGTACGCGACGTGCTGGTCGATGAACGCGACCAGGTGCGCCTGGACGATGGCACGGTATTAAAAGAAGGTGAATTCCGTTGGCTGCCGCCCGCCGACGGCACGCTGTTCGCGCTGGGGCTGAACTACGCCGACCACGCCAGCGAGCTGGAGTTTAAGCCGCCAACCGAGCCGTTGGTGTTCATCAAAGCGCCAAACACCTTTACTGGCCACCAGCAGCAGTCGGTACGCCCGGATAACGTCGAATACATGCACTACGAAGCCGAGCTGGTGGTGGTGATCGGTAAAACCGCGCGCCGCGTCAGCGAAGCCGAGGCCATGGACTATGTCGCCGGCTATACCGTGTGCAACGACTACGCGATCCGCGACTATCTGGAAAACTACTATCGGCCGAACCTGCGGGTGAAAAGCCGCGACACCCTGACGCCGATCGGCCCGTGGATCGTCGGCAAAGAGGCGATCCCGGATCCGCATAATCTGGCGCTGCGCACCTGGGTCAACGACGAGCTGCGCCAGCAGGGCACCACCGCCGATCTGATCTTCAGCATCCCGTTCCTCATCGCTTACTTAAGCGAATTTATGACCCTGCAACCGGGCGACATGATCGCCACCGGCACGCCGAAGGGGCTGTCCGACGTGGTGCCGGGCGACGAGGTGATCGTTGAAGTCGAGGGCGTGGGCCGCCTGGTCAACCATATCATCAGCCAGCAAGCGTATGAGGAGACACTGTCATGAAAAAGATTAACCATTGGATTAACGGTAAAAACGTTGCCGGCGCAGACTATTTTCATACCACCAACCCGGCCACCGGCGAAGTGCTGGCGGAAGTCGCCGCCGGCGGTGAAAGTGAAGTCCATCAGGCGGTAGCGGCGGCGAAAGCGGCCTTCCCGAAGTGGGCTAACCTGCCGATGAAAGAGCGCGCGCGCCTGATGCGCCGCCTGGGGGATCTGATCGATCAGAACGTCCCGGAGATCGCGGCGATGGAAACTGCCGATACCGGCCTGCCTATCCACCAGACCAAAAACGTGCTGATCCCGCGCGCCTCACACAATTTCGAATTTTTCGCCGAAGTGTGCCAGCAGATGAACGGCAAGACCTATCCGGTCGACGACAAGATGCTCAACTACACCCTCGTGCAGCCGGTGGGCGTCTGCGCGCTGGTGTCGCCGTGGAACGTGCCGTTTATGACCGCCACCTGGAAGGTGGCGCCGTGCCTGGCCTTAGGCAATACCGCAGTGCTGAAAATGTCCGAGCTGTCTCCGCTGACCGCCGATCGTCTGGGCGAGCTGGCGCTGGAGGCCGGGATCCCGGCCGGCGTGCTGAACGTGGTGCAGGGCTACGGCGCCACCGCCGGCGACGCGCTGGTGCGCCATCATGATGTGCGCGCCGTCTCCTTCACCGGCGGCACCGCCACCGGGCGCAACATCATGAAAAACGCCGGGCTGAAAAAGTACTCCATGGAGCTGGGCGGCAAATCGCCGGTGCTGATTTTTGAAGATGCCGATATCGAGCGCGCGCTCGACGCCGCGCTGTTCACCATCTTCTCGATCAACGGCGAACGCTGCACCGCCGGCTCGCGCATCTTTATTCAGCAGAGTATTTATCCGGAGTTCGTCAAGCGCTTCGCCGAGCGCGCCAACCGCCTGCGCGTGGGCGATCCGACCGATCCGAATACCCAGGTCGGCGCGCTGATTAGCCAACAGCACTGGGAGAAAGTGTCCGGTTACATTCGCCTCGGCATCGAAGAGGGGGCCACCCTGCTGGCCGGCGGCGCGGATAAGCCGTCCGACCTGCCGGCGCATCTGAAAGCCGGCAACTTCCTGCGCCCGACGGTGCTGGCGGATGTCGACAACCGCATGCGCGTCGCGCAGGAAGAGATTTTTGGCCCGGTCGCCTGCCTGCTGCCGTTCAAAGACGAAGCGGAAGGGCTGCGCCTGGCTAACGATGTGGAATACGGCCTGGCGTCGTATATCTGGACCCAGGACGTCAGCAAAGTGCTGCGTCTGGCGCGCGGTATTGAAGCCGGGATGGTGTTCGTCAACACCCAGAACGTGCGCGACCTGCGTCAGCCGTTCGGCGGCGTGAAGGCCTCCGGCACCGGCCGCGAAGGCGGCGAGTACAGCTTTGAAGTGTTCGCCGAAATGAAAAACGTCTGCATCTCGATGGGCGACCATCCGATCCCGAAATGGGGAGTCTGATATGGGTAAGTTAGCGTTAGCAGCAAAAATCACTCACGTGCCGTCGATGTATCTGTCTGAGCTGCCCGGGAAAAACCACGGCTGCCGCCAGGGCGCTATCGACGGACATAAAGAAATTGGCAAGCGCTGCCGCGAAATGGGCGTCGATACCATCATCGTGTTCGACACCCACTGGCTGGTCAACAGCGCCTACCACATCAACTGCGCCGACCATTTCCAGGGCGTCTACACCAGTAACGAACTGCCGCATTTTATTCGCGACATGACCTACGACTACGACGGCAACCCGGAGCTGGGCCAGCTCATCGCCGACGAGGCGGTGAAGCTCGGGGTACGCGCCAAAGCGCACAATATTCCGAGCCTGAAGCTGGAGTACGGCACCCTGGTGCCGATGCGCTACATGAACAGCGATAAGCACTTCAAGGTGGTGTCTATTTCCGCCTTCTGTACCGTTCACGACTTTGCCGACAGCCGCAGGCTGGGCGAAGCGATCCTCAAAGCCATTGAGAAATATGACGGCACCGTGGCGGTGCTGGCCAGCGGCTCGCTGTCGCACCGCTTTATCGACGATCAACGCGCCGAAGAGGGGATGAACAGCTACACCCGCGAGTTCGATCATCAGATGGATGAGCGGGTGGTGAAGCTGTGGCGCGAGGGCAAATTTAAAGAGTTCTGCACCATGCTGCCGGAGTACGCCGACTACTGCTACGGCGAAGGCAACATGCACGACACGGTGATGCTGCTCGGCCTGCTGGGCTGGGATAAATATGACGGCAAGGTGGAGTTTATCACCGAGCTGTTCGCCAGCTCCGGTACCGGCCAGGTTAACGCCGTGTTCCCGCTGCCGGCGCAGGCGTAAGGGGGCCCCATGCCGCATTTTATCGCCGAATGTACCGACAACATCCGCGAGCAGGCCGATCTGCCCGGACTGTTCGCCAAAGTCAACGAGGCGCTGGCCGCCACCGGCATCTTTCCGATCGGCGGGATCCGCAGCCGTGCCCACTGGCTCGATACCTGGCAGATGGCCGACGGCAAGCAGGATTACGCCTTTGTCCATATGACGCTGAAGATCGGCTCCGGGCGCAGCCTGGAGAGCCGTCAGGACGTGGGAGATATGCTGTTCGCGCTGATCAAATCCCATTTCGCGGCGCTGATGGAGAGTCGCTACCTGGCGCTGTCGTTCGCCATGGAAGAGCTCGACCCGACGCTGAACTACAAACAGAACAACGTGCACGCGTTATTTAAATAATACATCGAGGCTCAAGCTGGTAGCCCGGCCGAGCAACGCGACGCCGGGGTTTGCTCCGGGCCACCCCGGGGTCGGCGTAAACGCCTCGCCCGGGCTACTTGATTGTGCACATTTCCGGTAATGCCACAGGAATCACTATGCTCGATAAACAGACCCGAACCCTGATTGCCCAGCGGCTGAATCAGGCTGAAAAACAGCGTGAACAGATCCGCGCGATCTCGCTGGATTATCCGTCGATCACCATTGAGGACGCTTACGCCGTCCAGCGCGAGTGGGTCGAGATGAAGATCGCCGAAGGCCGCGTACTCAAAGGCCACAAGATCGGTCTGACCTCAAAAGCCATGCAGGCCAGCTCGCAGATCAGCGAGCCGGACTACGGCGCGCTGCTTGACGATATGTTCTTCCACGACGGCAGCGATATCCCCACCGACCGCTTTATCGTTCCGCGTATCGAAGTCGAGCTGGCCTTCGTGCTGGCCAAACCGCTGCGCGGCCCGAACTGCACGCTGTTTGATGTCTACAACGCCACCGACTTCGTTATTCCGGCGCTGGAGCTTATTGACGCCCGCTGCCACAACATCGATCCGGAAACCCAGCGCCCGCGCAAAGTGTTCGACACCATTTCCGATAACGCCGCCAACGCCGGGGTGATCCTCGGCGGCCGCCCGATTAAACCCGACGAGCTGGATCTGCGCTGGATCTCCGCCCTGCTGTACCGCAACGGCGTGATTGAGGAGACCGGCGTCGCCGCCGGGGTGCTCAATCACCCGGCCAACGGCGTGGCCTGGCTGGCCAACAAGCTGGCGCCGTACGATGTTCAGCTCGAAGCCGGGCAGATTATTCTCGGCGGCTCCTTTACCCGTCCGGTACCGGCACGCAAGGGCGATACCTTCCATGTCGACTACGGCAATATGGGCGCCATCAGCTGCCGCTTTGTCTGAGGAGAGCAACATGAACAACGCTTTTAAAGCGGCGCTCAAGGCCGGGCGTCCGCAAATCGGCCTGTGGCTTGGGCTGTGCAGTAGCTACAGCGCCGAACTGCTGGCTGGCGCCGGCTTCGACTGGCTGCTGATCGACGGCGAACACGCGCCCAACAATGTACAAACGGTGCTAACCCAGCTTCAGGCCATCGCGCCCTACCCTAGCCAGCCGGTAGTCCGCCCATCGTGGAACGACCCGGTGCAGATCAAACAGCTATTGGATATCGGCGCGCAAACCCTGCTGGTGCCGATGGTGCAGAACGCCGACGAAGCGCGGCTGGCGGTCAGAGCCACTCGCTACCCGCCCGCCGGCATGCGCGGCGTCGGCAGCGCGCTGGCCCGCGCCTCACGCTGGAACCGCGTGCCGGATTATCTCCACCAGGCCAACGACGCCATGTGCGTCCTGGTACAGATTGAGACCCGTGAAGCGCTGAAAAATCTGCCGCAGATCCTCGATGTCGACGGGGTGGACGGGGTGTTTATCGGCCCGGCGGACCTCAGCGCCGATATGGGTCACGGCGGCAATCCGCAGCACCCGGAAGTACAGGCCGCCATTGAAGATGCCATCCAGCAAATCCGTCAGGCCGGTAAAGCGCCGGGGATCCTGATGGCCAATGAACAGCTGGCGAAGCGCTATCTCGAACTGGGCGCGCTGTTCGTCGCCGTCGGCGTCGATACCACCCTGCTGGCCCGCGGCGCAGAAGCGCTGGCGGCCCGGTTTACCCACACCGCAACGACCACAACCGATAACAATAAATCCGTCTATTGAACGGATAATGTGGAGCGCAACATGACTACCTCTACCCTGCAACACAATGATAATAAATCCGTTGAAGTAGAAAACCGGGTGATCAAAAAGCTGTTCCGCCGCCTGATCACCTTCCTGTTCGTTCTCTTTGTTTTCTCATTTTTGGACCGCATTAATATCGGCTTCGCCGGCCTGACGATGGGCAAAGACCTCGGTCTGACCTCCACCATGTTCGGCCTGGCGGCGACGCTGTTCTACGTCACCTACGTGCTGTGCGGGATCCCCAGCAATATCATGCTGGCGAAAGTTGGCGCGCGCCGTTGGATCGCCGGGATCATGGTGGTCTGGGGGATCGCCTCGACCTGTACCATGTTCGCCACCAGCCCGCATACGCTGTACATCCTGCGCATGCTGGTCGGCATCGCCGAGGCTGGTTTCCTACCAGGGATCCTCGTCTATCTGACCTGGTGGTTCCCGGCCTACCATCGCGCCCGCGCCAACGCCCTGTTTATGATCGCCATGCCGGTGACGATGATGCTCGGCTCGATACTTTCCGGCTATATTCTGGCGCTCGACGGCCTGTGGAACCTGAAGGGCTGGCAGTGGCTGTTTCTGCTGGAAGGCCTGCCATCGGTGGTGCTTGGCGTCGTCACCTGGTTCTTCCTCAACGACACGCCGGATAAAGCCAACTGGCTGGATAACGAAGAGAAACAGGCGCTGAAGGCGATGATCGATCGCGAACGGGAACATGCGGCGATCGTCCCGGCTTCGCCGCGTTCCACGCTGCGCGAAGTCCTGACGCCAGCGGTGCTGATGTATACCCTGGCCTACTTCTGCCTGACCAATACCCTCAGCGCCATTAATATCTGGACGCCGCAGATCCTGCAGAGCTTCAACACCGGCAGTAGCAACATCATGATTGGCCTGCTGGCGGCGATCCCGCAGTTCTGCACCATTTTCGGCATGATCTGGTGGAGTCGCCGCTCCGACCGGCGCAAAGAGCGCAAGATGCATACCATCCTGCCCTACCTGTTCGCCGCGGCGGGTTGGCTGCTGGCTTCGGCAACGCACCACAGCCTGATCCAGCTGATCGGCATTATTATGGCTTCGGTGGGATCCTTTACCGCGATGGCCATTTTCTGGACCACCCCGGATCGGGTGATCAGCCTGCAGTCGCGCGCGGTGGCGCTGGCGGTGATCAACGCCATCGGCAACGTCGGCTCTGCCGTCAGCCCGCTGTTGATCGGCATTTTGCGTGATACCACCGGCAGCTTTAGCTCCGGGCTGTGGTTTGTCGCCGGACTGCTGATCGTCGGCGCGCTGGTGCTCACCCGCATTCCAATGAGCCAGCGTGAGGACGCCGCCGCCGCGCCGGGCTTAGCGGCGCAAAAAGGCCACTAAGGAGCGGGTATGTGTCAGCATTCCATCGCCAACATCGACATCAATAAAGATTACGACGAGAGCCTGGGTACCGAAGAGGTGCACTATCAGTCGTTTGCCCGTATGGCGGCCTTTTTTGGCCGCGACATGCAGGCGCATCGCCACGACCGCTATTTTCAGATGCACTTTCTTGATACCGGGCAGATTGAGCTGCAGCTTGATGACCATCGCTACTCGGTGCAGGCGCCGCTGTTTGTGATAACGCCGCCTTCGGTGCCGCACGCCTTTATTACCGAGTCCGATAGCGATGGTCACGTGTTGACGGTGCACGAAGAACTCATCTGGCCGCTGCTGGAGGTGCTTTATCCCGGCACGCGGGAGACCTTCGGCCTGCCGGGGATCTGCCTGTCGCTGGCGGATAAACCCGACGAGCTGGCGGCGCTGGCGCACTACTGGCAGCTGATTCGCCGGGAATCTACCGCCCAGTTGCCGGGGCGCGAGCATACCCTGGCGCTGCTGGCGCAGGCGGTCTTTACCCTGCTATTGCGTAACGCAAAGCTCGACGATCACGCTGCCAGCGGCATGCGCGGCGAGCTGAAGCTATTCCAGCGCTTTAACCAGATGATCGACAGCCACTACCATCAGCACTGGACGGTACCGGATTACGCCAGGGAGCTACACCTGACCGAATCGCGGCTGACCGATATCTGTCGCCGCTTTGCCAACCGTTCGCCGAAGCGGCTGATATTCGACCGCCAGCTACGCGAGGCGAAGCGGCTGCTGTTGTTTTCCGATAGCGCGGTTAATGAGATAGCCTGGCAGCTGGGGTTTAAAGATCCCGCTTATTTTGCGCGCTTTTTTAGCCGCCAGGTCGGCTGCTCGCCCAGCAGCTACCGGGCGCAAAAAGTACCGGTATCGTAAGTCCCCGCTGGCGCTGCGCCTGCCGGACGATGGCCCACAGGTCGGGTCAGCGCCGCGCCAGCCGGCAAAAGCTGCAGAGATCACAAAATTCACTCCCGCCTGAAAAGTACCCGTCGTTGTCGCAAACGTCCCTTCACGACAAGCGCAATAACCGCTTCAATTAAACAACAAAAACAAAACATATATTTAACATTATTTTCCGATAAATACTGAAGAGGCCCCTATGAAACCTGAAGATTTCCGCGCCGACGCGAAACGCCCGTTAACTGGCGAAGAATATTTAAAAAGCCTGCAGGATGGCCGCGAAATTTATATCTACGGCGAGCGCGTGAAGGATGTCACCACCCACCCGGCCTTCCGTAACGCCGCGGCTTCTGTCGCGCAACTGTACGATGCGCTGCACAAACCGGAGATGCAGGATTCCCTGTGCTGGGGCACCGATACCGGCAGCGGCGGCTACACCCATAAATTCTTCCGCGTGGCGAAAAGCGCCGACGATCTGCGCCAGCAGCGCGACGCCATCGCCGAGTGGTCACGCTTAAGCTACGGCTGGATGGGCCGCACCCCGGACTACAAAGCCGCCTTCGGCTGCGCGCTGGGCGCCAACCCGGCGTTTTACGGCCAGTTCGAGCAGAACGCCCGCAACTGGTACACCCGCATTCAGGAAACCGGCCTGTACTTTAACCATGCGATCGTCAACCCGCCGATCGACCGCCACAAGCCGGCTGATGAAGTGAAGGATGTCTACATCAAGCTGGAAAAAGAGACCGATGCCGGGATCATCGTCAGCGGCGCGAAAGTAGTCGCCACCAACTCGGCGCTGACCCACTACAACATGATCGGCTTCGGCTCCGCACAGGTGATGGGCGAGAACCCGGACTTCGCGCTGATGTTCGTCGCGCCGATGGATGCCGAAGGGGTGAAGCTTATCTCCCGCGCCTCCTATGAGATGGTCGCCGGCGCGACCGGGTCCCCGTACGACTATCCGCTCTCCAGCCGTTTCGACGAGAACGACGCGATTTTGGTCATGGATAAAGTGCTGATCCCCTGGGAGAACGTGCTGATTTACCGCGACTTTGACCGCTGCCGTCGCTGGACCATGGAGGGCGGTTTCGCCCGCATGTATCCGCTGCAGGCCTGCGTGCGCCTGGCGGTGAAACTGGACTTTATCACCGCCCTGCTGAAGCGTTCTCTGGAATGTACCGGTACCCTCGAATTCCGCGGTGTGCAGGCCGACCTTGGCGAAGTTGTGGCGTGGCGCAACATGTTCTGGGCGTTAAGCGATTCCATGTGCTCGGAAGCGACGCCGTGGGTCAACGGCGCATGGCTGCCGGATCACGCCGCGCTGCAGACCTATCGCGTGATGGCCCCGATGGCCTACGCCAAGATCAAAAACATCATCGAGCGCAACGTCACCAGCGGCCTGATTTATCTGCCGTCCAGCGCCCGCGATCTGAACAACCCGCAGATCGACCAGTATCTGGCGAAGTACGTGCGCGGCTCCAACGGTATGGATCACGTTGAACGCATCAAGATCCTCAAACTGATGTGGGACGCCATCGGCAGCGAATTCGGCGGCCGCCACGAGCTGTATGAAATCAACTACTCCGGTAGCCAGGATGAGATTCGCCTGCAGTGTCTGCGCCAGGCGCAGAGCTCCGGCAATATGGACAAGATGATGGCGATGGTCGACCGCTGCCTGTCCGAGTACGACCAGAACGGCTGGACGGTGCCGCATCTGCACAATAACGCTGATATCAACATGTTGGATAAGCTGCTGAAGTAATTCGCAGCGGGAGGTCATAATGCAATTAGATGAACAACGCCTGCGTTTTCGCGATGCCATGGCCAGCCTGTCGGCGGCGGTGAATGTGGTCACTACCGCAGGCGAAGCCGGCCGCTGCGGGATTACCGCCACGGCGGTGTGCTCGGTGACGGATACGCCGCCATCGGTGATGGTGTGTATCAACGCCAACAGCGCGATGAACCCGGTGTTTCAGGGCAACGGCAAGTTGTGCATCAACGTGCTGAACCACGAACAGGAAATCATGGCCCGTCATTTCGCCGGGATGACCGGGGTGACGATGGAAGAGCGGTTTGCCCTCAGCGGCTGGCAGCACGGCGCGCTCGGGCAGCCGGTGCTGAAGGGCTCGCTGGCCAGTCTCGAAGGCGAGATTAGCCAGGTGCAAACCATCGGTACCCACCTGGTATATCTGGTGGAGATCCGCAATATTACCCTGAGCCCGCAAGGCCACGGCCTGATTTACTTTAAACGCCGTTTCCACCCGGTGATGATGGACATGGAAGTCGCGGTGTAATGGCCTCGCCTGCTCCTCCCCGGTTGGGGAGGAGCGTTAACCAACAGAGTCGCAGGCCACAATCTCCTGTGATCACAATCACATAATCCAGCCCTGTTCACTTCCTAGCCAACCGCTTACCCCCTCCAGTAACCGCTTAACCCCCTATACAACCACTCACCGATTTACCCAACTTTACGCGCGCGTCGTTCTGGCAAGATCGAAGCCAGCCTAGCTAATCAATACCTCCATTAACCCTTACTTAAAACCAGACGGCTTCGGCCAATTATTCATCTAATTAACGCCAGGTTTTACTATGGATACCAAAAAACTACTCAAGCACATACCCTGGGTGATTCTCGGAATCATCGGGGCATTTTGCCTCTCAGTCGTCGCCCTGCGCCGCGGTGAGCACGTCAGTGCCCTGTGGATCGTCGTGGCGTCGGTTTCCGTGTACCTCGTCGCCTACCGGTATTACAGCCTGTATATCGCGCAGAAGGTGATGAAGCTTGACCCGACGCGCTCGACGCCGGCGGTCATTAATAACGATGGCCTGAACTATGTGCCGACCAACCGCTACGTGCTGTTTGGCCACCACTTCGCCGCCATTGCCGGCGCCGGCCCGCTGGTGGGCCCGGTGCTTGCCGCGCAGATGGGCTATCTGCCTGGCACCCTCTGGCTGCTGGCCGGCGTGGTGCTGGCGGGGGCAGTACAGGACTTTATGGTGCTGTTTATCTCCTCGCGGCGTAACGGCGCCTCGCTGGGCGAGATGATCAAGCAGGAGATGGGGCCGGTTCCGGGCTCTATCGCCCTGTTCGGCTGCTTCCTGATTATGATCATCATCCTCGCGGTGCTAGCGCTGATCGTAGTGAAAGCGCTGGCGGAGAGCCCGTGGGGCGTCTTTACCGTCTGCTCGACGGTGCCTATCGCGCTGTTTATGGGTATTTATATGCGCTTCCTGCGCCCTGGCCGCGTGGGTGAAGTCTCGGTTATCGGTATCGTGCTGCTGGTGGCGTCTATCTGGTTTGGCGGCATCATTGCCCACGACCCCTACTGGGGCCCGGCGCTGACCTTTAAAGACACCACCATCACCTTTACCCTGATTGGCTACGCGTTTATCTCCGCCCTGCTGCCGGTATGGCTGATTCTGGCGCCGCGTGACTATCTGGCTACTTTCCTGAAAATCGGCGTTATCGTCGGCCTGGCGCTGGGGATCGTTATCCTCAACCCGGACCTGAAAATGCCGGCAGTGACCCAGTACATTGATGGCACCGGCCCGCTGTGGAAAGGCGCCCTGTTCCCGTTCCTGTTTATCACTATCGCCTGCGGCGCGGTCTCCGGCTTCCACGCGCTGATCGCCTCCGGCACCACGCCGAAGCTGCTGGCCAACGAAACCGATGCCCGCTTTATCGGCTATGGCGCGATGCTGATGGAATCTTTCGTGGCCATCATGGCGCTGGTCGCGGCATCGATTATCGAACCGGGTCTCTACTTCGCGATGAACACCCCGCCGGCGGGCCTTGGCATCGTCATGCCGAACCTGCACGAAATGGGCGGTGAAAACGCGGCGATGATCGCCGCGCAGCTGAAAGAAGTGACCGTTCACGCGGCGGCGACCGTCAGCTCCTGGGGCTTCGTGATTTCACCTGAGCAGATCCTGCAGACGGCGAAAGATATCGGCGAACCTTCGGTACTGAACCGCGCCGGCGGCGCGCCGACGCTGGCCGTCGGTATCGCCCACGTGTTCCATAAAATCATCCCGATGGCGGATATGGGCTTCTGGTACCACTTTGGTATCCTGTTTGAAGCGCTGTTTATCCTCACCGCGCTGGATGCCGGTACCCGCGCAGGCCGCTTTATGCTGCAGGATCTGCTGGGTAACTTCGTGCCGTTCCTGAAAAAAACCGACTCGCTGGTCGCCGGGATTATCGGTACCGCGGGCTGCGTCGGGCTGTGGGGCTACCTGCTGTATCAGGGCGTGGTCGACCCGCTGGGCGGCGTGAAGAGCCTGTGGCCACTGTTCGGTATTTCTAACCAGATGCTGGCCGCCGTAGCGCTGGTGCTTGGCACCGTGGTGCTGGTCAAAATGCAGCGCACCAAATATATCTGGGTCACCGTGATCCCGGCTGCGTGGCTGCTGCTGTGCACCACCTGGGCGCTGGGCCTGAAGCTGTTCAGCACCAACCCGCAGATGGAAGGCTTCTTCTTTATGGCTCAGCAGTATAAAGAGAAGATTGCTGCCGGCGGCGAGCTGACCGCGCAGCAGATTGCCAACATGAATCATATCGTGGTCAACAACTACACCAACGCCGGGCTGAGTATCCTGTTCCTGGTGGTGGTGTACAGCATCATCTTCTACGGCATCAAAACCTGGCTCAACGTGCGCAACAATAAGGTGCGCACCGACAAAGAGACCCCGTACGTGCCGGTACCGGAAGGCGGTGTGAAGACCTCGTCACATCATTAACTCTGATGCCGGATAGCGCTACGTTTATCCGGCCTACAAACAAGCGCATTAACGTAGGCCGGATAAGGCGCGAGTCGCCATCCGGCTTTATTCGTTATCTGGAACTTACAATGTTTGGTAACTTAGGTCAGGCTAAAAAATATCTCGGTCAGGCGGCGAAAATGCTGATTGGCATTCCGGATTACGACAACTACGTCGCCCATATGCAAACCAACCATCCGGATCAGCCGTACATGACTTATGAAGAATTCTTCCGCGAACGCCAGCAGGCCCGCTACGGCGGCGACGGCAAAGGCGGCGTACGCTGCTGTTAATGGAGGCAATAATGGCACCGATTGCAGTCACCCTACTCACCGGTTTTCTCGGCGCAGGAAAAACCACCCTCCTGCGCCATATCCTGAATGAGCAGCACGGTTTCAAAATCGCCGTGATTGAAAATGAATTTGGCGAAGTCTCCGTTGACGATCAGCTGATCGGCGACCGCGCCACGCAGATCAAAACCCTGACCAACGGCTGCATCTGCTGTACGCGCTCCAACGAACTGGAAGACGCCCTGCTCGATCTTCTCGACAGCCGCGATCGCGGCGAAATCGAGTTTGACCGGCTGGTGATTGAGTGCACCGGCATGGCCGACCCGGGGCCGATTATCCAGACCTTTTTCTCCCATGAGGTGCTTTGCGAGCGCTATCTGCTGGATGGCGTGATCGCCCTGGTGGATGCGGTCCATGCCGACCAGCAGATGGATCAGTTCACCATCGCCCAGTCGCAGGTGGGCTACGCGGACCGCATTTTGCTGACCAAAACTGATGTAGCCGGCGATACCGAAAAGCTGCGCGAACGCCTGGCGCGCATCAATGCCCGGGCGCCGATTTATACCGTCATTCATGGCGATATCGATCTAAGCCAGCTGTTTAACACCAGCGGCTTTATGCTGGAAGAGAAGGTCGTTAACAGCACACCGCGTTTCCACTTTATGGCCGAGAAGCAAAACGACGTGTCATCAATCGTGGTTGAGATGGATTACCCGGTGGATATCAGCGAGGTATCACGGGTAATGGAAAACCTGCTGCTCTCCTTCGCCGAGCAATTGATGCGCTATAAAGGGATGCTGTGGATCGACGGCGAGCCGAATCGGCTGCTGTTCCAGGGCGTGCAGCGCCTCTACAGCGCCGACTGGGATCGCCCGTGGGGCGATGAAACGCCGCACAGCACGCTGGTGTTTATCGGCATTCAGTTGCCGGAAGAGGAAATTCGCGCGGCGTTTGCCGGGTTACGACGCTAACCTACCCGCCTGCGCGCTAAGGCGCAGGCCCCCTTCTCTCACCGCACATCGTCAAAGACAGGAACAAAACGTCGTCATCGCGTCGAAAAATGTAAATCAACGTTTTTATAAGTAACAGTAGAAACACTTTTGGAAATAATAAGAAACTAAATGAATAGGATCCTTAATAATTAATGCCCGCCCTGTTCAGTTTCTGTTTAGCTCACCCATTAAACCTCTGCTAAACAGACCAAATTTCATGATTGACCTCGCCGTAACCCAACGTCTTTACAACATTATCAAAACACACCGCTGACAAAACCAGCATAAAAAATCGACGTAAGTCACATTTGCAGAGGTAAACATCGATTGTTAAGGTGCCCTCAGACAAATTTAATGACGAGGAGCAAACCATGAAAAAGCTTAACATCCTTATTGTTGCTGCCCTGACCGCGGTCTCTGGTTCCGCCATGGCAATGGGGTTTACCGTTGAACAAGGTAAGAATTTTACCAACCTGAATATGGAAATGGGTAAATCCTCTTCCGGCCTGTATGCCGAAAGCCACTGGCTGAAGAATACCGATGACGGTAGCCAGACCGGCGGCGTTGGCGCGGGTTACAATCTGGAAGTGGGCCCGGTGATGCTCAACGCTGGCGCGAAAGCTATCTATCTGGGACCGAAAAAAGGCGATAACGGCGTCGCGTTTCCGGTCGGCGGCGGGGTGAACGTGGCCCTGACCGACAGCATCCACGTATTTGGCGAAGGGTATGTCGCGCCCGACGGCCTGAACAACAGCGTGAAAAACTATGTTGAGGCGAACGGCGGCGTGAGCTGGTCCCCGGTTGGTCCACTAACCCTGAAAGTGGGTTACCGTCACGTCAGCGTTGACGGCAAAGAGGGCCGCCCAAACCACACCCTGATTGACGGCGCCTACGTGGGCGGCGGGGTTACTTTCTGATGAAATCATGTCTCGCCGCGCTCTCTGCGCTGAGCCTGGCGTTGCTGCTGACCGGCTGCACTCAGTATACCTGGGTGAAGCCGGGTTTAAGCGATGCCGAGATGCATAAAAAGCTCACCGAATGTGAAGCGCAGGCCCTGGTCGATCTCCCGCCGGATAACGTGGTGACCGGGTCCAGTTCAGAAAAAACGGACAAAAAGCAAAAGAAACAGGATGTTGAAACAAGTTATACGGTAGAAGACGCGAATGAATATCAGCGGGAGACCTTAGTCGACAGCTGTATGTTCAAAAGCGGCTGGGATAAAGTCGAAGTGCAATAAATCTATTATAAAAAAACCTGCCGGATGGCAGGTTTTTTTATGACCGGCCTAGCGGCGCACCACCACCAGCTTCTGGTTCACGAACTCTTTGATCCCGAGATCGGAGAGCTCCCGGCCATAACCGGAACGCTTCACGCCGCCAAACGGCAGTTCGGGCGCGGTATCGGTCAGCCAGTTGATATAGACCATCCCGGTTTCAATGGCGGATGCCATCCGTTTGGCGCGTTCGATGTCCTGACTGAACACCGCGCCGCCCAGGCCATAGTGAGAATCATTGGCAAGCGCAATCGCCTCCTCATCGTTTTTCACCACATAGATCTGCGCCACCGGGCCAAAGAACTCTTCGAAGTACGCCGGGTTGTCACGGGTGATACCGGTCAGGATAGTGGGTTCAAAGAAGTTGCCTTCCCGCGCCACCGCTTTGCCGCCCAGATGCAGCGTGGCGCCGTTTTTGACCGCCTCGTCCACCTGCTTGCTCAAGGTTTCCAGCGCATCTTTAGAGGAGAGCGGCCCCAGCGTGGTGCCTTCATCCAGCGGATCGCCTATTTTTACCTGGCGAAACGCCTCGCTAAATTTCGTCAGAAACGACTCAGCGATGTTCTCATGCAGGATAAACCGCTTGGCGGCAGTACACACCTGTCCGGCGTTATTCAGCCGCGCCTGGACGCCGATTTTCACCGCGCGATCGAGGTCGGCATCGTCGAGCACCACAAACACATCGTTGCCGCCGAGTTCCAGGGTCGATTTCTTAATATGCTTCGCCGCCTGCGCCGCCACCACGCTGCCGGCTTTTTCCGACCCGGTCAGCGCCGCGCCCTGCACACGGTCGTCGGCGATAATCTTCGCCACCTGATCCTGAGAGATAAACAGATTGGTCCACGCCCCTTCCGGTGCGCCGGCCTCGCGCACCAGATGGGCAAAGGTCTCCGCGCAGTGCGGTACGATGCTGGCGTGTTTGGCGATAACCGGGTTACCGGCCGCCAGGTTTGGCGCCAGGACGCGCATCAGCTGGTAATAGGGGAAGTTCCACGGTTCCACCGCCAGTAAGACGCCAATGGGGTGGTGCTCAACCCAGGCTTCACCCAGTTCGGAGGGATACTTCACCGGCGCCAGCATCGATTTGGCGTTATCGGCGTAATAGCGGGCGATTTGCGCGCACAGTTTCACTTCGCCGCGGCTCTGCTTAATGAGTTTCCCCATCTCCTGGCTGGCGATTTTCGCCAGATCTTCCACCCGGCTGTCGATCAGATCCGCCAGCTTATGCAGCACCGCCAGGCGCGGTTCAATATCGCCTTTCGCCCAGGCCGAATGATAGAGCGCATCCGCCTGCCGCAGCGCCGCCTCCACGTCCGCATCGCTGTGCGCCGGGTACGTTTTAATAAGCTGATTGTTCGCAGGATTCACCGTCTGATAGGCCATATCGCATGTCTCCTTGTTATCGCTATAAAGGCAGTCAAAAATGCCGTTAAGGATATTAAGGGTAGTCGAGATGGCTGGCGATGCGGGTAAAGTTAGGTATATCCGGAATATTCCATAACGATGGCTAACCGGGGCGACCGTCAGGCCGCCAAGGCGTTATCAATGCGCCAGCGCGGCGACCTCATCGGCGGTCAGGCCGGTGATTTTCACCACCGTCTCGCGGGCAATGCCGTCGGCCAGCATCCTCTGGGCAATGCGCAGCGCCTCGGCATGCTGTCCTTCACGCTTGCCTTTTCTGCGCCACACTTCCTGTAATCGTTCGGCGATGGTCATCAATCTCTCCCTGTGCTGAGGAACCCGTTGTGCCACTTTGTGGATAAACCGGCCAAAGCGGCGCGCGTTGCCAGTGTGCAGCAGATAATTAAACAGCGTTTTTATCTGCCTGTCATTAGCGTCACCGCTAAGTAAAATCGTCGTCAGTTGCTCAACAATCCCCATTAAATCGCGCTGGCGAATATGCTTCTGTATCAGCTCGAGTAATGCCACGCGCCGGTGACGAACGATCTCATCGTCGGGGATCACCGTGATATCCACCAGCGGAAAGGGCGAGGCATAAAGCTCCCACGCCAGCGGTGGATCGGCAAAGCAGTCCAGCCAGTTGAGCGACCACGGGTATGGCGTGGTCGCTCCGTGATAGAACAACATCGGCACCACCAGCGGCAGTCTGGTATGACCGCTATCCAGATGGCGCTGCATCGCGGCGATGGCGTAGCGCATCAGGCGGAAGGCCATCTGCGCATCCGGCGAGCTCTGATGTTCGATAACCACATAAATGTAGCCCTCGCCAGACGCGGTTTTGAGTGACCACAGCACATCGGAGTACCAGGCCCGCAGGCTCTCCTCGATAAAGCTTGCCGACTCCAGCTGTAAGGTATCGAGGTCGCAGCGCTGACGCAGCGCAGGCGGTAGATGGATCGCCAGGAAATCACGCGCGATGTCGGCCTGAGTGAGAAACTGTTTAAACACCGCATCATGCGGCGTCGAGGTGGTGCCCTTTGCCATCGGCTCATCCCTGCCTGCTTATCCTGCAGGGACTCTACCTCCCATGAATGTCGCTGACACCCCGGAAACCGGAGTTTTACGTTCCGCGACGAAAACATATTTCCCCGGACTGCAAGCGCGACATCCTTTTTCGACGCGGTACGCAAATCCCGGCGGGCGACAGCCTCGGCGCAGCATGCTATAAACGATTTATCCCCTCAGCAAAGGTCGATGCGGTGAACCATACCCGAGATATTCCCCAAACCTTCTGGCGAGACGATCGCCTGCCGTGGCTGGAGCTGCGCAGCACCTGGCGCAGCCGTCAGGCCTATAAGCGCCACAGCCACCCGCAGCTCTCGGTGGGGGCGATTATCGACGGTGAAACGCGCTGCCTGTGCAATGGACAGGAATATCTCCTGCAGCCCGGGGATCTGATCGTGATCCCGCCGCACGCGCCGCATAGCTGTAATCCGCTGCGTGACCAGCCGCGCAGCTATCATATGCTGTACCTGGAGGCGGCATGGTGCCATGCGCAGCGTCCGGATATTCCCCCTACCGTCAGCATGGCTTCGCCGCAGCCGCTGCTGCGCGACAGCCCTCTCTTTGCCAGCTTCCAGCAGATTGTCGCCCTGATGAGCCGCGGCTGCATTGAGCAACTGCCCGCCCGGGTGGCGCAGCTCCTGCACGCGCTGCCGCTGTGCGCCGCCGCGCCGCAGGCGCCACATCACGTCAGCGCCCTGCTGTTTCAGCGCCTGGCGACAGATCTGCCGGCGCCGCCATCGCTGGATAAACTGGCCCACGATAGCGCGCTACGTAAAGAGACCGTTATCCGCGCCGTGAAACAGGATACCGGCCTGACGCCCGCCAGCTTGATCAATATGGCGCGCATTGAATATGCGAAAACGCGCTTACGCGCCGGGGACCCTATCGCCGACGTCGGCTATCAGGCCGGCTTTGCCGATCAGAGCCATTTCCATAAAACCTTCGTCAGCTATACCGCCGCCACGCCGCGGCAGTATGCGCACAGCAGATCAATTTCCGACAATAAGTAATTTTCCACCAGGCGTAGGGTGGCCTCAGCACCATTATCGAGGCCACTATGCATACCTTATCGACTCTCTTCCCCGCCGCCTTCCCGGCGTTAGCCCTGTCCCACTTTGTCGCCCTGCTCAGCCCGGGCCCCGATTTTTTTCTACTGGTCGGTTACGCTGTACGCTACCGGATCCGCGGCAGCCTCGGACTGTGTCTCGGCATCGCCGCCGGCAATGCGTTGTATATTGTTCTGGCCATCGTTGGCTGGGGACTTCTGCGCCAGGCGCCGCTGCTGTTTTTACTCATCGAGCTGTTGGGCGCGGGCTACTTACTGTGGATTGGCAGCCTGCTGATTCGCAGCCGTCCCGCGGCGCTGGCGGTGGAGAGCGTTTGCGCATCGCGTCCGGGGTTCGGCAAGCAGCTACTGCTGGGGCTGGGGTCATCGCTGCTCAACCCGAAGAATGCGCTGTTTTATCTGGCGCTGATGACCTCCCTGCTGGGGCCGGCGGTCACCCTGCTGCAGCAAACGGTGAGCGGGCTGTGGATGGTCAGCGTGGTGTTCTTCTGGGATTTACTGCTGGTGAGCGCGATTGCGCTGCCGCAGGTACAGCGCCGCCTGAGCGCCATCGTCTGGCGGGTCGAGCGGGCGGCGGGGGCGATCCTGATGATGTTCGGTCTGTGGATTATCTGGCGATTTTTGCACGACCTCGCCGTCAGGTTATATGCTTAAGTTTATGGAAAAACTCGCTGAACTGAAACGCGCCAAACTGCTGGCGCTGTCGCTGCTGCTGATCGCCGCCGCGCTATTTATTACCACCCTGCTGCTGCCGCCGACGCCGTGGGTCAGCGCGCTGAAGGCCATTTCCGAAGCGGCGATGGTCGGGGCGCTGGCCGACTGGTTTGCGGTGGTGGCCCTGTTTCGCCGTATTCCGCTGCCCTTTGTCGCCCGCCATACCGCGATTATCCCGCGCAACAAAGATCGCATCGCCGACAACCTCGGCCGCTTCGTTGAGGAGAAATTCCTCGATACCCCGTCGCTGGTGGCGCTGATCCGCCGCTATCAACCAGCGCTGATGCTCGGCAACTGGTTCAGCCAGCCTGAGAACGCCCGGCGGGTTGGCCAACACCTGCTGCAGGTGATGAGCGGTTTTCTCGAACTGACCGATGACGCCCGCATTCAGCGCCTGCTGCGGCGCGCGGTGCATAAGGCGATCGATAAGGTCGACCTGACGCAGACCAGCGCCATGATGCTGGAGGGGCTGACCCGCGACAACCGCCATCAAAAGCTGCTGGATTCGCTGATAAATCAGCTGATCGCCCTGCTGCAGCGCGACAGCTCCCGCGCTTTTATCGCCCGCGGCATCGTACACTGGCTGGAGACCGAACATCCGCTGAAGGCCAGGCTGTTACCCACCGAGTGGCTCGGCGAGCACAGCGCCGAGATGGTCACCGACGCCGTGAATACCCTATTGGACGAAGTCACCCACGATCGCACCCACCAGATCCGCCAGACCTTTGACCGCGCGACGCAAAAGCTAATCGATAACCTGAAATCCGACCCGGAACTGGCGCAGAAGGCCGATAACATCAAAGCCTGGTTGAAAAATGATGAGACCTTCAACCGCTATCTTGGCGAAGTGTGGGGCGACCTGCGCGGCTGGGTAAAAAACGATATCAGCAGCGACGACTCGCGTATCAAGCAGCGCATCGCCGAGGCCGGCCAGTGGTTCGGTGAAACCTTACTCCGCGACGACGCGCTGCGCGAATCGCTCAACGAACACCTGGAGCAGGCGGCGCATCGGGTGGCGCCGGAGTTCGCCGCCTTCCTCACTCGACATATCAGCGACACGGTGAAGAGCTGGGACGCCCGCGATATGTCGCGGCAGATCGAGCTCAACATCGGTAAAGATCTGCAGTTCATCCGCATCAACGGCACCCTGGTGGGTGGAACTATCGGCCTGTTGTTGTGGCTGCTCTCGCAGATCCCCTCGCTGCTGCATCTGCATATTGGTTAGCAATGATACTATCTGAACAATAGCGCTGATAAATATTCCACAGGGAGGGCGAGATAATGCACCGGATGACCCACTGGCTAACCCGGCACGCCGCCGCGCTGTTCTTCCCGGCGGCGCTCATTCTGTATGATTTTTCCGCCTATCTCACCACCGACCTGATCCAGCCGGGGATCCTCCACGTGGTGCGGGATTTTAACGCCGATGTGGCGCTGGCCCCAGCCTCGGTAAGCCTGTATATGGCCGGCGGCATGGCGCTGCAGTGGCTGCTGGGGCCGCTCTCTGACCGAATCGGACGGCGTCCGGTACTGCTCACCGGCGCGCTCATTTTCACCCTCGCCTGCCTGGCGACGCTGTTCACCACCTCCATGACCCAGTTCCTGATTGCCCGCTTCGTGCAGGGCACCAGCATCTGCTTTATCGCCACCGTCGGCTACGTCACCGTGCAGGAAGCCTTTGAGGAAAAAAGGTCGATCAGGCTGATGGCGGTGATCACCTCCGTCGTGCTGGTGGCGCCGATCGTCGGCCCGCTTTCCGGCGCGGCGCTGATGCATTTTATCCACTGGAAAGCGCTGTTCGGCATTATCGCCGCCATGGGGCTGGTGGCCTGGCTGGGGCTGCTGTTGACCATGCCGGAGACGGTGCGCCGGGGCGATGTGCCGTTCAGCCCCCTGGGCGTACTGCGCGATTTTCGCAACGTCTTTCGCAACCGCATCTTTTTGCTCGGCGCCGCCACGCTGTCGCTGAGCTATATTCCGCTGATGAGCTGGGTGGCAGTATCGCCGGTGATTTTAATGGACGCCGGCGGGCTGACCACCAGCGAGTTCGCCTGGAGCCAGGTGCCGGTCTTCAGCGCCGTCATCATCGCCAACCTGTCGGTGGCGCGCTGGGTAAAAGATCCCACCCGCCCGCGCTTTGTGCTGAGCGCGGTGCCGGTACAGATGCTCGGCCTGGCCATCCTGATCGTTGGGAATCTGGTATGGCCGCACGTCTGGCTGTGGTCGGTGCTCGGCACCTGCTTCTACGCCTTCGGCATCGGGCTAATTTTCCCGACGCTGTTCCGCTTTACCCTCTTTTCTAACGACCTGCCGAAAGGCACGGTTTCCGCCTCGCTGAATATCGTGATCCTCAGCGTCAGCGCCTTATCGATTGAAGGCGCGCGCTGGCTGTGGTTCCATGGCGGGAGACTGCCCTTCCACCTGTTAGCGGTGGCCGCCGGGCTCGTCGCCGCCTGCTGCCTCGCCGGACTGTTACGCCACCAGCGTCAGTGTGCGCAAGCGGTCATTGAAGCCCGGCAGTCGTGACCCCTTTTACGGAGAAAGCCCCATCATGAGTGAGATTGAACTCAGCCCGGCGCAGCGCGACCTGCTGCGCGACAGGCTCAGCAAGTACTGCAAAGAGACGTTTAACCTCGAGCTGGAGCAGTTTGACGCTGAATTTTTTGTCGACTTTATCGCCCAGGAGCTGGGGCCGCTGTTCTACAACGCCGGTATCGAAGAGGCCATCCGCACCCATCTGGCATGGAGCGAGCGGATCCAGGAAGAGATGGATTTAAAGAAGGTCTATTAACGCCGCGCGCAGACGCAGGAGATCAATAAAAACACACAATCAACAGGGTTATAATGGCGACTCTTTCAGCATCTCCCGTGTACGGGGAAGGAAAACCATGTCGCTTATCACCGATCTACCCGCCATTTTTGACCAGTTCTCGGAAGCTCGCCAGAAGGGCTTTCTCACCGTCATGGATCTTAAAGAGCAGAACGTGCCGCTGGTGGGTACCTACTGCACCTTTATGCCTCAGGAGATCGCTATGGCGGCGGGGGCCGTGGTGGTCTCGCTGTGCTCTACCTCCGATGAAACCATCGAGGAAGCGGAAAAAGATCTGCCGCGCAATCTTTGTCCGTTAATCAAAAGCAGCTACGGCTTCGGCAAAACCGATAAATGCCCCTACTTCTATTTCTCTGACCTGGTGGTCGGGGAAACCACCTGCGACGGCAAAAAGAAAATGTACGAGTACATGGCCGAGTTCAAGACGGTCCACGTGATGCAGCTGCCGAACAGCGCCAGCGACGCGGCCTCCCGCGCCCTGTGGAAAGCGGAGATCCTGCGCCTGCAGCAGGTGATTGAGGCGCGGTTTGGCGCGCCGATTAGCGAGGCGGCGCTGCGTGAAGCCATCGTGCTGAAAAACCGTGAACGCCGGGCGCTGGCCCACTTTTATCGTCTCGGGCAGCTCAATCCGCCGGCGCTCAGCGGCGGCGACATCCTGAAAGTGGTGTACGGCGCCACCTTCCGCTTCGACAAAACCGCGCTGATTGACGAGCTCAACGCCATGGCGGAGCGCATCCGTCAGGAGTGGCGGCAGGGTAAACGACTGGCATCCCGCCCGCGCATTCTGATCACCGGCTGCCCGATCGGCGGCGCGGCGGAGAAAGTGGTTCGCGCCATCGAAGAAAACGGCGGCTGGGTGGTAGGCTATGAAAACTGCACCGGCGCGAAGGCCACCGAGCGCTGCGTGGCGGAAGAGGGCGACGTCTACGACGCCTTAACCGACAAATATCTCGCCATCGGCTGCTCCTGTATTTCCCCTAACCATCAGCGCCTGCAGCTGCTGAGCCAGATGGTGGAGGAGTACCAGGCCGACGGGGTGATCGACGTCATTCTGCAGGCCTGCCATACCTATGCCGTGGAATCGCTGGCCATTAAACGCCATCTCCGCCAGCAGCACGACCGTCCTTATATGGCGATAGAAACCGACTATTCGACAGCGGACCTCGGACAGCTCAGCACCCGCGTCGCCGCCTTTATCGAAATGCTATAAGGAGCACGCGTGATCTACACGGTTGGTATTGATTCCGGCTCCACTGCCACGAAAGGCATCCTGCTCGCGGACGGGGTGGTTACGCGTCGTTTCCTCTGCCCGACCCCCTTTCGCCCCGCCGACGCCATCCATGAGGCCTGGGAGACGCTGCGCGCTGGCCTCGCGGAAACGCCCTTTTTAACCCTCACCGGCTATGGTCGCCAGCTGATAGATTTCGCCAATAAACAGGTGACGGAGATTTCCTGTCATGGTCTCGGCGCCCGCCTGCTGGCACCGGACACCCGCACGGTGATTGATATCGGCGGCCAGGACAGCAAGGTTATCCAGCTGGATGCCGGGGGCAACCTCAGCGACTTTCTGATGAATGACAAATGCGCCGCCGGCACCGGCCGCTTTCTGGAGGTCATTTCACGCACCCTCGGCGCCAGCGTCGAACAGCTGGACGCCATTACCGACGGCGTGGAACCGCATGCCATCACCAGCATGTGTACGGTATTCGCCGAATCGGAAGTCATCAGCCTGCGGTCGGCGGGAGTCGCGCCGGAGGCGATTCTGGCGGGGGTGATTAACGCCATGGCCCGGCGCAGCGCGAACTTTATCGGCCGCTTATCAGCGCAGGGGCCGCTGCTGTTTACCGGCGGCGTCAGCCACTGCGCCGCATTTGCCCGCATGCTGGAAAGCCATGTCGGCATGGCGGTGACAACCCATCCCGACGCCCAGTTCGCCGGGGCGATCGGCGCGGCGCTGATCGGCCAGCGCCAGCGGAGGCGCGGATGACAACGTTTCTGTTTTTATTTCATTCCACGGTGGGAGTGGTGCGAACGCGCAAAGCCCTGCAGGCGGCGGGAATGACCTTCGAGGTCAAAGATATTCCCCGCCAGCTGCGCAGCGGCTGCGGGCTGTGCATCCTGCTTGAGGGGACGGAAGCCGACGCGCGAGCCTGGATCGTCCCGGAACAGACGGCGGCGTTATATCAGCAGGACGGGGAGGCGTGGCGCTGTCTCGCCACCTTCCCACCGGCAGGTTAATCGCTTACCACAAAGCGCGTCGCCGCAAAGCAGTTCAGCAGACGGTGCATAAGAAAAACCAGGGTCAGCGTGACCACCAGCGAGACCGTCACCGAGGTGATGCGGTACAGATCGCTGAACACCAGATCCTGATAGGGATGCAGGTTTTGGCCAAACATAATGCCGATGGTGGTAATGCTGGCGAAGCCCACCCCGGCGCCCACTTTCTCCATCACGTGCAGGCGGGCGCTAAAGGCCAGCCCGAGGCCAATCAGCGGCATCATCAGGATCATGTGATTGCTGAAGTCATAGATAATCAGCTGCACCACCAGAATATAGAGACAGGCCAGCACCACCCCCGCCACGCGCCAGATCGAGCTGATCACCGCCCCGCGATAGTGCATCGGGAACAGGATCAGGATCCCGGCCATCAGCGCCGACAGCGAGTCGCTGAGATCGCAGATCTGAAACACCACGAAGATGATCGTCGCCACCGTGCCGGAGAGCAGCGACTCGTGGCGGATGCGGGCGGCGTCTTTTTCAATGCGCGGCGGCGGCTTGCGCGGTTCGACGTCCGGGATCAGGTAATGCAGCAGCGCGCTCAGCGCCACCGCCAGCACGCACGCTTCCATGTTGGAGAACATCAGGGTGTGCCAGTTGCTGGTCGGGTAGCTCATAAAGTTGAGCATCGTGCTCTGACACACCACCCCCATCGACCCCAGCAGAAACAGCGGCCCCTGGCTCATAAAGCGAAAACGCATCACGTACAGGGCGAACACCACCAGCGTCATGATCACCGGCCATTGCGACAAATAACCGACAATCAGCACCATTTCGACGCAGTTCACCGCCGCGCTGAACACAAACTGGCGGGCGACGTGGCGGTTGAACACCGGCACCAGCGACATCAGCATCAGTGGATACACCACAAAAAATACGCCGTACTGCACGTCGTAGAAGGTGGAGATGCTGAGCGCAATGGTCCCGGCCACGGCGATACGCACCGTCTGGCGAAAATCATTCGCCGTGTAGACGATATTGCCGTGCGGGGTAAAGACGTGCGCCAGGGTATTAATAGACATAGTGCAACCAGCTCACCAGATGAATCTGCAGGCCGGCGAAGGTGCGGGCGAAAGGTCCCTCGCTATTGTACAGCTGCACCGTGGCGCGGGCGCCGGTCGGCAGCGGTTTCGCCAGCGGCTGATCCAGCGCGACGTGAATGCGCATTCGCTGGGCATCACGCACCCAGCGGGTGGACTGTTCCGGCTGCGACAGCTGCCCGTTAACCGCCTCTTGCCCCGCCAGAATCCCGGCATCGCTGCTGGTCACGTGCGCCGGGAAAACTTCCCCCGGCAGGGCGTCAAAAACCACCGCCGCATCGGTGTTTACCGCGGTGTGGCGCAGGCTCTTCTCACGGAAGTCAGCGACGATATCGGTATTGTTGTTGACCAGCGCCAGCACGGCCGTCGCCGCGGTGGCGTAGATCCCCGGGTTAAGCTGCAGGTTGCTGACCATGCCGTCAGTTTCCGCACGCACTTTGGTCCAGGCCAGGTTCAGCTGCGCCTCCTCCAGCGCGTTGCGGTATTTCTGCAGGGTGACGTTGCGCTTATCGTCGCGCTCGCCGCGCTGGATCAGCAGGTTCTGGATCTGCGCGTTCAGCGCCGAGACCGACTGCTCGCTGGTCTGCCAGGTGGTCCGCACCTTGTCGAGATTGGACTGCGAGACGTTCTGCATGGTGCTCAGGCGCTGATAGCGATCGAGCGTGACCTTATCGTTACGGGCGGTGTACTGCGCGGTGCGCAGGTTGGCGCGGGCGGCGGCGATTTGCGCGTCCAGCTGCTGGTTGCTCAGCTTCGCCTGTTCAAGGGCGATCTGTGCCGCTTCAACTTTATTAATGAATGGCGTCGGGTCGAGCTCATACAGCAGGTCGCCCTTTTTCACCTGGCTATTGTTATGCACGTAGACGTGCGAGACATAGCCGGAGACCCGCGACGAAACCGGGGTCACCACGCGCATGACGGTGGAGTCCGGCGTCAGCGGGATCCAGATATCGGCAACGATAAACCAGGCGAATATTCCCAGAAAAGCGGCAATACTCACCCGTACCCAGCGGGCAAATTTTTGTTCAGGCGTCATCATAGTGTGTTAGATCTTGTTATCTTCTTCGCGGATATTCCGCAAACGGCAGGCGATTTGATTTAACGTGGCGCTGAAGGTGACGAGGTCGGCCTCCGGGATGGTCTGGGTTACGCGCTCCTGATAGGTCTCGATCACGCGGCTCAGTTTTTCCAGAATAGCCCGCCCCTCGGCGGTCAGCGTCAGCAGGCGAATGCGTTTGTCATATGGCGATGTGGAACGCAACAGATAGCCCTGCTTTTCCAGTAATGAGAGGGTGCGCGTCAGCGGCGGCAGTTCAATCCCCTGCACCTCCGCCAGTTCGCTGACCGAGACGTTGTCCCCCAACTGATGCAGCTGCATCAGCACCGTCCAGCTGGACTGGGTGAGTCCCGTATCGGTGATAGCGGAGTCAATAATCGCGCGCCACTGGCGCACCACCATGGCCATCCGCATCCCCAGCGGGCGGCGGGCAAACAGTTCGTCTTCAGTCACAGCTTTTCCTCTCATTGTTGAGAAGAAAATAATACTTATCAGGGTAAGTATCAAGAAACGGAAGGTCACGTCGCATCAATTGATAAATTTCGTGAATGATTCCCCGGCATCGCCAGCGCTTACCGGGGCAAAGAAGAAGTGATGCCTGAAAAAAAAGCACTTTTTAATTGATCTGATCCCGACGCAGGCCGATATCTTTCAGCTGTTCGTCGCTCATTTTCTGCAAAGCTCTGCGCGTTTGCTCCTGAAGCCACCATTTTTTGACAAACCGTGCCAGCAATACGAAACCGATAAATGGCTGTCTTGCCCTGTTCTCATGAAATTCCATCCTCTACCTCCTCACCTTGCCAGAGACTTTATCTTCACGGATTTGGGGGGAAGGAATACAGATTCACAAAACACTTTTCTTTAACATACAGATTGGCTAAAACGTACAGCAGACCGCAATTTTTCCTGCCATCTGTACTGGTTATTCCATCTGTATGGCGACAATTAAGGATACAGCATGACCCGCTATCAACATCTTGCGACGCTGCTGGCCGAACGCATTGAACAGGGCCTGTATCGCCACGGCGAAAAGCTGCCGTCGGTGCGCAGCCTGAGCCAGGAGCACGGCGTCAGCATCAGCACCGTCCAGCAGGCCTATCAGCTGCTTGAGCAGCAGCAGATGATTGTGCCGCAGCCGCGATCGGGCTATTTCGTCGCCCCCCGCAAGGCCCAGCCGCCGGTGCCGCCGATGTCGCGTCCGGTGCAGCGTCCGGTGGAGATCACCCAGTGGGATCAGGTGCTGACCATGCTCGACGCCCGCTACGATAAAACGATCATCCCCTTCGGCGGCGGCTCGCCGGACGTGACGCAGCCAAGCCTGAAGCCCATCTGGCGCGAACTGAGCCGGGCGATCCAGCACAACCTCACTGAGGTGTTGAACTATGACGAACTGGCCGGGCGCCGCGAGCTGCGGGAGCAGATCGCCCGCCTGATGCTCGACGGCGGATCGGTGGTGACTGCCGACGATCTGGTGCTCACCAGCGGTTGCCACAGCGCGCTGTCGCTGGCCCTGCTGTCGGTGTGCCAGCCAGGGGACATCATCGCCGTGGAATCCCCCTGCTACTACGGCACCATGCAGATGCTGCGCGGACTGGGATTAAAAACGATTGAGATCCCCACCGATCCGGAAACCGGGATCAGCATCGAGGCCCTGGAGTTGGCGCTGGATCAGTGGCCGATCAAAGGGGTGATCCTGGTGCCGAACTGCAACAACCCGCTGGGATTTATCATGCCGGACGCCCGCAAGCGCGCGGTGCTGAACCTGGCCCAGCGCCACGATATCGTTATTTTCGAGGATGATATCTACGGCGAGCTGGCTACCGAATATCCGCGCCCGCGCACGATTCACTCCTGGGATATCGACGGCCGGGTGATGCTCTGCAGCTCCTTTACCAAAACCATCGCCCCCGGCCTGCGCATCGGTTGGATAGCGCCCGGGCGCTACTACGACAAGCTGCTACAGATGAAGTACGCCGCCAGCGGCACTAACGTCCCTTCAACACAGCTGGCGGCCTTTAACTTTATTCGCGAAGGCCATTATCACCGCCACGTGCGGCGGATGCGGCAGATCTATCAGCGCAATATCGAGATCTACACCTGCTGGCTGCGGGAGTTTTTCCCCTGCGGGATCTGCGTCACCCGGCCGAAGGGCGGTTTTATGCTGTGGGTGGAGCTCCCGGAGCAGGTGGATATGGTCTGCGTCGCCAAACAGCTGTGCCGGCTGAAGATCCAGGTCGCGCCGGGGTCGCTGTTTTCCGCGGCGGGCAAGTATCGCAACTGCGTCAGGATCAATTGCGCCCTGCCGCCGACCGAGAAACATAAAGCGGTGATGGTTAAGCTGGGAGAAGCGGTGAAGGTGGCGATGGAGTGAAGCTGCGGCATTCCCACAATCTGCGAGCCGGTAACCCGGAAAAGGCGCGGTAAGCGCGCCTCCGGGCAAGATATACGCTCTTTAAACATTCTAAAATCACTCTTACAAATACGAAAAACAAAACAATTCATATAAACAATATTTCATTATTATTGAATAACAATTTTTGTGGTGCAAAACCATAAATACCAATATATATTGGCCCATTCACAAATACATGGTGGCATTTTAAGTAATGCCGTTAAAAAGCATGACTATTAACTTTTAAAGTATAAGCGTAGTCATACAGTTAGCTGAGAGCAAAATGGCAACGATCATCCCAACCATCGGAAGCTGCGGTAACAAGATTACTGCCGGAGAAAAGCGTCTTGCGAGAATTTTTGAAAGCAATCTGAGTAGCGATTGTACTTGTTGGTATGACATTCCTACTGGTGAAAAACAAACACATCCTGATTTCATCATTCTGGATCCTCAGCGAGGGCTGCTTTTTATTGAAGTGAAGGACTGGTATATTTCAAAAATAAAATCCGCTAATAAAACACATGTGATATATGAAACATCAGATGGTGACATTTCTCTAACCCATCCCATAGAACAGGTCAGACAATATTCTTACGGCGCAATTAACTATCTAAAGCGGGACCCACAACTTCTTCAGGACAACGAAAAATATAAAGGACAATTTTGCGCCCCCTACGGTCATGGAGTCTACCTCAGTAATATTACACGTAAGCAGTTAAATAAATACTTTTCCAATAGTGATATTTTTCCTTCTGATATCGTGATTTGTAAAGATGAAATCACCGAGTTTATGTCATCTGAAGAAATATCATTACGCCTATTTTCTTTGGTCAAACATACATTTTCTAAAGAGATAAGTAATAAGCAAGTAGATCGTATACGTTGGCATTTATACCCTGAGATTCGCATCACCCACGCTCTCGATAAACCAGAGAGTTCTGCCAACCCAATATCTGTACTCCGAACGCCGAATATTATAAAAATAATGGATACTCAGCAAGAATTACTCGCCAGAAGCCTTGGTGAGGGGCATCGGATAATTCACGGCGTCGCCGGCTCAGGTAAAACCTTAATTCTCCTTTATCGTTGCCTACACCTGGCGAAAGATAATAATTTAAAGAAACCTATTCTTGTCGTGTGTTATAATATAATGCTGGCCCAAAAATTAAAATCTCTAATAAAAAGCCATCAACTTACGGTTCCGGTTGAAATTACCAACTTCCATGCATGGTGTTATAAGCAAGCAAAAATTAAAAATATTCTCCCTAACTCAAAGCAAAATTTTATAGAAAACCTTGAGCAAGCTGTTATTACTGGTTTTCAAAATAAAACAATAGCAGCAGAACAATATAGTGCGGTATTAATTGATGAGGGGCATGATTTTAAACAGGATTGGCTAAAAATACTTGCTGGAATGGTTGATAGCGAAACTAACTATCTATTATTTCTATATGACGATGCGCAATCAATTTATCAGAAAAAAAGCTCACTTGATTTTACGCTTTCCAGCGTTGGTATCAAAGCTCAAGGGCGTACAACTATTCTTGACATCAATTATCGAAATACACAGCAGATTCTCCACTTTGCTACCAGCATTGCATTTGATTATTTAAATGATCATATTGAGGATAACTTTAAATATCATAAACCAGATGCTGGTGGACTTCAAGGCCAGGATCCAAACATGCTTATTTTTGATAACCACCACCAAGAAATCATCCATATAATTAAATGGCTAAAGCAACAACATCATACTGGTGTTAGCTGGAATGACATGGCTATATTATGTCCCTCGACCGCACATCTTTCTGCAATATTAGTAAAAGAGTTAAGGGATTCAAAAATCCCGCACTATTTTATAGCAAGCTCGGAAGATAAAAAACGCTACTCACCACAAAGCGATTTTTTGTCTATTATACCTTTGCCTAGTAGCAAAGGTCTCGAGTTTCATTCAGTCGCAGTGATAGATAGTTCAAACATAATGGGTAATAGCGATGATCTCAGCGACGAGATCAAGCGACTATATGTTGGTTTCACTCGGGCAACCAATAATTTGCTTGTGACTTTACATCAAAAAAATGTGCTCAGCAGACATTTAACCTCAACTTATAATCAAATCTATAACAATGCATAGTAGCCCCCTGTCACTCATCAAAAAACACCATCCCCTTATACGGCTGTTCGCGGCAGGCGGCCAGGCGCTGGGCGAGACTGCCGACGTGCAGCTCCAGCTTGTGGCCATCGGGATCGAGGAAGTAGTGCGAAGCGCCTTCGCTACGGTTCAGCTTCCAGACCGCCACGCCGGCAACCTCAAGGCGAGCGGCGAAGCGGGCGAAATCCGCTTCGCTGATGGTAAACGCATAATGGGTGTAGTCGCTCTCCTCCGGCGGAGTGACACGCCGCTGCGGATCCAGCGACAGGCACAGCCACAGATCGCCGCAGGAGAGATAAGCCCCGCTGTCCCAGCGGGCGTGCAGCGTCATGCCCAACAGCTGCTGATAAAACGCCACGCTCGGCGCCAGCTGGCTGACCGCCAGGGTCAGGTGATTCAGTCCGCTCAGCATGTCTGTTCCTCCAGTGAATTCACAATGAACTGGCGCAGCCATTGATGCGCCGGGTCGCGGTGCCAGCGCTCGTGCCACAGCATCAGCATCTCAAAGCCGGCGACCGCCAGCGGCGGCTCGACGACTGCCAGCCCGCTCTGCCCGCGCACCAGCCGCTCCGGCAGGACCGCCACCAGATCGCTATTGCGCAGGGTCTCCAGCATAAACAGGAAATGTGGCACGGAAAGGACAACCCGCCGCGTCAGGCCAAGGTTCGCCAGCGCGGTATCGGTCGCCGCGCTGAAGCCGCCTCCGTCCGGGGAGACGATCGCTTGCTCCAGCTGACAGAACGTTTCCAGGCTCAACCCTTGCCGCAGCACCGGATGCCCGGCCCGGCCCGCCAGCACGTAGCGCTCGCGAAACAGCAGGCGCTGATGCAGCCCCGGCGGCGCGCCCTCGCGGGTATGGAAAAAGAGATCCACTTCATCGCTGGCCGCCTGCTGCTCCAGCCGCGCCGGCTGGAGTTCGAATACCGCCAGCCGACTGCCGGGAGAGGCCTGCCGTAGCCTGCCCAGCATCGGCATGAGGGTCGCCGAAGCCATATAGTCCGTCGCCGCCACCCGCCAGGTCTCCGCCGCCGCGGCCGGATTAAAAGGTGCTACCGGCGCCACCGCCTGCTCCAGCGCGGCTAACGCAGCGCGCAGCGGCTGGCGAAGCTCATCGGCGCGGGCGGTGGGCTGCATGCCGCGCGGGCCCGGCATCAGCAGCGGGTCGGCAAACATCTCCCGCAGCCTGGCGAGTTGAATACTCACCGACGGCTGCGACAGATTCAGCCGCTGCGCCGCCCGGGTAACGTTATTTTCACTGAGCAGCACGTCGAGCGTGCGCAGCAGATTGAGATCCAGACGATGTAAATTAATCACAGCTATACCTGGGATTTAAGTAATTAATTTCTACTATAGCGCCAGCTTTCCTACTCTGCAGCTCTTCCCACTTCAGAGGTGATGTTATGAAAGTACTGCTGATTTACGCCCATCCGGAACCGCGCTCCCTCAATGGCGGTTTAAAAAATTTCGCCATCCGTCATCTGCTGCAGGCCGGTCATGAAGTCCAGGTCTCCGATCTCTACGCCATGCGCTGGAAGGCCGGGTATGACGCCGACGACAGCGGCGCGCCGCCGGTCGGCGAGTTCTGGCGTCCTACCCTGGACTCCAGACAGGCCTTTGCCCAAGGTACTCAAAGCGCGGATATCGCCGCCGAGCAGGAAAAGCTGCTGTGGGCCGATACGGTGATTTTTCAGTTTCCGCTGTGGTGGTTCTCGATGCCCGCGATCATGAAAGGCTGGATCGACCGGGTGTACGCCTGGGGCTTTGCCTATGGTGTCGGCGAGCACAGCGACCGCCACTGGGGCGATCGCTATGGGGAAGGCACCTTCGTCGGCAAGCGGGCGATGCTGATCGTCACCGCCGGCGGCTGGGCGGAACACTATTCACCGCGCGGGATCAATGGCCCCATCGACGACATTCTGTTCCCCATTCAGCACGGTATGCTGTTCTATCCCGGTTTCGAGGTGCTTCCGCCGCTGGTGTTTTACCGCACGGACAAAACCGATGCCGCGCAGTTCGCCGACCAGTGCGCCACCCTGGCCGAGCGGCTGGACACGCTGTGGCAAACCGAGCCCATTCCATTCCGCCGGCAGAATCATGGCGACTATCTGATCCCGTCGCTAACGCTGCGCCCGGAGCTGGCGCCGGGGCAAAGCGGCCTGGCGGTGCACCTGGCAACGAAATAAACCTCAACGCGATAGCCCTTCCGGGTTATCGCTTTCATTAATATGACAATTTGTGAGCCTCCACGCATTAACGGCATCGCATCGCGCGAAGCCGCCTCTCATATTGATAGCGATCAAAAATAATCATACCGTCTGGTCGGTATGATTCCGGCCATGAACATGGAAGCCCAGCATCGTAAAAAAGATCCCGTCCGTCTCCACCGTCAGCTGCTTGAATCGGCGGCGATGATTGCCGGCCGGGACGGTATCGCCGCCCTGTCGCTGAACGCTGTCGCCCGCGAGGCTGGGGTCAGCAAAGGCGGCCTCCTGCACCATTTTCCCAATAAGCAGGCGCTGATTTTCGCTCTGTTCGCCAGGCTGCTGGCGATTATGGAAAAGGCGATTAGCGAACTGATGGCCGCCGATAACATCGCTTACGGACGCTTTACCCGGGCCTATTTGCACTATCTGTCCAATCCGCAGTTGACGGACACGCACGAAAGCCGTCAGCTGATGGTGCTGTCGCTGGCGATGCCGGACGAACCGGTGCTGCGAAAATGCTGGCGCGACTGGATGCTGGATCATCTGGCGCAAGGCGATGCGCTGGATAACGGCCCAACCGGTACCCTGGTACGCTACGCCGCCGACGGTATCTGGTTATCTGAGCTGACCGAGGGGCGCACCATGAGCAGCGAACATCGCCAGTCGCTGGTGAACGATCTGACCAAAATGACGCTTCCCGCATGAAGCGAATAGAGTGAGGCCGCGATGCGCTACAACATCAATGCCCGTCTCATTTATGATGCAACAGACGGCACGCTAACCCTGCCCGGCAGCGATGAACCAGATAGCCAGCTATCCATCACCGCCAGCGCGCTGCTCTATTTTTTTCTCCGCCATACCGGCGTGGTCAGTCGCGATGAAGTGTTGAAAAAAGTCTGGGACGATAACGGCTTAACTTCTTCCAATAGCAACCTCAACCAGTATCTGAGCGTGCTGCGCAAAACTTTCCGCCACTACGATATCGATAACATTATCGTCACCGTGTCGCGCGGCATGCTGCAGCTGAATCAGGATCTCAGCATCGAACTGCTCGACGCCGGGCCGGCGCTGGCCGATGTCGCCAGCCCGGCCGCGCCGCCTGGCGAACCCGCCGGGGCAGGAAGGGAAACCATACCGCCTGCCGCTTCACCACACGCGCGCGGAATGTGCTGGTATCTGGCCGGCGGCTGCCTGCTGGTCATCGCCCTGCTTCTGGTGGCATTCACGTTTGCCGGAACCCACGTCGCCCGGCCAATTAATCTGACGCTGATGAACCACCGCCAGTGCGAACTGCTCGCCAGCGATGAAATGCTGCGTTCGGTCTCGGCGACGGCCTACAGTAAGAATTTTGATGAGGTGCGTCAGCGGCTGAAGCTCAGCTGCAAGCCGGGGGAGCGTTTTGTTTTCTTCTATGGCGACCGGCTGGAGACCAACGGCCTGGGCCGGGTATTTCTCGCCCACTGCGCGATGCACGAAGACAACCCGTTTAGCTATTGCGATAACTACTTTTACTACTCCTGGAAGCCGCAATGAGACTCGCGCCCCGCACCTTTTTCGCCCTCTCTGCCCTCGCGTTTATCGCCGCCGCCGGGTTTAGCGCCTGGCGCCTGCTGCCGGATGCCAACGACGGCGTGATGAGCTGCTCCACCAAAGCGATCATGCGTTTTGAAAACATGGAAAAAGAGAATGTGAACGGCAATATCCATTTTAATTTTGCCGCCAATGGCAACGGGTCGATGGTAGTGGAAGGCTATACCGATTCTGCCGCCGGCTGGCTCTACCTGCAGCGTTACGTCAAATTCAGCTACACCAGCCAGCGCATCTCGGCGACCGAGCGCCACTACCGCATCAAGAAATGGGAATCCAGCGCCTCGTCCATCGATGAATCGCCGGATGTCATCTTCGACTATTTCATGCGCGAGATGTCCGACAGCCACGACGGCCTGTTCCTCAATGCGCAAAAGCTTAACGACAAAGCTATCCTGCTGAGCTCTATCAACTCACCGCTCTACATCTGCACGCTGAAGTCCGGCAGCACGCTTAATTAACCCGTCCCCCCTGTACCACTGCGAGGAAAATGCGCCCTCGCTCACGCTCCATTATTGCCCCCTCTTTCCACGATGCTAAAAGCGCACGTTTTGCGTTTAGCTTCGACGCGAGAACTTGAGCATACCCACAATTATAACGCGGCTATATTACCGATTGCTGGCAAGTAATTAGCATCTTATTAACATTCATCTCCCGCCGATAAATAGCTTAAAAAAACGCCATATCATCATGAAAATCTTCACGCATGAAACAGGATTAAGAGATAAAAAGAAGCCTAAATAAGGCTAAATAGCAGAGTAAAAACCTAAAATATTCATCTACACGGATTTAAATTTCACTTCTCTCCCCATTCCCTATAGTGAACCCCGAACGCCGCTTCCGCGTGTTGATGCCGTTACGCGGACGGTTTTCCCAAATCACAAAACCTGTTCTGGAGGAGATCACGATGGGTGATGCATTGGGGCTTATCGAAACCAAAGGTCTGGTGGCCTGTATTGAAGCAGCGGACTCGATGTGTAAAGCCGCCAACGTCGAACTGATCGGCTATGAAAACGTCGGCTCCGGCCTGGTCACCGTGATGGTGAAGGGCGACGTCGGCGCGGTAAAAGCGGCGGTGGATTCCGGTGTGGAATCGGCGCAGCGCATCGGCGAAGTGGTGACCTCGCTGGTCATCGCGCGTCCGCATAACGACATCAACAAAATCGTCATTAAACACAAGGCCTGAAGGCCAGGAGAACGCAAATGGGTGATGCATTAGGTCTGATTGAAACCAAAGGTCTGGTGGCCTGCATTGAAGCAGCGGATGCGATGTGTAAAGCCGCCAACGTCGAACTGATCGGCTATGAAAACGTCGGTTCCGGCCTCGTCACCGCGATGGTGAAAGGCGATGTCGGCGCGGTGAAAGCGGCGGTGGATTCCGGCGTCGAATCGGCCCAGCGCATTGGCGAAGTGGTGACCTCGCTGGTCATCGCCCGTCCGCATAACGACATCAACAAAATCGTCTCGCATTACAAAATTGCGGACTAACGGAGAAACCTGATGAAAGAAGCGCTTGGTCTTATCGAAACCAAAGGTCTGGTGGCCTGTATTGAAGCCGCGGACGCGATGTGCAAAGCCGCCAACGTCGAACTGATCGGCTATGAAAACGTCGGCTCCGGCCTCGTCACCGCGATGGTGAAAGGCGACGTCGGCGCGGTCAACGCGGCGGTCGACTCCGGCGTGGAAGCGGCGAAACGCATTGGCGAAGTCGTCAGCTCTCGCGTCATCGCGCGTCCCCATAACGACATCGAAAAAATCGCGGCGCAGCACAAAGCATGACCTGACAGGGCACGCCCCGTCCCCACTCTTTTCGTCTGATGAAGGATAGACTCATGATTGAACTGGATAACGATTTGCAGTCCCGGCAGAACGCCCGGGAACTGGTGCGCAACGCCAAAAAAGCGCAGGCAATGCTGGCCACCTTTTCGCAGCAGCAAATCGACGCCATCGTGAAAAACGTGGCCCAGGAAGCAGCGCACCACGCCGAAGCGCTGGCGAAAATGGCCGCGGAAGAGACCGGTTTTGGCAACTGGCAGGACAAAGTGCTGAAAAACCGCTTCGCCTCGCTGCGCGTCTACGACGCCATCAAAGATATGAAGACCGTTGGCATCATTCATGACGACCCGGTAAAAAAAGTGATGGACGTGGGCGTGCCGCTGGGCGTGATTTGCGCGCTGGTCCCCTCAACTAACCCAACCTCTACGGTTATCTATAAAGCGCTGATCGCCCTCAAGGCGGGCAACGCCATTATCTTCTCCCCGCATCCGGGCGCACGTCAGTGCAGCTGGAAGGCGATTGAGATCGTCAAACGCGCGGCAGAAGCGGCCGGCGCGCCGGAGGGCAGCGTCGACGGCATCACCCAGCTGACCCTCGAAGCCACCTCAGAGCTGATGCACAGCAAAGACGTTTCGCTGATCCTCGCCACCGGCGGCGAAGGCATGGTGCGCGCGGCCTACGCGTCCGGCACCCCGACCATCAGCGGCGGTCCGGGCAACGGCCCGGCATTTATCGAACGCAGCGCCGATATCCACCACGCGGTGAAAGATATCATCACCAGCAAAACCTTCGATAATGGCGTGATCTGCGCCTCCGAGCAGTCGATCATCGTCGAAGGCTGCATTTACGATGAGGTTCACCGCGAGCTGGAAGCGCAGGGCGCTTACTTCATGAATGAAGATGAAGCGGCGAAAATGGCGGCGCTGCTGCTGCGCCCGAACGGCACCATCAACCCGAAGGTGGTCGGTAAAACCGCACTGTACCTCAGCCAGATGGCCGGCTTCTGCGTCCCGGCCAGCACCAAAGTGCTGATCGCCGAACAGACCATCGTCTCACCGAAAAACCCCTACTCGCGCGAAAAACTGTGCCCGGTACTCGGTCTGTACGTGGCTGAGGACTGGAAAGCCGCCTGCCACCGCGTGGTAGAGCTGCTGACTAATGAAGGGCTCGGCCATACGCTGGTGATCCACACCCGCAACCAGGACGTCATCCGCCAGTTCAGCCTCGAAAAACCGGTCAACCGCATCCTGATCAACACCCCGGCGGCGCTCGGCGGCATCGGCGCCACCACCAATATCTCTCCGGCGCTGACCCTCGGCTGCGGCGCGGTCGGCGGCGGCTCCAGCTCCGACAACGTCGGCCCGATGAACCTGCTCAATATCCGCAAAGTCGGCTATGGCGTGCGGTCGATTGACGAGCTTCGCGCGCCGGGCAGCCGCCCTGAGCCACAGCCAACCATCGTCACGCCGGCGAGCGATCCGCAGCGCAGCATTCTTGATGACGTGCGTTTCAACGCTCCGGCCAGCGCTGCGCCAGCACACGCGGCAGGCAGCGATGACCGCTTCGCCAGCCCAGGCGCCGCAGCGAATGCGGAAGGCGCAATCAACGAACAAAACGTGGAACGCGTTATCCGCCAGGTGCTGGAGCGCCTTGCTAAGTAACGCACTGATATAAGGCGATATAACGATGATTCTCGCAAAGGTGACCGGCCATGTTGTCGCCACGCAAAAATGCGATGAGCTGCGCGGCAGCAACCTGCTGTTGATCACCCGCTTAGATGACAAACAGCAGCCGATGAAGGACCAGACCTGGGTCGCCGTCGATAACGTCGGCGCCGGTATGCACGACATCGTGCTGGCGGAAGAGTACTTCGCGCTCAATAAAGACCGCTACAAAGCGATGTCGGTGGTCGCCATTGTTGAGAAGGTGTTTCGGGACGCCGAACAGGAGTGAATAGCCCAATGAGTGAATTTTTACTGAAACCACGGATTTGCTTCGGTCAGGACGCCCTCTCGGTGCTGAACGAAATTTCCGCCCGCAGCGTGCTGCTGGTGACCGATCAAGCGATGGTGAAATTTGGCCTCGCCGAGCGCGTCACCGCCCTGCTGCGCCAGCGCGGGATCGCCTGGCAGGTGTGGGACGACGTGGTGGCGGATCCGGATATCGCCACCGTGGTGCGCGGTATGAAGCTGATGGATAACCACTACCCGGATCTGGTTATCGCGCTCGGCGGCGGTTCGGTAATCGATGCCGCCAAAGCGGTTATTTTCTCCCTGGCGCAAACCCGTCCGCTGGCCGACCGTCCCCGACCGTGCTTCGTCGCCATCCCGACCACCAGCGGTACCGGTTCGGAAGTCACCGCCTTTTCGGTGGTGAAAGCCAACGCGGAAAAGCTGGTGCTGGTGGATGCGTCATTGCTGCCGGATATCGCCATTCTGGACCCGGCGCTGGTGGCTTCGGTGCCGCCGGCAATTACCGCCGACACCGGCATGGACGTGCTGTGTCACGCCCTTGAGGCCTACGTCTCCCGCGCCGCCAGCGACTTTTCCGACGCCCTGGCGGAGAAAGTGGTGCAGCAGGTATTTCGCTATCTGCCGACCTGCTGGCGCAGCGGCGACAACCTGCAGGCGCGCGAAAAGATGCACAACGCCTCCTGCATGGCGGGGATGGCCTTCACCAACGCGTCGCTGGGGATAACCCACAGCCTGGCCCACGCCCTCGGCGGCGTCTTCCGCGTGCCCCATGGCCGCGCCAACGCCCTGCTGATGGCGCACGTCGTCGCCTGGAACGCTGATTATCACGGGCTGTGCGATACCGATGCCGCCCGCAAATATGCCCGACTAGCCCATCTGCTGGATCTGCCTGCGGCCACTACCCGCCAGGGCGTCACCAGCCTGCTGGTCGCCATTCAGGCGCTTAAAGACGAAATGAGCATGCCGGCCGGCATCCGCGATACCGGCGTCCTTGCAGACGAGTTTGAACAACGGCTGGCGGAGATGATCGGCCAGGCGTTACGCGACAGCTGTACTCCGACGAACCCACGCGCGCCGGATGCTCACGCACTGACCGAACTCTATCGCCGGGCATGGACCGGCAACGCCGTTCAGGGCCACTGATAACAAGATTTGGAGAACCTTACCCATGGCACACTACAGCTTAACGCCGCGCGTCAAAGTGCTGGCAGACCGTTTACTCGCCCAGAAAAGCACGCTGTGCACCGAACATGCCACCACGCTGAACGCCCTGGATGGCGATATCGCGGGCGTTCCCGCCGCCGTTAAACCGGCGCGCCGTTTCTATGAACTGATGCGCCAGCTGCCGCTGACCATCAGCCCCGATGAACTCATTGTCGGCAACCAGAGCCGTAAACCGCACGGGGCGATTTTCCATGACGAAAACGCGACCCGTCGCCCATCGGCTTTCCAGTTCCTCAACCTCAATAGCGATCTGGATTCGCCGGACTACAGGCTGGTGGTCGAAAAAGGGGTGCTGGCGATTAAGCACCAGCTGGAAGAGAAAACCCGCGCACTCGGCAGCGCGGTCAGCCGCAGCGGTATGGATGAAGTCAACGGCTGCCGCGCCGCCATCTACGCCTGCGACGCCCTGCTGGCGCTGGCGCAAAATCTGGCCAACAGCGCCGAGCAGCTGGCGGCGGCGGAGACCAATGCTTATCGCAAAGCCGAGCTGCTCGATAGCGCAGCCATTCTCCACCACGTGCCGGCCCATCCAGCGCGTAATTTCAAAGAAGCCTGCCAGGCGTTCTATCTGTTCCAGCTGGCGCTCCAGCTGGATAACGGCAGCTATGCAGTCAACCCGGAAGGGGCGGACAAGGCGCTGCTGCCTTACTTCCAGCGCGATATCAACAGCGGCGCGCTGAATACCCAGCAGGCGTATGAGCTCGTGGAGTGCCTGTGGTTCAAGCTGGCGGAACTGAGCGAAGTCCGCGCCGCCTGCGCCATTGACGGCTATCCGATGCTCGACGCCATGTTGCATGGCGCCGCTTTTGACCATGCCGAGGTGAACGAACTCTCGGCGATGTTCATCAGCGCCCAGCGCAACCTCAGCGCGTTGAATCTGCCGGTGCGTCTGTTTAGCGGCGCACAACAGGTCAGCCATGCGCCGTTCGCCGCCTGCGCCGACACGCCGGTGATGGAAGGGTTAACCCCGCGTATGCAGCGTCTGCGTAACCACTATCTGACGGTACGCCCGAGCGTCTCTATCTATCGCGCGCTGGCCTTTACCGAAGTGGTGAAAGCTAACCCAGGCATGCCGACCATTCTGCTGCGAGCGAAAGCCTTCCGCCACGCCTGCGAAACCGCGCCGATTCTGATTCAGGACGATGAGCTGATCGTCGGCCATCCGTGCGGCAAGCCGCGCGCGGGCGCCTTCTCGCCGGATATCGCCTGGCGCTGGGTGCGCGACGAGCTCGACACCATGAGCACCCGCCCGCAGGATCCGTTTGAGATCAGCGAAGCGGATAAAAAAACCATTCGCGAAGAGATCGTCCCATTCTGGGAAGGCCGTTCGCTGGATGAGATTTGCGAAGCGCAATACCGTGAGGCTGGCGTCTGGGCCTTCAGCGGCGAGACCTTCGTCAGCGACCTCTCCTATCACCAGATTAACGGCGGCGGCGATACCTGCCCGGGCTACGACGTGCTGCTGTTCACCAAAGGGATGAACGGCATTAAAGCCGATGCCGAGGCGCATCTGGCCAGCCTGAGCATGGAAAATCCGGAAGATATCGACCGCATTTACTACTACAAAGCGGCGATTGAAACCTGCGAAGGGGTGGTCAACTACGCTCGCCGCATCGCCGCCCATGCCCGCGAACTGGCGGCTAAAGAGCAAAACGCCCAGCGCCGCGCCGAGCTGCTGACCATCGCCGACGTCAACGAAAACGTGCCGGCCAATCCGCCGAAGACCTTGCAGGAAGCGCTGCAGAGTATCTGGACCGTCGAATCACTGTTTGAAATCGAAGAGAACCAGACCGGGCTGTCGCTGGGGCGCGTCGACCAGTACTGCTATCCAATGTTCGAAGCCGATATCCGCGAAGGCCGCTTGACCCACGACACCGCACTGGAGCTGCTGCAGGCGTTTATCATCAAATGTGCCGAACTGATGTGGATGTCGAGCGAACTGGGAGCGAAATATTTCGCGGGTTATCAGCCGTTTATCAACCTCACCGTTGGCGGCCAGAAACGTAGCGGCGGCGATGCCTGTAACGATCTGACCTATCTGATTATGGACGCCGTGCGCTTCGTGAAGGTTTACCAGCCGTCGCTGGCCTGCCGTATCCACAACCAGTCGCCGCAGAAATACATGGAAAAAATCGTCGACGTGGTGAAAGCGGGAATGGGCTTCCCGGCCTGCCACTTCGATGACTCCCACATCAAGATGATGCTGCGCAAAGGCTTCGATTTTGAAGACGCCCGCGATTACTGCCTGATGGGCTGCGTTGAACCGCAGAAATCCGGGCGCATCTACCAGTGGACCTCCACCGGCTACACCCAGTGGCCTATCGCTATCGAGTTCGTGCTTAACCGCGGGCGGATGGTGCTGTTCGATAGCTATCAGGGGCTGGACACCGGCGACCTGCGCGACCTGCGCACCTTCGAAGCATTCGACGCGGCGGTGAAACAGCAGATCGCCCATATCGTGCGCCTGTCGGCTATCGGCACCGTCATCAGCCAGCGCGTCCACCGCGATGTGGCGCCGAAGCCGCTGATGTCGCTGCTGGTCGAAGGCTGCATGGAGAGCGGCAAAGATGTCGCCGCCGGCGGCGCGATGGTCAACCACGGTCCGGGGCTGATTTTCTCCGGTCTGGCGACCTACGTCGACTCGATGGCGGCGATCCGCAAGCTGGTGTTCGAAGAGAAGAAATACACCCTTGAGCAGATCCGCGATGCGCTGCTGGCCAACTTTGAAGGTTACGAAGCGCTGCGCCGCGACTGCCTGAACGCGCCGAAATACGGTAACGACGATAACTATGTCGACCAGTACGCGCTGGATATTACCGAATGGACCGAGAAAGAGTGCCGTAAGTACAAGATGCTCTACTCGACCCTCAGCCACGGCACCCTGTCTATCTCCAACAACACGCCCATCGGCGAGCTAACCAACGCCACGCCGAACGGCCGCCTGGCGTGGATGCCACTCTCCGATGGCATCAGCCCGACCCAGGGCGCGGATAAGCAAGGCCCGACGGCGATTATCAAGTCGGTCAGCAAGATGAACGTGGAAACCATGAACATCGGCATGGTGCACAACTTCAAATTCCTCAAAGGGCTGCTGGATACCCCGGAAGGTCGCCATGGCCTGATTACCTTGCTGCGTACCGCCTCGATTCTCGGCAATGGGCAGATGCAGTTCAGCTATGTCGATAACGAAGTGCTGAAGAAGGCGCAGCAGGAGCCGGAGAAATACCGCGACCTGATCGTTCGCGTCGCCGGCTACAGCGCCTACTTCGTTGAGCTGTGCAAAGAGGTCCAGGACGAGATCATCAGCCGTACGGTGATTGAGAAGTTCTAGTTCTCTTAAAGAGAATTAAATGAGCTGTATTTGAGAAATAACCGGAAGTTCTCCGTCCCGTAACGGGACGGAGCGGGAGGCAAGCGTGATCGCAAAACAAGAATTAACGGGCCGAATTTTCAATATCCAGAAATATTCGATCTATGACGGCGATGGCATTCGCACGCTGGTGTTTTTTAAGGGCTGCAACATTCGCTGCCCGTGGTGCGCCAACCCGGAAGGACTGAACAGCCAGTTCCAGGTGATGTTCTCGCACGACAAATGCATTAACTGCGGCGACTGCGTCAGCGTCTGTCCGGCGGGTATTCATTATCGGGCGGAAGAGAACGGCGAAATGAAGCACTTCGTCGACCGCCATAAAGACTGCATCGGCTGCCGCAAATGCGAAGAGATTTGCACCCAGAACGCGCTGGACATTATGGGCAAGGACGTCACCGTCAGCGAGCTGATGGAGATCATCATGCAGGACTACGACTTCTACATCTCCTCCGGCGGCGGCGTCACCATCGGCGGCGGCGAGATGAGCCTGCAGACCGATTTTGCCGTCGCCTTATTTCGCGAATGCAAAAAGATGATGATTAACACTGCCGTCGAAACCCAGGGCACCACCCCACTTGCCAACTACCAGAAGCTGGCGCCGGTCACCGACACCTTCTTATTCGACATTAAGCAGATTAACAGCGAACACCACAAGGCGATGCTCGGCATCGGCAACGAAGGGATCCGCCGCAATCTCGAATGGCTGGTGGATTCCGGCGCCAACGTCATTGTGCGTATGCCGCTCATTCGCGGCTACAACGACTCATTCGACGCCATTACCGGCGCCATTGATTACGTACAGAAGCTGGCGAAGCGCGGGAATATCCGCCGTATCGACATGCTGCCGTACCACCAGCTGGGACGCAAAAAGTACGAACGCCTGGATATGCCCTACCCGATTAGCCAGGACCCGTCTTATTCGCCGGATGAACTGGACCGGCTGGAAGCCTTCTTCCGGCAATTTGATTTTGATATTCGCTTAGTCCGCCATTAACAGGAGCCGACCATGAAAAGTTTAGGCGTAATTGAAACGCGAGGATGGGTCGCCGCCATTCAGGCCGTCGACGCCGCCTGTAAAGCCGCGGGAGTGACCTGCATTGGCTATCGCAAACCAGGCTCCGGGCTGGTGAGCGTCTGCTTTGAAGGGGAAATCAGCGCCATCCACACCGCTATAGAACGCGGCGTGGCGGTTGCCGGCGCCGAGCACACCGTGAAGTCGCTGGTCATTGCCCGTCCGGAGCGCTGCGTGATTGAAGCGTTAAGCAACCTCAAAGGCAACCCTCCGCGCGAGGAAAAAACGGACGAACCGGTGGTTATCACCGCCCCGGAACCCATCGTTCCGCCCGCTATCCCGAACGAAGCGGAAGATAAGCACCCTGCGCTGAAGAAAGGGAAGAAGTCATGATCGACACTTTGCTTCGCGAAAAAATCGTCGCCCGCCTGAGCGCAACGGCGCCGGCGATCCCGGTGGGGATCTCCAACCGCCACGTCCATCTCGCGCAACAGGACGTCGAGGCATTGTTCGGTAAAGGCTACAGCCTGACGCCGTTCAAACCGCTGCGCCAGCCGGGGCAGTTTGCCGCCCAGGAGTGCGTAACCGCCGTCGGGCCGAAGGGCTCGCTGACCAACGTTCGCGTCCTCGGCCCGACCCGCCCGCTATCGCAACTGGAAGTGTCGCGCGCCGACTGCTTCACGCTCGGCATTCAAGCGCCAGTTCGTGAGTCCGGGCAACTGGAGAATGCCGGTAGCGCGCTGCTGATTGGCCCCGCCGGTCACGTTGAGCTCCATTCTCAGGTGATCTGCGCCTGGCGGCATATTCATATGTCGCCGCAGGACGCGCGCCAGCTCAACGTCAGCAATGGCCAGAAGGTCAGCGTGCGCAGCAACGGCGAGCGCCAGCTGACTTTCGATGAAGTGGTGGTGCGGGTGCGCGATGACTTCGCGCTGGAATTTCACATCGACACCGAAGAAGCCAATGCCGCCGGGTTAAAAAACGGCGCGCAGGTGACGCTCATCGGCTAACGGAGGCTCGCCATGACCGACGAACAGATTGAAGGTGTAGTTGCGCGGATTTTGCAGCGCCTGCGGCCGCCGGTACTGGTGATGGTGACCGCCGCTGACGGCTACCGCGCAGCTATCCGCCAACGCCTGGCGGGAAGCGGCTATCCGCTGCGCCTCGCGCTGGAGGAGGGTCTCGCCGACGCCGCCGCCTGGCGAGAGGTGGGCGAGATTATCCCGTCATCGGCCTGGCAGGATGCCCTGCCGTCAGCGCCATGGCGGGGGGTACTGCTGCCTTTTCTCGATTATCCGCAAGCCTCGGATCTGCTGAACGGCACCCTGCGCAATCCGGTTTCCCGCTGCGCGCACGAGGCGCTGCTGGCGGGTATTCCGGTTCTGGCCCTGCGCTACCACTGCGATCCGCACAGCGAGCTCAACCAGCTGCGCGGCGCGCAGGCCGGCAGCGCCTATGCCGGGCATCTGCAGGCCACGCTGGCTCGTCTGGAAGCCTGCGGCGTCTTCCTCGGCACCATGAATGAGCTGCTGGCGAAGCTGGACGCACCCACCGCGCCGGCCGCCGCCAGCAGCGAACCGCGCCGTTATCTTACCGTCACAGACGTGGTGAATAATCCGGCGCTGGCGGCGGCCCCGCGCGCTCAGCTGACCGATGCGGCCATTGATTACTTAAAAAACAGAAAGATATGACCTTACCCAACGAAAAACCTGGAGCTTAACGATGTCTTCGAAAACAAAATGCTGGTTATGGATGCTGCTGGTTATCCTCTCCGAAACCTCGGCAACCTCGACGTTAAAAATGTTCGGTAGCAGCGAAGGCGGCAGCAAAATGCTGCTGCTCGGGCTGCTGATTGCGCTTTACTGCACCTGCTATTACTCGCTCTCAAGGGCGGTGAAAGATATCCCGGTCGGCCTGGCGTACGCCACCTGGTCCGGCACCGGCATTCTGGTGGTCTCGACGCTGGGAATGGCATTCTACGGCCAGCACCCGGATACCGCCGCCATCATCGGCATGGCGGTGATCGCCAGCGGCATCATTATCATGAACCTGTTCTCGAAAATGGGTTCCGAAGCGAGCGAAGAGGCGGCGCCCGCCGCGCCAGCCGCCGCCATGGATAAGAACATCGCTAACTAACAGGAAAGGAATACCCCCTATGTTTAATCTCGGATTTTTATGGCTGGCGCTGTCTATCGGCTCCGAAATCACCGGCACCTCGATGATCAAAAAGACCAACGGTTTCAGCAAACTGGCCCCTTCGGTGCTGGTGGTCTGCGCCTACGGCCTCTGCTACTTCGCCCTCACCCGCGCAATGAGCACCATCCCGGTGGGCGTGGCCTACTCGCTGTGGTGCGGCTTCGGTATCGTCGGCGTCACCATCTGCTCCATGATCCTCTATAAGCAGAAACCGGACCTGGCGGCCATTATCGCCATGGCGCTGATTATCTCCGGCGGCGTGATCATGAACGTCTTCTCGACCATGTAACAGCGGTCGTTTTATCCTGTTACCCGGCCTGTGCGGGCAGTCCGTAGGCCCGCGCCAGCGCAGCGCCGCCGGGCGTTTTACCAAACAGGGTTTACCCCACTATGGTTTCGTGGCAGGATAAAAAGATGAACAGAAACGCGATCGTGACCTATCCCCGCCGTTGGTGGCTGCCTGCATAACAGGCGGCACGATATACGTTTCCATTTTCAAAGCCGCCGGAAGGCGGCTTTGGTGTTTTCAGGACGTCTTTCGGCTGAACAGTCTGATAAGGAGTTCCTGATGAATCACCCGCAAACCATTCTCACCGGCGACCGCCCCACCGGCCAGCTACATCTTGGCCATTACGTCGGCTCGCTGCGCCAGCGCGTCGCGCTGCAGCACGACCACCAGCAGTTTATCCTGATCGCCGACCTGCAAGGGCTCACTGACAACGGCAGCAATCCGCAAAAAGTTAGCCACCATATCCTCGAAGTGATGGCCGATTATCTGGCCGTCGGCATTGACCCCAGGCTCACCACGATCTGCCTGCAGTCCGCCCTGCCCGCGCTGGCGGAGCTCAGCGCGCTGTATATGAATATCGTCACCGTCGCCCGCGTGGAACGTAATCCGACGGTCAAGAATGAGATTGCCCAGAAAGGATTCGCCCGTTCGCTGCCGGTGGGCTTTCTTGCCTATCCGATTAGCCAGGCCGCCGATATCACCGCCTTCAAGGCCGAGCTGGTGCCAGTGGGCGACGATCAGCTACCGATGATTGAGCAGACCAACGAGATCGTCCATAAGATGAATAGCCTCACCGGCGCGCCAGTGCTGCGCCACTGCAAGGCGCTCCTCAGCGAAGTGAGCCGCCTGCCGGGCGTCGACGGCAACACCAAAATGTCGAAATCGCTGGGCAATACGCTGACGTTATCGGCCAGTGAAGAGGAGATTCACCGCGCGGTCAGCGCGATGTATACCGACCCGACGCACCTGAGAGTCAGCGATCCGGGGCATGTCGACGGCAACGTGGTGTTCACCTATCTCGACGCTTTCCATAGCGATAAGGCACTGGTGGCTGAGATGAAAGCCCACTATCAGCGCGGCGGGCTGGGCGATCGCCAGTGTAAAAATGAACTGGAGACCTGCCTGCAGGCGCTACTGGCGCCGATCCGCGAACGGCGAGCCACCTTTATTCAGGATAAAGGGATGCTGCTGGATCTGCTGCGCCAGGGCAGCGAGCGCGCCCACCAGCTGACGCAGCAGACGCTGCATGAGGTGAAACGTGGTCTGGGGCTGCCGGTGCTGTTCTGAGGTGATGAAATGTTGCCGGTAGTGGATATTTTGTTAACACGTCGACAAGACCCTGCCTTTCGTATTGACAAGCCCGCCACGGATGTTACTATCGCGTTAACGGTAGCTCTCACTATGCGTGTTTCATTAAGGCCAGGATCGCTGATGATGACCACATAAGTAGTACAGCGTTCGGCTGCGCATCGACGCGGTAGAGCGCTGCGTCAGCGGCCCTTCCCCTCTTTATGCGTCCTTCGCAAGGAGGACGCTCCGCCCGCCGGAGGAGACACGCGTATCACTCAGCACAGGGAACCAAGCGAGTCGCGTATGGACAAAATAAAGAAACGTTGGACAGGGTATTTTGTCGGCTTACTGGTGGTACTCGCCGCCGCGGCATGGTGGCTGCTGCGCCCGCCGGGCCTCCCGGAGGGGTTTGCCAGTAGCAACGGACGAATAGAAGCCACCGAAGTGGATATTGCCAGCAAAATCGCCGGGCGTATCGACACCATTCTGGTCAAAGAGGGTCAGTTCGTGCGCCAGGGAGAGGTGCTGGCGAGAATGGATACCCGTGTACTGAACGAGCAGCGTCTTGAAGCCGCCGCGCAAATCAAGGAAGCGGAAAGCGCGGTCCTGGCCGCCAGAGCCTTGCTCGATCAGCGGCAAAGTGAAATGCGCGCCAGCGAAGCGGTTGTGAAGCAGCGTCAGGCGGAGCTCGACTCCACAGCGAAACGTTACGTCCGCTCGAATGCCCTGTCGCAGCGCGGCGCCGTCTCCGCCCAGCAGCTGGATGACGATCGCGCCGCGGCAGAGAGCGCCCGCGCGGCGCTGGAGTCGGCGAAAGCCCAGGTCTCCGCCGCCCGCGCCGCCATCGAGGCCGCCCGCACCAGCATTATTCAGGCGCAAACCCGCGTCGAAGCGGCCCAGGCGACCGAGCGGCGGATCCTTGCCGATATTGACGATAGCGAGCTGAAGGCGCCCCGCGACGGCCGTATTCAGTATCGCGTCGCCGAGCCGGGGGAAGTGCTGGCCGCCGGTGGTCGGGTGCTGAACATGGTCGATCTCGCCGACGTCTATATGACTTTCTTTCTGCCCACCGAACAGGCGGGCCTGCTGGCGCTTGGCAGCGAAGCGCGGCTGATCCTTGATGCCGCCCCTGATCTGGTGATCCCGGCCAATATCAGCTTTGTCGCCAGCGTCGCGCAGTTTACGCCGAAAACGGTGGAGACCCGCGACGAGCGTCTCAAACTGATGTTCCGCGTCAAAGCGCGCATCCCGCCGGAGCTGCTGGCGCAGCACCTGGAGTATGTCAAAACCGGCCTGCCCGGCATGGCTTACGTGCGGCTGGATAAGCAACACTCCTGGCCTGAAGACCTGACGGTGAGGTTGCCGCAATGATATTGACGCCACTGGATACCTCGCCCCCCATCGCCCGGCTGGACAACGTTGGCCAGCGCTTCGGCGCCACCGTGGCGCTGCGGGATATCAGCCTGGCGATCCCGGCGCGGCGCATGGTTGGCCTGATTGGCCCGGACGGCGTCGGCAAATCGAGCCTGCTCTCTCTCATCGCCGGGGCGCGGGCCATTGAGCAGGGTAACGTGATGGTGCTCGGCGGCGATATGCGCGACGTTCATCATCGCCGCGAGGTGTGCCCGAAGATTGCCTGGATGCCGCAGGGACTGGGGAAAAACCTCTATCACACCCTCTCGGTGTATGAAAACGTCGACTTCTTCGCCCGCCTGTTTGGCCATGATAAAGCCGAACGCGAATCACGTATCCACGAGCTGCTGCAGAGCACCGGGCTGGCGCCGTTTCGCGATCGCCCGGCGGGTAAGCTCTCCGGCGGGATGAAGCAAAAGCTGGGTTTATGTTGCGCCCTTATCCACGACCCGCAGCTGCTGATCCTCGATGAACCTACCACCGGCGTCGACCCGCTTTCCCGGGCGCAGTTCTGGGAGCTTATCGACAGCATTCGTCAGCGCCAGCCGGAGATGAGCGTGCTGGTGGCCACCGCCTATATGGAAGAGGCTGAGCGCTTTGACTGGCTGGTGGCGATGAACGCCGGCGAGGTGCTGGCGACCGGTACCGCTGCGGAGCTGAAAGTGCAGACCGGCAGCCAGACGCTGGAGCAGGCGTTTATCGCCCTGCTGCCGGAAGCGCAGCGCCAGGCGCATAAGGCGGTAGTAATCCCGCCGCGCGACGACCGCGAGGAAGAGATCGCCATCGAAGCCCGTGGGCTGACCATGCGCTTTGGCGACTTCGTCGCCGTCGACCACGTTAACTTCCGCATCGCGCGCGGTGAAATCTTCGGCTTCCTCGGCTCCAACGGCTGCGGCAAATCCACCACCATGAAGATGCTCACCGGCCTGCTGCCCGCCAGCGAAGGCGAAGCCTGGCTGTTCGGCCAGCCGGTCGATCCGAAGGATATCGCCACCCGCCAGCGGGTGGGCTATATGTCGCAGGCCTTCTCGCTCTATAGCGAACTGACCGTCCGGCAAAACCTCGAACTGCACGCCCGCCTGTTTCATATTCCGGACGGCGAAATCCCCGGTCGGGTGGCGGAAATGAGCGAGCGCTTCATGCTCAGCGAGGTGGAAGACGCCCTGCCCACCGCCCTGCCGTTGGGCATCCGTCAGCGCCTGTCGCTGGCGGTGGCGGTCATCCATCGCCCGGAAATGCTGATCCTCGACGAACCCACCTCCGGGGTCGATCCAGTGGCACGGGATATGTTCTGGCAGCTGATGGTCGACCTCGCGCGTCAGGATCGGGTGACCATTTTTATCTCCACCCACTTTATGAATGAGGCGGAACGCTGCGACCGCATCTCGCTGATGCACGCCGGCAAGGTGCTGGCCAGCGATACGCCGCAGGCGCTGGTCGAACAGCGCGGTGCCGCCAGCCTCGAAGAGGCGTTTATCGCCTGGCTCCAGGAGGCGCAGCCAACCGCCGCAGTTCCTGAGGAACCTGCGCCTGCTGCAGCATCCCATCCAGAACGCGCGGCCCCGCGCCAGGCCTTCAGTCTGCAACGGCTGTTCAGCTTCAGCCGCCGCGAAGCGCTGGAGCTGCGCCGCGATCCGGTACGTTCGACGCTGGCGCTGCTGGGAACGGTGATCCTGATGTTTATCATGGGCTATGGGATCAGCATGGACGTCGAGGATCTGCGCTTTGCGGTACTCGATCGCGATCAAACCCTCAGCAGTCAGGGCTGGTCGCAGAATATCGCCGGCTCACGCTACTTCATCGAACAGGCGCCGCTGCGCAGTTACGATGAGCTCGATCGGCGGATGCGCGACGGCGAACTGGCGGTGGCGATAGAGATCCCGCCGAATTTTGGCCGCGATATCGCCCGCGGCACGCCGGTGCAAATCGGCGTCTGGGTGGATGGCGCAATGCCAAACCGCGCGGAGACGGTGCGCGGCTACGTGCAGGCCATGCATCTCGCCTGGCTGCAGGAGATGGCCGGCCGGCAGAGCAGCCCGCCGCGCGATACCTCGCTCATCTCCATCGAGACCCGCTATCGCTATAACCCGGACGTGAAGAGCCTGCCGGCCATCGTCCCGGCGGTGATCCCGTTGCTGCTGATGATGATCCCGGCGATGCTCAGCGCCCTGAGCGTGGTACGTGAGAAGGAGCTCGGGTCGATCATCAACCTGTACGTGACGCCGACCACCCGCAGCGAATTCCTGCTCGGCAAGCAGGTGCCTTACATCATGCTGGGAATGTTTAACTTTTTTCTGCTGTGTGCGCTGTCGGTCTTCGTCTTTGGCGTATCACATAAGGGCAGCTTCCTGACGCTAAGCCTGGCGGCGCTGCTGTACGTCACCATTGCCACCGGACTGGGACTACTGATCTCAACCTTTATGAAGAGTCAAATCGCCGCCATCTTCGGCACAGCCATCATTACGCTAATTCCGGCGACCCAGTTCTCCGGGATGATCGATCCGGTAGCGTCGCTGGAAGGCCCCGGGCGCTGGATTGGGCAAATCTACCCGACCAGCCACTTCCTGACTATCGCCCGCGGCACCTTCTCCAAGGCGCTGAATCTCGGCGATTTGTGGGGCTCCTTTATTCCACTACTGATTGCAGTGCCGCTGGTGCTCGGGCTGAGCGTGCTGCTGCTGAAGAAACAGGAGGGGTGATGCGCGGATTACGCAATATTTATAATCTTGGCGTCAAAGAGCTGCGTAGCCTGCTGGGTGATAAAGCGATGCTGGCGTTGATCGTGTTTGCTTTTACGGTGTCGGTGTACTCCTCAGCCACGGTGATGCCCGGCTCGCTACACCTGGCGCCGATTGCGGTTGCCGATATGGATAAGTCGCAGCTCTCTTCACGCATCATTAACGCATTCTACCGCCCCTGGTTTCTCGAACCGGAGCTGATTACCGCCGATGAGATGGACGCCGGCCTGGATGCCGGGCGCTACACTTTCGCCATCAACATTCCGCCTAACTTCCAGCGCGATGTGCTGGCCGGCCGCCAGCCGGAAGTGCAGGTCAACGTCGACGCCACACGCATGAGCCAGGCCTTTACCGGCAACGGCTATATCCAGAATATTATTAGCGGCGAAGTAAACAGCTTCATTGCCCGCTATCGGGACAACAGCGTGCTGCCGGTAGAGCTGGCGATAAGAATGCGCTTTAACCCTAACCTGGAACAGGAGCGCTTTGGCGCGGTGATGGCGATCATCAACAACATCACCATGCTGGCCATTGTCCTCACCGGCTCGGCGCTGATCCGCGAGCGCGAGCACGGTACCATCGAGCATCTGCTGGTGATGCCGGTCACGCCGTTTGAGATCATGATGGCCAAGATCTGGTCGATGGGGCTGGTGGTGCTAGTGGTCTCCGGTTTGTCGCTGGTGCTGATGGTACAGGGGATGTTGCAGGTGCCCATTGAGGGGTCGATTCTACTGTTTATGCTGGGGGTGGCGCTCAGCCTGTTCGCCACTACCTCAATCGGCATTTTTATGGGCACCCTCGCCCGCTCAATGCCGCAGTTGGGGCTGCTAATGATCCTGGTGCTGCTGCCGCTGCAGATGCTCTCCGGCGGCTCCACGCCGCGGGAAAGTATGCCGCAGCTGGTTCAGGATATCATGTTGACCATGCCGACCACCCACTTCGTCAGTCTGGCGCAGGCGATTTTGTACCGCGGCGCCAGCTTCAGTATCGTCTGGCCGCAGTTCTTAACCTTGCTGGCTATCGGAGCGGTGTTCTTTACTATCGCCCTGCTGCGTTTTCGCAAAACGATTGGTCAAATGGCGTAAGGGCTTAAGAAGGGCCGTCGACTTCCGGCGGCCCGAATGGTTTATTTGTGGCGGTTCATAAAGTGGCGCAGACCCCAGGTGAAGGCCATCGCCATGCTGAAGAGAATGAACAGCAACACCACCCAGCTGATGGAGATGCGCAGCAGCGTGCCGGGGGTCATAAACGGCTGCAGATAGACGGTGAAGGACTGGGCGGGTGATTTCCCCAGCAGTTCATACAGGTTATCCGTAAGCCATACGCCGACCCGGCAGAACAGCCAGATTATCGCTGGCCAGCAGAGCAGCACCAGAAAGGTAAAGCGCTCCTGAAGGTAAGTGAAGAGCCGGCGCAACGGCGACCAGTTAAGCAGGATTTTCATTTCTATTCTCATATTGCCAGCCGATAACCAAAGCAGATAACGCAAGGTACGTCGGGCAGCGTCCATACAGGCAATCATCCCTCTTTGTATATCAAATTTGCTGTCATATAAACCAGATCAAGTTAACAAAGTGTTAATGATATCGCTCATTAAACCAAAAAACCGGCGAGAAGCATACCCATTGTCGCCATAAATGGGAGTGATGTATTCAGCGGTGGGAATAATTTCGTAATTTCGCTAACGCGTTAATATATATGAAGAAGATGCAGCGCTATTATTTAGCAGAACACAATATAATAGCGCTGAAATAGAGAGAGGTATTTAATCGTAGCTGCTGATAATTATTTTTCGATTCGTATCATTGGATAAATTCACTGTACGAGTGACCACACCACGCGCGTGATTCGCTATATTTTTCGAGGCAATGAGGTAGGTATTTTTTCCGCAGCGCTGCAGAGGTTGTTTATTCACAATATCAGTATTGCAGGTTTCTGACACGACCCGTCCGGAAAGCGTTAGGTTGGCGGTTTCGGCAGCAAACAGAGGTGAGCTTAATCCATAAGCGAAAATCAGAATCCCAATTAGCGGTTTTTTCATTTAATGTTTAACCAGTTAACAGGATGAAAGATAAGCGAGTTGCTTAATATTTTCTCCGTCAGGAGAGCGATGCATTGGTACATCACGCAGGGAAGATAAACCATAGTATTACTAAGGGAAATGTAAAGATAACCTATTAATGTGATAATTATTGCTGATAGTAGCGAACCGGCATAGTGGTCTGCCTGGAGACGGTGCTGCGCACCAGGTTTTGTGGCTCAGGATCCGTAGCCCCGGTAAGCGCAGCGCCACCGGGGAGGCATACCCCACACAGCAAAAAACCCCGCACCTTTCGGGACGGGGTTCTTGTTAAAACGCAAAAACAAAAAGCTCAGCCTTCCGACTGAGCTTTCTGCTTTATTTGATGCCTGGCAGTTCCCTACTCTCACATGGGGAGACCCCACACTACCATCGGCGCTACGGCGTTTCACTTCTGAGTTCGGCATGGGGTCAGGTGGGACCACCGCGCTAGTGCCGCCAGGC
>NZ_JAKUZW010000071.1:0-528 GCF_030128605.1 Klebsiella sp. K5-45 | reverse complement strand
TGCTCCTGCTGGAGAAGCTTAACGAGCTTGATCTCGATGTTGAGGCCGACCTTTGTGAGAAACTCCACGATGATGCGGAGCATCTTTTCCGTACACTGTCCTCGAGACTGGATGAATTACAGGATGGTAATTGATGGCCAGAGTGTCTATTAGTGAAGCGGCACGGCTTGTTAAGGTTAGCCGTCCCACAATTTACAAGATGATTAACAGTGGGAAGTTAAGTTACACCTCTGTTGTAAAGCACGGGAAGGCTATTAAAGTTATTGATACTTCAGAGCTTATTAGAGTGTTTGGTTCTCTTGATGGTGTCATCGATACTGTAAAATATGATGTAAAAAGTGACGCAGAATCTACAAGTATTAACAGCGTTGGTTTACATGATTTACAACATAGAATCGCTCTACTTGAAGCTGAAAACGATGGTCTTAAAGGGGCTGTTAAGGCTCGAGATGAGCATATTGATTCCCTTCGTCAGGCTATGCAGCTTCTGGAGCACAAGCACGAACCTTCTTCACCACCCCATTCCCC
>NZ_JAKUZW010000070.1:0-537 GCF_030128605.1 Klebsiella sp. K5-45 | reverse complement strand
GCCGAGGGTGGACAGGGAACGCTGCAGCTCCCAGCCCACCTGGCCATTCTTGCCAATCAGTAAAATCTTCATTCTCTGTATCCTGTCGTTGACGAAGAAGGCATTAACGCTCGTTCAGCAGGCGCTTGAGATAAGCACCGTACTCGGTTTTCTTCAGGCGTTCGGCCTGAGTCGCCACCCCTTCCGCCGACAACCATTTGTTGCGGTAACCGATCTCTTCCAGGCACGCGACCTTCATCCCCTGGCGCTTTTCAATGGTGTGAATGAACTGTGATGCGTCCATCAGGCTGTCATGAGTGCCTGTATCCAGCCAGGCAAAGCCGCGCCCCAGCAGTTCCACATGCAGGTCACCGCGCTCCAGATACATCTGGTTCAGGGTGGTGATCTCGAGTTCCCCGCGTGCTGAAGGTTTCACGTCCTTCGCCATCTCCACCACGTTATTGTCGTAGAAGTAGAGCCCGGTCACCGCCCAGTCCGATTTCGGCTTTAATGGTTTCTCTTCAATTGACAGCGCTTTGAAGTGCTCGTCAAACTCCA
>NZ_JAKUZW010000006.1:0-392081 GCF_030128605.1 Klebsiella sp. K5-45 | reverse complement strand
TTTGCCTGGCGGCACTAGCGCGGTGGTCCCACCTGACCCCATGCCGAACTCAGAAGTGAAACGCCGTAGCGCCGATGGTAGTGTGGGGTCTCCCCATGTGAGAGTAGGGAACTGCCAGGCATCAAATAAAACGAAAGGCTCAGTCGAAAGACTGGGCCTTTTGTTTTTGCGTTTTAACAAGAACCCCGTCCCGAAAGGTGCGGGTTTTTTTGCTGTATGGGGTATATCTCCCCGGTGGCGCTGCGCTTTACGGGGCTACGGGTCCGACATGGAGCCACGCCCCGGTAGCCCGGCCAGGGGTGCGCAGCACCGCCTCCGGAGACAACCCCACCATATCCAGTTCATCATCTTCATTCAAAGCAACATAAAACCCCGTCATGGCAATCCCTTCGCCATAATCCACTTTTTCCTTGCTCCTGCACTGGCGTTGATCGCGAAAACCGTGCTTACGAAAAAAAATGTGAATGCAATCACATATAAAGATATAACAATTATATAACATTTAGTTTACTAACTAATTTGTCTGCGTGACGTGGTACGCCCGACAAGACAGATTGCAGTCTTTGCTGGAGCAATATAACAATGACAGAGAGTAGCATTACCGAACGGGCCGCGCCGGAGCAGGCTGACACCCGTCGTCGTATTTGGGCAATTGTTGGCGCTTCCTCGGGAAATCTGGTTGAGTGGTTTGATTTTTACGTCTACTCATTCTGCTCGCTCTATTTTGCCCATATCTTCTTTCCATCCGGAAATACCACCACTCAACTTTTACAAACGGCAGGCGTATTCGCCGCCGGATTTCTGATGCGTCCTATCGGTGGCTGGCTGTTTGGTCGGATCGCTGACCGCCGCGGACGTAAAACGTCCATGCTTATTTCGGTCTGCATGATGTGCTTTGGTTCACTGGTAATTGCCTGCCTGCCGGGCTATGCAGTCATCGGCACCTGGGCTCCGGCGTTGCTTCTGTTGGCCCGTCTGTTCCAGGGGCTGTCGGTCGGGGGAGAATATGGCACCAGCGCGACCTATATGAGTGAAGTGGCGATTGAAGGAAAGAAAGGCTTCTACGCCTCTTTCCAGTACGTCACGTTAATTGGCGGACAGCTACTGGCGGTATTAGTGGTCGTGGCGCTCCAGCAGGTGCTGAGCGACGAAGATCTGCATGCATGGGGATGGCGTATTCCTTTTGCTCTCGGGGCAGTACTGGCCATCGTCGCGCTGTGGCTGCGTCGCCAGCTGGACGAAACCTCAAAGCAGGAGACCCGAGCGCTGAAAGAGGCTGGCTCATTTAAAGGGTTGTGGCGTAATCGCCGGGCCTTCGTGATGGTGTTGGGCTTTACCGCCGCCGGATCGCTGACCTTTTATACCTTTACTACCTATATGCAAAAGTATCTGGTCAACACGGCGGGTATGACGGCCAGCACCGCCAGCGTGATCATGACTGCGGCGCTGTTCGTTTATATGCTGGTTCAACCGCTGTTCGGCGCTTTTTCGGATAAAGTAGGCCGCCGTACCTCCATGCTGTGCTTTGGCGTACTGGCGACATTATTTACCGTGCCTATCCTGAGCGCCTTGCAAAAAGTGAGCTCCCCCTATGCTGCCTTCGGCCTGGTGATCTGCGCCTTGCTGATTGTCAGTTTCTATACCTCGATCAGCGGCATCCTGAAGGCCGAGATGTTCCCGGCGCAGGTTCGTGCGCTTGGGGTAGGGCTTTCCTATGCCGTCGCGAATGCCCTGTTTGGCGGCTCGGCGGAGTATGTCGCGCTGTCGCTTAAATCGGCGGGGATAGAGCACGCTTTTTACTGGTACGTAACGGTGATGGCGGCCATCGCCTTCCTGGTCTCCCTGATGCTGCATCGCAAGGGCAAAGGCCTGCGTCTTTAGCCGCTACTGGTGCGCCAGTTGCCACACAGCGTAGCCGGTGGTCGCGCCGGCTACATCCCAGGCGAAATCCTTCCAGCTCCAGCCGCTCCCTGCCGGGCGGCTGTCCCAAAGCTCTTTTGAGGCGCCGAGGCTGACAGAAAACATCAGGCCGATAGCGGCGCTGCGGTCCCGGCTGTAACCCTGATGTTGCGCATATTCATTGCCCGCGGCAGACAGCATCGCCGAGGCCAGAAAATGCTGGGCTTTGTCCTGACCGGACCATGCATCATTTGCCATGTGGCTGCAGCCCGTTAACATCAGCGAAGCAATCACGATTATCGTACGCATAGTGCTTCCAGAAAAAAGCCCCGTCGAGGCGGGGCTGATTGTCAGAGAATACGGCTGATCAGCCGGTCGATGCGGATCCGCCGCAGTCGGCGGATCAGTTTACGCACTTTCACCGGGTAGTCGGCAATACTTTGCAGATCCCGATAATGTTTCACCACCGTGGTGTGGATGCGGATGAGCTTCAGCTCTTTCTCCCGCATGGCCCCCAACTGCTGCTTTGGATCGTGGATCAGAATGGCATTTTCCAGATCGAGTCGCCAGGCGCGCGGGTTAAGGTTGTTGCCGGTGAGCAGCATCCACTCATCATCAACCCACATGCCTTTCAGGTGGTAGCTGTTATCGTCATCCTTCCACAGGCGGACGATCAGCTGATCGGTATTCACATAATACTGCAGCCGGCTGAGGAAACGCCGCAGGTTGATTTCATACAGATAAGGAAGCGCGCCGATGATTTTAAACGGCTGATCTTCGGGAATATAGAAATCGTTAGCGGTTTTATCGCCGACAATAATCTCCACCTGTTTACCGTCGCGTAGCAGCTGGATGATATTTCTTACCAGCACGGCAGGAAGGTTGAAGTAGGGGGTGCAGATCGTTAACTTGTGCTCGGCACAGGGCATCAGGTGAAAGATAGTTTTGTTCAGCAGGCTGGATTTCCCCAGGCCTACCAGCGGGGTGACGGAGAGTTCTTCGTCACCGGCGGTGCCGACAAAATGGTAGCTGCGGTCGCGGAGCTCCTGACGGTACTGGCGAATGTCGTTTTTGATTTCCGGACTTTTTGGCCGATCCGGTCTGTCGAGACGATTCACACCGCGTCCCTGAACCAGATTATTGTCGACCCAGTCAAACATGACGTCCGCCATTTTGCCGTTTCGGATGCACTGATAGCGATCATAGCGGTACTTATCATGCTGATGCAGATAAACATCGTTCAGGCTGGCGCCGCTGTAGAGGACGCAGTCATCGATAATAAAGCCTTTGAAATGGAGAACGCCGAGCGCCTCCCGGGTGTTAATCGGCACGCCGTAAACGGGGATCTCTACGCCCGGATTTTCAGTGGCCATCCGGCAATACCAGTCGGCGTTGGTGTTGGAGGCGGCGGCGCCGATACGGCCACGTTGAGCGCGGTGCCAGTCCACGAGGACGCGAACATCCAGTTGCGGACGCTGACGCTTGGCGTCATACAGGGCCTGCAAAATTCCTTTTCCGCCATCATCTTGCTCCAGGTAGAGCGCAATAATGCATATACGCTGAGTGGCGTTGGCAATCCGGGTCAGTAACGCTTCCCTGAAATCCGCAGGGGCGTAAAAGAACTCTACATCATCAACTGACTGAGAAAGCTTAGGGAGTTGGGCAAGGTGTTGTTGATGTTTATTACGCTTAAATTTTGACAACATCACAGTGCGTTTCTTCTCTGTTTATTGAAGGGTCTTCTGTACCATGCAGACGACGTAAGCGGGCAATAATACCATTACTACCCGCTAATGTGGTCAACAATTGCGGTCAGCGTCGCGCGATTATCCCTGATTCAGGGGCAGCGACAGACTGACAATCCCATCTTCCAGCTGAATATCAACGGTGAATCCCAGCTTTCTGGCGAGGCCGATCATGCCTCGGTTATTCGGCATCGTAATCCCATTCAGCCGTTGCAGGCCATGGCTTTGCGTATAGGCGATCAGCTTTACCAGCAGCCTTCGGCCCAGGCCTAACCCTTTCAAATCTGAACGGACCAGCACAGCAAACTCGGCATCAATATTATCAGGGTCTGAGATCGCCCGCGTCACGCCAAGGATCTCGCTCTGTTCCGCGGTGGTCCTGACGGCGACAAACGCCATTTCTCGATCGTAGTCGATCTGGGTCATATTGGCTAAGTCGTCATGGGTAAATTCGTTGATCTCACTAAAATAGCGATAATAGAGATCTTCTTTGGTGACCTGGGCGATAAACGCGAGCAGCTGCGGTTCATCTTCCGGCAGGATCGGCCGGAACAGACAGCGATCTCCATTTTTCATCACCACCCACTCCTCCAGCTGGTGCGGATAGGGACGAATAGCGAGACGGCTTTCACTGTCGCCGCTGAAGGGAGCAAGCCCAAGGGTAACATCCAGCGCCGTAAACTCGTTGCCGGAGGCGAGCAGGGGATGAATATCCAGGCGCTGGATCTCCGGGCAGTCGACGATCAGGTTCGAGACCTGAACCAGCAGCTGGCTTAAGCCCGCGATATCCAGCGGTCGCAATGCGCTGCGGCCGCGGATCTTCTTATTTTTGATCGCCTGGATCACCAGATAACGCGCCAGGTTCATATTCAGCGGCGGCAGCGCCACGGCGGCCTGGTCCTCGGCCTGCCACTCCACGCCGCCTTCGCCCAACATAATCAACGGGCCGAAGAGAGGATCGTGCTCAACCACCACTCTCAGCTCCTGGGCGCCGGCGCGATTGGCCATACTCTGCACCAGCAGGCCATGAATGCGCGCCCGGGGCCAGGCCAGCCTGACGCGATCGATCATCGCATCCGCTGCCTGCTGCACTTCTGCCGCGGTACGCAGATACAGCATGACCCCCTGTACTTCTGATTTGTGCGGAATATCCGGGGAACGCAGCTTCAACGCAACCGGATAGCCTATCTGCTCAGCAATATGCACCGCTTCCGCGCTGTCAGCGGCGATCCAGGTTGGCAGTGTGTGGATGCCGTAGGCCCGGAGTACCGGGCTGACCTCGTGGGTATCCAGCGTGGTGGCGCCGTCATCGATCGCTTGCTGGAGCAGGGCATGCGCCTCGCTGGTATTGGCGGTTAACGAGTCCGGCAGCACGGGGGTCTCGCGTAGCTGTTTCTGGTTACGGCGGTACTCGACCATATGCATAAAGGCGGTGATGGTCCCCTCCGGCGTACGGTAGGTGGGAAGGCCGGCATCGCTGAACAGCCGTCGCGCCTCCTGGGAGGAGAATTCGCCGCACCAGTTGGTCAGCACGGTGACATATTTGCCACGCGGATGGTGCTTCAGGGCGTCGATCAGCGCCAGGGCGCTCTCGGTGCCCGGCGCGGCGGCGCTGGGAGAGTGGATCACCAGCAGCGCGTCATAGTCCTGGCTGTTAAGCAGAATATTCACCGCCCGCTGATAATGTTCGCTGCTGGCGTCATCGCGTAGATCCAGTGGGTTGGCGATCTCGACGCCGCCCGGCAGCGCCTGGCGCAGGGCGTCGCGCGTCTCCTCGCTGAGGGTCGCCAGCTTACCGTTACGCAGCCAAAGCTCATCCAACGCCAGCGCCGCCGGCGCCGCGCCGTTGCTGACGATCATCAGTTTTTCACCGCGCAGCGGGCGCATATGGCTCAGGGTTTCTACGGCGGAGAAGAGCTCATGGGTATCCTGGACCCGCAGTAGACCAGCACGCTGGATGGCCGCATCCCATGCCGGATCCATCCCGGAGTTGACGTGCAACAGCTTCTGCGCCGCGGGACTACGGCCGCTTTTAATCACCAGGATCGGCTTGTTTCGCGAGGCGCTGCGCGCGGCGGAAACAAACCGGCGCGCGTCGCTGAGATGCTCAAGGTAGAGCAAAATGGCGCTGGTTTTGCTGTCGCGGGCCAGAAAGTCCAGCAGGTCATCGACATCTATATCCAGACTATCACCCAGCGCGATGAAGTAGGAAAACCCCATCTCGCGCTGTTGCGCCCAATCAAGGATGGTGTTGGAGACGGCAGCCGATTGCGAGATAAAGGCCAGTTTACCGCGATGGATCGGCACCGGCGAAAAGCTGGCGTTCAACCCTTGCCACGGTGCCAGCAGGCCGAGACTGTTGGGGCCGAGCAGGCGCATCTGATGGCGGGTGGCGCACGCCAGCAGCGCCGGATACTGCTCAGGCTGCGAAGAAAGAATGATGCAGGTCTTGCAGCCTTTCTGCCCCAGGGCTTCAAGCAACTCGAGATTACGCCGCGCGTTGGTACAGAGTACCGCCAGATCCGGCGTAAAGGGCAGGCTCTCGATGGTGGGCCACGCCAGCACCCCGAGCACCGCCTTCCAGGCGGGGGTCACCGGCAGCACCGGGCCATTGAAGCCACCGGCTAGCAGGTTGCGCATCATGAGATAGCCAGCGCGCTGCGGTTTCATTGATGCGCCAATAACGGCGATGGACTTTGGTCGCAGCAGTGCTTCCAGGCCTCGTTGGCTCATACCGGTCTCCTTTCATCCCAGTGACCGAATGATTTTAAACGTTTTCCACCTGGTCCGCTGTGATACTGCCCTTATGCTGGGTTTTTCCCGCCAGGTAACGGGTCCGGAAGCGGGTGAAGTGTTCGCCAAGCGCTGCGGCGGCCGGTGCATCGCCCGCCAGGTCCAGCAGGGCGATGGCCACTTCCGCGGTACAATATTGTCCATCGGCGTGCGCCTCGCGCAGATGGTAGGCTGAGATGCGGGACAGATCGACGGAGATTATCGGCAGCGCGTCCAGATAAGGGCTCTTACGGAACATTTTACGCGCTTCGGTCCAGGTGCCGTCGAGCATGATAAACAGCGGCGGTTTGCCAGACGGCGGCGCGCTCAGGACCTGGCGCTCCGGCCCGGCGTAGGAGGCGGGGAACACCACCATCGGCTGGTAATCGGGATGGGCGACCAGGTCAAGCAGCCCCTGCGGCGGCTCGGTTCTCGACCATTGATAAGCCTCGGTATTCGGCAGAATATCGGCGATGAGCCGACCGGTGTTGCTGGGCTTCATCGGTTCCGTATCAAACATCACCAGGCAAAAGCGGCTGGTGGACTGCGCCGGCGTTAACGTGGCGCACAGACACTGCTTGAGCGGCAGCAGACAGCGCTGGCAGCGGCGGATGCGATTACCGCGCGCAAGGAAAGGGCGGGTGGCTCGCGCGAGACGTTCGGCGCGCAGGCGAAGGACAGCGTTATCAGTCATGGGAGTCGCTAATGAAAAGCGCTATTGTCGCAGAGGCTAAAACGGGGCACAAGCGGTGCCCCGGAAGGATTACTGCTGTCCGGCTTCGTTCAGCCAGCTATCAAATGGCGCTTTTGGCACCGCGCCATTGAGCATGTCGATCACTTCGCCATTTTTGAACATCATAATGGTCGGGATGCTGCGGATACGAAACCGTGCGCTAAGCTCACGTTCCGCTTCGGTGTTAACTTTCACAAAGCGCATCTTCCCGCTACGCTCTTCCGCAACGTCTTCAAAGATCGGCGCGAAGCTACGGCAGGGACCGCACCATGGCGCCCAGAAATCAACAACGACCGGCAGATCGTCCTTTAAGAGTTTATCCAGCGTTGCCCCGGTCGCGTTGATGACGTCGCCGTCAAAAAGATCGTGACCGCAGCGTCCGCACTTTGCGCCATCCGCGCTACGATCGTCCGGGAGGCGGTTCAGAGCCTGACAACTGGCACAAACGGTATTCATAACTAACCTCTGGTTATGGGTTGCAACGTGGCACGTGGCCGATATGTTTCTGTGATGTTACATATTATCGATTAAGTGTTATTTAAGGACAATGCGTTTTGTTCGATGAGTGCAATAGAGGCCGGCTTTTAAACGAAATCATGGCGAAGCGATGACACATCGGGTAATCTGCGCGCTTCGCGCAGCGCAGGTGGAGAAAATTGATGAGCGACGAACTGAAAAATAAAAGCGGCAAGGTCAAAGTGATGTATGTCCGCAGTGATGATGATTCTGACAAACGCACCCATAACCCACGTACCGGGAAAGGGGGAGGTCGTCCAGGAAAATCTCGTGTTGACGGCCGCAGCCGCCCTGCGCGTGACGAACGAAACAGCCGCGGTGACGATCGTAAACGCGATGACCGCAAGCGTGATGAGCGCAAGCGCGATGATTTTCATCGTGACGATGCGTCCCCGTGGCGTACCGTTTCCCGCGCCCCTGGCGATGAGACGCCGGTAAAAGAAGATCACGGCGGGATCAGCGGGAAGAGCTTTATCGATCCGGAAGTACTGCGTCGCCAGCGCGCGGAAGAGACCCGCGTGTATGGTGAAAACGCCTGTCAGGCCCTGTTCCAGAGCCGCCCGGAAGCTATTGTCCGCGCCTGGTTTATTCAGAGCGTGACGCCGCGTTTTAAAGAGGCGCTGCGCTGGATGGCGGCTAACCGTAAAGCCTATCATGTGGTTGATGAAGCCGAGCTGGCGAAAGCCTCCGGGACCGATCACCACGGCGGCGTCTGCTTCCTGATCAAAAAACGCCACGGCACCTCTGTTGCCCAGTGGGTCGCGAAGGCCGCAGAAGAAGATTGCGTTCTGGCGCTGGAAGACGTGGGTAACCCGCACAACCTCGGGGCGATCATGCGCAGCTGCGCGCACTTCGGCGTGAAGGGCGTTGTGGTTCAGGATGCCGGCGTGCTGGAGTCCGGCGCGGCGATCCGTACGGCGGAAGGCGGTGCGGAACATGTTGAGCCGATCACCGGCGACAGCTTCATCGATACTCTTGATCAATTCCGTCAGGCGGGCTACGCGATTGTCTCGACCTCCAGCCATAATGGTACCCCGCTGTTTAAAGCCGAGCTGCCGAAGAAAATGGTGCTGGTGTTAGGCCAGGAGCGCGATGGCCTGTCGGATGCAGCGATCTCCAGCGCGGACCTCAGCGTCGCCATCGATGGTACCGGCAATGTCGAAAGCCTGAACGTCTCTGTGGCGACCGGCGTTCTGCTGGCGGAGTGGTGGCGTCAGAACAAGGCGTAATACCTGTCCCTGAATAAAAAAGCCAGCTGATGCTGGCTTTTTTTATGGCTGTCGATCACTCGCTTTCGGCGGGAAGGACCGGCATCCAGTCAATCGGCGCTTCGCCGCGCTCGGTCAGCCACTGATTGGTCTGCACGAAATGGTTGCTGCCAAAGAAGCCGCGATGTGCAGAGAGCGGTGACGGGTGCGGCGCCTTCAGTACGCAGTGGCGCTGGCGATCGATAATCGCGCCTTTCTTCTGTGCATGGGAGCCCCACAGTAGAAAGACCACTCCCTCGCAATGCTCATTGATTAACGCGATTACCTTATCGGTAAACGTTTCCCAGCCGAGACTGGCGTGCGAGTGCGCCTGCCCGGCGCGGACGGTCAGGACCGTATTCAGCAGGAGCACTCCCTGGCGCGCCCAGCTTTCCAGGTAACCATGGGTAGGGCGGGTAAAGCCAGGGATAGTGGCCTCGAGCTCTTTGTACATATTTAGCAGCGAGGGCGGGATGGCGACGCCCGGGCGAACCGAGAACGCCAGACCGTGGGCTTGCCCCGGGCCGTGATAGGGGTCCTGGCCGAGAATGACGACTTTGACATCGCCCAGTTCGGTAAAGCGAAACGCATTGAAGACGTCTTTTTGCGGTGGATAGATGGTGATCCCGGACTGGCGCTCTTCGGCGACGGTCTTCAGAGTATTGAGAAAATAGGGTTGTTGCTTTTCATCCGCCAGCACGTCATGCCAGGTTAAAGGGGGGGTCATCTTGCTCTCCTGCAAAGGGTCATTGCTATAGCTTAACGGCTTCTTTCTACAGAACAAAATCGGCACGGCTCAACGCGGGCCTTCATGCAAAAAAAATTGAAAATTTACAAAATTATTTATAGCAGCGCATGGCGTAACTTGATGTAAAACAATAAAATCCTTGCATACCCACTTAGAGCGAGTGGTTTTTATTGATTTACATCAAAGAATGCCGAGGGTACGGCTGATATATATACACTCATACAACAATGGTTTTACCAATTGGCCGCGAAGAGGCCAAAATCGAATAAACACTGCCTGGGAGGCATCAAATGATTACTGGTATCCAAATTACTAAAGCGGCAAACGACGACCTGCTGAACTCTTTCTGGCTGCTGGATAGCGAAAAAGGCGAAGCGCGCTGCCTGTGCGCCAAAGGTGGTTTTGCGGAAGATGACGTGGTGGCGGTCAGCAAACTGGGTGAAATCGAATACCGTGAAATCCCGGTAGACGTGAAACCAGAAGTTCGCGTGGAAGGCGGTCAGCACCTGAACGTTAACGTGCTGCGTCGTGAAACTCTGCTGGACGCGGTTGAGCATCCGGAAAAATATCCGCAGCTGACCATTCGTGTTTCTGGCTACGCGGTGCGCTTCAACTCCCTGACGCCGGAACAGCAGCGCGACGTTATCGCTCGTACCTTTACCGAAAGCCTGTAAGGCTAACGCCAGATGTGAAAACGCCGGGATAACCCGGCGTTTTTTTTACTCTTCGTTGGGCGCTGATGGCGTCCCGGCTGCGCTTGGTTTCCGGCGCTTACCGATATTTTTTGTATCGCGGTGGCGCTTTTTCACCCGCGGCTTTTCTTTTTCTTTCTCTTTTTTCTCGGCGCGTTTCGCCAGCACTTTCTTCGATGGTTTACCGGTCAGCTTCTCGCTTGGCGCGCGGGTTTTTGGTCGCAATTCATCAATCACCCGAGCTTTCAGCGGTTCTTCAACGTAGCGGCCGATCTTGCCCAGCAACAGGTGGTCGTGCGCTTCAACCAGCGAAATCGCGGTGCCTTTCTTACCTGCACGCCCGGTACGACCGATACGGTGTAGATAGATGTCGGCGGTGCGCGGCATATCGAAGTTAAAGACGTGGCTGACGTCCGGAATATCGATACCGCGGGCGGCGACGTCGGTAGCGATCAGCACGTTTACGCGGCCATCGGTCAGACGCTTGATGGCTTCGTTACGCTTGGCCTGCACCATCTCGCCTTCCAGCCAGCAGGTGTTAATCCCGGCTTCACGCAGCCAGTTGGCCAGCTCATGCACGCGCTCGCGCTTGCGCACAAAGACGATAGCGCGGGTAGCTTCCGGCTGTTGCAACAGATTCACCAGCAGTTTGGTTTTATGTTCGATATCGTCAGCGCGGTAGTACCATTGATGGATTTTCTTGCGCTCGCGAGTCGACGGGTTAGCGGAAACTTCAACCGGCTCCTCCAGAAGACGTTCGGCGAAGTCTTTGATCGCATCGCCTTCGAGCGTCGCGGAGAACAGCATGGTCTGCTTGCGCCAGCGGGTTTCACCGGCGATGGTTTCGATATCCTGCGCAAAGCCCATGTCCAGCATGCGGTCGGCTTCATCGAGGATTAGGGTCTCGACGGCGCGGCAGTCGAAGTTCTCTTCTTTTATATACTGCAGCAGGCGACCAGTGGTGGCGACCACGATGTCCTGGTTTTCGCTGAACACTTCCGCGTGGTTCATGTAGGCTACGCCGCCGGTAATGGTGGCGATATCCAGATGGGTATGCTTTGCCAGCTCGCGGGCGTGGTCAGCCACCTGCATCGCCAGCTCGCGGGTCGGCGTCAGGATAAGAATACGCGGCGGGCCGGATTTCTTACGCGGGAAATCGAGCAGGTGCTGCAACGCTGGCAGCAGATACGCCGCCGTTTTACCAGTGCCGGTCGGCGCTGAACCGAGGATGTCACGGCCATCGAGCGCAGGCGGAATAGCGGCGGCCTGAATGGCTGTCGGGCGAGTGAAACCTTTATCCTGGAGGGCCTCCAGCAGGTTTTCGTCGAGTTCAAGTTCGGAAAAAGTCGTTACAGTCATGTTCTACCTCTGAGTGGGCCGCCGATTATAGACGTTACTGACGTAATGTTCATCTGTTTGTAAGGCTATCTGTTCTCCGGTATTGTGCATAGCCTTACGTTCAGGAGTTTTTGTCGGCAAGGTTATTGAGGATGTCTCAGTCGAAGTTTGCGCTGCCGCGCAATGGTTTTACCTTCAAACAGTTTTTTATCGCCCACGATCGTTGCGCGATGAAGGTGGGTACCGACGGCATTTTGCTCGGCGCCTGGGCGCCGATTGCCGGGGTGAAGCATGTGCTGGATATTGGCGCCGGCAGCGGCCTGCTGGCGCTAATGCTCGCCCAGCGTACCGGCGATGATGTATGTGTCGATGCGGTTGAACTGGACGCAGAGGCCGCCGCCCAGGCGCAGGAAAATGCTCTCGCGTCGCCATGGGCTGCGCGGGTTGAGGTCTGTCAGGCCGATATTCATCAGTGGCAGCCGCCGCAGACCCGACGCTATCAACTGATAATCAGTAACCCGCCCTTTTTTGCGGAAGGGGTGCCTTGCGCCACCTCGCAGCGGGAGCAGGCGCGGTATACCACTACGCTCGATCACGCTTCTCTGCTGACCTGCGCCGCTGAACATATCACCGAAGAAGGCTTTTTTTGCGTGGTGCTGCCGGTAGATATCGGTAATGCGTTTATCGAACGGGCAACCGCGATGGGCTGGCACCTGCGACTGCGCACTGACGTGGCGGAGACCGAGCTGCGGCCGCCGCACCGGGTGCTGCTGGCTTTCTCCCCGACGGCGGGGGAGTGTTTCAGCGACAGGCTGGCGATTCGCGGGCCAGAGCAGCAGTATTCTGAAGGCTTTACCGCTCTGACCGAGGATTTTTATCTCTTTATGTGAGCCAGGGGCGACAGTATCGACGGGCCGCTGTTCGGCAGCGGCTGCGGATAGTCGAGGGTGTAATGCAGACCGCGGCTCTCTTTGCGCAACATCGCGCAGCGTACGATAAGCTCCGCCACCTGCACCAGATTGCGCAGCTCCAGCAGATTATTCGAGACGCGGAAGCGGGCGTAATACTCATCCAGCTCCTGCTGCAGCATGGTAATGCGCCGCAGGGCGCGCTCCAGCCTGCGGGTGGTGCGCACAATCCCCACGTAATCCCACATCAGCAGCCGCAGCTCGTGCCAGTTATGCTGGATAACCACCAGTTCATCCGGGATCTCCACCTGACTTTCATCCCACGCCGGCAGGGTGCTAACCTTCTGGGCCAGCGGCAGGCGTCGGGCAATATCTTCCGCGGCGGACCAGCCGTAAACCAGGCACTCCAGCAGCGAGTTCGAGGCCATACGGTTCGCGCCGTGCAGCCCGGTATAGCTGACTTCGCCGATAGCGTATAACCCATCGACGTCGGTGCGGCCATTATCATCCACCATCACGCCGCCGCAGGTGTAATGTGCGGCAGGGACGACCGGCACCGGATCTTTGGTTAAATCAATTCCCAGGCCGAGCAGCTTTTCGTAAATCATCGGGAAGTGCTGGCGAACAAACGCCTCGGGTTTATGGCTGATATCAAGAAACATACAGTCCACGCCAAGGCGCTTCATCTCATGATCGATGGCGCGGGCGACGATATCGCGTGGGGCCAGCTCGCCGCGTTCGTCAAAGTCCGGCATAAAGCGGGTACCGTCCGGGCGTTTAAGGTGGGCACCTTCGCCGCGCAGCGCTTCGGTAAGCAGGAAGTTGCGCGCCTGCGGATGATACAGCGCGGTGGGGTGAAACTGGTTAAATTCCAGATTCGCCACCCGGCAGCCCGCCCGCCAGGCCATCGCGATACCGTCTCCGGAAGAGACGTCGGGGTTAGTGGTGTATTGATAAACCTTGGCGGCTCCGCCGGTGGCGAGCACCACCGCCTTCGCGCTGCAGGTTTCCACGCGCTCTTTATTGCGGTTCCAGATCCACGCCCCGACCACCCGGCGCGTACCTGGCAAGCCAATCTTATCCGATACGATCAAGTCGACGGCATTGCTGCGCTCAAGGATGCGGATATTGGGGTGGGCGAGGGCTTTATCGACCAACGTCGTCTCCACCGCTTTGCCGGTAGCGTCGGCGGCGTGGAGAATGCGCCGATGGCTGTGGCCCCCTTCGCGCGTGAGATGATAGCTCTCTTCGCCATTGGCCTGGACCTGAGTGTCAAACAATACGCCCTGATCGATAAGCCACTGGACGCATGATCTGGCATTGCTGGCGACGAAGGTGACCGCATGGCGATCGCATAACCCTGCGCCGGCAATCAGGGTATCTTCGACATGGGATTCAATACTGTCCGTCTCGTCGAAAACGGCGGCAATCCCGCCCTGGGCATAGAACGTAGAACCTTCGCTGATCGGCCCTTTACTCAGCACGGTCACCGAACTGTGCTCTGCCAGGCGCAGCGCAAGGGAGAGGCCGGCAGCGCCGCTGCCGATAATCAACACATCACAAGAGAAGTCAGGAGTGGTATTCATCGTCTTTGTTTAATTTACTAAACACATTTAGCTCACAATAGCACCAGCTCGTGAGGAATCGTACATTTTTTTTGGCGGGCGTTGTGACGGCTAAACAGCAGGCGAGCGGAAACGGTCTGGAGCACGGCGAAAATGAGACGCGTGGCAGGTTGATAGCATTGGATTTTATAGTGAAATAAACGCCGTGTTACGATACCCTTCAGACGGGCCTGCGCTTTTTCTTATTGACTAACCTATCGTTTAGCAACCAGGGCATATAATGATTGATAACGATCTGCCGCCGTTGCCAGACAAAAAACAAAAAGCGTAACGGAACTTTATTGTTTTCATACACTCCAACAGTCAGCTTGCTCATAATGCAGATTTTGGGTGGTGTTTTGAAGACGCATGGGAATTGGGTTTGGGGAGACATTACCTCGGATGAGCGAGCAGTTAACGGATCAGGTCCTTGTTGAACGGGTCCAGAAAGGAGATCAGAAAGCGTTTAATTTGCTGGTAGTGCGCTATCAGCATAAGGTCGCGAGCCTGGTTTCCCGCTATGTACCGCCGGGCGATATCGCTGACGTCGTTCAGGAATCGTTCGTTAAGGCATGGCGTGCGCTGGACTCTTTCCGGGGAGATAGCGCTTTTTACACCTGGTTATACCGTATCGCCGTCAATACGGCGAAGAATTATCTGGTTGCTCAGGGACGCCGTCCGCCGTCCAGCGATGTTGACGCCAACGAGGCGGAAAACTTCGAAAGCGGCGGAGCGTTGAAAGAAATTTCGAACCCTGAGAACTTAATGTTGTCAGAAGAACTGAGACAAATAGTTTTTCGTACCATTGAATCGCTCCCGGAAGATTTACGCATGGCAATTACGTTACGGGAGCTGGATGGCCTGAGCTATGAAGAGATAGCCGCTATCATGGATTGTCCGGTTGGGACGGTGCGTTCGCGTATCTTCCGGGCGCGAGAAGCTATTGATAATAAAGTTCAACCGCTTATCAGGCGTTGACGATAGCGGAATACTGGAAAAGGGTATCAGGCATGCAGAAAGAAAAACTTTCGGCTTTAATGGATGGTGAAACGCTGGATAACGAACTGCTCAACGAGCTGAGTCGTTCTTCTGAGATGCAAAAAACCTGGGAGAGTTACCACCTTATCCGCGATACGCTGCGTGGCGATACCGCAGAGGTGCTGCAATTTGATATCTCCGCCCGGGTGATGGCCGCCATTGAAAATGAGCCCGTTCGTCAGACGGCGCCGCTTATTCCTGAATCTCAGCCCGCACCACACCAGTGGCGGCAGATGCCGTTCTGGAACAAAGTGCGTCCGTGGGCCAGCTCACTGACCCAGATGGGCGTTGCCGCCTGCGTATCGCTTGCGGTTATCGTCGGCGTCCAGCACTATAATGGGCAGTCTGATGCCGCTCAGCAGCCAGAGGCGCCGGTGTTCAATACGCTGCCAATGATGGGCAAAGCGAGCCCGGTAAGTCTTGGCGTACCGGCTGACGCATCAGCAGGTAGCGGCCAGCAGGCTCAGGTCCAGGAACAGCGCCGGCGGATTAACGCCATGCTGCAGGACTACGAACTGCAGCGCCGCCTGCACGCTGAGCAGCTTCAGTTTGGCCAGGCCCAGACTCAGCAGGCCGCAGTCCAGGTGCCGGGTTATCAAACTTTAGGAACGCAATCGCAGTAATGAAGCAACTTTGGTGTGCCATGTCGCTCATGGCAGGCAGTCTGTTGTTCTCTGTCAACGCCTCGGCTGATACATCGTCCGGGGCGTTGTTGCAGCAGATGAACCTGGCCAGCCAGTCCCTCAACTATGAGCTCTCGTTCGTCAGCATCAGCAAACAAGGCGTTGAGTCGCTGCGCTATCGTCACGCGCGACTGAACAATCAACCGCTGGCGCAGCTTCTGCAGCTGGACGGTCCGCGCCGGGAAGTGGTCCTGCGCGGTACGGAAATCAGCTATTTTGAACCCGGCCTCGATCCGTTCACCCTGAACGGCGACTATATCGTCGATTCGCTGCCGTCGCTGGTTTACAGCGATTTCAAACGTCTCAGCGCAGCCTATGATTTTATCTCCGTGGGCCGTACCCGTATCGCCGACCGCCTCTGCGACGTGATCCGCGTCGTGGCTCGCGACGGCACGCGCTATAGCTTTATCGCCTGGCTGGACGCTGAGACTAAGCTGCCGCTGCGCGTCGATTTGCTCGACCGCGACGGAGAAACGCTGGAGCAGTTCCGGGTCGTCTCTTTCAACGTTGGTGATAACGTTAGCGCCAGCATGGAGACGCTGGCAAAAGCGAATTTGCCGCCGCAGCTGTCGGTGCCTGAAGGGGGCGACAAAGCCAACTTCAACTGGGCGCCGACGTGGCTCCCTCAGGGCATGACTGAGGTTTCCAGCAGCCAGCGTCGTCTGCCCACCTTTGATGGTCCGGTAGAATCACGTCTCTATTCCGACGGCTTGTTCAGCTTCTCGATCAATATCAACCGCGCCACCGCGGCCAGCAGCGACCAGCTGTTGCGCACCGGCCGACGCACCGTCAGCACGACGGTACGCGATAACGCGGAGATCACCGTGGTGGGCGAACTGCCGCCGCAGACGGCGAAGCGTATCTCAGACAGCATTAAATTCAAGGCAGTACAATGATCAAAGAGTGGGCCACCGTGGTTTCCTGGCATAACGGCGTGGCGCAGGTGCACTGCGACGTTAAAGCCTCCTGCAGCAGTTGCGCCTCCCGCGCCGGCTGCGGCAGCCGGGTATTAAACAAGCTGGGGCCGCAGACCAGCCATACCATCAGCGTGCCCTGCGAGCAGCCGTTGACGGCGGGGCAAAAAGTGGAGCTGGGGATCGCCGAGAGCAGTCTGCTGGGTTCGGCGCTGTTGGTCTACATGGCGCCGCTGGTGGGGCTGTTTGTGATGGCGTCGATTTTCCAGGTGCTGTTTGCCAGCGATATCGCGTCACTTTGCGGCGCGCTGCTGGGCGGCGTCGGCGGGTTCCTGGTGGCGCGCGGTCTGTCGCCGCAGCTGGCAGCGCGCCAGTCGTGGCAGCCGGTGATCCTGAGCGTCGCGTTGCCGCCGGATCTGGTGCGTATCGAAACGCCTTCCTCCGACATGGGTCAGTGATTTCACTGGCCCTTATCTTTATTTACCCTTCCTGTTACAACGCCACAATTTCTGCGGTTATGCTGGATCTAACAGCATTTCCTGGTTTCAAGGATGTAGTGTAGAATGCGGCGTTTTCGGATTAAAAAACGTCAGGCACAGTACAGCGGCCTCATGATACTCGTAAGGCATAATTAACTCTAAATATGAAGAATATACGTAACTTTTCGATCATCGCTCACATCGACCACGGTAAGTCGACGCTGTCTGACCGTATCATCCAGATTTGCGGTGGCCTTTCTGATCGTGAAATGGAAGCCCAGGTTCTGGACTCCATGGATCTTGAGCGCGAACGCGGGATCACCATCAAGGCGCAGAGCGTCACCCTGGACTATAAGGCCAACGACGGTGAGACCTATCAGCTGAACTTTATCGACACCCCGGGCCACGTGGACTTCTCCTATGAAGTCTCCCGTTCCCTCGCCGCGTGCGAAGGCGCGCTGCTGGTGGTTGACGCCGGGCAGGGCGTAGAAGCCCAGACCCTGGCCAACTGCTACACCGCCATGGAGATGGACCTGGAGGTCGTTCCGGTACTCAACAAGATCGACCTGCCTGCGGCCGACCCTGAGCGCGTAGCGGACGAGATTGAAGATATCGTCGGGATCGATGCCCACGATGCGGTGCGCTGCTCGGCGAAAACCGGCGTCGGCGTGACCGACGTGCTGGAGCGTCTGGTGCGCGATATTCCGCCGCCGGAAGGCGATCCGGACGCGCCGCTGCAGGCGCTGATTATCGACTCCTGGTTCGATAACTACCTCGGCGTGGTGTCGCTGGTGCGGATTAAAAACGGCACCATGCGCAAGGGCGATAAGATCAAGGTCATGAGCACCGGCCAGGTCTATAACGCCGACCGTCTGGGCATCTTTACCCCGAAACAGGTTGACCGTACCGAGCTGAAATGCGGCGAGGTAGGCTGGCTGGTCTGCGCGATCAAAGACATCCTCGGCGCGCCGGTGGGCGATACCCTGACCGCCGCCCGCAACCCGGCAGACAAAGCGCTGCCTGGCTTTAAGAAGGTGAAACCGCAGGTGTATGCCGGCCTGTTCCCGGTGAGCTCCGATGATTATGAAGCTTTCCGCGACGCGCTGGGCAAACTGAGCCTCAACGACGCCTCTCTGTTCTACGAGCCGGAAAGTTCTACCGCGCTGGGCTTCGGCTTCCGCTGCGGCTTCCTCGGCCTGCTGCACATGGAGATCATTCAGGAGCGTCTGGAGCGTGAATACGATCTCGACCTGATCACCACCGCGCCGACGGTAGTTTACGAAGTGGAGACCACCTCCAAAGAAGTTATCTACGTCGACAGCCCGTCCAAGCTGCCGCCGCTGAATAATATTCAGGAGCTGCGCGAGCCGATCGCCGAGTGTCACATGCTGCTGCCGCAGGAGTTCCTCGGCAACGTGATCACTCTGTGTGTGGAGAAACGTGGTGTGCAGACCAACATGGTTTACCACGGTAAACAGGTGGCGCTGACCTACGAAATCCCGATGGCGGAAGTGGTGCTCGACTTCTTCGACCGTCTGAAGTCTACCTCCCGCGGCTATGCGTCGCTGGACTACAACTTCAAACGCTTCCAGGCGTCGAACATGGTACGCGTCGATGTGCTGATCAACGGCGAGCGCGTCGATGCGCTGGCGCTGATCACCCACAACGATAACGCGCCGTATCGCGGCCGCGAGCTGGTGGAAAAGATGAAAGATCTTATTCCGCGTCAGCAGTTCGACATCGCGATTCAGGCGGCCATCGGCAACCACATCATCGCGCGCTCTACCGTGAAACAGCTGCGTAAAAACGTGCTGGCGAAATGCTACGGCGGTGACGTCAGCCGTAAGAAAAAGCTGCTGCAGAAGCAGAAAGAAGGTAAGAAGCGTATGAAGCAGGTCGGTAACGTTGAACTGCCGCAGGAAGCGTTCCTCGCCATTCTGCACGTTGGTAAAGACGGCAAATAACCCTAAGGAGTTGGCATGGCGAACATGTTTGCCCTGATCCTGGTGATTGCAACCCTGGTGACGGGCGTTTTATGGTGCCTGGACAAGTTCATTTTTGCACCGAAACGTCGTGAGCGTCAGGCCGCTGCTCAGGCAGCGACCGGCGAGCAGCTGGACAAAAAGACGTTGAAGAAAGTCGGCCCGAAACCGGGCTGGCTGGAAACCGGCGCATCGGTTTTCCCGGTGCTGGCGATCGTTCTGGTGGTACGTTCATTCATTTATGAGCCGTTCCAGATCCCATCCGGTTCGATGATGCCGACTCTGCTGATTGGCGATTTCATCCTGGTGGAGAAATTTGCCTACGGCATTAAAGATCCTATCTACCAGAAAACGCTGATCGAGACGGGTCATCCGAAGCGCGGCGACATCGTGGTGTTTAAATATCCGGAAGACCCGCGCCTGGACTACATCAAGCGCGCGGTGGGGCTACCGGGGGATAAGGTCACCTACGATCCGATTGCCAAGCAGGTCACTATTCAGCCGGGCTGTAGCTCCGGACAGGCCTGCGGCAACGCGCTGCCGGTGACTTACTCCAACGTGGAGCCGAGCGATTTCGTTCAGACCTTCTCCCGCAGCAACGGCGGCGAGGCGAGCAGCGGTTTCTGGCAGCTGCCGAAGGGCGAAACCAAAGCCGACGGCATTCGCCTCACCGAGCGTCAGGAGACGCTGGGCGACGTCACGCATCGTATTCTGATGGTGCCGATTGCTCAGGATCAGGCTGGCATGTATTACCATCAGAGCGGTCTGCCGCTGGCCACCTGGATTGTGCCGCCGGGTCAGTACTTCATGATGGGCGACAACCGGGATAACAGCGCCGACAGCCGTTACTGGGGCTTTGTGCCGGAAGCAAACCTGGTCGGAAAAGCCACCGCTATCTGGATGAGTTTTGAAAAGCAGGAAGGTGAATGGCCGACCGGTGTGCGGTTATCGCGCATTGGTGGAATTCATTAATTTCATCTGCTGAATTCACGCCGCTGCTGTTATCGCAGCGGCGTGAATTATTTAGTATTTAAATCCATTCAAACTAACGACATCCCGTGTCGTTGCGTATAGAATATCCCCCCGAAGTTTTTGGTTGTCGCTCTGCCGGGTGACACTGCACACGAAAGCGTATTGGTCTGTTTCAACTTCCTGTTTGAAGCGTATGCTCAGGTCGGTTTCGTGTGCTGCATCTTTGACGCATTCATTTATTGGTAACGCATGAACCCCATCGTAATTAATCGGCTTCAACGAAAGCTGGGCTACACTTTTCATCATCAGGAGCTGTTGCAACAGGCATTAACTCACCGCAGTGCCAGCAGCAAACATAATGAGCGCCTGGAATTTTTAGGCGACTCCATTTTAAGTTTCGTGATCGCTAACGCGCTGTATCATCGCTTTCCTCGCGTGGATGAAGGCGACATGAGCCGTATGCGCGCGACGCTGGTGCGCGGCAACACGCTGGCGGAAATCGCCCGCGAGTTTGAGCTGGGCGAATGCTTGCGCCTCGGGCCGGGCGAACTGAAAAGCGGCGGTTTCCGTCGCGAATCGATTCTCGCGGACACCGTTGAAGCGTTAATTGGCGGGGTTTTCCTCGACAGCGATATTCAGAACGTTGAACGCTTAATTCTCTCCTGGTACCAGACTCGTCTGGACGAAATCAGCCCGGGCGATAAGCAAAAGGATCCGAAGACGCGTCTGCAGGAGTATCTGCAGGGTCGTCATCTGCCGCTGCCGTCCTACCTGGTGGTCCAGGTGCGCGGCGAAGCGCACGATCAGGAATTTACTATCCACTGCCAGGTCAGTGGCCTGAGTGAACCGGTGGTTGGCACAGGTTCCAGCCGTCGTAAGGCGGAGCAGGCTGCCGCCGAACAGGCGCTGAAAAAGCTGGAGCTGGAATGAGCGAAGAAAAAAGTTATTGTGGGTTTGTCGCCATCGTGGGTCGTCCAAACGTTGGCAAATCCACGCTGTTGAATAAGCTGCTTGGGCAGAAGATCTCGATCACCTCCCGTAAAGCGCAGACCACCCGTCACCGCATCGTCGGCATCCATACCGAAGGGCCGTATCAGGCGATTTACGTCGATACTCCGGGCCTGCATATGGAAGAGAAGCGCGCCATTAACCGCCTGATGAACAAAGCGGCCAGCAGCTCGATTGGCGATGTTGAACTGGTCATCTTCGTGGTGGAAGGCACCCGCTGGACGCAGGACGACGAGATGGTGCTCAACAAGCTGCGCGACGCGAAAGCGCCGGTGATCCTCGCGGTCAACAAGGTAGATAACGTGCAGGAAAAAGCGGATCTGTTACCGCACCTGCAGTTCCTCGCCAGCCAGATGAACTTCCTTGATATCGTGCCGATGTCGGCGGAAACGGGGACCAACGTCGACACCATCGCGGCGATCGTGCGTAAGCATCTGCCGGAAGCGATCCATCACTTCCCGGAAGATTATATTACCGATCGTTCCCAGCGCTTTATGGCCTCCGAAATCATCCGTGAAAAACTGATGCGTTTCCTTGGCGCTGAGCTGCCGTACTCCGTCACCGTGGAAATCGAACGTTTTGTGACCAACGAGCGCGGCGGTTACGACATCAACGGCCTGATCCTCGTCGAGCGTGAAGGGCAGAAGAAGATGGTGATTGGCAACAAAGGCGCCAAAATCAAAACCATCGGTATCGAAGCGCGTAAGGACATGCAGGAGATGTTTGAAGCGCCGGTGCACCTCGAGCTGTGGGTTAAAGTGAAATCCGGCTGGGCCGATGACGAGCGCGCCCTGCGCAGTCTCGGTTATGTTGACGACCTCTGAGTTAACGCAACGTGGATGGATGGCAGCGCGCCTTTGTCCTGCATAGCCGACCGTGGAGCGAAACCAGCCTGATGCTGGACGTCTTCACGGAAGAATCCGGTCGCGTGCGCCTGGTTGCCAAGGGCGCACGCTCCAAACGCTCGAATCTTAAAGGCGCTTTACAGCCCTTTACCCCCTTGCTGGTTCGCTTCGGCGGCCGCGGCGAAGTCAAAACCCTGCGCAGCGCGGAAGCTGTCTCGCTGGCGCTGCCGCTCAGCGGCATCACCCTCTACAGCGGTCTTTACGTTAACGAGCTTATCTCCCGTGTGCTGGAGCACGAAACGCGCTTCTCCGAACTCTTTTTTGACTATTTGCACTGCATTCAGGCGCTCGCCGGGGCCAGCGGCTCGCCGGAGCCGGCGCTGCGGCGCTTTGAGCTGGCGCTGCTCGGGCACCTGGGCTATGGCGTGGATTTTCTCCACTGCGCCGGGAGCGGCGAGCCGGTGGACGACACCATGACCTACCGCTATCGCGAAGAAAAAGGCTTTATTGCCAGCCTGGTGATTGATAACAACACGTTTACCGGGCACCATTTGAAAGCGTTGGCGAGTCGCGAGTTTCCTGATGTTGATACGCTGCGCGCCGCGAAGCGCTTTACCCGTATCGCCCTGAAGCCCTATCTCGGCGGCAAACCGCTCAAGAGCCGGGAATTGTTTCGCCAGTTTATGCCCGCGCGAAAGGCGCGAGCGGATAATACGAAGAATGATTAACGAGGATTGTCATGGCTGAATTACTGTTAGGGGTCAATATTGACCATATCGCGACCTTGCGTAACGCCCGCGGCACCGCCTACCCGGATCCGGTTCAGGCGGCTTTCATTGCCGAACAGGCCGGCGCCGACGGCATTACCGTGCATCTGCGCGAAGACCGCCGCCATATCACCGATCGCGATGTGCGTATCCTGCGCCAGACGCTGCACACCCGCATGAATCTTGAAATGGCGGTCACCGAAGAGATGCTGACGATCGCCTGCGAAACCAAACCGCATTTCTGCTGCCTGGTGCCGGAGAAGCGCCAGGAAGTGACCACCGAAGGCGGGCTGGACGTCGCCGGCCAGCGCGACAAGATGCGTGATGCCTGTCAACGCCTGGCGGATGCCGGCATCCTGGTCTCCCTGTTTATCGATGCGGATGAAGCACAAATTAAAGCGGCAGCGGACGTTGGCGCGCCTTATATCGAAATCCATACCGGCTGCTATGCCGATGCTAAAACCGACGCCGAGCAGGCGAAGGAGCTGGAACGCATTGCCAAAGCGGCCGCCTACGCCGCCAGCCTCGGCCTGAAGGTTAATGCGGGTCACGGTCTGACCTATCATAACGTGAAAGCGATTGCCGCGCTGCCGGAAATGCATGAGCTGAATATCGGCCACGCGATTATTGGCCGCGCGGTGATGAGCGGCCTGAAAGAGGCGGTCGCGGAAATGAAGCGTCTGATGCTGGAAGCGCGCGGCTAATGGCCATTCTCGGGCTGGGTACCGACATCGTCGAGATCGCCCGCATCGAAGCGGTGATCGCCCGCAGCGGCGATCGCCTTGCCCGCCGGGTGCTGAGCGACCATGAATGGAGCATTTGGGAGCAGCACCAGCAGCCGGTGCGTTTCCTGGCGAAACGCTTTGCGGTCAAGGAAGCGGCGGCGAAAGCGCTGGGGACCGGGATCCGCAACGGGCTGGCCTTTAATCAGTTCGAAGTTTACAACGATGAGCTGGGCAAGCCGAAGCTGCGGCTATGGGGTGAGGCGCAACGGCTGGCGGAACGGTTGGGGGTGAGCCATATTCATGTCACGCTCGCCGATGAGCGCCATTACGCCTGCGCCACGGTGATTGTCGAAAGCTAAGCGCGACGGCGGTTAAATTTTATCCGCGTGGTGCATCAGGACGAATTTATCCCACAGCTGTTCTTCACTCTCGACGTGTGCCGGATCTTTCAGAATAGTATTCGGGATCGGGCACACCTTCTGGCAGGTGGGCGTATCGTAATGGCCCACGCATTCGGTGCAGCGGTCGCTGTTAATTTCATAAATGCTGTCACCCATCGAAATGGCCTCATTGGGGCACTCCGGCTCGCACATATCGCAGTTGATGCATTTTTTGGTAATTAACAGCGCCATCAGGAAAATCTCAGAAACAACACAAACAGGGCGGGCATTATACGCCCATTTTCTGCTCAGACCAGCTTTTTCACCAGCGCTTCGCTATGGCGAATGCGCTCCGGCGCCCGCTCCAGATCCTGCTGCACCAGCCCCATAAACAGCAGGTCGGTGAGCATCATTTGCGCGCTGGTGGAGGAGATGGCCGCGCTGCGCGTCGCCTGCTCTTCGGCGATAGTATACAGGCAGTGGGTCGCCTGCTGCTGCAGGGCGTTAGGGCTAAAGCCGGTGATCGCCAGGATCTTACAGCCGACGCGCAGCGCTTCACCGGCCGCCATATTGATCTCCCGACGCTCGCCGGAGTAAGAGATCGCCAGCAGCAGATCGTCGCTGGACATGGCCTGCACCGTCGCCAGCAGAGCGTGCATATCCTGCTCAGAGACAGCGTTGACGCCGATCTTCATCAGCTTCCAGCTAAAGTTACGCGCCACCAGGCCGGACGCGCCAATCCCGGTGACGATCACCCGCCGGGCGTTGCGCAGCAGCGTGACGGCTTCCCGCAGCGTCTCTTCAGTGTTGACGTCCAGCGAGGCATGCATGGCGGCGACATTGTCTTTGATGAGTTTCTCGCCCACCAGACGTAGCGGGTCGTCACCGCGAATGTGGTTATGTACCGGGACGGAGTGCGGATCCGGGCTGCTGGCCAGCGCTTCACTCAGCGCCAGCTTCAGCGCCGGAAAGCCTTTGAACCCCAGTTTTTGGGCAAATTTAACCACGCTGGACTGACTCACCCCGGCTTCCGTCGCCAGCTGCTGTGAGCTGAGGTGCCGGGTGTCATCGGGTTGGCTCAGAATAAAATCGGCCAACTTTTTGTCGCTCGCCGCCAGGGTGGGATAGCGCTGACGAATACGCGTTAAACAGTTCATTGGAGCTCCGCTGGAGCCGTCCGGCTCGTGACTGAAAGAATTTTTATTCGATTATAAGGGGTATACCACGAATTAAAAATTCATAAGCCACAATTTTTCCTTCGCCTGCTAATTTAATTCTTCCTTAACGGCAGGGATGTTTTCCCTCTTCATGGCATAAGACTGTTAAGCTTACCCTAACGAGAAGTGAATCCTGAGAGAAGGGGGCAGTTTGCAGCACAGTGAACGGAGAGTGGTGTTTTTCGATCTGGACGGAACCTTGCATCAACAGGATATGTTCGGCAGTTTTCTGCGCTACCTGCTGCGCCATCTGCCGCTGAACCTGCTGCTGGTGGTGGCGATGGGGCCGGTGATCCTTGCCGGGCTGGCGGTGTGCGGGCGGGCGGCGCGCTGGCCGATGAGCCTCCTGCTATGGGCGTCAACCTTTGGCCGTCGCGAGGCGGTACTGAAGCGGCTGGAAGCGGAGTTTGTCGGCTGGTTTCGTCATCATGTGACAGCGTTTCCCGTGGTTCATGCGCGGCTGACGGCCTACCTGACCAGTACCGATGCCGACGTCTGGTTGATCACCGGCTCGCCGCAGTCGCTGGTGGAACAGGTCTATCGCGATACCCTCTGGCTGCCGCGGGTGAATCTGATAGCCAGCCGCACCGCGCGCCGCTGGGGCGGCTGGGTATTGACCCTGCGCTGCCTGGGCCATGAAAAGGTGGTGCAGCTGGAGAAAAAGATTGGCGCACCGCTGCAGCTGTATAGCGGCTATAGCGACAGCGAGCAGGATAACCCGTTGCTCGGCTTTTGCCAGCATCGCTGGCGGGTCACTCCGCAGGGAGAGCTGCAGCAGCTGGAGTAATAGTGTGTAATTGATAGCTCCCATGTATAATGCGCCCCGCTTTTTCTGCTGGAGTGGCCGCTGTGTCTGACCTCGAACTCAATGATGAATACTGGATGCGTCATGCCCTGACGCTGGCGAAGCGCGCCTGGGAAGAGGGTGAGGTACCGGTGGGCGCGGTGCTGGTGCATAACAATCAGGTCATTGGCGAGGGCTGGAACCGGCCGATAGGCCGTCACGACCCTACCGCCCATGCGGAAATTATGGCCTTACGCCAGGGCGGACTGGTGCTGCAAAACTACCGCCTGATCGATGCCACGCTATACGTGACCCTCGAGCCCTGCGTGATGTGCGCGGGGGCGATGGTGCACAGCCGTATCGCCCGCCTGGTGTTTGGCGCCAGGGATGCCAAGACCGGTGCCGCCGGCTCGCTGATGGATGTTCTGCATCACCCGGGAATGAACCATCGGGTTGAGATTAGCGAAGGCGTGCTGGCGGAGTCCTGCTCTGCCATGCTGAGCGACTTCTTCCGCTGGCGGCGGGAAGAGAAAAAAGCGCTGAAGAAAGCCCGGGAGCAGAACGGGGAAAGTTAATACAGGTGGCCTGGGAGTTTCATCCGGGCATTATCCATCTGTTTTTCGGCGCGAAACTTGAAAAAGGGCAGGGTGGTCTCCTGCGGCTGTTCGAGCTCATTGGGGAGCACGGCCGGGTAATCTTCCGCCAGGGCCAGCATTTGCTGCTGCTGGCGCTCCTTCTCTGACAAATAGCCGACAAGGCTTATCTGATATTTGCGGATGTTTTCCACATAGGCGTAGGCCTCATGGCCGCGGGCATAGCCGTATTTTAGTTTGCTGTAATAGGGTTTCTGGCTCAGCAGCGGTAAACGCAGCTTAACGTCCGCCCAGCTGTTAGGATTGCCTTTCTGTTTGCGGGTGAGCGCCATGGCGTCCAGCATATGGGCATAGCCCATATTGTAAGCGGCCAGCGCAAACCAGATGCGTTCATCTTTCGGGATCGAATCCGGCACTTTATCCATCATATCCTGTAGATAGCGCATGCCGCCGTCGATACTCTGCGCCGCATCGGTCCGGTCAGTCAGCCCCAGACTTTGCGCCGTATTGCGCGTGAGCATCATCATGCCGCGCACGCCGGTAGGAGAGGTGGCCTGTGGATCCCAGTGGGATTCCTGCCAGGCGATGGCGGCCAGCAGGCGCCAGTCGATCTCGCGGGCGTACTTTTCAAACAGCGGCTGCACCTCCGGAAGAATGTTTTCCACCGCGCGCAGGAAGGTGCGGGTATCGACGTAATCAAAATCGTTGCCGTGGCCGAGGTACTTCTCCTCCAGGCGCGCCAGGGTGCCGTCTTCATTGATGTTGTTGAAGAAATCAAGCATCGCCGCCGACAGGGAATTATCATCGTCCCGGGCGCTGAACCAGGTGACCGGCTGTTCGTCGGTGATATCGAGGGCTACCGCCAGCTCCGGATGGACGCGCTGAAACAGGCTGACGGCCACCGAGTCGGCGATGGTGTAATCGAGTTTGCCGTCAATCACCGCCTGCATCAGCGCCGTGGTGCCGCGTTTTTCGTCCACGCGCCAGGCAAGATCCGGGTATTTCTCGGCTTTTAAGGTCTGCAGGTCGTTGATCGCCACGTGGCCCGGAGCGATGGCGAGCTGCTCGGCGGTCAGCGCCGCGAGGCTGCGCGGCCGGGTATTGCCGACGCGGTAGACCAGCTGTTGCGAAACAGAATAGTAGGTGGGGCCGGCCTGATAGTTTTTCACCCGCTCCTGGTTATAGACCAGCCCGGCAGCCAGCATATCGGCCTGACCGTCGTCGAGGTCGTCAAACAGCTGGCTGATGTTCTGCCGGACGGTTATCTTAAGCGTCACGCCGAGGTAGTCGGCAAACTGCTTCGCCAGTTCGTAGTCCAGGCCGAACGTTTTATTGTTCATGGTGGCAAAGGTCATCGGCGAGTTGATGGTGCTGATGCGCAGCTCGCCGCGAGCGATAATACCCGCCACCCGGTTCTCGGGTTTACCGGACCAGGGGATCGACGGCCACAGGGCAGCCGCCAGCAAAAGGGTGACAATGCCGATCAGCAGATAATTAATCTTTAATTTTTTCAGCGCGTTAATCTTCTGCAGCTTCAGGTTCCTCAGCAGGCGATGTCCGGAAAAAACGCAAGGTTGTCGTCGAATGAGCGGCATTCTGCTTAAGAATGCGCCAGTTGGCAACTTATTCGCGATAGGCGTCACATTTATTGATAAACAGCATCAATGATTTTATTTCTACGCAAACGGTTTCGTCGGGGCGCAGGATTCACTATAATGACGCCCGTTTCCCCCCCTGGCTCACCCTGAAAGCTTCGAAGACGAGAGACTTATGATGGAAATTTTGCGTGGTTCACCTGCACTGTCGGCATTCCGTATTAATAAACTGCTGGCACGATTTCAGGCGGCCAACCTTCCGGTAAGCGCCATATACGCCGAGTATATTCATTTTGCCGATCTGAACGCCCCGCTGAGCGCTGACGATCGCGAGCGCCTGGCGCGACTGCTTAAATATGGCCCGAGCTTAAACAGCCATACCCCGACCGGTAAATTACTGCTCGTGACCCCTCGCCCTGGCACCATCTCTCCCTGGTCTTCTAAAGCTACCGATATCGCCCATAACTGCGGCCTGGCTCAGGTTGTGCGTCTGGAGCGCGGCGTGGCGTATTATGTTGAAGCCTCGACCCTGAGCGAAGCGCAGTGGACCGCGGTGGCGGCGGAACTGCACGACCGCATGATGGAGAGCGTCTTCGACGCGCTGGAAGCGGGCGAAAAGCTGTTCGCTCACCATCAGCCGACGCCGGTGACCAGCGTTGACCTGCTGGGCGAAGGGCGTCAGGCGCTGATTGACGCCAACCTCCGTTTGGGTCTGGCGCTGGCAGATGACGAAATTGACTACCTGCAGGACGCGTTTACCCGTCTGGGACGCAATCCGAACGACATCGAGCTGTACATGTTCGCCCAGGCGAACTCAGAGCACTGTCGCCACAAGATTTTCAACGCCGACTGGATCATCGACGGCGAACAGCAGCCGAAGTCGCTGTTCAAAATGATCAAAAACACCTTCGAAAAAACGCCGGACTACGTCCTGTCGGCCTATAAAGACAACGCCGCGGTGATGGAAGGGTCTGAAGTGGGGCGCTATTTTGCCGACCACCAGACCGGGCGCTACGACTTCCATCAGGAGCCGGCGCACATTCTGATGAAGGTGGAAACCCATAACCACCCGACGGCCATCTCCCCATGGCCGGGCGCGGCAACCGGCTCCGGCGGCGAGATCCGCGATGAAGGCGCCACCGGCCGCGGCGCGAAGCCGAAAGCGGGTCTGGTGGGCTTCTCGGTTTCCAACCTGCGCATCCCGGGCTTCGAACAGCCGTGGGAAGAAGATTTCGGGAAACCGGATCGCATCGTCACCGCCCTGGACATCATGACCGAAGGCCCTCTGGGCGGCGCGGCGTTTAACAACGAATTTGGTCGTCCGGCGCTGAACGGCTACTTCCGCACCTATGAAGAGAAAGTCACCAGCCATAACGGCGAAGAGCTGCGCGGCTACCACAAACCGATCATGCTGGCCGGCGGTATCGGTAACATCCGCGGCGAGCACGTGCAGAAGGGCGAGATTACCGTCGGCGCGAAGCTGATCGTGCTGGGCGGCCCGGCGATGAACATCGGCCTCGGCGGCGGCGCGGCGTCTTCCATGGCCTCCGGCCAGTCCGATGCCGACCTCGATTTCGCCTCCGTCCAGCGTGACAACCCGGAAATGGAGCGTCGCTGTCAGGAAGTGATTGACCGCTGCTGGCAGCTGGGCGACGCCAACCCGATCCTGTTTATCCACGACGTCGGCGCCGGCGGTCTCTCCAACGCCATGCCGGAGCTGGTCAGCGACGGCGGCCGCGGCGGTAAATTCCAGCTGCGCGATATCCTGAGCGATGAGCCAGGCATGAGCCCGCTGGAGATCTGGTGTAACGAATCGCAGGAACGTTATGTCCTGGCGGTCGCCCCGGAGCAACTGCCGCTGTTCGACGAGCTGTGCCGCCGCGAGCGCGCGCCTTATGCGGTTATCGGCGAAGCCACCGCCGAGCAGCACCTGAGCCTGAGCGACAGCCACTTTAACGATCAGCCGATCGATCTGCCGCTGGACGTCCTGCTTGGCAAAACGCCGAAAATGACCCGTGACGTGCAGACCCTGAAAGCCCAGGGCAGCGCGCTGGATCGCCAACCGATTACCATCGCCGATGCGGTTAATCGCGTTCTGCACCTGCCGACGGTGGCCGAGAAAACCTTCCTCGTGACCATCGGCGACCGCACCGTGACCGGCATGGTCGCCCGCGACCAGATGGTCGGCCCGTGGCAGATCCCGGTGGCCAACTGCGCGGTAACCACCGCCAGCCTCGACAGCTACTACGGCGAAGCGATGGCGATGGGCGAGCGCGCCCCGGTTGCTCTGCTGGACTTCGCCGCCTCCGGCCGTCTGGCGGTTGGCGAAGCGCTGACCAACATCGCCGCCACGCAGATTGGCGAGCTGAACCGCGTGAAGCTGTCGGCTAACTGGATGGCCGCTGCCGGCCACCCGGGCGAAGACGCTGGCCTGTATGAGGCGGTGAAAGCGGTGGGCGAAGAGCTGTGCCCGGCGCTGGGCCTGACCATTCCGGTCGGCAAAGACTCAATGTCGATGAAAACCCGCTGGCAGGAAGGCAGCGAGCAGCGTGAGATGACCTCTCCGCTGTCGCTGGTGATCTCCGCCTTCGCCCGTGTCGAAGATGTTCGTCATACCGTCACGCCGCAGCTCTTGACGGAAGATAACGCCCTGCTGTTGATCGACCTCGGTAAAGGGCACAACGCGCTGGGCGCGACGGCGCTGGCGCAGGTCTATCGCCAGCTCGGCGACAAGCCGGCTGACGTGCGCGATGTCGCGCAGCTGAAAGGCTTCTGGGATGCGATGCAGGCCCTGGTGGCGCAGCGTAAACTGCTGGCCTACCACGACCGCTCCGACGGCGGCCTGCTGGTCACCCTGGCGGAAATGGCCTTTACCGGCCACTGCGGTGTGGAGGCGGATATCGCCGCGCTGGGCGACGACCGTCTGGCGGCGCTGTTCAACGAAGAGCTGGGGGCGGTGATCCAGGTCCGCGCCGCAGACCGTGAGGCGGTGGAAGCCATTCTGGCGGTTAACGGCCTGGCGGACTGTGTGCATTACCTCGGTAAAGCGGTCGAGGGCGATCGCTTCGTGCTGACCGCCGGTGGTCAGACGGTGTTTAGCGAAAGCCGCACCACGCTGCGCATGTGGTGGGCGGAAACCACCTGGCAGATGCAGCGTCTGCGCGACAACCCGGCCTGCGCCGATCAGGAGCACGAGGCGAAAGCCAACGACGCCGACCCGGGCCTCAATGTGAAGCTCTCGTTTGATATTAATGACGATGTCGCCGCACCGTACATTGCCACCGGCGCGCGTCCGAAAGTGGCCGTCCTGCGCGAGCAGGGTGTGAACTCTCACGTTGAAATGGCGGCGGCCTTCCATCGCGCTGGCTTTGACGCCATTGACGTGCATATGAGCGACCTGCTGGCGGGCCGCACCGGTCTGGGCGATTTCCATGCCCTGGTGGCCTGCGGCGGCTTCTCCTACGGCGACGTGCTGGGGGCAGGTGAAGGCTGGGCGAAGTCGATTCTGTTCAACGAGCGCGTGCGCGATGAGTTCGCGACCTTCTTCCATCGTCCGCAGACCCTGGCGCTCGGCGTGTGCAACGGCTGTCAGATGATGTCCAATCTGCGCGAGCTGATCCCGGGCAGCGACCTGTGGCCGCGCTTTGTGCGCAACCACTCTGACCGCTTTGAAGCGCGCTTCAGCCTGGTGGAAGTGACGCAAAGCCCGTCTCTGCTGCTGCAAGGCATGGTTGGCTCACAGATGCCGATTGCGGTCTCCCACGGCGAAGGTCAGGTGGAAGTGCGCGACAGCGCGCATCTGGCCCAGCTGGAGAGCAAAGGCCTGGTGGCGCTGCGCTTCGTGGATAACTTCGGCAAAGTGACCGAAACCTATCCGGCGAACCCGAACGGTTCCCCGAACGGTATCACCGCCGTGACCAGCGAAAGCGGGCGCGCGACTATCATGATGCCGCACCCGGAACGCGTCTTCCGCACCGTGAGCAACTCCTGGCACCCGGAAAACTGGGGCGAAGACAGCCCGTGGATGCGTATCTTCCGCAATGCGCGTAAACAGCTGGGTTAATTTTCCCGCAGCGTGTCACGCGAACGTATCAGCCCCCTGCTCAGGCAGGGGGCTTTTTTTATCTGTGACGGTCGGCACGCCAGGGTGTCGGGAATCACCGACAACCGGCATATTGCGGTGTCGTCAAAAAGCGACACTTAAGTTATTGATTTAAATGATGAGTAACCTGGGGCATATTTAGTGTCGCTAATCGGCGACATCATGGATGAAAAGTATACAGCGCTGGAATGGTTGGATTTTATGGTGAAAGTCATATATATCAACGTGTTAATAAAATGTTTTGAAAGATGGCATAGTTCATGCATAATATTAACCAGTGGCTCATTCACCTTCTTATGTCAGCCCCTTCGGGACGCGCTACATAAACTTCGAATGACGCACAAACAGGTGCCTGCCGTCCAACTCCTGATAACAGCCTGGCTTTATCAGACATCGGGCGAAACGTCGAGTAAGGCACCGCCTCATTTCTCAACAAAGCCAGGCCTTGCGCCTGGCTTTGTTGTTTCTGCGGCGCCGTGGCGACGGGTATCGCTTTTCTCCGCCGCGCTCCTCAGTTAGCATCGACCAGAGCTAATGATTGAGACCACACCCTTGAAGCGACTCTCTCTTTTTCCCCGTTCGCTGCGTCAGCTGGTGACGCTCTCCTTTGTGCTGATCCTGCTGCCGTTACTGGTGCTGGCCTGGCAGGCCTGGCAGAGCCTCAATGCCCTCAGCGCCCAGGCGGCGCATATCAACCGTACGACGCTGGTCGATGCCCGCCGCAGTGAGGCGATGATCAATGCCGCGCTGGAGATGGAACGCAGCTATCGCCAGTACTGCGTGCTGGACGATCCGACGCTGGCGCGCGTCTATCAAAACCAGCGGCAGCGCTACAGCCAGATGCTGGACGCGCACGCCGGCGTGTTGCCGGACGAAAAGCTCTGGCAGGCGCTGCGCCAGGATGTCAGCGATCTGGCGCAGCTGCAGTGTAACAACAGCGGCCCTGACGCCGAGGCAGCCGCCAGACTGGAAGTTTTCGCCAGTAATAACAGCGACATGGTCCAGGCGACCCGGGCGGTGGTCTATTCCCGCGGCCAGCAGCTGCAGCAGGAGATTGCCGAGCGCGGCCAGTTTTTCGGCTGGCAGGCGCTGGTGCTGTTTCTGCTGAGCCTGGCGCTGGTGCTGCTTTTCACCCGCATGATCATCGGCCCGGTGAAAGGTATCGAAAGAATGATCAATCAGCTGGGCGCAGGGAAGTCGCTGGACGACGCGGCATTGTTTACTGGCCCGCGCGAGCTGCGCTCGGTGGGCAAGCGCATCATCTGGCTCAGCGAGCGCCTGGCATGGCTGGAGTCGCAGCGGCATCAGTTTCTTCGCCATCTGTCGCATGAGCTTAAAACCCCGCTGGCCAGTATGCGTGAAGGCACCGAGCTGTTGGCCGACCGGGTCGCCGGACCGCTGACGCCGGAGCAGCAGGAGATCGTCGAGATCCTCGACAGCAGCAGCCGCAACCTGCAAAAGCTGATTGAACAGCTGCTGAACTACAACCGCAAACAGGCCGACGGCCCGGTAGCCCGGGAAGCAGTGGACCTGGTGGAGCTGGTGGAAAACGTCGTGGCGGCGCACAGTTTGCCTGCGCGGGCTAAACTGATGCATACCGAGCTGGCGCTGCGGGCGCGGCATTGTCTGGCGGAGCCTGCGTTATTGATAAGCGTAATGGATAATCTCTACTCCAATGCGGTGCACTATGGCGCTGAATCCGGTAACATTCGTATCCATAGCTACCGGCACGGAGAGCAGGTGCGTATTGATGTCGCCAACAGCGGCGAACCGATCCCGGCCGCAGAAAAGAATATGATTTTTGAGCCTTTTTACCAGGGAAGTCACCAGCGTAAGGGGGCCGTTAAAGGCAGTGGGCTGGGGTTAAGCATCGCCCGCGACTGTGTCCGTCAGATGCAAGGGGAACTCAGTCTGGTTGACGCCCCCGCCGGGCAGGTCTGTTTTCGCATTACGCTTCCCTCAGCTCCGGAATAATCCAACTAATGAATCGATATCGGGGAACTATGTCCCAATTCCTGGCCTGGCGCCGTTCCCTTAGCGGATGGCTGCTCCCAGGCATTGCTTGTCTGACGCTGGCGGGGTGTTCCGCCGGCTTCTCGCCGCATAGTGCGGAAGGTGCCGCTGCCCCCGGGCAGGCGCAGCACCAGGTGGCCGATTTTGTCGCCGTGGACTGCGCTGATATCTGGGCGCACAGCAGCGATGCCAGCGACAAAAACCCCCTCTACTGGCTGCGGGGCATTGACTGCGCCGATCGTCTCGCGCCGGTGCAGGCGCGAGCGGAGGCGAAACGCCATACCGACGACAGCTGGCAGGACGCATTCCGCCGCGGCATTCTGCTTGCCGATGCCAAAATTACCCCTGACGAGCGCCGCGAGCTGGTGGCGCGTCTCGACACCTTCAGCCCGCAAATCGCCGTTCAGGTCCGCCCGCTATATCAGCTCTGGCGCGACGGGCAGACCCGTCAGCTGCAGCTGGTGGAGGAGCGAGCCCGCTACGCGAAGCTTCAGCAGTCCAGCGATAGCGAGCTGGAGACGTTGCGCCAGCAGGAGCAGTCGCTGCGCCAGCAGCTGGAGCTGACCACCCGTAAGCTGGAGAATCTGACGGATATTGAACGCCAGCTCTCCAGCCGCAAGCCGGGCGGCAATTTCGGCAGCGAAAAAGTACCGGAGGTGATCCATGACGATCCGTAAACCGGCGCGTTTGCTGCTGGTGGATGACGATCCGGGGCTGCTGAAGCTGCTCGGCATGCGTCTGGTCAGCGAAGGCTATAGCGTGGTCACCGCCGAGAGCGGACCGGAAGCGCTGCGCGTGCTGGGACGTGAGAAAGTGGATCTGGTGATTAGCGATCTGCGGATGGATGAAATGGACGGCCTGCAGCTGTTCAGTGAGATCCAGAAGGGGCAGCCCGGCATGCCGGTGATCATTCTCACCGCCCATGGCTCGATCCCCGACGCGGTGGCGGCCACCCAGCAGGGCGTCTTCAGCTTCCTGACCAAGCCAGTTGATAAAGACGCCTTGTATAAAGCCATTGATGAGGCGCTGGAGCAGCGATCGCCAGCCACCGACGAAGCGTGGCGCCAGGCGATTGTCACCCGCAGCCCGCTGATGCTGCGCCTGCTCGAGCAGGCCGGGATGGTGGCGCAGTCCGACGTCAGCGTGCTGATTAACGGCCAGAGCGGGACCGGGAAGGAGATAGTCGCCCAGGCGATCCACAACGCCAGCCCGCGTCATGACAAGCCTTTCGTGGCGATTAACTGCGGCGCGCTGCCGGAACAGCTGCTCGAGTCCGAACTGTTCGGCCATGCTCGGGGCGCCTTTACCGGCGCGGTCAGCAACCGCGAAGGGTTATTCCAGGCCGCCGAAGGCGGCACGCTGTTTCTCGACGAGATCGGCGATATGCCTGTCGCCCTGCAGGTGAAGCTGCTCCGCGTCCTGCAGGAGCGTAAGGTTCGCCCGCTCGGCAGCAACCGCGATATCGAGATCAACGTGCGGATCATCTCCGCCACCCACCGCGACCTGCCGAAGGCGATGGCCCGCGGCGAGTTTCGCGAAGATCTGTTTTATCGCCTCAATGTGGTTAACCTGAAGATCCCGCCGCTCTCCGAACGCACGGAAGATATTCCGCTGTTGGCCAACCATCTGCTGCGTCAGTCCGCCGATCGCCATAAGCCGTTCGTGCGGGCATTTTCCAGCGATGCAATGAAGCGGCTGATGGCCGCCAAATGGCCGGGCAATGTGCGCCAGCTGGTGAACGTGATTGAGCAGTGCGTGGCCCTGACCTCGTCGCCGGTGATCGGCGATGCTCTGGTGGAACAGGCGCTGGAAGGCGAGAACACGGCGCTGCCGACCTTCGTGGAAGCGCGCAATCAGTTTGAGCTGAACTACCTGCGCAAGCTGCTGCAGATTACCAGGGGCAACGTCACCCACGCCGCGCGGATGGCTGGACGCAACCGCACCGAATTCTATAAGCTGCTGTCGCGCCATGAGCTCGACGCCAATGACTTTAAAGAGTAGCTCCGCAACATAGCGCAAGATATGATACGGTAAGCAACCGGTTACGCGACTAAGACAGGAACACCATGAAAAAGATTGATGCGATTATTAAACCTTTCAAACTGGATGACGTGCGTGAAGCGCTGGCCGAAGTCGGCATCACCGGGATGACGGTAACGGAAGTGAAAGGCTTTGGCCGCCAGAAAGGGCACACCGAACTCTACCGCGGCGCGGAATATATGGTGGATTTTCTGCCGAAAGTGAAAATTGAAATCGTGGTGACCGACGATATCGTCGATACCTGTGTGGATACCATCATCCGTACCGCGCAGACCGGTAAAATCGGTGACGGCAAGATCTTTGTCTTCGACGTGGCGCGGGTCATTCGTATCCGTACCGGCGAAGAAGACGACGCGGCGATTTAACGCTCGCCGCTCGTTGCAGTATTGCCGGGTGGCGCTGCGCTTACCCGGCCTACAAATCCCCGCGGCGTCGGGGCTTACAGCACCTTATGCGGGCCGAAGCATTCGTAATGAATGTGGTCTTTATTGACCCCTAATTCTACCAGCTGCTTCGCTGCAAACTGCATAAACGCTACCGGGCCGCAGAGATAATACTGCATCTGCGGGTCGCGAATAGTTTCCGCCACCGCCGCTAAATCCATCAAACCTTCGCTATCAAAACGTCCTGCCTGACGGTCAGCCTCGCTCGGGTTGCGATACCAGACGTGAGCGGTAAACGCCGGCAGCGCCGCGCCGAGCGCCTGCACCTCATCGGCAAAGGCGTGGACCTCGCCATTTTCCGCCGCATGGAACCAGTTCACCTGACCCTGATGATGGCTCTTCGCCAGCGCATCCAGCATCGCCAGCATCGGCGTTTGCCCGACGCCGCCTGAGATCAGGGTGACCGGCGTCTGCGGTTCGACGTTAAGGAAGAAGTCCCCGGCCGGCGCAGCCAGATAGACCACATCGCCTTCGCTGGCATGGTTATGCAGCCAGCTGGAAACCTGGCCGCCTTCCTCGCGTTTAACCGCGATGCGGTAGCCCTTACCGTCCGCTTTGCGGGTCAGGGAGTACTGGCGAATTTCCTGATATTCGAAGCCTTCCGGCTTCAGCCAGATGGCCAGATACTGCCCAGGCTGGTAATCGGCGACCGGCTGGCCGTCGACCGGCTCGAGCTCAAAGCTGGTGATAAGCTGGCTGCGCGGGGTTTTCTTCACGATGCGGAACGCGCGAGTCCCTTCCCAGCCGCCGGTTTTACGGGCGTTTTGCTGATAGATCTCGGCTTCGCGGCCGATAAAGACGTTCGCCAGCACCCCGTAGGCTTTACCCCAGGCATCGAGCACTTCCTGGCCCGGACTGAACATTTCATCGAGGGTCGCCAGCAGATGACTGCCAACAATATTGTACTGCTCCGGTTTGATCTGGAAGCTGGTGTGTTTCTGGGCGATCTTTTCCACCGCCGGCAGCAGGGCAGGCAGGTTATCGATATTGCTGGCGTAGGCGGCAATGGCGTTGAACAGCGCTTCTCGCTGGTCGCCATTGCGCTGGTTGCTCATATTGAAGATCTCTTTGAGCTCCGGGTTATGCGCGAACATCCGATCGTAGAAATGGGCGGTTAACTTTGGTCCAGTCTCTACCAGCAGAGGGATGGTGGCTTTGACCGTAGCGATGGTTTGAGCGTCGAGCATAGTGTGCTTCCTTGGGTGTTATCTTAATGATGTATTTTAAATGCATCTTAAGGAAATAACCCTGCGTTGTAAATGGTTCTTTAACACTTTCCGCTGTTGCAGTTACAACATGAAGAATTTGCATCACAATCCTGAAAAGAAATCCGTTGATACTGAGAGAGGCGTTATTGCTCAAAGCCTTGTGTCATGCGGAGCCAAACGTTTGCGTAAAATCCTTTGTCAAGACCTGTTATCACAGAATGATTCGGTTATACTGTGGGCCGTTGTCCAATCGGACCGCCTTTTTAGGCCGAAATTTTATTGTTAGCTGAGTCAGGAGATGCGGATGTTAAAGCGTGAAATGAACATTGCCGATTATGATGCCGAACTGTGGCAGGCTATGGAGCAGGAAAAAGTACGTCAGGAAGAGCACATCGAACTGATCGCCTCCGAAAACTACACCAGCCCGCGCGTAATGCAGGCGCAGGGCTCTCAGCTGACCAACAAATACGCTGAAGGATATCCGGGCAAGCGTTACTACGGCGGCTGCGAATACGTCGACGTGGTTGAGCAACTGGCTATCGACCGCGCGAAAGAGCTGTTCGGCGCTGACTATGCTAACGTCCAGCCGCACTCCGGCTCCCAGGCTAACTTTGCCGTCTACACCGCGCTGCTGCAGCCGGGCGACACCGTGCTCGGTATGAACCTGGCGCAGGGCGGCCACCTGACTCACGGCTCCCCGGTTAACTTCTCCGGCAAACTGTACAACATCATCCCTTACGGTATTGATGAGTCCGGCAAAATTGACTACGACGACATGGCGAAGCAGGCTCAGGAACACAAACCGAAGATGATCATCGGTGGTTTCTCCGCTTACTCCGGTATCGTTGACTGGGCAAAAATGCGTGAAATCGCTGACAGCATCGGCGCTTACCTGTTCGTCGATATGGCGCACGTGGCAGGCCTGATTGCCGCTGGCGTATACCCGAACCCGGTTCCGCATGCTCACGTCGTGACCACCACCACCCACAAAACCCTGGCGGGTCCGCGCGGCGGCCTGATCCTGGCGAAAGGCGGTAGCGAAGAGCTGTATAAGAAGCTGAACTCTGCGGTATTCCCAAGCGCGCAGGGCGGCCCGCTGATGCACGTTATCGCGGCGAAAGCGGTGGCGCTGAAAGAAGCGATGGAGCCAGAGTTTAAAGTTTACCAGCAGCAGGTTGCGAAAAACGCCAAAGCAATGGTGGAAGTGTTCCTGAACCGCGGCTACAAAGTGGTGTCTGGCGGTACTGAGAACCATCTGTTCCTGCTGGACCTGGTGGATAAAAACCTGACCGGTAAAGAAGCTGACGCTGCCCTGGGCCGCGCCAACATCACCGTCAACAAAAACAGCGTGCCGAACGATCCGAAGAGCCCGTTCGTGACCTCCGGTATCCGCATCGGTTCTCCGGCTGTGACTCGTCGCGGCTTTAAAGAAGCGGAAGTCAAAGAGCTGGCTGGCTGGATGTGTGACGTGCTGGACAATATCAATGACGACGCGGTCATTGAGCGTGTGAAAGGCAAAGTGCTGGATATCTGCGCCCGCTTCCCGGTTTACGCGTAAGCGTTAGCGTTGACATCAAAAAGGCCGCGTTTGCGGCCTTTTTTGCATCTGCAGATTAGCGACGGTCGAGGGAGATTGCCCCTGGGCCGGTGATTGCCAGCAGCAGGAAGGCGCCGGCGATGCTGACGTTTTTCCAGAAGTTAATCATGTTCGGCAATACCGCATCGCCAGTCATATCCCAGTAGTGATGGCCAATCACCGCCGTGCCGAGGGTGTAGAAGATAAAGATGACCGCCAGCGGGCGGGTGAAAAAGCCCAGCACAATTAAAATCGCGGCAGGCACTTCCATAATGACGGCGATAATCGCCGCCAGGGTCGGCATCGGCGCGCCGGAGGCGGCCATGTATTGCACCGTACCGCTAAAGCCCAGCAGTTTGGGGTAGCCAAAAAGTAGAAACAGAACCACCACGGCGATGCGGGCGATGAGCAGTAGCAGAGAGCGGGATGCGCCAAAATCAAAATAGCGGAGTGTGTTCATAATCAGCTCGTTATGAGAGACGTGTGATTTAAACGTAATACACAAAGTTGCCAGCCGCCATAGCAGGAAAATAATAATGTCGCGCTTCGTTTCATTAGGATTTCGCCGTATCGTTGGTCGCACTTTGATGCCCGGTTATCGGATTTTATTTAATACAACCGGTGACGGAGTGGGGAGTGCTCCGTGATGCGCGTCACGATTTAAAGACAAATGTACTCAACTTCCATATAGAGAGTGAGACACAGGTTTACTCACGATGGGGTTTATCGCCAGACTATCGCCACCATTCGGGAGGAAATCATGGTCTTGCACTCCACGCGCTGGCTGGCGCTCAGTTATTTCACTTACTTTTTTAGCTACGGTATTTTTCTGCCCTTCTGGAGCGTCTGGCTGGCCGGCAACGGGCTGACCCCGGAAACCATCGGCATTTTGCTTGGCGCCGGTCTGGTGGCCCGTTTTCTCGGCAGCCTGCTGATCGCCCCGCGGGTGAGCGACCCCTCCCGGCTGATCGCCGCGCTGCGCGTGCTGGCGCTGTTAACCTTGCTCTTCGCGCTGGCCTTCTGGGCCGGCAGCCACGTGGCATGGCTGCTGGCGATTATCATCGGCTTCAACCTGTTCTTTTCACCGCTGGTGCCGCTGACGGATGCTCTGGCCAATACCTGGCAAAAGCAGATCACCATGGACTATGGCCGGGTGCGGCTATGGGGCTCCATCGCCTTTGTGATTGGTTCGGCGCTGACCGGTAAGCTGGTGAGCCTGTTCGATTACCGGGCGATCCTGCTGATGCTAAGCCTGGGCGTCGCCTCGATGCTGCTCGGCATGTTGCTTAAGCCGTCGGTGATGCCTCAGGGGGCGTCGCGCCCGCAGCAGGGGGCCGGAATGGCGGCCTGGCTGACGCTGGTGCGCCAAAGCTGGCGCTTTCTCGCCTGCGTTTGTCTGCTGCAGGGGGCGCACGCCGCCTACTATGGCTTTAGCGCCATCTACTGGCAGCAGGCCGGCTATTCTGCCTCGGCGGTCGGTTATCTGTGGTCGTTAGGTGTGGTGGCGGAAGTGGTGATCTTCGCGCTAAGTAAAAAGGTGTTCCGCCGCTTTAGCGCGCGGGATCTGCTGCTGCTCTCTGCCCTGTGCGGGCTGGTTCGCTGGACGCTGATGGGCTGGACCACAGCGCTGCCGGGGCTTATCCTCGCGCAGATCCTTCACTGCGGGACCTTTACGGTGTGTCATCTGGCGGCGATGCGCTATATCGCCGCCCGCCAGGGCAGCGAAGTGATCCGCCTGCAGGCCGTCTACTCCGCGGTGGCGATGGGCGGGAGTATCGCCATTATGACCGTCTTCGCCGGCTTCCTCTACCAGCACCTGCACCAGGGCGTGTTCTGGGTAATGGCGCTGCTGACCATCCCGGCGTTGGCTATTCGGCCAAAAACGGTGGCGGCCTAGTCCTCGAGCATCGCGCAGATATGCTGCTGCTGGCGTTCGGTGAAGCAGTTCTCCGCGTGGATCAGCGGCGGTGAAAACAGCGGCAGCGCCGTCGCATAGGGAGTGACGATAAGCGTCACCCCTTTGGGCGCGCCTTCCTTCTGAAAGCGCTCTACGCTCTGGTATTTGATATTCAGCGGCAGCAGCGTCAGTTCGCGCAGCTGCTGCTCCAGGGCCGCTTCTATATCCGGATTATCATCGGTCAGCAGCAGAACCTGCTTCTCATGCAGGTCGCTTTTCTGCATCAGCCAGGCGCCAAAGATCACCGCGATTAAGCTGGTCTCTTCCTCATTAAAACGGACGTGCCAGGCCTCCTCGAATTCGCTCAATGCCGCCTGGGTGGTGCGCAGTAAACGAGGATAGAGCCGGCTCACTTCCTCCGTGAGCGTGCTGTCGATGCCGATGGCAAACACGCTGCGGATCAATGCCTGCGACAAGTGAATATAAAGCTGGTCGCTCAGCCCCTGCTCGTCACTGAACGACCTGCCGGCGAGCATCTGGAAGCGGTGGATCAGGCCGGAAATAGCCAGCCGCAGGCGTCGATCCTGCGGGTGACCATCGCGAAGCGGATCGGGGGTTTTGAGCATCATAAACAGCAGCGAGAGGAAAAAAGGCTCTCCGACATGCGGCGGAGCGCCGACCCGGCGCTGCCAGTGGCGGACAATCTCCTGCGCCAGAGTGAACTCGGCGGCGGTCTGCGCCCAGCGTTGCTGTTCATCATTGAAGTCGGGTGAATAGCCCCGGTGATGCTCAAGCAGGCAGTACTGCAGGTACAGGCGCAGAAACTGGACGTCCCGGCAGTCGAACTGGCGATTGAGCGCTCGCGCGCAACGGTTCACCAGCGCCTGCAGGTTGGTATCATCGTACAAGGTACGGGCGATGCCTTCCTGTTTAAGCTGCGTTTTCAGCGCCGGGGTAAAATGATGGTTAACGAACTGCGGGCACAGGCGCAGCCCCCGCCGCAGCGCATGCAGCAGGCATAAACGTTGGTCGAGCGCGGCGCCTTCAATCCGATAGCTGCCGTCCACCTGTGACCGAAGGGTCAGGCGGTGGTAACGCTGAATTTCGCGTCCGGTCTCCTCGATATCCTGCCGGGCCGTGGTCTCATCAACGAGGTTGATTCTGCCAAGCCGTTCAGTCGTTACCGACTGTCCGGGCAGATAAAACATCAGGAGCACCTGGCTACGGCGCTGTGGACTGGAAAGCGCAGATGGTGGTTCAATGACGGTCATCATCTGGTAAGTTCCAGTTAGGGTTTCCGCTAAGGATAGACAATGACGGCGGCGGGGGCAGGGAAGTGCGCCCGCTTTAGCTCAGGATTGCTGGCGAAGTTCACAGAATTTTTCACGTGAGGAACAGATGAACAGAGTGAAACAATGCACCAGCGCGGCGTTTTTCATGGTTTTATCATGGACAGCCGCTGCGCATCCGCATAGCTTCATCAGTTTGCAGAGCGAGCCGGTGGTCAAAGACGGCCTGCTGAGCGCCTTTAAAATGCGCTGGACAATGGATGAAATAACCTCATCGGATCTGCTTTACGACGCCGGAAACGCTAAACCGGGCAGCGAAGTATGGAAAAAACTGGCGGCGGAGGTGATGGCCAACGTGCTCGGCCAGCACTATTTCAGCGAGCTGTGGCACAACGGCCAGCGGGTGAAATTTGACAATCGCCCCGACGGCTACGGTCTTGAGCGCGACGGCTTGCAGGCGGTACTGACCTTCACCCTGCCGCTGGCGACGCCGCAACCCGTTGCCGGGCAGACATTTACCTTTTCCACTTTCGATCCGACCTACTATGTCGATATGTTTTATGACAAAGATAGCGATTTTTCCCTGCCCGCCGCGCTGCAGGCCGTCTGTAAGGCAACGGTGATGACGCCAAAACCGAATGACAAAATGCTCTCATACGCCCAGTCGCTGGATAAAGCGGATGCGCCGCCTGAGGATATGGCGCTGGGCAGCTATTTTGCCCAGAAGGTGACGCTGACATGTCAGTAATTTTTACCCCCCGCGCGCGAACTTCGCGCTGGAAAGCGCTGTGGCCGCTGGCGCTGCTGCTGGCCGTGAGCGTAACGGGCGGCATCTGGCTGTGGCTGGCCTGGCCGCAGGTGCTGATGCAGAGCGCGGTCTGGCAGCGCGCGCTCAATCTGGAGCTCAGCCGCCTGCTGCAGGCGGTGGCGGAGAACCCGGCTGCGGCGGGGCTGTCGCTGCTTGGATTCAGCTTCGTTTACGGGGTGCTGCATGCCTTAGGGCCCGGCCACGGCAAAATTGTCATTACGACCTGGCTTGCCACCCATCCCTCAAAGCTGAAATCGAGTATTAACCTGACGCTGGCCGCCTCTTTGTTGCAGGGGCTGGTGGCTATCGCGCTGGTGGTGGTGGTGCTGGCGCTACTGCAGCTGCCAGCGCGCCAGCTGCATCTCAGCAGTTTCTGGCTGGAGAAGGGGAGCTATTTGCTGGTGGGCGCGTTAGGTCTGCTGCTCTGCTGGCGGGCGCTGAAAAAGCTGCGTCTGCTGCTGAGCCGGCCAACGTTTACCGCGTTCACCCCGCATCATGTTCATAACGAACACTGCGGCTGCGGGCATCAGCATCTCCCGGCCCCGGAGCAGCTGCAGGCCGGCGACGACTGGCGGGCCCGCACCGTGATAGTCCTGTCGATGGGCATGCGTCCCTGCTCGGGGGCGATCATGGTCCTGCTGTTCAGCAAAGTGATCGGAGTGTTCAGCTGGGGGATGGCGGCGGCGCTGGCGATGGCGGCAGGGACCTCATTGACTATCACGGCGCTGGCGCTGCTGGTGCACAGTTTTCGCCAGCTGGCGGTGAAGCTGGGTCAGCATCAGGCGCCGCCGCTGTGGCGCCAGGTAGGCTGGCTGACGCTGGCGCTGGCCGGCGGCGTCATTTTGCTGGCGGCGGCAGGCGTGATGTGGTTCAGCGCCGTCCCGGCCGGCGGCGGGATCCGTCCGTTTTAGCCAGGCGTCGGGCGCAAATCCGAAAGTGGGCGCCGGCGCTTGCCGCTGACGCGGCGATGCTCTAGTTTTCCGCTTTTCGGCGGATGACAAGGAGTCGCTATGGCCGCAAATATCGTTTCTCCCGCGCAGAGCGGGCGGTTCTATTATGGCTGCGCCGGCGCCGCCGGGCTGCTGGCGGGCCTGGCGATCGTCTTCTGGTTTCCAGCCCTGGCCAGCTGGTGGCCGTCCGATCTGGTGCGCGTCTACCACGCCATGCCGTATGTTATGCGATTCGGGGTGGCGAGTGTCGCGGATATCCCGCTGGTGGCCTACGCCACCCTGACGCTGTCAGGCTTCGTGCTGGCCTTTTGCCATCCCGGGCACAGTAAACTGCCCATCGTCGCCTGGGCTGTGCATAACCAACCCTCGCCGCGGGAGATGGTCGACTGGATCCTGCGCAGTTGGGCGTTGCAGTTCGGTTTTCTGGTGATCATTTTCTGGCGTTTCGCGTTTATGAGTAAGCTAAGCAGCGACAGGCTAATGCAGATTGCGGGCATCTGTAACGACGTTTGCTATCTGGCCACGCTGGTGCTGGCAGCAATACTGCTGCGCGACGGCTGGCGCGGCGTTAAAGGCGTTGCCGCACCGGCAGGCAATATTCGCATTCCGCTGATCGTTGCCCTGAGTTTTTATCTGCCGTTTCAGCTGGTATGGATTTTACTCAGTGCGCAGCAGTATGAGCTGCCGCTGTGGGGATGGCTGCTGCTGGTTCCGGCGATGGTGGGCGTGCTGCTCGCTCGCCTGGCGACGGTAGGAATCGCGCTGTGTTTCCGGTGCTGGCTGGGGCCGCAGGGCTGCCTGCGCTGGCGCGGACCGCTGGCTTTATTTAGCGGCCTGACGGTGCTCTGTATTGGCGGTAATGCGGTGATTCGCCAGATCCTGAGGATGCTGTCATGACATAAAAAAAGGAAGCCGCGGCTTCCTTTTTGACATCAGTAAGAGATTAACGCTTCAGCGCATCGCTCAGCTGCTCGCGCATGTTCGCCAGCATCGCTTTTACCACGCGCGGGTTACCGGCAACGATGTTACCCGTCAGCATATAGTTATGACCGCCGGTGAAGTCGCACACGATAGCGCCTGCTTCACGAGCGATCAGCTCGCCTGCGGCGAAATCCCATGGTTTCAGGGCGATTTCAAAGTAACCGTCAACGCGGCCGGCGGCAACGTAGGCCAGATCCAGTGCGGCGGAGCCGGTACGGCGGAAATCGGCGCATTCGGTGAACATGTTGCCGAGAATATTCATGTAAGTGGTGGCGTGCTGCTTCGCCTTGAACGGGAAGCCGGTCGCGATGATGGTGCCGTCGAGGTCGCGAGCGTTGCTGCCGCGCAGACGGTAGCCGTTCAGCTGCGCGCCCTGGCCGCGGGTCGCGGTGAACAGTTCGTTACGCATCGGATCGTAAACCACCGCGACTTCAGTACGGCCTTTGATGCGTACGGCGATGGAAACAGAGAAGTGCGGCAGACGTTTAACGAAGTTGGTGGTGCCATCCAGTGGATCGATAACCCATTGAACATCCTGCTCTTCACCAGCGTGTTCACCGCTTTCTTCGGTGATAATGGTGTGCTGCGGGTAAGATTTGCGAATGGTTTCGATAATAATCGCTTCGGCGGCTTTATCGACGTTGGTCACAAAATCATTGCTGCCTTTCTGGCTGGTTTCTACGGTGTCTGGCGTTTCGTAGTGTTTGGCAATTAAATTACCCGCCTTGCGCGCGGCGCGCACGGCGATGTTCAGCATCGGATGCATCGGTCTCTCTCACTGGATGTTAAAGAACGGGAAAAAACGGCGCATATAATAACAGCGAAATCTGCTTATGTCTCCGTTTTATGGTAGCATGCCCGAATAATCTTTAGCCGAAGAACCATAATGCTGCAAAATATTCGAATCGTACTGGTAGAAACTTCCCACACCGGCAATATGGGCTCCGTTGCCCGCGCGATGAAAACCATGGGCTTAACCAACCTGTGGCTGGTCAATCCGCTGGTGAAGCCTGATTCCCAGGCCATTGCTCTGGCTGCGGGCGCCAGCGACGTCATTGGCAACGCGCAGATCGTCGATACCCTTGATGAAGCGCTGGCGGGCTGTAGCCTGGTGGTTGGCACCAGCGCGCGCTCCCGCACGCTGCCGTGGCCGATGCTCGACCCGCGCGAATGCGGTCTGAAAAGCATCGCCGAAGGCCAGCATGCGCCGGTGGCGCTGGTGTTTGGCCGCGAGCGCGTTGGCCTGACTAACGATGAACTGCAGAAGTGTCACTACCATGTGGCCATCGCCGCCAACCCGGAGTACAGCTCGCTGAACCTGGCGATGGCGGTGCAGGTTATCGCCTATGAAGTGCGGATGGCCTGGCTGGCGGCGCAGGAGCAAGCGCAGCCGGCGGTTGAACATGAAGAGGCGCCGTACCCGCTGGTGGACGATCTCGAGCGATTCTACGACCATCTTGAGCAGACGCTGCTGGCGACGGGCTTTATCCGCCCGAATCATCCGGGGCAGGTGATGAACAAGCTGCGTCGTCTGTTCACCCGCGCACGTCCGGAAAGCCAGGAGCTGAACATCCTGCGCGGCATGCTGGCGTCTATTGAGCAGCAGAATAAAGGTAAGTAAGAGCGTTAACGCCGGATGGCGCTTCGCTTATCCGGCCTACGAATCTACATCTCTGTTGTAGCCCGGGCGAGGCCTTTGGCCGACCCCGGGAGCGGCTCGAAATTAATAACGGCACGGAAAGCCAAATACCTGACTAAAACAGTCAAGTAAATAGTTGACCAAATTACTCGGGAATGTCAGACTTGGCCCTGCTATGCAATACCCATATTAATAAAAAGCCCGGCCAGGGGCGAGTTTGAGGTTAAGTAAGACATGAGACTGACATCTAAAGGGCGTTATGCCGTGACCGCGATGCTTGACGTTGCGCTCAACTCTGAAACGGGCCCGGTGCCGTTGGCAGATATTTCAGAGCGTCAGGGAATTTCGCTTTCCTATCTGGAACAGCTGTTCTCTCGCCTGCGTAAAAATGGCCTGGTTTCCAGCGTTCGTGGCCCAGGCGGTGGTTATCTGTTAGGTAAAGATGCCGGCAGTATCGCCGTCGGCGAAGTCATCAGCGCCGTGGACGAATCCGTTGATGCCACCCGTTGCCAGGGCAAGGGCGGCTGTCAGGGCGGCGATAAATGCCTGACTCACGCGCTGTGGCGCGATCTGAGCGAGCGTCTGACCGGCTTCCTGAACAATATCACCCTCGGAGAACTGGTGAATAACCAGGAGATCCTCGATGTTTCCGGTCGTCAGCATCAGCACGAAACCCAGCGCAATGCGCGCACCCAGGACGCGATCGACGTTAAACTGCGCGCCTGAGTGACCCGTCCCGTTTCGGGCTGCGGCTGACAGGGCGAGGCAGCGCGAAACGGCGGGACAACGATTATAAAGAGCTTTCAGAATCAGGCCGGGATGCTCCGACATTCCGTGTACTCGGTCGTACATCAAGCCGGTTGCCTGATTCCTTGCATTGAGTGATGTACGGAGTTTAAGAGCAATGAAATTACCGATTTACCTCGATTACTCCGCAACCACGCCGGTGGACCCGCGTGTTGCCGAGAAAATGATGCAGTTCCTGACCATGGACGGGACCTTTGGTAACCCGGCCTCTCGTTCCCACCGTTTTGGCTGGCAGGCTGAAGAGGCGGTTGATATCGCCCGCAATCAGATTGCCGAGCTGGTCGGTGCCGACCCGCGCGAAATCGTCTTTACCTCTGGTGCGACTGAATCCGACAACCTGGCGATCAAGGGTGCTGCCAACTTTTATCAGAAAAAAGGCAAGCACATCATCACCAGCAAAACCGAGCATAAAGCGGTTCTGGATACCTGCCGTCAGCTGGAGCGCGAAGGCTTCGAAGTGACCTACCTGGCGCCGCAGAGCAACGGGATTATCGATCTGAAAGAGCTGGAAGCGGCGATGCGTGACGACACCATCCTGGTTTCCATCATGCATGTGAATAACGAAATCGGCGTGGTGCAGGATATCGCTACCATCGGCGAGATGTGTCGCGCCCGCGGTATCATTTACCACGTAGACGCCACCCAGAGCGTGGGCAAGCTGCCTATCGATCTCAGCCAGCTGAAAGTGGACCTGATGTCCTTCTCCGGTCACAAAATCTACGGTCCGAAAGGCATCGGCGCGCTGTACGTGCGTCGTAAGCCGCGCATTCGTATCGAAGCGCAAATCCACGGCGGCGGCCACGAGCGCGGTATGCGTTCCGGTACTCTGCCTGTTCACCAGATCGTCGGCATGGGTGAAGCTTACCGTATCGCCAAAGAAGAGATGGAAAGCGAGATGGCGCGTCTGCGCACGCTGCGCAACCGTCTGTGGAACGGCGTGAAGGATATGGAAGAAGTGTACCTCAACGGCGACCTTGAGCAGGGCGCGCCGAACATTCTTAACGTCAGCTTCAACTATGTTGAAGGCGAGTCGCTGATTATGGCGCTGAAAGACCTGGCGGTTTCCTCCGGTTCAGCCTGTACTTCCGCGAGCCTTGAGCCATCCTACGTGCTGCGCGCGTTAGGCATGACTGATGAACTGGCGCACAGTTCTATTCGTTTCTCTTTAGGTCGTTTCACTACCGAAGAAGAGATTGACTACGCCATCAACCTGATTCGTAAATCCATTGGCCGTCTGCGCGAGCTTTCTCCACTGTGGGAAATGTTCAAACAGGGCGTGGATCTGAACAGTATTGAATGGTCACATCACTAATTCGGCACCAATAAGGAGAATTCATCATGGCATACAGCGAAAAAGTTATCGATCATTACGAGAACCCGCGCAACGTCGGCTCTTTTGACAACAGCGACGAGAACGTCGGCAGCGGCATGGTCGGCGCGCCGGCCTGCGGCGACGTGATGAAGTTGCAGATTAAAGTCAACAATGAAGGTATCATTGAAGACGCGCGCTTCAAGACCTACGGCTGTGGTTCTGCTATCGCTTCCAGCTCCCTGGTCACCGAGTGGGTGAAGGGTAAATCCCTGGACGAAGCGCAGGCGATCAAGAACACCGATATCGCCGATGAACTGGAACTGCCGCCGGTGAAAATTCACTGCTCTATTCTGGCGGAAGACGCGATTAAAGCCGCGATTGCGGATTACAAAAGCAAACGTGAAGCAAAATAATTAGTTGAGGTTTTGTTATGTCGATTACTCTTAGCGACAGTGCAGCAGCGCGAGTCAATGCCTTCCTGGCAAACCGCGGAAAAGGGTTTGGCCTGCGCCTGGGCGTGAGAACCTCCGGCTGCTCAGGTATGGCCTATGTACTGGAGTTTGTTGACGAGCCGGCGGCTGAAGACACCGTGTTTGAAGACAAAGGCGTGAAGGTCGTGATCGACGGCAAAAGTCTGCAATTCCTCGACGGCACGCAGCTGGACTTCGTCAAAGAAGGCCTTAACGAAGGGTTTAAGTTCACCAACCCGAACGTCAAAGATGAGTGCGGCTGCGGCGAAAGCTTTAACGTATAATCGGTACACCCCAACCCCACCGCGGTCACGCCGCGCGTGGGGTTTTCGTTTAGATGCATGACCCTGAGGTTACTATGGACTATTTCACCCTCTTCGGGTTACCAGCCAGCTATACCCTCTCGCTTGAACAACTGGCTGTCCGGTATCAGGATCTGCAGCGCCAGTACCATCCGGATAAATTTGCCAGCGCGCCCGCTGCGGAGCAGCTTGCGGCGGTTCAGTATTCCGCCACCATTAACCAGGCCTGGCAGACGCTGCGCCATCCCCTGACCCGCGCAGAATACCTCCTCTCGCTGCATGGCTTCGATCTGGCCAGCGAGCAGCATACCGTTCGCGATACCGCGTTCCTGATGGAACAGCTGGAACTGCGCGAAGAGTTGGATGAGATCGGCCAGGCGAAAGACGAAGCGCGGCTGGAAAGCTTTATCAAACGAGTGAAAGCGCTGTTTGATACCCGCCATCAGCTGATGGTTGACCAATTGCATAATGAGAGCTGGGAGGCGGCGGCGGACACGGTGCGTAAGCTCCGTTTCCTCGATAAACTGCGCAGCAGTGCTGAAGAACTCGAAGAAAAACTGCTCGATTTTTAATTTTCGGAAGCAATTATGGCCTTATTACAAATTAGTGAGCCCGGCCTGAGCGCCGCGCCGCACCAGCGTCGTCTGGCGGCCGGTATCGACCTGGGCACCACCAATTCTCTGGTGGCTACCGTGCGTAGCGGCCAGGCCGAGACTCTGCCCGATCATCAAGGCCGCTATCTGCTGCCGTCGGTGGTGAACTACCACGCATCGGGGCTGACCGTCGGCTATGACGCCCGGCTGAACGCCGCCCAGGATCCCGCCAACACCATCAGCTCCGTGAAACGGATGATGGGGCGCTCCCTCGCCGATATCCAACATCGCTATCCGCATCTGCCGTATCAGCTGCAGGCCAGTGAAAACGGCCTGCCGATGATCCAGACCGCCGGCGGCCTGCTGAACCCGATTCGCGTCTCCGCCGATATTCTGAAAGCGCTGGCTGCCCGGGCCACTGAAGCGCTGGCCGGCGAGCTCGACGGCGTGGTGATCACCGTTCCCGCTTATTTTGATGACGCCCAGCGTCAGGGGACCAAAGACGCGGCGCGTCTGGCGGGTCTGCACGTGCTGCGCCTGCTTAATGAACCGACCGCGGCGGCTATCGCCTATGGCCTTGATTCCGGCCAGGAAGGGGTGATTGCGGTCTACGATCTCGGCGGCGGCACCTTCGATATCTCTATTCTGCGCTTAAGCCGCGGGGTGTTTGAAGTGCTGGCTACCGGCGGCGATTCCGCTCTCGGCGGCGATGATTTCGATCATCTGCTGGCGGACTACCTGCGCGAGCAGGCAGGCTTCAGCGACCGTAGCGACAACCGCCTGCAGCGTGAGCTGCTGGATGCCGCCATCGCGGCGAAAATTGCCCTTAGCGATGCCGAGGTGGCGCACGTTGAGGTCGGCGGCTGGCAGGGCGATATCACTCGCAGCCAGTTTAACGATCTGATCGCCCCGCTGGTAAAACGCACGTTAATGGCCTGCCGCCGGGCGTTGAAAGACGCTGGCGTTGAGGCGCAAGAGGTGCTGGAAGTGGTGATGGTCGGCGGTTCGACCCGCGTGCCGCTGGTGCGCGAGCGCGTAGGCGAATTCTTCGGCCGCACTCCGCTGACCGCCATTGACCCGGACAAAGTCGTCGCCATTGGCGCGGCGATCCAGGCCGATATTCTGGTCGGCAACAAGCCGGACAGCGAACTGCTGCTGCTCGACGTTATCCCGCTGTCGTTAGGGCTGGAAACCATGGGCGGTCTGGTGGAGAAAGTGATCCCGCGTAATACCACCATTCCGGTGGCCCGCGCCCAGGAGTTCACCACCTTCAAAGATGGCCAGACGGCGATGTCCATTCATGTGATGCAGGGCGAGCGTGAGCTGGTGCAGGATTGCCGTTCGCTGGCGCGCTTTGCGCTGCGCGGTATCCCGGCGCTGCCGGCGGGCGGGGCGCATATTCGCGTCACCTTCCAGGTGGATGCCGATGGCCTGCTGAGCGTCACGGCGATGGAAAAATCGACCGGCGTGGAAGCCTCTATTCAGGTGAAACCGTCTTACGGTCTGACCGATGGCGAAATCGCCACCATGATTAAAGATTCGATGAGCTACGCCGAACAGGATATTCAGGCGCGCATGCTGGCTGAACAGAAAGTAGAAGCCGCACGCGTCCTGGAAAGCCTGACAAGCGCGCTGGCCGCCGACGCCGCGCTGTTAAGCGCCGCGGAGCGTCAGGCTATCGATGCTGCTGCGGAGCAGGTACGCGCCGCCGCGGCAGGCGACGACGCCGACGCCATTAAAGAAGCGATTAAAAATATCGACACACAAACCCAGGAATTCGCCGCCCGCCGTATGGATCAGTCGGTCCGTATCGCGCTGAAAGGCCAATCCGTGGACGAGGTTTAAAATGCCAAAAATTGTATTTCTGCCCCACCAGGACCTGTGTCCGGATGGCATCGTTGTGGAAGCTGAGACCGGTGAGACTATTCTGGATGCGGCGCTGCGTAGCGGCATCGAGATTGAACACGCTTGCGAAAAATCCTGTGCCTGCACCACCTGCCACTGCATCGTGCGTGAAGGCTTTGACTCGCTGGCGGAAAGTACCGAAGATGAAGACGATATGCTGGATAAAGCCTGGGGACTGGAGCCTGACAGCCGCCTGAGCTGCCAGGCGCGCGTCACCGACGAAGATCTGGTCGTTGAGATCCCGCGTTACACCATCAACCACGCACGCGAGCACTAATATGGCACTGAAATGGACCGACAGTCGTGAAATCGGCGAAGCGCTGTATGACGCTTACCCTGACCTCGACCCAAAAACCGTTCGCTTTACCGACATGCATCAGTGGATTTGCGATCTGGAAGAGTTTGATGATGATCCGAACGCATCCAATGAAAAAATTCTCGAGGCGATTCTGTTAGTCTGGTTAGACGAAGCCGAATAATTTTCGCGTCATGATTTATGCGGCGGTATAAAGTCGGATGAATCATCGAGCGAGAGAACGTTACGGGCTGCCATACGGTGGCCCGTTTGCTAAGAAGGATAATGATAATGACCGAAGCCATGAAGATTACGCTTTCCACTCAGCCAGCCGATGCGCGCTGGGGAGAGAAGGCGTCTTACAGCATTAATAATGATGGCATTGCCCTGCATCTCAACGGTAAAGACGACCTGGGCTTGATTCAGCGCGCGGCGCGTAAAATTGACGGCATGGGCATCAAGCATGTCGCGTTAAGCGGCGAAGGCTGGAACACCGACCGCGCGTGGGCGTTCTGGGCGGGCTATAAAGGCCCGAAAGGCACCCGAAAAGTTGAATGGCCGACCCTGGACGATGTGCAGAAAAGCGAGCTGGATAACCGTCTGACCATTATTGACTGGGTGCGCGACACCATCAATGCGCCGGCGGAAGAGCTGGGCCCGGAACAGCTGGCGCAGCGCGCCGTCGACCTGCTGTGCAGCGTGGCGGTCGAAAAGATGAGCTATCGCATCACCAAAGGCGAAGATCTGCGTGAGCAGGGCTATCTCGGCCTGCACACCGTCGGCCGCGGCTCCGAGCGTCCGCCGGTTCTGCTGGCGCTGGACTATAACCCGACCGGCGATAAAGAAGCCCCGGTATACGCCTGTCTGGTAGGTAAAGGCATCACCTTTGATTCCGGCGGCTACAGCATCAAACAGAGCGCCTTTATGGATTCAATGAAGTCTGATATGGGCGGCGCGGCGACTGTCACCGGCGCTCTGGCTTTCGCCATTACCCGCGGGCTGAATAAGCGCGTGAAGCTCTATCTGTGCTGCGCCGACAACCTGATCAGCGGCAACGCTTTCAAACTGGGCGATATTATTCATTATCGCAACGGCAAAACCGTCGAAGTGATGAACACCGACGCCGAAGGTCGTCTGGTGCTGGCGGATGGCCTGATTGACGCTTCGGCGCAGAAGCCTGAGCTGATCGTCGATGCCGCCACCCTGACCGGCGCGGCGAAAACCGCCCTCGGCAACGACTACCACGCGCTGTTCAGCTTTGACGATGCGCTGGCGAATCGCCTGCTGGCGAGCGCCCAGGCGGAAAATGAAGCGTTCTGGCGTCTGCCGCTGGCCGAATTCCACCGTAATCAGCTGCCGTCTAACTTCGCGGAACTGAACAATACCGGCAGCGCCGCCTATCCGGCCGGCGCCAGCACCGCGGCGGGCTTCCTGTCCCACTTCGTGGAAAACTACCACCAGGGCTGGCTGCATATCGACTGTTCGGCAACCTACCGCAAATCGGCCGTTGAGCAGTGGTCGGCGGGCGCGACGGGGCTTGGCGTACGTACTATCGCCAATCTGCTGACGGCTGAGTAATGGCCTTGCCGGGTAGCGCTACGCTTACCCGGCCTGGAAAATCCGCAGGCCCGTGCGGACGTCGCGCCGCCGGGCGATTTTTGAAGTAGCCAAACTATGTCCGAAACCAAAAACGAATTAGAAACCCTGCTGGAAAAAGCGGCTACCGAGCCCGCTCATCGTCCGGCATTTTTCAGCGCGCTGCTTGAGGCCACCGTCTGGGTACCGGGCAGCGCAGCCGATGGCGAGCAGATTGTTGAAGATAGCGCGCTGGATCTGCAGCACTGGGAAAAAGATGACGGCACGTCGGTCATTCCGTTCTTCACTTCGCTGGAGGCCCTGCAGCAGGCGGTGGAAGACGAACAGGCTTTCGTGATGATGCCGGCCCGCACGCTGATGGCGATGACTCTCGGCGAATCGCTGTTCCTCAACCCGAAGCTGCCGAGCGGTAAAGAATTCACCCCGCGGGAAATCAGCCATCTGCTCGGGGAAGAGGGCAGCCCGCTCAGCACCCAGACGGTGCTGGAGGGGGGCGAAGCGCTGCTGCTGTCTGAAGTCGCCGAGCCGCCGGCGCAGATGGTGGATTCGCTGACCACGCTGTTCAAAACGCTGAAAACCGTCAAGCGGGCGTTCCTGTGCTCGATCAAAGAGCACGCCGACGCGCCTGCTAATCTGCTTATCGGCATTGAAGCGGAAGGGGATATCGAGTCCATTATTCAGACCACCGGCAGCGTGGCCACCGATACCCTGCCCGGCGATGAGCCGATCGATATTTGCCAGGTGGTAGACGGCGAGAAGGGCATCAGCCACTTTATGATTGCCCATATCACGCCGTTCTATGAAAAGCGCTGGGGCAGCTTCCTGCGCGATTTCAAACAAAACCGCATTATCTGACAGCGGGGGCGCCAGCCCCCGGTTTCGCTATACTTTCAGCTCGATGCCAAAGCGGGTTGGTAAAGATTAATGCAGGGCGGCAACGATTCGCGGATAGGCTGACACCATGTGATAGAGCAGAAATCCCGCCACGCACAGCGTGACGATGCCGTTGAAGAGCGCCATATCCCCGCGCCAGGCCCGGCACCTTTCCTCTCCCAGCAGATAGCGTAGCGCTGCTACCAGCCCGGCGACCAGCATAAACGCCAGTAACACCCCCACCATCTGCGCGCTGACAATATACCAGCCCAGCGGCGTATTCACGCCCCGGGCGCTCATCAGCGCGATCTGCGCCGGCAAAATCGTCTGGAATCCGAGGGTGAGGAGCATCAGAAGGCGCAGATCCGCCAGCTGAGCATCGAATGTGCGGGCCAGACGTCGGGCGTCACGCAGCAGCAGCCCTCCTGACGTCACCGCCGCGGCAACGCTGATGTGCTGGAGAATAAAAATATATAACGCCAGGGTCCCGGATCCGACCCGGGACAAAAAGAACAGATTGCAAAAGACCATGACCAGCAGGCCAAATTTCGTCACCCAGGCACGGAGTACCTCGCCGGGCCAGCGGCGGCTTGACGCCGGGTTGTGCATTATCCATGCGGCAAGCGTCGATTTACCATAACCGGGCGCGAGCAGCACCATCAGAAAACCCAGCAGCGCCTGATGACCATAGGTGATCAGCGGGACGTCTGCCAAAGTGACGCCGAGAAAGCGGGTATAGACGGAAACGGGCGCAGGAACCAGGCTTAACCATGTTCGGTTCCATTGCGGCCAAAAATAGAGGATCGCGCCGCCGACCAGCAGGCCAGCGATGCCTCCCAGCCAGGGAAGGCGCGGGGAATAAGCAGAATGTGGGTTGGAGACTAATGCCATTTTCACTCCTTGTGGTGACATCAGGTTAGGGATTAAGCGCTCCCTCCTGGAGCTGGCCCCGACGGCGCCCGTTAAGCGCGCTTTCGGCGGGAGATGGTGAATTAGTCAGGGCAACCTTCGAGCCTGGCGTAAAGATCCTCATGAAGATATTCCAGCTCCAGCAAGGCGCCATCGCGTGCCTGGTTGAGGGCTTGCTGATGCTGCCATTCGTCGTGGCTCTCCTCTCCACCGGCAAAAATCTCCTGCAGATATTCAATCAGTGACGATTCTGCCAGCCAAAGGTCATTCTCTTTACCCTCGAAGCGGACGACAGGATATTCACCCTGTTCATCACGCTCGGTGACATAGATAAATACCTGCTGATCTCCGGGATGGCGGAGGCGAATCAGGGCAGGAAGACGCGGATCGTCGTTCCAGACGGGCATCAGCTCTTCAATATCCAGCCCGATCATATCAAGGCCATTCATATAATAAGCATCTTCATCCAGCGAGTCGGAAAGCAGGACGCCATGTTCATCAATGGCGTCCAGAACCGATTCCAGCACCCGTTGACCGTGGGGGCTTGTCAGCTGGCAATCGTAAGCCAGCAGCGCTTTCAAACTTTCCGGAAGCGCCACGGTTTCGCTATTTTGCGGATCGCGGTATTTCCGTACTCGCAGGCGATCCACTTCCTCTACGGGCATCGGTTTTGGGGTGGGATTGCGGTTGTGCTTGTGTACGACATCCATGAGATCCGGTAATGAAAAAGCCATCATTCAATTTCCTTATATAGTGGGTGGCAGTAAAGCGAACACGGCAGGCGCAAGCCCTGCGGCAGCACAGAGTAACCGGTTTAGCGGCTGGCAGGAGAAAGAGGCGGGGAAAATCAGAAATTATTTAGTGGCCGCGGAACGGGGGCCCGCGGCCATACGGCGTTTACTGAGCGGCAGGAGCCGGTTCAATCGGCAGATCGCTGCGCGCCCCCCATTCGCTCCATGAGCCGTCGTACAGGCAGACGCCGTTCACGCCAAGCGTGGTGAGCGCCAGCACCACCACCGCCGCCGTCACGCCGGAGCCGCAGCTGGCGATAATGGGCCGGTCAAAATCGACGCCCTGACGCAAAAAGATGTCGTTCAGCTCGTCGACGGTCTTCAGCTCGCCGTTAATCACCAGATCCGTCCACGGCACGTTAAGCGCGCCGGGGATATGCCCGCGCCGCAGGCCCGGGCGCGGTTCGTCAGCCAGGCCGTTAAACCGGGCCGCCGGACGCGCATCGACAATCTGTGCCGACCCTTCATGGCTGACCAGCAGCACGTCGGTCAGGCGCTTAATTTGCTGAGGATCGAAGCGTACGTCGAATTCCCCTTCGGCCACCTCCGGCACCCCTTGTTCCAGCGGCAGTTCGTCGCGGCGCCAGCCCTCCAGTCCACCGGCCAGAATCGACACCTTCTCCACGCCAAAGGCGCGCAGCATCCACCAGGCGCGAGGCGCGGAAAACAGATTGCCTTCGTCATAAACCACGAGGTGCTTATCGCTGCAGACGCCCAGTTCGCGCATGGCGACGGCAAACGCCTCGGCGCGCGGCATCATATGCGGCAGCGGGCTGGTGTGATCGGACAGCGCCTCGATATCGAAAAACAGCGCGTTCGGCACATGGCCGGCGCGGTACTCCGCGGCCATATCGCGCAGGGCCTCCTGTCCGGCGGGCGCCATGCGGGCGTCGATAATCTGGATCTCCGGGTCATCAATATGTTCCGCCAGCCAGTCGGCGGCGACAAAAAACGAGGTGGACATAGGTGCCTCCGTTTTACTATTCATGACTGAATTGTCGGCGTTTTATCGGGTGCTGACAAGTTAAGGACGCCAGAGTGGGGACGACGTCACGGCACTTTTCTGATTAATCGGCAGAAACCCGCGTCATCACTGTTGAGAAGCGCCGCCTTAACGCATAATAAAAAGTGATAATTTGCATCAGGCCCACCGGCCGAGGGGTTAGAAGGATGAAACCATTTCGTTTAGCGGCGCTGTCACTGGCGCTCCTTACCGCATTTTCATTAACCGGGTGTGATGACAGCGGTGCACCGCAGGCTACGGCCCCGACGCCGGCCGCCGATAGCGGCCCTGGCGCGGCGGCAAAACCGGACAGCGCCCAGCTGGCGGCGCTGGCGGAAAAAAGTCAGGGCAAAGCGCTGACGCTGCTCGACGCCTCGGAGGTGCAGCTGGATGGCGCCGCGACCCTGGTGCTGACCTTTTCCGTGCCGCTGCAGCCGGACCAGGATTTCTCCCGCAGCGTACACCTGGTGGATAAGAAGAGCGGTAAGGTAGATGGCGCCTGGGAGCTGGCGCCGAACCTCAAAGAGCTGCGTCTGCGTCACCTGGAGCCAAAGCGCGAGCTGATTGTCTCGGTCGACCCGACGCTGGTCGCCCTGAACAAGGCGACGCTCGATAAACCATTCGAGAAGACTCTGACCACCCGTGATATCGCGCCAAGCGTTGGGTTTGCCAGCCGCGGCTCGCTGCTGCCGGGCAACGTGATCGCCGGGCTACCGGTGATGGCGCTGAACGTCGATAACGTCGACGTGAACTTCTTCCGCATTAAGCCGGAATCGCTCTCGGCCTTCGTCAGTCAGTGGGAATACCGCAATTCATTAAGCAACTGGGAATCCGACGAGCTGCTGAAGATGGCCGATCTGGTATACAGCGGCCGCTTTGACCTCAATCCGGCGCGCAATACCCGCGAAAAGCTGCTGCTGCCGCTGAGCGACATCAAGCCGCTCCAGCAGCCTGGCGTCTACGTGGCGGTCATGAACCCGGCGGGTCATTATAGCTACAGCAACGCGGCGACGCTGTTTACCCTTAGCGACATCGGCGTGTCGGCGCATCGTTACCACAACCGGCTGGACGTCTTTACCCAGAGCCTGGAAAACGGCGCCGCCCAGTCTGGTATCGACGTCCAACTGCTCAACGCCAAAGGGCAGACCCTGGCGCAGGCGAAAAGCGATAGCCAGGGCCACGTCACCCTGCAAACCGATAAAGAAGCCGCGCTGCTGCTGGCGCGCAAAGAGGGGCAGACCACGCTCCTTGACCTCAAACTGCCGGCGTTGGATCTGGCGGAGTTCTCCATTGCCGGCGCGCCTGGCTTCAGTAAACAGTTCTTTATGTTTGGCCCACGGGATCTCTATCGTCCGGGCGAAACGGTGATCCTCAATGCGCTGTTGCGCGATAGCGACGGCAAGCCGCTGGCGGAACAGCCGGTGAAGCTGGAGGTGGTCCAGCCGGATGGCCAGGTGATCCGCTCGGTGATGAGCAAGCCGGTTAACGGCCTGTACCAGTTTACTTATCCGCTCGACAGCGGCGCGGCCACCGGCATGTGGCACATTCGCGCCAGCACCGGCGACAATCAGCCCCGCGAATGGGATTTCCACGTCGAAGACTTCATGCCGGAACGCATGGCGCTGAAGCTGACGCCGCAGGCGGCGCCTGTCGCGCCGAATGCCGATGTCGCCTTTGGCGTCAGCGGCGCTTATCTCTACGGCGCGCCGGCCAGCGGCAACCAGCTGCAGGGCAAACTGTTCCTGCGCCCGCTGCGCGACGCCGTCGCCGCTCTGCCGGGCTTCCAGTTCGGCGATATCGCGGAAGAAAATCTCTCCCGCAGCCTTGATGAAGTCCAGCTGACGCTGGATGAAAACGGCCATGGTGAAGTGACGACCTCAAGCCAGTGGCAGGATAGCCATTCGCCGCTGCAGGTGGTGTTGCAGGCGAGCCTGCTGGAGTCCGGCGGGCGTCCGGTCACCCTTACGGTTATGCAGCCGATCTGGCCTGCCGAGGCGCTGCCGGGGATCCGCCCGCAATTTACCCTGAAGGACGTTTACGACTACCGCACTGACACCTCGGTGAAGCAGCCGGTGGTGGATGAAAACAGCAACGCCGCGTTTGATATCGTCTATGCCGACGCCAAAGGCGAGAAAAAAGCCGTTTCCGGTCTGCAGGTACGGCTGATCCGCGAGCGCCGCGATTATTACTGGAACTGGTCCGACAGCGAAGGCTGGCAGTCGCAGTTCGATCAAAAAGATCTGCAGGAGGGCGAGGAGTCGCTGGATTTGCAGGCCGGCCAGATCGGTAAAGTGAGCTTTCCGGTAGAGTGGGGCTCCTATCGCCTGGAGGTGAGAGGACCGGACGATGTCGTCAGCAGCGTGCGCTTCTGGGCGGGCTACAGCTGGCAGGATAACAGCGAAGGCACCGGCGCAGCGCGCCCGGACCGGGTCACCATGAAGCTGGATAAACCGAGCTATAAGCCGGGTGACACCATCAGGCTGCACATTGCTGCCCCGGCGGCGGGTAAAGGCTACGCGATGGTGGAATCCAGCGAAGGGCCGCTGTGGTGGCAGGAGATTGACGTACCTGCCGAGGGGATGGACCTGTCGATCCCGGTGGATAAAGCCTGGAATCGCCACGACCTCTACCTCAGCACACTGGTGGTTCGTCCTGGCGATAAATCCCGCTCGGCGACGCCGAAACGCGCGGTGGGCCTGCTGCATCTGCCGCTGGGCGATGAAAACCGTCGCCTGACGCTGGCGCTGGAGGCCCCGGATAAAATGCGCCCCAACCAGCCGCTGACGGTGAAAGTGAAAGCCAGCGTCAAAGAGGGCGAGGCGCCGAAACAGGTGAACGTTCTGCTCTCGGCGGTCGATAGCGGGGTGCTGAATATTACCGATTACGCCACCCCGGATCCGTGGAACGCCTTCTTTGGCCAGAAACGTTATGGGGCGGATATCTATGATATTTACGGCCAGGTCATTGAAGGACAGGGACGTGTGGCCAGCCTGCGCTTCGGCGGCGATGGCGACGAGTTAAAACGTGGCGGTAAACCGCCGGTTAACCATGTGACCATCATCGCCCAACAAGCGCAGCCGGTGGTGCTGAACGATCAGGGCGAAGGGACGGTGACGCTGCCGATCGGTGATTTTAACGGCGAACTGCGGGTGATGGCTCAGGCCTGGACGGCGAATGACTTTGGCAGCAGCGAAGATAAAGTGGTGGTGGCCGCCCCGGTCATCGCCGAGCTGAACACTCCGCGCTTCCTCGCCAGCGGCGACACTACGCGTCTGGCGCTGGATCTCAGCAACCTGACCGATAAACCGCAAACCCTGCAGGTGCATCTTGCCGCCAGCGGGCTGGTGTCCTTGACCGAGGGTCAACTGCCGCCGGTGCAGCTGGCGCCGGGGGCACGCAGCACGCTGTTTGTGCCGGTGAGCGCGCTGGCGGGCTTCGGCGATGGCCAGGTGAACGCCACGATCAGCGGCCTGAGCCTGCCGGGGGAAACCTTCGCCCCGCTGCAGAAACAGTGGAAAATCGGCGTTCGTCCGGCGTTCCCGGCGCAGACCGTCAACAGCGGCGCCGTGCTGCAGCCCGGCGAAAGCTGGCAGGCGCCAGCGGCGCAATCGGCAGGTTTCGCCCCGCAGACGCTGCAGGGCCAGCTGCTGCTCAGCGGCAAGCCGCCGTTGAATCTTGCGCGCTATATCCGCGACCTGAAAGCCTATCCTTACGGCTGCCTTGAGCAGACCGCCAGCGGCCTGTTCCCCTCCCTGTATACCAGCGCGGCGCAGCTAAAGGCGCTGGGCATCAGCGGCGATAGCGACGAAAAACGCCGCGCGGCAATCGATGTCGGCATCTCGCGCCTGCTGCAGATGCAGCTGGAAAACGGCGGCTTTGCGCTATGGGATAAAGAGGGGCCGGAAGAGTACTGGCTGACCGCTTACGCCATGGATTTCCTCGTTCGCGCCGGCGAGCAGGGTTACAGCGTGCCGGTCAACGCTATCAATAAAGGCAATGAACGCCTGCTGCGCTACCTGCAGGAGCCGGGGCTGATGACCGTACGCTACAGCGACGACGCCCAGGCCAGCCGCTTTGCCGCTCAGGCCTATGCCGCGCTGGTGCTGGCGCGTCAGCAAAAAGCCCCCCTCGGCGCCTTGCGTGAAATCTGGAGCCGTCACGACCAGGCGCGATCCGGCTTGCCGCTGTTGCAGCTCGGCATCGCGCTGAAAACCATGGGTGATGCGCCGCGCGGCGACGCCGCGCTGAAGCTGGCGGTTGCCACCCCGCGTCAGGATGAGAAACGCTGGCTGGGCGATTACGGTAGCCCGCTTCGCGATGACGCCCTGAAGCTGGCGCTGCTGGAAGAGAATAAGCTGCTGCCGGAGGTGCAAAATCAGCTTTTGAGCACGCTGTCGGAAGAGGCCTATGGCCAGCGCTGGCTGTCGACCCAGGAAACCAACGCCCTGTTCCTTGCCGGACGGACGCTGGCCGACCTGCCGGGCAGCTGGCAGGCGCAAACCTCGCTGCAGGCGGAGCCGCTGACCGGCGACAAAGCGCAAACCCGCAACCTCGACGGCGATCGGCTGGCGGCACTGCAGGTGAGCAACACCGGCAGTCAACCGCTGTGGCTGCGCCTTGACAGCAGCGGCTATCCGCAAAGCGCGCCGCAGCCGGGCGGTAACGTCCTGGGGATTGAACGAACTATTTTCGATACCCAGGGGCAGCAGAAATCGCTGTCATCACTGCGCAGCGGCGAACTGGTACTCGTCAAGCTGGAGGTGACCGCCAAACGCAACGTGCCTGACGCGCTGGTGGTTGATCTGTTGCCAGCAGGTCTGGAGCTGGAAAACCAGAATTTGGCCAACAGCAGCGCCAGCCTGCAGGAGAATGGCGAAGCGGTGCAAAACCTGCTTAACCAGATGCAGCAGGCGGATATTCAGCATATCGAGTTCCGCGATGACCGCTTCGTCGCCGCAGTCGCGGTCAATGAAGGTCAGCCGGTGACGCTGGTCTATCTGGCGCGAGCGGTGACGCCGGGCACTTACCAGGTCCCGCAGCCGCAGGTGGAATCGATGTATGTGCCGCAGTGGCGGGCGACCGGAGCGGCCAGCGGCCCGCTTACCGTGACGCCGTAAATGCGCGTATTGCCTCGGGTAAAACGCTGCTGGCGCGGGCTGGCGGCGTTTATTTTTCTGCTCTGGCTGGCGGTGCTGGCGGCCGATCGCCTGTGGCCGCTGCCGCTACGGGACGTTACGCCCGCCCGCGTGGTGGTGGCGGAGGACGGGACGCCGCTGTGGCGGTTTGCCGACGCGCAGGGCGTCTGGCGTTATCCGGTCACTCTCGCCGACGTGTCGCCGCGTTATCTTCAGGCGCTCATCCAGTATGAAGACCGCTGGTTCTGGCGCCATCCGGGGGTCAATCCCTTCGCTGTAGTGCGCGCCGCCTGGCAGGATCTTACCTCCGGGCGGGTCATTTCCGGCGGCAGCACGCTTACCATGCAGGTGGCGCGCCTGCTCGATCCCCACCCCCGCACTTTCGGCGGCAAGCTGCGCCAGCTGTGGCGTGCGCTGCAGCTGGAGTGGCATCTGTCAAAAAGCGACATTCTGACCCTCTATTTGAACCGCGCGCCGTTTGGCGGCACCCTGCAGGGTATCGGCGCGGCCAGCTGGGCCTATCTCGGGAAGCCGCCTGCCAGGCTTAGCTACGGCGAGGCGGCGCTGCTGGCGGTGCTGCCCCAGGCGCCCAGCCGTTTACGTCCGGACCGCTGGCCGCAGCGGGCCCAGGCGGCGCGCGATAAAGTGCTTGCGCGTATGGTCAGTCAGGGCGTCTGGCCGGAGCAGGCGGTAAAGGAGGCGATGGAGGAGCCGGTGTGGCTGTTTCCGCGCCAGATGCCGCAGCTGGCGCCGCTCTTCGCCCGTCGGGCGCTGGCGAGCAGTGGTGATGAAAAGGTGGTGACGACCCTCGATGCCGGACTCCAGCGGCAGCTTGAGGATCTGGCGCTGAACTGGAAATCGCGCCTGCCGCCGCGCAGTTCGCTGGCGATGGTCGTGGTCGATCACACGGATATGAAAGTCCGCGGCTGGGTGGGTTCGGCGGATATTACGGACGACAGCCGCTTTGGCCACATTGATATGGCGTCGGCGGTCCGTTCGCCGGGGTCGGTGTTGAAACCCTTCATTTATGCGCTGGCGATGGATGAGGGGCTGATTCATCCGTCGTCGTTATTGCAGGATGTGCCGCGGCGCTTTAGCGATTATCGCCCCGGTAACTTTGACAGCGGCTTTCACGGCCCGGTGAGCGCCAGCGAGGCGCTGGTGCGCTCCCTGAATCTGCCGGCGGTCCAGGTGCTTGAAGCCTACGGGCCCAAACGTTTCGCGGCGAATTTGCGCAATGCCGGGTTGCCCCTGATGCTGCCCGCCGGCGCCGAGCCAAATCTGTCGTTGATCCTCGGCGGCGCCGGGGCGAGGCTGGAAGATATCGTCGCGGCATACAGCGCCTTTGCCCGCCACGGGAAGGCGGCGCGGCTGCGCATGAAGCCCGGAGACCCGCTGGTGGAAAGGGCGCTGCTATCCCCGGGGGCGGCGTGGATCGTCCGGCGCATCCTGGCCGGCGAAGCGCAACCGGTTCCCGATGCCTCACTCCCGCAAGTGGTGCCGCTGGCCTGGAAGACCGGCACCAGCTACGGGTATCGCGATGCATGGGCGGTGGGTCTCAATGCGCGTTATCTGATAGGCATCTGGACCGGGCGTCCGGACGGTACGCCGGTGGTGGGGCAGTTTGGTTTCGCCAGCGCGGTGCCGTTGCTCAATCAGGTCAATAATCTGCTGCTCGCCCGCCCGGCGATGAGCCGCGGCGGCCTGCCGGTCGATCCGCGCCCGGCAACGGTCAGCCGCGGGACGCTATGCTGGCCCGGCGGCCAGGCGCTGCCGGCGGGCGACAGCAACTGCCGTCGTCGCCTGGCCAGCTGGCTGCTGGAAGACAGCCAGCCGCCGACCCTGCTGCTGCCGGGGCAGGAGGGCGTGCGCGGGATCCGCTTCCCAGTGTGGCGTAATGAACACGGCGAACGGGTGGCGGCGGATTGTCCCGGGGCGCGCGAAACGGTGGTTGAGGTTTGGCCGCTGCCGCTGGAGCCCTGGCTACCGCCGGGTGAGCGTCGCGCCGCGCGTCTGGGGCCGGCATCAAGGGCATGTCCGCCGCTGCAAACTCAGGATGTCGCACCGCTGGTGCTCTCCGGGGTCCGCGAGGGGGCGGTGATTAAACGTCTGCCGGGCGAGGCGCGGGTGATGTTGCCCCTGCAAACCAGCGGCGGGGAAGGGCGGCGCTGGTGGTTTATTAACGGCCAGCCGATAGATGCCGCCGGCGCGAGAACCACGCTAACCCTGGATAAGCCCGGCGAGTGGCAGCTGGTGGTGATGGATGAGGCAGGGCAAACGGCGGCCGCGCGTTTCACCCTGCAATAACCAGGGTAAATTTGTTGTTGGCGGTTTGTGTTTTCAATACTCATCTTATTTTAACAAAATGTTACCTTCATCCGTAGGCAGGGGCGGGGATGCTCATTATAATGCGCGCCAGGCCATACGATCGTATGTGCAACAACAGAACATTTAATTAGAGGTAATCATGGCTATTGAACGTACTTTTTCCATCATCAAACCAAACGCGGTGGCAAAAAACGTTATTGGCAGCATCTTTTCCCGCTTTGAAGCTGCAGGGTTCAAAATCGTCGGCACCAAAATGCTGCACCTGACCGTTGAGCAGGCTCGTGGTTTCTATGCTGAGCACGAAGGTCGCCCGTTCTTCGACGGTCTGGTTGAGTTCATGACCTCCGGCCCGATCGTGGTTTCCGTCCTGGAAGGCGAAAACGCGGTTCAGCGTCACCGTGACCTGCTGGGCGCGACCAACCCGGCAAACGCGCTGGCGGGTACCCTGCGCGCTGACTACGCTGACAGCTTCACCGAGAACGGCACCCACGGTTCCGACTCTGTAGAATCCGCTGCTCGCGAAATCGCGTTCTTCTTTGCTGAAGGCGAGGTTTGCCCGCGCACTCGCTAATCCTCGTCGTCTTTTCGACCGTCGCGGCGTTGGCTGCGCGCGTTCACCCCGGTCACATAGTTATCTATGCTCCCGGGGATTAATGAGAGGCTCCTGCCTCTCACCGGAGGCCAGCCTACGGCTGGTCAAATTCGTTCCCGACGAATTTGTCACTTGCTTGCCGCCTTGCGACAATCGAAAAGCCTTAGAGGATTGAGCAGTCAGTTACAGATTTTTTATCATTGCTTTGTGCAAACGTGGCAATGATGCGCCAGAATTTGTAGAATATAGCGCCCCTGGACGAGCTGTCGCTCTCCGGGGCGTTTCTTTTTCAACCCACCTGGGGCCATAACGTGTAATAACGAGGCCGGAAAACATTATGTCTGAACAAATTGTCACGCCTGATAACGCCGCTCTGACGGTGCCGAACAAAGATGCCAAAATCAACCTGCTGGATTTAAACCGTCAGCAGATGCGCGAGTTTTTCAAAAACATGGGCGAGAAGCCTTTCCGCGCCGATCAGGTGATGAAATGGATGTATCACTACTGCTGCGATGACTTTGATGAGATGACTGACATCAACAAAGTCCTGCGCAGTAAACTGAAAGAAGTGGCGGAGATCCGCGCCCCGGAAGTAGTTGAAGAACAACGCTCAACCGACGGGACCATCAAATGGGCGATTGCCGTTGGCGATCAGCGCGTCGAGACCGTCTATATCCCGGAAGAAGACCGCGCCACCCTGTGCGTCTCCTCCCAGGTAGGCTGCGCGCTGGAGTGTAAATTCTGCTCCACCGCCCAGCAGGGCTTTAACCGTAACCTGCGGGTTTCCGAAATTATCGGCCAGGTCTGGCGCGCGGCGAAAATCGTCGGCGCGGTGAAGACCACCGGCGTACGTCCGATCACCAACGTGGTGATGATGGGCATGGGCGAGCCGCTGCTGAACCTCAACAACGTCGTTCCGGCGATGGAAATCATGCTCGACGATTTCGGCTTTGGCCTCTCCAAACGTCGCGTCACCCTGTCGACTTCCGGCGTGGTGCCGGCGCTGGATAAACTCGGCGATATGATCGACGTCGCGCTGGCGATCTCCCTGCACGCGCCGAACGATACCATTCGTGACGAAATCGTCCCGATCAACAAAAAGTACAACATCGAGACCTTCCTCAACTCGGTGCGCGGCTATATTTCGAAGTCCAACGCCAACCAGGGCCGGGTGACCATCGAGTACGTGATGCTGGATCATGTCAACGACGGCACCGAGCACGCCCACGAACTGGCGGCGTTGCTGAAAGATACGCCGTGTAAGATCAACCTGATCCCATGGAACCCGTTCCCGGGCGCGCCGTATGGCCGCAGCTCCAACAGCCGCATCGACCGTTTCTCCAAAGTCCTGATGGAGTACGGCTTTACGACCATCGTGCGTAAAACGCGCGGCGACGATATCGACGCCGCCTGCGGTCAGCTGGCGGGCGATGTTATCGACCGTACCAAGCGCACGCTGCGTAAGCGGATGCAGGGCGAAGCGATTGACATAAAAGCGGTCTGACAAATGATGGCCCGTGCAGCGCAGGCGGCACGGGCCATATTTATGACCTATAGCCAGGCGAAATACGCTGATTCGGTTAATAATTACGGTGCGTTTTTGTCGACTTTGAGGCAGTATGTAGCGGCACAACAACCGCTTAGCATTCAATTTTGATTCGTCTCTGTGATCGCGCGGCTGACAGTCCTATACTGTGAGGCTGACGTACCACAGATGTCTCGCGGCGCCGGCTTTTTCCCGCGCTGAACTTTAAATTTCACGTACCAGTAGTTGTAGCGAATGAATACTGAAGCCACTCAAGATCATCAAGAAGCAAACACCACGGGCGCGCGTCTGCGTCACGCCCGCGAACAACTCGGACTTAGCCAGCAAGCGGTGGCAGAACGCTTATGCCTGAAGGTGTCCACGGTTCGTGATATTGAAGACGATAAGGCGCCTGCCGACCTCGCTTCCACCTTCCTGCGCGGGTACATCCGCTCCTATGCTCGCCTCGTACATATTCCAGAAGACGAGCTGCTGCCGATGATGGCCAAGCAAGCGCCCATCCGTGCGGCGAAAGTCGCGCCAATGCAGAGCTTCTCTTTAGGTAAACGTCGCAAAAAACGCGACGGCTGGCTGATGAGCTTCACCTGGCTGGTGCTGTTTGTGGTTATCGGCCTGAGCGGCGCCTGGTGGTGGCAAGACCATAAGGCGCAGCAGGAAGAGATCTCCACCATGGCCGATCAGTCTTCCGCTGAGCTGAACAGCGGCGACACCAGTAGCCAGAGCGTGCCGCTGGATACCAGCGCCCCGGCAGCCCCGACCGCCGATAGCGCTGCGAACAGCGCGCCAACCGATACCGCCAGCGCCCCGACCACCAGCGCACCGGCTCAGACGCCAGCGGACAATAACGCCGTTGTCGCGCCTTCCCAGGCCAATGTCGATACCGCAGGCGCAGCCCCGACGGCGCCGGCTACCCCGGCCACGCCATTGCCGACCGATCAGGCGAACGTGACGAACCCGGCGGCATCGGCGCAGGATCTGGTGATGAACTTTTCCGCCGACTGCTGGCTGGAAGTGAGCGATGCTACCGGCAAAAAATTGTTCAGCGGCCTGCAGCGTAAAGGCGGAAATCTGAACCTGAGCGGTCAGGCGCCGTATAAGCTGAAAATTGGCGCCCCGGCTGCGGTAGAGATCCAGTATCTGGGCAAGCCTGTCGATTTAAGTCGTTTTATCAGAACTAACCAGGTTGCGCGTCTGACCCTTAATGCCGAATCATCACCGGCGCAGTAACAGACGGGTAACGCGGGAGATTTTTCATGCATAACCAGGCTCCGATTCAACGTAGAAAATCTAAACGTATTTACGTTGGTAATGTGCCAATTGGCGATGGGGCCCCCATCGCCGTTCAGTCAATGACCAATACGCGCACCACTGATGTGGCTGCGACCGTAAATCAAATCAAAGCGTTAGAGCGCGTAGGCGCGGATATTGTCCGCGTCTCTGTTCCGACGATGGACGCCGCTGAGGCGTTCAAATTGATCAAACAGCAGGTCAACGTCCCGCTGGTCGCCGATATCCACTTTGACTACCGTATTGCGCTGAAAGTCGCAGAATATGGCGTCGACTGCCTGCGTATCAACCCAGGCAACATCGGCAACGAAGAGCGCATCCGCATGGTCGTAGATTGCGCACGGGATAAAAACATCCCGATACGCATTGGCGTCAACGCCGGCTCGCTGGAAAAAGATCTGCAGGAAAAATATGGCGAGCCGACGCCGCAGGCGCTGCTCGAATCCGCTATGCGCCACGTTGATCATCTCGATCGCCTTAACTTCGATCAGTTTAAAGTCAGCGTTAAAGCCTCTGACGTCTTCCTGGCGGTAGAGTCTTATCGCCTGCTGGCGAAACAGATCGATCAGCCGCTGCACCTCGGGATCACCGAAGCGGGCGGTGCGCGCAGCGGCGCGGTGAAATCGGCGATCGGTCTTGGGCTGCTGTTGTCCGAAGGGATCGGCGATACGCTGCGCGTCTCGCTGGCGGCGGATCCAGTGGAGGAGATCAAGGTTGGCTTCGATATCCTCAAATCGCTGCGTATCCGTTCCCGCGGTATTAACTTCATCGCCTGCCCGACCTGTTCGCGTCAGGAGTTTGACGTTATCGGTACGGTGAACGCCCTGGAGCAACGTCTGGAAGATATCATCACCCCGATGGATGTTTCGATCATCGGCTGCGTGGTGAACGGCCCGGGCGAAGCGCTGGTTTCCACCCTCGGGGTGACCGGCGGCAACAAGAAAAGCGGCCTGTATGAAGACGGCGTGCGTAAAGATCGCCTGGACAACAACGACATGATCGACCAGCTTGAAGCGCGGATCCGCGCCAAAGCCTCGATGCTCGATGAAGCCCGTCGGATTGACGTTCAACAGCTTGAAGCAAAATAACGTGTTGGGAAGCGATACGCTTCCCGTGTATGATTGAACCTGCGGGCGCGAGGCGCCGGGGTTCATTTTTGTATATATAAAGAGAATAAACGTGGCAAAGAACATTCAAGCCATCCGTGGCATGAACGATTATCTGCCGGGCGAAACCGCTCTCTGGCAGCGCATTGAAGGCTCACTGAAGCAGGTGCTCGGTAGCTACGGTTACAGCGAAATCCGTTTGCCGATTGTAGAGCAGACCCCGTTATTCAAACGCGCGATCGGCGAAGTGACCGACGTGGTTGAAAAAGAGATGTACACCTTTGAGGACCGCAACGGCGACAGCCTGACGCTGCGTCCGGAAGGGACAGCGGGCTGCGTACGAGCCGGCATCGAACATGGTCTGCTGTACAATCAAGAACAGCGCCTGTGGTACGTCGGGCCGATGTTCCGCCACGAGCGTCCGCAGAAAGGCCGTTACCGCCAGTTCCATCAGATCGGCGCCGAAGTTTTTGGCCTGCAGGGGCCGGACATCGATGCGGAGCTGATCATGCTGACCGCGCGCTGGTGGCGTGAGCTGGGCATCTCCGATCACGTTAGCCTTGAGCTGAACTCCATCGGTTCGCTGGAAGCCCGCGCCAACTACCGCGACGCGCTGGTGGCTTATCTCGAGCAGTTTACCGATAAGCTTGATGAAGACAGCAAACGCCGGATGTATACCAACCCGCTGCGGGTGCTGGACTCCAAAAACCCGGACGTGCAGGCGCTGCTGAACGACGCGCCGGCGCTCGGCGATTATCTCGACGAAGAGTCGAAAGCCCACTTTGCCGGCCTGTGCGCGTTGCTTGACGATGCCGGGATCCGCTATACCGTCAACCAGCGCCTGGTGCGCGGTCTCGACTACTATAACCGCACCGTGTTTGAGTGGGTGACCACCAGTCTCGGTTCCCAGGGCACCGTCTGTGCCGGCGGCCGTTACGACGGTCTGGTTGAGCAGCTTGGCGGTCGTGCCACCCCGGGCGTGGGCTTCGCCATGGGGCTGGAACGTCTTGTTTTACTGGTCCAGGCAGTGAATCCGGAATTTAAAGCCGATCCTGTTGTCGATATATACCTGGTAGCCTCCGGAACCGATACTCAGTCCGCCGCCATGCGTCTGGCTGAGCAGGTTCGCGATGCGCTACCCGGCGTGAAACTGATGACCAACCACGGCGGCGGCAACTTTAAGAAGCAGTTCGCCCGCGCTGATAAGTGGGGCGCACGCGTCGCGCTGGTGCTGGGTGAGTCAGAGATCGCTGACGGAAACGTGGTAGTGAAGGATTTACGCTCAGGTGAGCAAACTACCGTAACGCAGGAGAGCGTTGCCGCGCATTTGCGCACACTTCTGGGTTAATCTCCCGGGAATTATTAGTCAGGAGAAGGACTGCGTGGAAACTTTTAACAACGAGAACGATCAGGTCGATGCGCTGAAGCGCTTCTTTGCCGAAAACGGCAAAGCGCTGGCGGTCGGGGTGATTTTAGGGATTGGCGCGCTGGTTGGCTGGCGCTACTGGACCTCCCATCAGCAGGATACCGCCAGAGACGCGTCGCTGGCTTACGAACAGGCGACTTCCGCGCTGAAATCAAATACGCCAGAAGTGCTGTCAGGGGCGGAGAAGTTCGCGGCTGACAATAAAAATACCTACGGCGCCTTCGCTTCTCTCGAGCTGGCACAGCATTTTGTTGAACAGAACGATCTGCCGAACGCCGAAAAGCAGCTTCAGCAGGGGCTGGCTGCCGCGTCTGATGATAATCTGAAATCGGTTATCAGTATGCGTCTTGCCCGCGTTCAACTGCAGATGAAGCAGGCTGATGCGGCGCTGAAAACCCTCGACAGCATTAAAGGTGAAGGCTGGACCGCTATTGTGGCTGATTTGCGCGGCGAAATTCTGTTGAGCAAAGGCGATAAGCAAGGGGCCCGTGCGGCGTGGGAAGCTGGCGTGAAAAGCGATGCTTCTCCTGCGCTCAGCGAAATGATGCGTATGAAAATGAATAATTTGTCCATCTGAGAGGGACTCGATGCAATTGCGTAAATTACTGTTGCCAGGGCTGCTTTCCGTTACCTTGCTGAGCGGGTGTTCGCTGTTTAATAGCGAAGAAGATGTGGTGAAAATGTCACCGCTGCCGACGGTAGAAAACCAGTTTACGCCGTCCACGTCCTGGAGCACCTCGGTTGGCGATGGTATCGGCGAATTTTACTCTAACCTTCATCCGGCCTTCGCCGACGGCGTGGTTTATGCCGCTGACCGTAAAGGCACCGTCAAAGCGCTGAATGCCGACGACGGTAAAGAGGTATGGTCGGTGAATCTGGCGGAGAAAGATGGCTGGTTCTCGCGTACCCCGGCGCTGCTTTCCGGCGGTGTGACCGTCTCGGGCGGCCATGTTTATATCGGCAGTGAAAAAGCGCAGCTGTATGCGCTGAATACCAGCGATGGTACCGTGGCCTGGCAAACCCGCGTCGCCGGCGAAGCGCTGTCGCGCCCGGTGGTGAGCGATGGCATGGTGCTGGTCCACACCAGTAACGGCCAGCTGCAGGCGCTGAATGAGACCGATGGCGCCGTGAAATGGACGGTGAACCTGGATATGCCTGCGCTCTCCCTGCGCGGCGAATCCGCTCCGGCCACCGCCTACGGCGCGGCGATCGTGGGCGGCGACAATGGCCGCGTCAGCGCGGTATTGATGCAGCAGGGGCAGATGATTTGGCAGCAGCGTATTTCCACGGCCACCGGGCCGACGGAAATCGACCGTCTGAGCGACGTCGACACCACGCCGATTATCGTCAACGGCGTTGTCTATGCGCTGGCTTATAACGGTAACCTGACCGCGTTGGATCTGCGTAGCGGCCAGATTATGTGGAAACGCGAGCTGGGTTCGGTGAATGATTTCATCGTCGATGGCAACCGTATCTATCTGGTTGACCAGAATGACCGCCTGCTGGCGCTGACTACCGATGGCGGCGTGACCCTGTGGACACAAAGCGATCTGCTGCACCGTTTGCTGACCGCGCCGGTGTTGTATAATGGCAATCTGGTGGTCGGCGATAGCGAAGGCTATATGCACTGGGTGAACCCGGAAGATGGCCATTTTGTGGCGCAGCAGAAAGTGGACAGCTCCGGCTTCCTGACCGACCCGGTTGTGGCCGATGGTCGACTGCTGATCCAGGCGAAAGACGGTACGCTGTACGCGATTACGCGTTAATTACCGCTGTCGTGAGTGATTAAGAAACGGCCCCTGGCAGACAGGGGCCGTTTTGACTTTTTTAAAAACGTCGTTATGACGATGTTGCTTAGTGATTGTATGAGGCATTTAACATGATACCTGTGGTCGCGCTTGTCGGGCGCCCTAACGTTGGAAAATCCACGCTCTTTAACCGCCTGACGCGCACTCGTGATGCGCTGGTTGCGGATTTCCCGGGGCTGACTCGTGACCGTAAGTACGGTCGGGCCGAAGTCGAAGGCCGCGAATTCATCTGTATCGATACCGGTGGTATTGATGGTACGGAAGAGGGCGTGGAAACCCGGATGGCGGAGCAGTCGCTGCTGGCAATCGAAGAGGCCGATGTGGTGCTGTTTATGGTCGATGCGCGCGCGGGCCTGATGCCGGCGGACATCGCGATCGCTAAACACCTGCGCTCTCGTGAAAAGCCCACCTTCCTGGTGGCTAACAAAACCGACGGCATCGACGTCGACCAGGCGATGGCGGACTTCTGGTCGCTTGGCCTGGGCGATATCTATCCTATTGCCGCTTCGCACGGCCGCGGTGTGACCAGCCTGCTGGAGCAGGCCCTGCTGCCATGGGTAGATGAGGTTAATCCGCAGGAAGAGGTGGATGAAGACGCCGAATACTGGGCAAAATTCGAAGCTGAGCAGAACGGTGTAGCGGAAGAAGAGCCGGAAGACGACTTCAATCCGCAGGATCTGCCGATCAAACTGGCGATTGTCGGACGTCCCAACGTCGGTAAATCGACGCTCACCAACCGCATCCTCGGCGAAGATCGCGTGGTAGTTTACGATATGCCGGGCACTACCCGCGACAGCATTTACATCCCGATGCAGCGTGACGAGCGCGAATACGTGCTCATCGATACCGCCGGGGTGCGCAAGCGCGGCAAAATTACTGACGTGGTGGAGAAATTCTCGGTCATCAAGACCCTGCAGGCGATTGAAGACGCCAACGTCGTGCTGCTGGTGATTGATGCCCGTGAAGGCATCTCCGATCAGGATCTATCGCTGCTGGGCTTTATCCTCAACAGCGGTCGCTCCCTGGTGATCGTCGTCAACAAATGGGACGGTCTGAGCCAGGAAGTGAAGGAGCAGGTGAAAGAGACCCTCGACTATCGTCTGGGCTTTATCGACTTTGCCCGGGTGCACTTCATCTCCGCCCTGCACGGCAGCGGCGTCGGCAACCTGTTTGAATCGGTACGTGAAGCCTACGATAGCGCTACCCGCCGCGTAAGCACCGCGATGCTGACCCGGATCATGAACATGGCGGCGGAAGATCATCAGCCACCGCTGGTTCGCGGCCGACGCGTGAAGCTGAAATATGCCCACGCCGGGGGCTACAACCCGCCTATCGTGGTGATCCACGGTAACCAGGTGAAGGATCTGCCGGATTCCTACAAGCGCTACCTGATGAACTATTTCCGTAAATCCCTGGACGTGATGGGCACGCCAATCCGTATCCAGTTCAAGGAAGGGGAAAACCCGTTCGCCAATAAGCGCAACACCCTGACGCCGAACCAGATGCGTAAACGTAAGCGCCTGATCAAGCATATCAAGAAAAGCAAATAATCATTAAACCCGCTTCGGCGGGTTTTTTGTGGCCGCCGCGCCGGTAAAAGTCAAAACTTTCCGCCATAATCCCGCGATACTTCGCCGGGAACAGACCGGCTCAAAAGTGGACTTGTTATGCAGATTGGTTTTATCGGCCTTGGCGCGGTGGTGGAAACTGCCTATTTACCGGCGCTGCGCCGCCTGGGATACCGTATTGATAGCTGCCAGGGCTATGATCTGGATAGCAGCAGAGCGCTGCCGGGGATCCAGCGCCGCAATTCGCTGTCGGCGCTACTGGCCGAACCCCTGGATACGCTCTTCATTACCACCTCATCTCTCCAGCACTTGCCTGTGCTGGAGAGGGCGTTAGCCAGCGCCATTCCCCGCATCGTGGTGGAGAAACCGATTGTGGCCAACCTTGAGCAGGCCGCCCGGCTGCGGGCGCTGCTGGCGCCGGCCGGGGAGGCCGGTCGCGTGCTGGCCCTCGACCACTGGATGGCGCGTGGGTTAGCGCTGAACGCTCTTGCTCCGCCGTGGCAGGCGGAAGAGGAGGCCAGCGGCCTGCCGCCGCCGCACCTTTCAGCGCAGGATATCGTCTGGATCGAAGGCTATTTGCTGGAGCCAAGCGGCTTTAACGCTGCCGGAGAACCGGTCGCGCTCAACTTTGCCACCGGCGAGCTGGATACCCGGCAGCTGCGTCATCCCGACGGCGTGATCCTCGATATCGGTACGCATGTCCTGGCGATGCTGCGTGAAACCCTGCTCGGCTGCAGAGGCGATGTGACGCTGGACCTCGCCGTCCGGGTGGTGAAAGACCGTCTCGGCCGGGACATTGCTCATGGGGATATGGTCACCGCCGAGGGAGAGGCGCATCTGCAGGGACGCCTGGGCGATATCCCGCTGAATATCTGGCTTAACAAATATGCTGGTCCCGCGGGCGGGCAAAAGGGAATGCGGATAGGGCTGCGGGATGGGCGAATGCTCGCCCTCGATCGCGCCCCTGATGGCGAGGTGGCGACGCTACAGGACGGTGAGCGGATCCAGCGCTGGACCCGGCCCGGAGCGATCTATTCGCACTGTCTCGATGAGCAGATCCTTGGCGCGGAGAATGTGTTTACCCGGGCGCCCGAAAGCGTGGCCGGGCTGACGCGGCGTCGGCTTGAGGAAGTGGAGTGGCTGCTCAGGTTGCAGCAGCAATTACGCGGCCCTCATTAAACCCGGAACATGGTAAAATAGATGCAGATAAACGTTGAAAGGAATGGTTATGGAACTTGATTGCCCTCTGTGCCACGCGCCGTTAGATGTCAAAGGCAGCAGCGCGCATTGCGCTCAGTGCGAAAGGGTATTTGCCCTTGAGGCGCGCTGCCCGGAATGCCACCAGCCGCTGGAGGTGCTGAAAGCGTGCGGCGCGGTGGATTACTTTTGCCAGCACGGGCACGGCCTGATCTCGAAAAAACGGGTGGAATTTATTCCGCTGGTTTAGGCGGCGATGGCTTTCTGGCCCGCGTTTTTTTCACCGGCGCAATCTGCCTCACTTCGCTTTCGACCCAGCCGTCTTTCAGGCGGGTGGTGAGCAGATCGCCGGTTTTGACCTGTTTTGTCTGCTTTAGTACCGTGCCGTCGCTCACCGAAGTGACGCTATAGCCGCGCGCCAGGGTGGCTAAGGGACTCACCGCCTCCAGATGGGTCACCGCGTGACCAAACCGTTCACGCCGCTCGCTGAGGCGGCCACGCATCGTTTCCGCCAGCCGGTATTCCAGCTGCTGGAGGCGCGATTGAGCCCGGTGGATGCGCGGCTGCGGGTTGTAGTGATTCAGGCGCTGAACATTACGCTTTTGCCGCTGATCGGCGCGTTTAAGCTGCGATTCCACGGCGATGCGCATCCGCTGGCGCAGGCGTTCCAGAGCGGTCTGCTGGCGGGCCAGCCGCAGCTGCGGGTGCTGCTGCTGCAGACGATGGAACAACTGGGTAAATCGGCGCTGGCGACTGGCGAGGAAATAGTCCATTGCCATCTCCAGCCGCTGCTGCCCGGCCTGCAGCTGGCGCAGCAGCTCCTGCTGATTGCGGCTGACGATCTCTGCGGCGGCAGAAGGGGTCGGCGCGCGCAGGTCGGCAACAAAATCAGCGATAGTGACGTCGGTTTCATGGCCAACGGCGCTGACGATAGGGATCTGGCTGGCGAAGATTGCTCGCGCCACCCGCTCATCGTTAAAACTCCACAGATCCTCCAGCGAACCGCCGCCGCGTCCGACAATCAGCACGTCACACTCCCGGCGCGTGTTCGCCAGCGCGATGGCGCGCACAATCTGCCCGGGAGCATCGTCACCCTGAACCGCGGTCGGGTAGACGATCACCGGCAGCCCGGGGTCGCGGCGCCTGAGGACATGAAGAATATCGTGCAACGCGGCACCGGTTTTCGAGGTGATGACCCCGACGCAGTGGGCGGGGGAGGGGAGCGCCTGCTTATGTTTTTGATCGAACAGCCCTTCCGCGGTTAACTGCGTTTTCAGCTGCTCATACTTCTGCTGCAGCAACCCTTCGCCGGCGGGCTGCATGCTTTCAACGATAATCTGGTAGTCGCCGCGCGGCTCATACAGGGTGATGTTGGCGCGAACCAGCACCTGCTGCCCGTGCTGCGGGCGGAACGTGACCCGGCGGTTGCTGTTGCGGAACATCGCGCAGCGCACCTGGGCGTTATCGTCTTTTAAGGTGAAGTACCAGTGGCCGGAAGAAGGCTGGCTGAAGTTAGAGATCTCGCCGCTGATCCAAACCTGGCCCATTTCGCGCTCAAGCAGCAGACGCACCGTCTGATTGAGGCGGCTTACGGTAAAAATTGCGGGGGATTGAGAGGGTAACATGTGAGCAAGATCAAACTTTAAATCAGCAGGTTATTCAGTTGATAGTAACGCGCTCAGAGGGGATGGCAAGTATTATTTGCAAAAAAGGGTAGATGCAATCGGTTACGCTCTGTATAATGCCACGGCAATATTTATCCACCCTGGTCGAGATATTGCCCATGCTACGTATCGCTAAAGAAGCCCTGACGTTTGACGACGTCCTCCTCGTTCCCGCTCATTCTACCGTTCTGCCGAATACAGCCGATCTCAGCACTCAGCTGACGAAAACCATTCGTCTGAATATTCCTATGCTCTCCGCAGCCATGGATACCGTAACGGAAGCGCGTCTGGCTATTGCCCTGGCACAGGAAGGCGGCATCGGCTTTATTCACAAAAACATGTCCATCGAGCGCCAGGCGGAAGAAGTTCGCCGCGTGAAAAAACATGAGTCCGGCGTGGTCACCGACCCGCAGACCGTTCTGCCGACCACCACCCTGCGTGAAGTGAAAGAGCTGACCGAGCGTAACGGCTTCGCCGGCTACCCGGTGGTTACCGAAGAGAACGAGCTGGTCGGCATCATCACCGGCCGCGACGTGCGTTTCGTTACCGATCTGAACCAGCCGGTCAGCGTCTATATGACCCCGAAAGAGCGTCTGGTCACCGTGCGTGAAGGCGAAAGCCGTGAAGTGGTCTTCGCTAAGATGCACGAAAAACGCGTTGAGAAAGCGCTGGTTGTGGATGAGAGCTTCCACCTGCGCGGGATGATCACCGTAAAAGACTTCCAGAAAGCGGAACGTAAACCGAACGCTTGTAAAGATGAGCAGGGCCGTCTGCGCGTAGGCGCTGCGGTTGGCGCCGGCGCGGGCAACGAAGAGCGCGTTGACGCGCTGGTGGCAGCGGGCGTTGACGTTCTGCTGATTGACTCCTCTCACGGCCACTCCGAAGGCGTTCTGCAACGTATTCGTGAAACACGTGCGAAATACCCAGACCTGCAGATCATCGGCGGCAACGTCGCCACTGGCGCAGGCGCGCGCGCGCTGGCGGAAGCCGGCTGCAGTGCGGTGAAAGTAGGCATCGGCCCGGGCTCCATCTGTACTACCCGTATCGTGACCGGCGTAGGCGTACCGCAGATCACCGCCGTTTCCGACGCGGTGGAAGCGCTGGAAGGCACCGGAATTCCGGTTATCGCCGACGGCGGTATCCGTTTCTCCGGCGACATCGCCAAAGCGATCGCGGCCGGTGCGGCGGCAGTGATGGTCGGCTCCATGCTGGCCGGTACCGAAGAATCCCCGGGTGAAATCGAACTCTATCAGGGGCGCTCTTACAAATCCTATCGCGGGATGGGTTCCCTCGGCGCGATGTCGAAAGGCTCCTCTGACCGCTACTTCCAGAGCGATAACGCCGCTGACAAACTGGTGCCGGAAGGTATCGAAGGCCGCGTGGCCTATAAAGGCCGCCTGAAAGAGATCATTCACCAGCAGATGGGCGGCCTGCGCTCCTGTATGGGTCTGACCGGCTGTGGTACTATTGACCTGCTGCGTACCAAAGCTGAATTCGTACGCATCAGCGGTGCGGGCATCCAGGAAAGCCACGTTCACGACGTGACCATCACCAAAGAGTCCCCGAACTACCGCCTGGGCTCCTGATTTCTTCGCCCGACCTTGCGTCGGGCGATTTATTTACTCTGTTTCACTTGCCTCGGAATTAGCGTCAATGACGGAAAACATTCATAAACATCGCATTCTCATTCTCGACTTCGGGTCACAGTATACTCAGCTGGTGGCGCGTCGCGTGCGTGAACTGGGCGTCTACTGTGAGCTGTGGGCATGGGATGTCACGGAAGCACAGATCCGCGAATTTAATCCAAGCGGCATCATTCTTTCCGGCGGCCCGGAAAGCACCACCGAAGAGAACAGCCCGCGCGCGCCGCAGTATGTGTTTGAAGCCGGCGTGCCGGTATTTGGCGTCTGCTACGGCATGCAGACCATGGCGATGCAGTTGGGCGGCCATGTCGAAGGCTCTAACGAGCGTGAGTTTGGCTACGCGCAGGTTGAAGTGGTTAACGACAGCGCGCTGGTGCGCGGTATCGAAGACTCCCTGACCGCGGACGGCAAACCGTTGCTGGACGTGTGGATGAGCCACGGCGACAAAGTCACCGCCATCCCGTCTGACTTCGTCACCGTCGCCAGCACCGACAACTGCCCGTTCGCCATTATGGCCAACGAAGAAAAACGCTTCTATGGCGTGCAGTTCCACCCGGAAGTGACCCACACCCGTCAGGGTATGCGTATGCTGGAGCGCTTCGTGCGCGACATCTGCCAGTGCGAAGCGCTGTGGACCCCGGCGAAAATCATCGACGACGCCGTTGAGCGTATTCGCCAGCAGGTTGGCGATGACAAAGTAATCCTCGGCCTCTCCGGCGGCGTGGACTCTTCGGTGACCGCGATGCTGCTGCACCGCGCCATCGGCAAAAACCTGACCTGCGTATTCGTGGATAACGGTCTCCTGCGTCTGAACGAAGCCCAGCAGGTGATGGAGATGTTTGGCGACCACTTTGGCCTGAACATCGTTCACGTGGAAGGCGAGCAGCGCTTCCTCGACGCGCTGGCAGGTGAAAGCGATCCGGAAGCGAAACGTAAGATCATCGGCCGCGTCTTCGTGGAAGTGTTCGACGAAGAAGCGCTGAAGCTGGACGACGTCAAATGGCTGGCGCAGGGCACCATCTATCCTGACGTTATCGAATCTGCCGCTTCCGCCACCGGTAAAGCGCACGTCATCAAATCTCACCACAACGTGGGCGGCCTGCCGAAAGAGATGAAGATGGGGCTGGTTGAGCCGCTGCGTGAGCTGTTCAAAGACGAAGTGCGCAAGATCGGTCTGGAGCTGGGTCTGCCGTACGATATGCTCTACCGTCATCCGTTCCCGGGCCCGGGCCTCGGCGTGCGCGTGCTGGGCGAAGTGAAGAAAGAGTACTGCGACCTGCTGCGTCGCGCGGACGCTATCTTCATCGAAGAGCTGCACAAAGCTGACCTGTACAACAAAGTGAGCCAGGCGTTCACTGTATTCCTGCCGGTTCGCTCCGTCGGCGTGATGGGCGATGGCCGTAAATACGACTGGGTGGTTTCCCTGCGTGCGGTGGAAACCATCGACTTCATGACCGCGCACTGGGCGCACCTGCCGTATGATTTCCTCGGCCGCGTCTCTAACCGCATTATCAATGAAGTGAACGGTATCTCCCGCGTGGTGTATGACATCAGCGGTAAGCCGCCAGCAACGATCGAGTGGGAATAATCCCCGGCGTTAGTTGAATAAAATGAAACCCTCTGTTGTTACAGAGGGTTTTTTAATTTATGCCCAGCCTCAATCCCGTCATCCCTCACCGCTATCCATCACTGGGGGGTTTCCTGTGTCCCCGGTGAATGTACCCGGTTATGGTTCCGGCAGATGTTCAGCCGGCCCACGTTTTGCCCCCGGGCAGAGGGCTGGACGCTTGTCCGGCTCTGTTTTACCCACCGAGCGCGCCATCGCCAGCGCCAGTCCGGCAACGATCAGCGTTAACCCGGTGGAAATCCACATTCCACCCACGATACCCAGCCGATGGTTCAGCCATGAATAGGTAAAGGGGGCGGCCGCCGCCATCAGTTGCCCGGGGATCAGCAGGAGACCCGTGCGGCTGGCGTAGCTTTCTGCGCTAAACAGCGCCAGCGGCAGCGTCGCTTTCACAATCGTCACCAGCCCATTTATCGCGCCATAGCCGAGCACAAACCCGGCTGCGCACCCGGCATACGCCGTGCTGCTGACACCAAGGAGAAAACAGAGCGGCATGGCGAGCGCGGTAAAACGCATCAGCGCGAGCGGGGTGATGCGTCGACCGGCCAGCACTTCCCCCAGCCGGGCGCCGGTCTGGCCAAATCCCCACAGCATTCCGATGGCAACCGGCAGGCCAAAGTGGCTGATAAACTCCGGCAGATGGGTGGAGGTGCCGGTGGAGATGAAGGTGATCAGCGCAATAAAGAGCGCATAACGTATGCCGTTACGCCGATTGCCATCCGCTGTTGGGGCTTTCGCTTTCGTCGATGAGCCGAGCCGCTGACGAGGCAGCTGATAACTCAGCCATGCGCTCAGCAGGCCAAACAGCGCATAGACCCGCAGGGCATCCTGCCAGGACATCACGGTGAGTAAAGCCTCCCCCAGCGGCCAGAAGAGGGCAGAGGCCAGACCGCCGGCGAGGGTGATTTGAGAGATGGTTTTCCGCGCCTGTTGGCCGTAAAGGTTCACTACCGCGGCGAACAGGGCATCATACAACGACAGCCGCATGCCGACGCCGGTCAGCAGCCAGGCGCCGTACCAGCCGACCAGCGAAGGGCTCCAGGCCATCATCGCGCAACTGGCGGCTATCAGTAAGGTTCCGCTGGTGACCACCAGTCGTCCGCCAAAGCGAGCCAGCAGCCTGGCGACCAGCGGGGAGACCGCCGCCATGATCAGCATCGCAAGCGTCAGGCCAAGATAGATCTGCGGCGAGCTCCATCCCTTGTCGGCGGCGATAGCTCCGGCAAAGGTGCCGGGCATATAAAAAGAGATACCCCAGTTGATCAGTTGCTGAGCGCCCGCGGTGAAGGCTAGGCGTCGGGGAATAGCCGGTGTTCCCATGGTTTTTCATTCCGTTAAGAGAGTTGTCCTGAGCATACCCGGCAGGCTATTGTTCTGGCAGAGCGGCCACCTTATGCGCGGTATAAGAGAAACTTTGCATGACAACACTGAACCTGGGAAACCTGGCGACCTTCCGGCTGGTCGTACAGCGCGGCAGCTTCTCAGCCGCCGCCGACGCGCTGGGGATCTCCCAGCCTGCCGTCAGCCTGCAGGTGCGTCAGCTGGAGCAATTTTTACAGACCCGACTGCTGGAGCGCACCGGGCGCGGGATCAAGGCGACGGCGGCGGGAATGGCGCTGCTGGCCCACAGCGAGCAGATCGATCGGGCGGTGAATAGCGCGGTGCAGTCGGTCAGTGCATTTAGTCAGGAAGTTAATGGCTCACTGACTCTGGGGACCGGCGCGACGGCCTGCATTCATCTTCTTCCGCCGCTGCTGCAGCATCTTCGTCAGCAGCACCCACTGCTGACGGTGGGGGTGACCACCGGCAACACGCTGGATATCGTCCGGGCGGTGGAGGAAAACCGGCTCGATCTTGGGCTGGTCACGCTGCCCGTTCAGGGACGCAGTCTGGCGGTGACCGCCGTGGTGGACGAGGAGTTCGTGGTCATCCATCCCAGCCACGAGGCGGGGATCCCGGCGGTGTGTACCCCTGAGGAGCTGCAGGCGCTGCCGCTCATTGCCTTCGAGGCGGGCAGCGGCACGCGGGATCTGATTGACCGCTGGTTCCGTTCGGCGGGCCTGGCGGTCACGCCGGTGATGCAGCTGGGGAGCATCGAGGCGATCAAACGCATGGTGCGGGCCGGGCTGGGCTACAGTATTGTGCCCCGCATGGCGGTAGAGCAGGCGGAGGATCGCTATGGCTTAACGGTACATTCTCTGGCCCCGTCGCTGTACCGTCAGCTGGCGGTTGTCATGCGTCAGGATAAAGTGATTACCAAAGGAATGGCGGAAATGCTGCGTCTGCTGCAGGCCGTGCGCTTATAAATCGTCAGCGGCAAAACATGCCTCGTCAGGGATAGTGCCTCGGAAACGGGCGTCTCTACCTGCGGATAGTGGCGTATCCGGCATCAGGATCAACGGGTTACTCGCGGGCGGAGGGCTCGACGGTGAGCGTTGACTCCTGCGACGCTTTTTTATCCTGGTGATGATACCAGGCGCCGATGGAGGAGTAGACAAAGCGTCCAAAGAAGAAGAGAAAGCTGATAAGCAGTACGATACGGGTCATGCGACGGTTAAATCGATGTCGTTTACGCATACTGGGTGCCTGACTCACAAAAGGTTCCTTGAAGTATACCCGAAGATGGGCGATGGGGGTATTAAGGCACAGGAACGAGGTGGGGTCAATTGATGCAGATGTAAAAGTGCGGCAGTGAAAACATTAATTAATGTTATATAAGATAATCCTCGTATTTACATGCTCTCTTTATTAGCCACGAAAAGCTGAAAAAATAAGTTTTATTAATGTTGGTGTCAGCATTTGTTGATTTACATCAACAGCCTCATTCTCTTCACCACTAAAATCAGCGGACGTTACCGTATCGTTATTACTTATGCGGTCAGCATGGGGTGGTTGGATGCCTGCCTGAATATGCCTCGCAGGAGCAGAGGCTCTCTGTAGAGCACCTATGAATTTATTAAAATACTATCAACAATATCGCGACAAATGGTGGGCCTTACCGCTTCTCCTGCCTGTGTTATTATTACCCCTTGCCAGAGGGATGAATACATATACCATGCTGAATGGGCACATGGTTTATCTTTATTATCTTCCCCTGGCGCTGGTGCTCAGCCTGATGATGTTTTTCGGCTGGGCGGCGATCCCTGGTATTATCGTTGGTCTGCTGCTAACGCTGGCCCGGGGCATGACGCCGGAGCAGGCCGTTGGCGTACTGTTCCATTTTCTGATCCCCTGCGTGCTCTGCTGGGGCGGATATCGCATCTTTGTTCCCCAACGGCAGCAGGTATCGCACGGTAACGTCAGGCTGATGCCGCATCGTCTGTTCTGGCAAATGCTGCTCCCTTCGGTCATTTTTCTGATTTTGTCGCAGATCGCCGAGTATCTGGGGCTACATCCGCGCACAACGGATATGGCCGGCGTCTCGCCGTTTAGTTTACGGTCGTTAATCACCTTTCAGGCGCTGATGGTGGGGTGCCTGACCGGCGTACCGTTATGTTATTTACTGCTGCGGGTAATTCGTAACCCTTTTTATTTGCGCGGGTATATTTCTCAGGTTCGCTTACAAATTGATCCAAAAATAAAGAAAATTGAAATCATCAGTTGGGCGGCGATATTAACCCTGTTGCTGGGGCTATTATTGATGCCGCTTAATGATACCAGCACCATATTTAGTACAAATTATACATTATCCTTATTGATGCCGGTGATGCTGTGGGGGGCGATGCGTTTTGGCTATCGCTTTATCTCGCTGATCTGGACGCCGGTACTGATCGCCGTGATCCATTTTCATTACCGTTATTTACCTATTTATCCAAGTTATAACACTCAGCTGGCGATCACCTCGTCAAGCTATCTGGTGTTCTCGTTTATTGTCGCCTATACGGCGATGCTGGCAACACAGCAGCGGCTGATCTACGCCCGCATCCGACAGATGGCCTTCCTCGACCCGGTAGTACATATGCCGAATCTGCGGGCGCTGAGCCGGGCGCTGAACGGCGCGAGCTGGTCGACGCTCTGTTTTTTGCGTATTCCTGAGCTTGAACTGCTGGGCCGCCACTACGGGGTGCTGTTGCGTATTCAGTATAAGCAAATGCTGGCGAATCACCTGCGTGCGCTGCTGGAGCCGAACGAAGCGGTATATCATCTTGCCGGTCACGATTTAGTGTTTCGTCTCAACAGCGAAGGGCACCAGGCGCGCATTCACTTAATTGAGCGCTCCTTGCGACAGTTCCGTTTTCACTGGGACGGGGTCCCCCTGCAGCCGCGGATCGGCATGAGCTATTGCAACGTCCGCTCGCCGGTGAAGCATCTGTATTTGCTGCTTGGCGAGCTGAACACGATTGCCGACATGTCGCTGGCCAGCGGCCATCCGGAGAATTTGCAGCGCCGCGGCGCCGGGCATGTCCAGCAGGATCTGAAAGACAAAGTGGCGATGATGAACCGCATCCTCAAGGCGCTGGAGCAAGACTATTTTGTCCTGATGGCGCAGCCTATCCAGGGCATTCGCGGCGACAATTACCATGAAGTGTTGTTGAGGATGAAAGGCGAGTCGGGCGAACTGACGGGGCCCAACGAGTTCCTGCCGGTGGCGCACGAGTTTGGGCTGTCCACGCGCGTGGATCAGTGGGTCATTGAGCATACCCTGGCCTTTATGGATGCCAACCGGCGGGCGCTGCCCGGTCTGCGGCTGGCGATCAACCTCTCTCCGGTCTCGTTGAGCCGCAGTCAGTTTCCCGAGGAGGTCGAAAACCTGCTGCAGGCCTACAACATTGAGCCATGGCAGATTATTTTCGAGCTGACCGAAAACTATGCGCTCAGCAACCCCGAGCTGGTTTGCCAGACATTAGAGCACCTGCGGGCACTGGGCTGCCGGGTAGCTATCGATGATTTTGGTACCGGCTACGCCAGCTATGCGCGGTTAAAAACGATGAACGTCGATATTCTTAAAATCGACGGCAGCTTTATTCGCAATCTGCTCGCCAGCAGTCTTGATTACCAGGTGGTGGATTCAATCTGTCGTCTGGCGCGGATGAAGAACATGCAGGTGGTGGCCGAATATGTTGAATCGCCGGAGATACGCCAGGCGGTCATCGCGCTGGGGATCGATTATATGCAGGGCTATGATATTGGCGTCCCGGTGCCTCTGACGCAGCTGGCGGAGGGGATGAGCGCCTGAAGCCGTAAAAAAGCCGGGCGCGATGGCCCGGCTCGCATGATATCCATAGAGGCGATCAGGCGTCTGGCTCTTCTTCCGCAATTTTCAGCAGCCACTCCGGCACACCTTCCCAGTACTGCTGCTCTTTTTCCAGATCCAGCAGCACCAGCGCATTCTGGCTAAACCAGTTGTGCGGGAAGGTCAGCGTCCAGTGGTGAGCTTCCGTCTGCAGCCGTAGCGTCGGCGGCGTGGTGGTGGCCTGACGCTGGTTGTTCAGCAGCACGCCGAGGCGCAGCAGCTGGATCAGCGGCAGAAACTGCTTTTTCCTGAACAGCGTAAAGCGCGGCAGATCGTCGAGTTTTATCGCTTTGCGATGATAGCGCACCAGGGTGGCCATCAGCATCTGCTGCTCCTGGTTGAATCCCGGCAGGTCGCTGTTCTGCAGAATATAGGCCGAGTGGCGGTGCATGCCGCTGTGGTTAATATTCAGGCCCACCTCATGGAGCATCACCGCCCACTTCAACAGCGCCGCCAGGTGCGGATTGGCCAGCTTGGGATTCTGCTCCTGCCACTGCTCCAGCATAAGGGTGGTGGTTTCCAGCACCCGGCGCGCCTGTTCGCGATCGATGTTGTACTGATTCGCCAGACTCTGCGCCGTACGGCTACGAATATCCTGGTGGCGGAAGCGGCCTTCCATTTCGTACAGCACGCCTTCACGCAGCGCGCCATCAGACAGACGAAGCTCTTTAATGGCTAGCGCGTCAAATACGCCGCACAGAATGGCCAGACCCGGGGCAAAGACCGCTTTACGATCTTCCGAGAGGCCGGGCAGGCTGAGCGCGTCGAAGTTTTTATGCTTCAGCAGTTCACTGACCAGCATTTCGAGGCGCTCCGGCGTAATAAACCCGTCCTTCTCGCCCATAGCCACCAGCACTTCCTGGGCGGCCTTAATGGTACCGGAGGCGCCCAGCGCTACGGTCCAGCCCTGAATACGGAACTGCCAGGCCAGGGTTTCCAGTTTTTGCACCGCCGCCAGGCGAGCGCGCTGGAAATTTTCTTTATTGATGGTCCCGCCGGGGAAGTAGGCCTGGGAGAAACTCACGCAGCCCATGCGACGGCTTTCCACCAGCCGGGGCTCAAAATCTTCACCGATGACCAGCTCGGTCGAACCGCCGCCGATATCAATCACCAGCTTACGGCCGCGCTCCGGCTGCGTGTGCTCCACGCCCATAAAAATCAGGCGCGCTTCTTCATTACCGGAGATGATCTCGATCGGGTAGGGGATCACTTTTTCCGCGCGTTTAAGAAACTCTGCCGCATTGGTCGCCTGGCGCAGCGTATGCGTCCCGACGATGCAGACGCTGGAAGGGGAGAACCCCTGCAGGCGTTCGGCAAACAGCGACAGGCAGTTCAGCCCGCGGGTCATGGCTTCTTCGCTCAACACCGAGTTTTCATCGAGGCCATCGGCCAGATGTACGCGCTGTTTCAGGCGTCCGATGATCTGCATGGCGCCGTCGACGACACGGGCGATCACCATATGAAAACTGTTCGAACCAAGGTCAACCGCAGCGAACTCCTGCGGCCGAGGGGTTTTTTCGTTTATTGGCATAGGTTAGTCGGGTTGTTCGAGTGATTTGAGATAATCGTAAATCGCCATCTGAGCGCGCACTTTACGGCGATTGCCGCGCGGCACATAGCGATTACTCAGTTCTTTATCAAGATAGCGCGCTTTTACCGTATCGTTGAACAAGATATCAAAAATATCCAGCACCCGCTGTTTCAGGCGCGGGTCGAGCAGCGGGGCGGCAACTTCGATGCGATAATCGATATTACGCGTCATCCAGTCGGCAGAGGAGAGCCAGACCTGCTTATCGCCACCGTTTTCAAAACAATAGACCCGGTCATGCTCGAGGAAGCGGTCCACAATGCTGATGACGCGAATATTTTCGCTGATGCCTTCCAGACCGGGGATCAGCGAGCACATGCCGCGGATTAACAGGTTGACCGGCACGCCGGAGCTGGAGGCGGCATACAGTCTGTCTACCAGTCCTTTATCCACCAGGTTGTTCAGCTTCAGGGTAATACCGGACGGTTGCCCGTTCTGCGCATTGGCGATCTCGCGGTCGATCATCTCATACAGCAGACGACGCGAGTTCTGCGGCGACACCAGCAGGTAATCGAAGCTGACCGGGCGGTAGGGGTTTTCAATAAAGTTAAACACCCGGCGAACTTCATTGGTAATGCGCGCATCGGCGGTTAACAGCGAATAGTCGGTATAGATCCGCGCGGTCTTCTCGTTGAAGTTACCGGTGCCGATGTGGGCGTAGCGCACGACCTCATCGCCTTCTTTACGCGAGATCAGGAACAGCTTGGCGTGGATTTTCAGGCCCGGCGCGGAGAAGATAACGTGGACGCCCGCTTCCGTCAGGCGTTTCGCCCAGTGAATGTTGGCCTCTTCGTCAAAACGCGCCTGCAGCTCCACCACTACGGTGACTTTTTTACCGTTGTGGGCGGCGTGGATCATCGCGTCGATGATGCGCGAATCCTTGGCCACGCGGTAGATGTTGATTTTGATCGCCAGTACGCTGGGGTCGAACGAGGCCTGACGCAGCAGCTCCAGCACATGCTCAAAAGTATGATAGGGGTAGTAGAGCAGCACATCGCGTTCGCGAATGGCGTCGAAGCCGTTGCGGAATTTATCAAACCACAGATGACGCAGGCGCGGCATAGGTTTATTGACCAGATTGGCCTTACCCACGTTCGGGAAGCCGATAAAGTCTTTGAAGTTGTGATAGCGGCCGCCCGGCAGCATTGAGTCATAGTTGGAGATGGAGAGCTTATCGCGCAGCATTTCGACCATCGCGTCCGGCATATCGCGCTGGTAGACGAAGCGAACAGGCTCGGCGGTCAGGCGCTGTTTCAGGCTGGAGGACATCAGCTCCATCAGGCTCGACTCCATCTCATGCACCAGATCGTACTCGGCGTCACGGGTCATTTTCATCGAGTAGGCGTTCAGCGCATCGTAATCAAAGAAGCCTTTAAAAATGTCGTCCAGGCAATAGCGCAGAATGTTATCCAGCAGGATCATTGGCTTACGGCGGCGAGGCGCTTCCGGCGGCAGGTTTACGAAGCGCGGGACCTTATCCGACGGAATTTCCAGCAGGGCATAGTTGATGTTTTCCCCGCGGATAATCTCCACCGCCAGATAGGTGTAATCATCTTTCAGGAACTGCACGAGGTCCGTTTCGCGGTTAATCAGGATCGGCGAGATATGCTGCCGCAAATACTGTTTAAAGTAGTTGCGCAGCCAGGCCTGCTGATTGACGGACAGCTGGCGCTCGTTGATCAGGAAGATCTGGTTGCGCGCCATCTCCAGCAGCAGTTCGTTATACAGACTATCGAATTCCTGATCGGCCTTCAGAACGCGGGCCTGGATTTTGCCTAACAGGTGGCGAGAATGGGCGGTACTGCCTTGTTCTTCACTGATAATAATCCGGCGCTTAAGCTCAGCGAAGCGCACTTTGTAAAACTCATCAAGGTTGTTGGAGTAGATCCCTAAGAAGCGCATGCGCTCAATCAGCGGGTTACTTTTGTCCGCCGCTTCCTGCAGCACGCGTTCGTTAAAAGATAACCAGCTGAGTTCTTTTTCGATGTATAGCTTTTCCTGGCCCATTACAACTCACACTCCGGATCATTGATGTCGCTTGTTTCATTATGGCGAGCATTGCCATTGAATGTCCAACTATGTCAAAGCAATATGACAGTTTTCTTTCAACCTGATGTCGGGAAAAAGCGGACGCGTTTGTTTGCTTACGTTATGTTCAATCATGAGTAAATGGGGGGCGAAACGATGTGGGAAACGCGGGCGCTGGAGCTCAATAATCAGGATATCTGGCACTGGCCGTCAGCTTGTCGCTTAATGGAATATGCCATAAAACATGGTTTTAATACCGTGGTGATCGGCCAGGCGGAGCTGTTCGGCAAGCTGGTATCGCCGCAGGGCTACACGCCGTTTGACTATAACGACCGGTTGTCGAGCCAGCAGCGAGCGCGCTGTATCTATCTCAACCGCCTGGCGCTGCGCTGTCGGGAACTGGGGCTGCGCTTTTATCTGCAGGCGAAAGAGCTCAGTTTCCCGACGGAGCTGTTGTTAGCGCATCCGGAACTGCTGGATAACCCGGGCGGTGTGCGTTTTGATGTGGATTTCTGGAGCCGTTGGTTGACCGACAAAGTCCGCGCCGTCTGCGAGGGCGTACCGGCGCTCAGCGGCTTGATTATCGCCCTTTCCAGCACTGACGGCTTGTTGCCGATCTCCCGCCCGCAGTGGGATAGGCAGCGTCGCGAGGCGGGGGAAGGGCGCCAGCCGGCGCAGAGCTTCGTGCTGTATCGCCGCTGTTTTGGCGCCTTGAGCCAGGCCGTCGCGGCGCAAAACAAACATCTGGTAATACGCGTCTTCCCGGCAAGCAACGACGATCTCAGTACCGTGCTGGACGCTATTGAACCGCTGCCGCCGACGGTATCGGTATCGATTAAACTGACCCCGGAACGCTTCTGGCCAGCCTTTCCCAATAACCCGGCGCTGCTGGCGGTGCAGACGCGGGATGTGTGGGTTGATATCGATCTGGCCGGGGAGGAAGTTGGTTGGGGAGTTATGCCGTTTCTGCGTATCGATGAACTGCAGGGGCGGCTGCTGTGGTGCCAAAGCCGGAATCCGCGTATCACCGGCGCTATCTGTAAAGCCAGCTGGGAAAGTATTGATAACCACTGGATCCCCGATACCTTAAGCGAATGCAACCTGTTCGCCTGCAGCCAGCTGCTGGGGGACGGGATGGCGAAAAACCAGCAGCAGTTGCTCGACCAGTGGCTGGCGCAGCGCTACGGCTGGTGTCCGCCTGACGACGTGGCGCAGCAGTTCCGGCAGCTTCTCGAGCAGGGAGCGCAAACGCTCTACCAGGCGATCTACGTGCGCGACCACGTCTTCCATCGCCACAGCCAGCTGCCGGAAAGCTACGGGCAGGCGGTGTGGAGCCTGTACGGTCAGCTGGCGCGTAGCCACTGGCTGCCGGGGTCGGCGCAGGATATTCATTTCACCCGCGACGACCCGCAGAAGTCGATGAGCAATCTGACGCAAATCGCGCAGGAAAAGGATGAGGTGGCCAGCGGCGCGCAGCGCCTGGGGGAAGAGGCGTTGGCGTTTGCCCACACGGCGGAGTTTCCTGCCGCGCTGGAGCGGCAGTGGCGTGAAGAGTGGCAGGGGCTGGCGCTCTATTGCCAGCTGTTTACCCATGCGCAAAAGGCCTTTTTTACGCTGCATTTCGCCCGCGAGGTGGAGAACAGCTGGAGCATGCGGGAGATCTGCCATATCAATGTGCAGGCGCTGTACCGTTGCGCGTCTGAGATGGAAACGCTCTGCCAGCAGATGAGCGACGCCTCGCCGGCGTTCTACGTCATGTTCGATCCCGGACGGGTGCGTAGCCTGGCGGATAGCCTGAGCACCGAACTGACGGCGCTCAGGTAACGCTTTTACAGCGTGCGATGCAGGGCTTCCACCAGGCACAGCATCGCCATCGCCTGGCCATAGGGCATGGCGGTGAGCGGGATGTGACGATAGTGATCAAGGTCGTGGCCCATCGCGGTGCCGAACGACACCTGCAACAGTTCACCCTGTGGTGAAATATGGTCGATAATTCCCTCGCACGCGCGCTCGGCCACCGGCAGATAATCCGCTTCCAGATAGCCGAGGCGTATCGCTTTGAAGATGCCGGCGGCAAACCCGGCGGTCGCCGAGGCTTCCAGATAGCTGTCGGGGTCGTTGAGCAGCGTTGGCCACAAACCGTTGTCACTCTGGCAGCGGGCAAGCGCGGCGACCTGTATCTGCAGGGTATTTTGCAATTGCCGGTAAACAGCATCATGCTCGTCGAGATCGAGCATCTCCAGCAGCTCCGGGATCGCCAGGGTTATCCAGCTGTTGCCTCGGGCCCACAGAGCGCCGGCGAAGTGGTGTCGGCCGGCGAAATGCCAGCCGTGATACCACAGGCCGCTCTGGCGGTCGCTGAGATAGTGCAGATGCTGTAAAAACTGGTAGATGGCCTCTTCCACCCAGCGCGGTTTATCAAACATTTTGCCCAGTATGGCCAGAGGCAATACCGCCATCATCAGCGTATCGTCCCAGATTTGTTGCTGATGCGCGCTCTCATAGGTGACATGCTGCAGACAGCCTTCATCGGTGCGTGGCATCTGGCGATAGATGGCTTCGCCCCAGCAGTCGAGGTAGGCGCGCCAGTCGCTGCGCGGCGCCTGCTGGTAGCGCAGCGCCAGCGTTAAGAACGGACAAGCCGTATTGATGTTTTTCTCCGGCGTTCCCTCGGCGAAGCGGGCGCTGAACCAGTCGTCAATCAGCTGACTGGCGCGGGGGGAACCGGTCAACTGCTGATAGCGAAACAGTCCAAACAGACCGATGCCGTGCGTCCATTCCCAGCCCTCCCAGCCTTTCGTATCAATGACCCGGCCATCGGCCAGCCGCTGCAGATACTGGCCGCTCTTATCGTTAATGGCGGTTAGGTTATCGATCAGCGCTTCAATACGCTGAAGGAGTTCAGGACGGTTGCTTTTCTGCGACATAATCACTCCCTTGCGGTAAGACGGCGTGTTGCCAGCGGGCATTGCGGTGCGGATGACCGGTTAGTAGTTCAATAGTTTCTCGCGTCTGCGGGCTGGCATCCTGCGGATGGCCGCCAGCGCGCAGGCGCTCCAGCTCGTTAATCAGAATTTGATGGCGCGGCTGGCTTAAGCGGAAACGAAATGCGCCATACATGGCCAGGATCGCCAGCAGGCCGGGGCCCACCAGGAAAACCCACCAGATGCCGTTAAGGGCGGCGGCGTTCTGCGCTTCAGCGCCCTTGGTGAAGCCAAACGCCTCCAGCGCCAGTCCGACGATAAACAGCGCCAGCGCCTGGGAGAACTTGCGCGTCAGCATCATCACGCCGGCGTAAATTCCCTCGCGGCGCACGCCGGTATAGGCCTCATCGACATCCGGCAGAAAGTTATAGACGTTCCACGGAATGAGATAGGTTCCCCCGCGGGCGACGCCCATTACCACCGCACCGCCGAGCAGCAGCCAGGAGAGATGGCTAAAGCCGGCGCTAAGCTGGCTGAACCACAGCAAAGCGCAGAGGATCAGCGCAATGGCCAGCTTATAGGCATTGCCGTTGCCAACGCGAATGCACAGCCAGGTGAAGAACGGGATGGCGAAGAACTGAAACAGCGTCATCAGGCTCATCGCCTGCGATGCCAGGGGGTCCCGACGCGCAATACATAGGTCATGTAATGCATAAACAGCGAGCCGAAAATATCCAACGCCACCGCGCCGCCGACGTACATCATGATATGAATGCGGAAAGTGCGCAGATGAAACGTTGAAGCCATCTCCCGGTATAACGACCCCAGGGTTTTAAGCAACCCCTGGCGGGCCTGCGGTGGCGGAAGAGCGTCGCGCTCCCAGGTGCCGCGCCAGACAAAAATCCACGGCAGGGCGAAGAGCAGGGCGAAGACGATGCCGATATAGAGAAATGCCTGCGATTGGTCGGCGACGTGAGCCATGATTTGCCCGGGGATCAGCGCGGCGAGAAAGGCCGTCGCCTGCGCGAACAGCATCCTCGCGCCCGACATCTTAGAGCGCAGATCGTAGCGCGAGGTCATTTCTGCCGGCAGTGTATCGTAAGGCACCATCAGTAGCGTAAACACGGTGCTGAAAAGTAAATAAGTGCCGAGGTACCAGGCGTAACCGAAACCGCTCACCCACATCAGGGCGAAACAGAGCGACATCGGCGCGCCGAGAATAAAGAAAATCCGCCGGCGTCCCCAGCGGGTGCGGATGTTGTCAGTGATGTAGCCCATCACCGGATCGGTGATCCCATCCCAGATTTTGGCGATGGCGAAAATGGAGGCGGCGGCGGCGGGGGAGAGCCCGGCGACCTCAATATAGAAGTAGAGCAGCCACAGGCCGGTAATGGTCATCGCGCCGCTACCGAAAATATCACCCATCCCCCAGCAGAGGATATTGCGGGTTTTGACTTCTCGCGTTGGGGTTACTGTCCTCGTCATAAGCGTATCTCTTTGGTAAGGAAAGCGAGGTTGCACAGTAAAAGAGGGGGGGCGGGGGCGAAAATGCCGGATACGGGGATTTTGCGCCGTTCTGCGAGCAGCCTGCCAAATGGCGATGAAATGAAATAAATCCCGTGATATGGCTCACGGCTGACGCGATGGCCGCGGGCGGGAACTGTGCGGAGAGTACGCTTTTCGCGGTTGGCCGCGCAGGATTTGCGTTATCCATCACATTTTATCCCGGACGGACCTGGTGAATGTGAAATGCTGCGCAGATATTGCCCCGCGGGCAGTTTCTCCCCTACGCTGGTCGGGCAGGAGATGGTGTGATAGCTGCCTGTTTGATTTTCAGGATACGCTATGAATATTCATCTTTCTCAGCGCCATCCCCACGCGGATGGCGTCACTCCCGATACCGCTCTCTTTCAACAGGCGCTGGACGAGCTGGCGGAGGCCGGAGGAGGTACGCTGGTGGTCGATCACGGCAGGTACGCGCTCGGCGGCTTGCGGATAGGGTCAAATACCTGCCTGTGGCTGTCGCCGGGCGCCAAGCTGATCGTCAGCGAAAACGGCGATGATTTTACCCAAGCGGTCGCGCTGAGCCAGGCAGAGTGCTCCCACCGGGCCTTTCTTTATGCTCTCGATGCGCAAAATGTGAGTATCTGTGGCGGCGGTGAAATCTACGGTAGCGCCGACGGCTGGTTTTCCCGGGATGTCGATGCCATGGGGTACCGCCAGCCCGTCGAGCGGCGGCCGCGCATCATTTTGCTGGAGAACTGCCGCGGCGTGCGACTGGAAAATATTACCGTGCGCCATGCGCCGATGTGGACCATACATCTGGTCTCGTGTATCGGCGTGACGATTAACGGGATTACCGTGGATAACGATTTGACGATGGCCAATACCGACGCGCTGGATATCGACAGCTGCCAGCAGGTGCATATCGCCAACTGCTATTTCAGCGCCGCCGATGACGCTATCTGTCTGAAAACCACGGCCAAGCCTGCGCATATTCAGCGTCCGCTGCGTCAGGTTACGATCGTGAACTGTACGCTGCGGTCGAAAAGCTGCGCCTTAAAAGTCGGTACGGAAACCTGGCAGGATATTGAAGATGTGCTGGTCAGCAACTGCACCATCTTTGATTCCAATCGCGGGATCGGCTTGCTATCCCGCGACGGCGGCCAGCTGCGGCGGATGATCTTCAGCAACATAGCGTTTGCTTGCGTGAGCGCGCCAGCCTGTCATTGGGGGGAGGCGGATCCGGTTTTTCTTTCCGCACGCCATCGCGATCCGGCTATCGCCCCCGGCGCCATCACTCGGATCCAGTTTCGCGGTCTGGTCGGGGAGTGTGAAGGGGCGATTAATTTGCATAGTGAACCAGCGGGCCTGATCCAGCGCATTCTTTTTGACGGCATCCAGCTCCACCAGAAGCTTAATCCACAGGCGGAGCAGGGGCTTTATGATGTGCGTCCGCCGTGTAACCCGCAGTCGCCAACCGGCATGGGCATGGATAATGCCTGGTGTCTGAATCCGCACAGCGGCCGTGCCTGGGGGGTTGAGCCTTACCCGGGAGGGCTGCCGGTGATGTATGCCAACGGCGTGACTGACCTGACGCTACGTGAGTTTGATTACCAGCGGCCGACGCCATTGCCTGCGGGGTGGAACCACAACGCACTTTGCCTGGAAAACACAGATAAATAACCGGGGAGAAGTGAGAAAGTAGCCCCGGCAATGACCGGGGCGAGACGTGCTTATTCTTCAGCGGCATAGCCCTGGGGGGGAAGCTGTCGTTCATCCAGCCAGGCGTGGTTGCCCACCATGCGCAGACGCCCCTCGACGAACCAGCTTATCACCAGCGGATAAATGGCATGTTCCTGGGTCTGTACCCGCGCCGTGACCTCTTCCTCGCTGTCGCCAGCAAAGACCGGCACTTTGGCCTGCAGGATAACCGGACCGCCATCCAGCTCATCGGTGACGAAGTGCACCGAGGTCCCATGCTCCTCGTCACCGTTTTCCAGCACCTGGCGATGGGTATGCAGGCCAGGATACTTCGGCAGTAACGAAGGGTGGATGTTCAGCAGTCGTCCCTGATAGTGGCTGACAAAGGCCGGGCTAAGGATACGCATATAGCCCGCCAGCACCACCAGATCCGGGGCATAGGCGTCAATTTCATGCATCAGCTGACGATCGAACGCTTCCCGGTCGGCAAACTGACTTTGCGCCAGCGCGTGGGCCGGGATCCCGGCCGCGCGCGCGCGCTCAAGGCCGAACGCATCGGCCTTGTTACTGAATACCGCACGCAGGGTGCCGTTTATCTGTTTCCGGCCACAGGCGTCGATGATCGCCTGCAAATTACTGCCGCTACCGGAAATCAGCACCACAATGTTTTTCATGCAATGACCACACGCTGTTCGGAATCGGAGGCTTTGATATACCCGATTTTCCACGCGTTTTCACCTTTCTCGTTCAGCAGGGCAATGGCCTTGTCTGCTTCTGCTGCCGGCAGGGCGATAACCATCCCCACGCCGCAGTTAAAGGTACGGTACATCTCATGCTGGCTGACGTTACCGGCGGTTTGCAGCCATTTGAAGACGGACGGCCACTGCCAGGAAGACTCATCAATCACCGCCTGGGTGTTGTCCGGCAGTACGCGCGGGATGTTTTCCCAGAAGCCGCCGCCGGTCAGATGGGCGATGGCGTGGACGTCAACGCTGGCAATCAGGTCGAGGACCGATTTCACATAGATGCGGGTCGGCGCCAGCAGATGGTCGGCCAGCGGTTTGCCGTCAAGGTCGGTGGTCTGTGGGTCAACGCCGCTAACTTCAATAATCTTACGCACCAGCGAATAGCCGTTAGAGTGCGGGCCGCTGGAGGCCAGCGCCACCAGCACATCGCCGTCAGCGACTTTGCTGCCGTCGATGATTTCTGATTTTTCCACCACCCCGACGCAAAAACCCGCCACGTCGTAATCTTCGCCGTGGTACATCCCCGGCATCTCTGCGGTCTCACCGCCCACCAGCGCGCAACCGGACTGCAGGCAGCCTTCGGCGATGCCGTTAATGACGCTGGCTGCGGTATCGACGTCCAGTTTACCGGTGGCGTAGTAATCAAGGAAAAACAGCGGTTCAGCACCCTGAACCACCAGGTCGTTCACGCACATGGCGACCAGGTCGATGCCGATGGTGTCGTGACGCTTCAGATCCATTGCCAGACGCAGCTTGGTACCGACGCCGTCGGTGCCGGAGACCAGTACCGGCTCGCGGTATTTCTGCGGCAGTGCGCACAGCGCGCCGAATCCGCCCAGTCCACCCATCACTTCCGGGCGACGGGTTTTCTTCACCACGCCCTTAATACGGTCGACGAGAGCGTTGCCTGCATCAATATCCACGCCGGCATCTTTATAGCTGAGAGAGGTTTTGTCGGTCACTGCGAAGTCTCCACGCGTTTGCGGTAAGCAAGAAAAATCGGCGCAATTCTAACAGGGAAAGCAAACGTTTGCGAGCCTGCTTTACAGTCGGCGTAAAACCGTTGGCGGATGGTCAAATTTGATACTGCTCACGAAAATGAAACCGGGTACAGCCTTGTGCTTGCCTCAGTGTCAGGTAATCCCCATCATATCAATGAAACCGGTTTCTGTGATTGATCGCCGTATGGATTACCGGTGATTTATGCTCGACAGGGGAGGGATGAATGAAGATTGCGGCATTTGATATCGGTGGCACCGCGTTAAAGATGGGCGTCATGACCCGCGACGGCAGGCTGCTGGAAACCGCGAAGCAGTCAATCAATGACAGCGATGGCGATCATATCTTACAGACCATGCTGTCGTGGCTGGCGGCCCACCCGTCATGCGAAGGCATTGCCATCAGCGCGCCGGGCTATGTCGATCCGCACAGTGGATTTATCACCATGGGCGGCGCTATCCGTCGATTTGATAACTTCGCCATGAAATCATGGCTCGAGACGCGAACCGGGCTGCCGGTCTCGGTGGAAAACGACGCCAACTGCGTGCTGCTGGCCGAGCGCTGGCAGGGTAAAGCGGCGGAGATGGCCAATTTTCTGGTGCTCACTATCGGCACTGGCATCGGTGGAGCGATTTTTTGCCAACATCAGCTGATCCACGGGGCGCGTTTTCGCGCCGGCGAGTTCGGCTATATGCTTACCGATCGTCCCGGCGGACGCGATCCCCGTCGCTACTCGATGAATGAAAACTGCACCCTGCGGGTGCTGCGCCATCGCTATGCAGAACATATTGGCGCGCCGCTGGATAGCGTCACTGGCGAAATGATTTTTAACCGCTATGACGCCGGCGACCCGGTTTGCCAGCGTCTGGTCGCCGAGTTCTTCAATGGCCTGGGCCATGGCCTTTATAACCTCGTCAATATCTTCGATCCGCAGACCATTTTTATCGGCGGCGGCGTTGTGGAACGTCCTGGATTTCTGACGCTGCTGCGCCAGCATCTGGCCTGGTTCGGCATTGCCGACTATCTCGATACCGTCAGTCACGGCAACGATGCCGGCCTGATTGGCGCGGTTTACCATTTCAATCAGCACTATCGTTCGCCTGGCGACGATCGACCTTAGGGAGAGACTATGTCCGGATTTAAAGAAGGTTTTCTGTGGGGCGGCGCGGTGGCGGCGCATCAGTTAGAGGGCGGCTGGCAGGAGGGGGGCAAGGGGGTCAGCGTGGCGGATGTGATGACCGCCGGCGCCCACGGCGTGCCGCGGGAAATCACCGACGGCGTGGTGGCGGGGAAAAACTACCCGAACCATGAGGCGATCGATTTTTATCATCGCTACCCGCAGGACCTGGCGCTGTTTGCCGAAATGGGCTTCAAATGTTTCCGCACCTCGATTGCCTGGACGCGTATTTTCCCGCAGGGCGATGAACAGGAGCCGAACGAGGCTGGCCTGCAGTTTTATGACGATCTGTTCGACGAATGTCTGAAACACGGTATTGAACCGGTCATTACGCTGTCGCATTTTGAAATGCCCTATCACCTGGTCACCGAGTACGGCGGCTGGCGTAACCGCAAGCTGATCGACTTTTTCGTGCGCTTCGCCAGGGTCGTCTTCACCCGCTATCAGCATAAAGTGAAGTACTGGATGACCTTCAACGAGATCAACAACCAGGCTAACTACCATGAGGACTTTGCCCCTTTCACCAACTCCGGTCTGAAGTATTTACCGGGTGAAGATCGGGAACCGGTAATGTACCAGGCCGCACATTATGAGCTGGTGGCCAGCGCCCTGGCGGTGAAAGCGGCGCGCGAGATCAACCCTGCTCTGCAGATAGGCTGCATGATCGCCATGTGCCCTATCTATCCGCTGACCTGCGCGCCGGACGATATGATGATGGCGATGAACGCCATGCACCGTCGGTACTGGTTCACCGATGTCCACGTGCGCGGCCGCTATCCGCAGCATCTGCTCAACTATTTTGCCCGCCGCGGCTTTAGCCTGGACATCACCGAAGCCGATCGTCAGGCGTTAACCGAAGGCTGTGTCGACTACATCGGCTTCAGCTACTATATGTCCTTCGCCACCAAAGCCACCGAAGACAACCCCTTGCTCGATTATGATGAAACCACCAGCCTGGTCTCCAACCCGTACGTGAAAAAGTCGGACTGGGGCTGGCAGATTGACCCGGTCGGCCTGCGCTATTCTCTGAACTGGTTCTGGGATCACTATCAGCTACCGCTGTTTATTGTCGAAAACGGTTTTGGCGCGATCGATGTTCGTGAAGCGGATGGCAGCGTGGATGACCAGTACCGTATCGATTATCTCTCCGCCCATATCGCGGAGATGAAAAAGGCGGTGGTCGAGGATGGCGTCGATCTGATGGGTTATACCCCGTGGGGCTGTATCGATCTGGTTTCCGCCGGAACGGGGGAGATGAAAAAACGCTACGGCTTTATCTACGTGGATAAAGATAATGAAGGCAACGGCACGCTGGAGCGCAGTAAGAAGAAGTCGTTCGACTGGTATAAGAAGGTGATTGCCAGCAACGGGGAGCAGCTATAATTCCCCCGTGGCGCTGCGCTTATCGGGCCGGGGGGTTTGCGGTCCGGGTAAGCGTTAGCGCCGCCCGGCAGAACCCCGCGCTAAAACCGGAGCCTCGCCTCCGGTTTTTTTGTCTCTAAATCACTTTGCTTGATATACGTCAAGCAAGATGGGTATGGCCTAATCCGAAAAAAGCGGTATAATCCCGCGATTTTTTTTGTGGCTGCCCCTCAGAGGAGAAAGAGAATGAAGATTGTGGAAGTCAAACACCCACTCGTCAAACACAAGCTGGGCCTGATGCGCGAGCACGACATCAGCACCAAACGCTTCCGTGAACTCGCCTCTGAAGTGGGCAGCTTACTGACTTATGAAGCCACCGCCGATCTGGCGACCGAGAAAGTGACCATCGAAGGCTGGAACGGCCCGGTGGAAGTTGAGCAGATCAAGGGCAAGAAAATTACCGTCGTGCCAATCCTGCGCGCAGGCCTCGGCATGATGGAAGGGGTACTTGAGCACGTGCCGAGCGCGCGTATCAGCGTGGTGGGTATTTATCGCAATGAAGAGACCCTCGAGCCGGTACCTTACTTCCAGAAGCTGGTGTCCAACATCGATGAGCGTATGGCGCTGGTGGTTGACCCGATGCTGGCCACCGGTGGGTCGATGATCGCCACTATCGATCTGCTGAAAAACGCCGGCTGCACCAGCATCAAGGTGCTGGTACTAGTGGCGGCGCCGGAAGGAATTGCCGCGCTGGAGAAAGCGCACCCGGACGTTGAGCTGTACACCGCCTCTGTCGATAAGGGACTGAACGAGCACGGGTACATCATTCCCGGTCTCGGCGATGCCGGCGACAAGATCTTTGGTACGAAATAATCGCATAACGATAAATAAGCCGACTTTGAGAGTCGGCTTTTTTTTGAATAAAACACACATAACTAACCATCTCAGAGGAAAACACTATGACGCGCCGTGCTATCGGGGTGAGTGAAAGACCGCCGCTTTTACAGACTATCCCGCTTAGTTTGCAGCACCTGTTTGCCATGTTTGGCGCAACGGTGCTGGTGCCAATCCTGTTCCACATCAACCCGGCCACCGTGCTGCTGTTCAACGGCATTGGTACGCTGCTGTACCTCTTTATCTGTAAAGGCAAAATCCCGGCGTATCTGGGATCGAGTTTCGCCTTTATCTCTCCAGTGCTGCTCCTGCTGCCGCTGGGCTATGAAGTGGCGCTGGGCGGTTTCATTATGTGCGGCGTGCTGTTCTGCCTCGTCTCCTTTATTGTCAAAAAAGCCGGTACCGGCTGGCTGGATGTGATGTTCCCCCCGGCGGCGATGGGGGCCATCGTGGCGGTTATCGGTCTGGAGCTGGCGGGCGTGGCGGCCAACATGGCCGGGCTGCTGCCGGCCGACGGCCAGTCGCCGGACAGTAAAACCATTATTATCTCGATGGTGACCCTGGCGGTGACGGTGTTTGGTTCGGTCCTGTTCCGCGGCTTCCTGGCGATTATCCCGATCCTGATTGGCGTTCTGGTGGGCTATGCGCTGTCGTTTGTGATGGGCGTGGTCGATACCACCCCGATCGCCGAAGCGCACTGGTTCGCGCTGCCAACCTTCTACACGCCGCGTTTTGAATGGTTCGCCATCTTCACCATTCTGCCCGCTGCGCTGGTGGTGATTGCCGAGCACGTCGGTCACCTGGTGGTGACGGCTAATATCGTCAAACGCGATCTGATCCGCGACCCGGGCCTGCATCGTTCGATGTTTGCCAATGGCCTGTCGACGATCGTTTCCGGCTTCTTCGGCTCGACGCCTAACACCACCTACGGGGAAAATATCGGCGTGATGGCGATTACCCGCGTCTACAGCACCTGGGTTATCGGCGGCGCGGCGATCATTGCGATTCTGCTCTCCTGCGTCGGCAAACTGGCGGCGGCGATCCAGATCATCCCGGTGCCGGTGATGGGCGGCGTGTCGCTGCTGCTGTACGGGGTAATCGGCGCCTCAGGGATCCGCGTACTGATTGAATCGAAGGTGGATTACAGCAAGGCGCAGAATCTGATTCTCACCTCCGTGATCCTGATCATCGGCGTCAGCGGTGCCAAAGTGCACATCGGCGCCGCTGAGCTGAAAGGGATGGCGCTGGCCACCATCGTCGGTATCGCGCTCAGCCTGATTTTCAAGCTTATCAGCGTCCTGCGTCCGGAAGAGGTGGTTCTCGACGCCGCGGATAGCGAAGAGGTTAAATAACGATCGTCTGGCCGGGCGGCGATCCCGCCCGGTTCTCTCCTGACCTAAATCTGTGATAAACTCTTCGCGTTTTTCTGTAAGCCTATGTTGAGGTCCATCTGAACGCACCGGCACAGCTCTCTTTGCCACTGTATCTTCCTGACGACGAAACCTTCGCGAGTTTCTGGCCGGGTGATAATCCTTCCCTACTTGCTGCCCTCCAGAACGTACTGCGCCAGGAACACAGCGGGTATATTTATATCTGGTCACGTGAAGGGGCGGGTCGCAGCCACCTGTTACATGCCGCCTGCGCCGAGCTTTCCCAGCGCGGGGATGCCGTGGGCTACGTGCCGCTGGATAAACGCACCTGGTTTGTGCCGGAGGTGCTGGAGGGGATGGAACAGCTGGCGCTGGTCTGCATCGATAACATCGAGTGCGTCGCCGGGGATGAGCCCTGGGAAATGGCCATCTTTAATCTCTACAACCGGATCCTGGAATCAGGTAAAACCCGTCTGCTGATCACCGGGGACCGGCCGCCGCGGCAACTGAATCTTGGTCTGCCGGATCTCGCCTCGCGGCTTGACTGGGGGCAGATCTATAAGCTGCAGCCGCTGTCGGATGAAGACAAGCTGCAGGCCCTGCAGCTGCGCGCCAGACTGCGCGGCTTCGAGATGCCGGAGGACGTTTGCCGCTTCCTGCTGAAGCGGCTGGATCGCGAAATGCGCTCGCTGTTTATGACCCTCGATCAGCTGGATCATGCCTCGATTACCGCTCAGCGCAAGCTGACGATCCCCTTCGTGAAAGAGATCCTTAAACTCTAGTCCGCCTGCGGAGTCAGTTCCTCCTCCGTCAGCCCGGTCAACCGGGCGACCAGATCGCGCGCCAGGCCACTGTGTAGCATAGCGGCGGCGATACGCTGCGCCTCTTCCTTCCGGCCTTCCTGACGGCCCTGCGCCAGGCCCTGCGCCAGGCCCCGCTCCAGGCCCTGTTGTTCCAGATATTCCGCAATTGTCATCAACGTCTCCTTGTGCTGCGGCGTACGTAACGCCAGCTCGCGAATGAACTTGATCGGCTCTCGCGCGTTGCCTGCCTGCACCAGATAGTGCATCAGGGCTTGTACCTGCGATTCCGTCGCCAGACCAGTCAATAATAATTCGCTCAGCTTGTCGAGGAGCTGCGCCAGATCGCGTTGTCGAATATGTTTTTGCAGTAACTCCAACGTCGCCATGCGCTGATGGGTGGCAATGTCGTCATCCGGAATGACGGTAATGTCCGCCAGCGGAAACGCCCCGTGATAAAGGTGGCCGGCCAGCTCCGGAGCGACGAATTCATCGAGCCAGCGCAGCGAGAACGGGTAGGGGCTCACCAGACCGTGGTAGAAGAGAACAGGGATCACCAGCGGCAGCCGATCGTGGCCGGCATCAAGGTGGCGCTGCATGGCGGCGATGGCGTAGCGCATCAGACGAAAGGCCATATGCCGATCGGGCGTGCTCTGGTGTTCGATAAGCGCATAAATATAGCCGTCTCCCGCCGTGGTTTTCAGGGAATACAGAATGTCGGCGTAAAAGGGACGCAGATCGTCTTCGACAAAATGCCCGGACTCGAGATGCAGCGTATGCAGATCGCACACCTTAAGCAGCGTCTCGGGCAGGTACAGCCGCAGAAAATCGCGGGCGGTATCAGGATGGGAGAGATAGCTCTTAAATACAGCATCATGAGGCGTTGAGGTTGGTTTTTTCATGTTCATCCGTCCAGTGGATTGAGCGATAGATGAACAGTAGCACTGCAAGGCGGGCGGGAGGGATTGGCGTGGAAGATCTGGAATCGGCTACGTAAAAAAAGCGCCGCGATAGCGCGGCGCGGGCGGGTTAGCTTACGATCTCGAGGACCTGCTCCGGCGGTCGGCCAATACGCGCCTGGCCGCGGCTAACGACAATGGGGCGTTCGATAAGCTTAGGATTGTCGACCATCGCCTGTATCAACGCCGCGTCGCTGAGCGCCGGGTCGGCAAGATTAAGCGATTTATACAGATCCTCTTTCTGGCGCATGAGCTCGCGGGGGCTCTCCATACCCAGCAGCTGCAGCAGTTGACGCAGCGTCCCGGCATCCGGTGGCGTCTCAAGATAAAGCACCACCTCAGGATCGATGCCGTGGCTCTTCAACAGGCTCAGCGTTTCGCGGCTCTTCGAGCAGCGTGGGTTATGGTAAATTTTTACCGCGTCGGTCATGGGGTCTCCTTACATTTTTTGGTAGGGGCGGAAGCGGGCCTGTAGCTCACGTAGCTGGTCGATGCGGGCATCGTAGCGGGCCTGCTGCAGACTACCGAGTTTCACTTGCGAGCTGGCGCTGCTGAGCAGGGAAATCGCCTGTTCCAGCTGGCCGACCAGCGCCATGCTTTCTGCCCGCGCCGCCAGCTCCTGGTCGCGATTGCCCAGGGCGCCTTCCGCCTGAGCCAGCAGGTCCCAGCCGTTGCCATCCTCTTTATAGGTAAAGGTATAACGATTCAGGATGGTCGCCGCTTCCCCGGGCTGGCCACCCTGCAGCAGGGCGTTGGCCAGGTTCAACTGCAGCACCGGATTGGTGCGCAGCTCGCGGGCGTTTTTAAGGCGGTTGATGGCGTCGCCGGTTTTCTTCTGCCCGAGGTCGATATCGGTAGCCAGATCGAGATACCAGGGATTTTGCGGATCGGCGCTGAGCAGCGGCTGCAGCGTTTTGCGCGCCTGGTCAAAGTTGTTGCTTTCCATCGCCAGCAGGGCGCGGCCATACTGCGCGGCATGCTGCTGGCGGATATTGCCTTTATCCCAGGCGTTGAGCAGATCGGTGCCCAGCTTATTGTCGCCGTTGGTGTACATTCCGAGGGTACGCGCCTTCGCCAGATAGAAGTCCGCTGAGGACTGTACGACAACCGGGCGCATCTGGTTGGCGCGGTTACGGGCATCGGCAAGCCGGCTTTCCGGCAGGGGGTGGGTGAGCAGCATTTCCGGCGGCCGCGTTGAGTAACGCGACTCATCAAGCAGTTTACCCATAAACATCGGCATGGCCTGCGGGTCGAATCCTGAGCGTTGCAGAACCTGAATACCGATCCGGTCGGCCTCTTCTTCGTTCTGACGGGTGAAGCTGATCATGCCCTGTTGGGTGCCGGCCAGCGTCCCGGTCAGCGCCGCCATCCCGGCCTGCGGGCTGGCCATCGCCAGCAGAATTGAACCCAGCGCGCCGACCCAGGTCAGCGGCGCATTGCGCTTCTGATCTTCCATTGCGCGGGCAAGATGCCGCTGCGTAACGTGGGAAATTTCGTGCGCCATGACAGAGGCCAGTTCGCTCTCATTATCGGAATAGCGGAACAGGGCCGAGTGGAGGACCACATTGCCGCCGAAGAAGGCGAAGGCGTTGATTTGGTCGTTATTAATCAAATAGAAGTGGAACGGGGTGCGCACCGAATTCGCATGCGAGACCAGACGCATGCCCAGCCCGTTGATGTATTGCACCAGCAGAGGGTCGTTGATCAGCGGCGCGCTGCCGCGCAGCTGGCGGACGTAGTAATCCCCCATCTGCATTTCCTGACCAATCGACAGCGTGCTTCCTGCGGAGGTCCCCATGTCCGGCAGGGTATCTGCGGAGTCAGCAAAAGCAGGGCCTAACGAACCCAGCGTCAGCGACGCGATCACGGTCGCCACCAGCGTTTTCTTCAACTGCCTGAACATAACCTCTGTCCTGTAATGTGGGTGTGCCAGTTTGACCGATTGTGCGACGCAATGTTCCCTGGCCGCATCCCAGCGAGTTTAGCTGGCGTTAGACACATTGAAAATAGGTTCTTCACGGCGGAGACGGGTTTGTCTGCTGCGCATCAAAAAGCGAAGTCTTTTTTGTGACATTTCGATACAATTCCTCCGTTTGTCGCCGCTTTGCGCTTCAGGGAAGGTTTTATGCTCGAGATGTTAATGCAGTGGTACCGCCGTCGATTCAGCGACCCTGAGGCGATAGCGCTGCTGGTTATTTTGCTTGCCGGTTTCGGCATCATGTTCTTTTTCAGCGGCCTGCTGGCCCCGTTACTGGTGGCTATCGTGCTGGCCTATTTGCTGGAGTGGCCGACCGTGCGCCTGGAGCGCATCGGTCTGTCGCGCACCTGGGCGACCTCGCTGGTGCTGATCCTCTTCGTGGGCATCCTGCTGTTGCTGGCTTTCGTGGTGCTGCCGGTGGCCTGGCAGCAGGGGATCTACCTTATCCGCGATATGCCGGGCATGCTCAACAAGCTCTCTGATTTTGCCGCCACGCTGCCGCGGCGCTATCCGGCGTTAATGGATGCCGGCATCATCGATGCGATGGCGGAAAATATGCGCACCCGGATGCTGACGGTGGGCGACTCAGTGGTCAAGTATTCTCTCGCCTCGCTGGTGGGGCTGCTTACGCTGGCGGTGTATCTGGTGCTGGTGCCGCTGATGGTCTTCTTCCTGCTGAAGGATAAAGAGCAGATGCTCAACGCGGTACGCCGCGTGCTGCCGCGCAACCGCGGCCTGGCCGGGCAGGTATGGAAGGAGATGAACCAGCAAATCACCAACTACATTCGCGGTAAGGTGCTGGAGATGATTGTCGTCAGCGTCGCCACCTGGATAGGCTTCATCCTTTTCGGCCTTAACTACTCGCTGCTGTTGGCGGTGCTGGTGGGCTTCTCGGTGCTGATCCCCTATATCGGCGCATTTGTGGTGACCATTCCGGTGGTGGGGGTGGCGCTGTTTCAGTTTGGCGCGGGCACCGAGTTCTGGAGTCTGTTCGCGGTCTATCTGATTATTCAGGGGCTTGACGGCAATCTGCTGGTCCCGGTGCTGTTCTCGGAAGCGGTGAATCTGCACCCGCTGGTGATTATCCTGTCGGTGGTGATCTTTGGCGGTTTGTGGGGGTTCTGGGGCGTCTTCTTCGCCATTCCGCTGGCCACGTTGATTAAAGCGGTGGTGCATGCCTGGCCGGATGGCCTGGTGGTCGACGACGACTAAGGCATTGAGGATAAAAAAAGACGCCGGGCGAGGTTCTCTCACCCGGCGTCTTGCTTTGCATCAGGCGTTTTCTTTCAGCCAGTTCAGCACCACGTCGTGGTGATTGCTGGTTTTGAAGTCATCAAAGACGTGTTCGATTTTGCCATCGGCATCGACGAGGAAGCTGATACGGTGGATCCCGTCGTAGGTTTTCCCCATAAAGGATTTTTCGCCCCAGACGCCAAACTGCTCGCAAACCTGATGGTTTTCATCAGACAGCAGCGTAAAGTTCAGCAGCTCTTTTTCGGCGAAGCGGGAGAGCTTTTCCGGTTTATCGGTGCTGATGCCCAGCACTTCCACACCGGCTTTCTTCAGGTCGTCCATGTTGTCGCGCAAGCCGCACGCCTGGACGGTGCAGCCCGGGGTCATGGCCTTCGGGTAAAAATAAACCAGGACACGCTGTCCCTGGAAGTCGGTTAAATTTACTTCCTCGCCGTCCTGGTCCGGTAAGCTAAATTTCGGTGCAAGATCACCGGCTTTCAGTGGGGTCATGGGTTAAACTCCATCCTGTTCATCATGCTGTGAATAATTAACGATGTTAATACTGCCTTGTGCGTTGAGTTCTGTACATAGGGCTTTGAACGCTTGTTCGATATTTGCTGCATTTTGCGTCGCAGGACTGTGGGCAGTTATCTGAATAAAAAGCTGCGCGGAATCACCGTCTCCCGGCTGCGTGCGGGACACCAGTTCCGCGATATTCATATTCCATGTATCGCACAGGGCAGTGAAGCGCTCGATGATATGCGGTGAGTCCGGCACCTCAACCTGGACCCAGACGGTGTTTGGCATGGCCTGCGGGGGGCGCGCGGTGGTGCGTTTCATCACGATCAACAGCTCCAGCTCCGCGCCTTTCAGCGGCAGGGTTGATTCGATCAGGTTAATCGCATTCCACGACCCGGAAAGCAGCATGATAAACGTAAACTCATCACCGAGCATGGCCAGCCGGCTGTCTTCGATATTACAACCGCAGCTGCTGACGTGGCGAGTGATCGTATTCACGATGCCGGGACGGTCAGCCCCCAGGGCGGTAATAACCAGATAGTGTTGTAATGAGGCTGTCAAACCTGTTCTTCCTTTAAAAAGGTGAGGTAACATTAGGAAAGCATAAAAAAAACCGCCATACAACATCCCTGATGGCGTCGGGTCTCTTGCTTTTATTGCAGCTCCAAACGTAACATTGAGAATCTTGTCGCACTTCTGCTCTGAGGATGGCCCATGTTCACGGGAAGTATTGTAGCGCTTGTCACGCCGATGGATGAAAACGGTAATGTCTGCCGGACAAGCCTGAAAAAACTGATTGATTACCATGTCGCCAACGGAACCTCGGCGATCGTTTCGGTAGGGACTACCGGTGAATCCGCAACGCTGAGCCATGAAGAGCACGGCGACGTGGTGATGATGACGCTGGAACTGGCTGACGGGCGTATCCCGGTGATCGCTGGAACGGGAGCCAATGCAACCGCAGAGGCGATTAGCCTGACCAAGCGTTTTAACGACAGCGGCGTTGTCGGCTGCCTGACGGTCACTCCTTATTATAACCGTCCTACCCAGGAAGGCCTGTTCCAGCACTTTAAAGCTATCGCCGAACATACTGACCTGCCGCAAATTCTGTATAATGTGCCGTCCCGTACCGGTTGCGATATGCTGCCGGAAACCGTTGGCCGTCTGGCGGAAATTAAAAATATTGTCGGTATTAAGGAAGCTACAGGGAACTTAAGTCGCGTTCACCAGATCAAAGAGCTGGTTTCAGACGACTTTATTCTGCTGAGCGGTGACGATGCGACCGGTATGGACTTCATGCAGCTCGGCGGCGTGGGCGTGATTTCCGTCACCGCCAACGTGGCGGCGCGCGAAATGGCCGACATGTGCCGTCTGGCGCTGGCGGGTCAATTTGCCGAAGCCCGGGCGATTAACCAGCGTCTGATGCCATTGCATACAAAATTATTTGTCGAACCCAATCCTATCCCGGTGAAATGGGGATGCAAGGCGTTGGGTCTTGTGGCGACCGATACGCTGCGCTTGCCGATGACGCCTATCACCGACCAGGGTCGTGAAGCCGTTACCGCCGCGCTGAAGCATGCCGGTTTGCTGTAAAGTTTAGGGAGATTTGATGGCTTACTCAGTACAGAAGTCGCGCCTGGCGAAGGTTGCGGGTGTTTCGCTGGTTCTACTCCTCGCGGCCTGTAGTTCCGACTCGCGCTATAAGCGTCAGGTGAGCGGTGATGAGGCCTATTTACAGGCGTCACCGTTGAGCGAACTTCACGCGCCGGCGGGGATGATCCTGCCGATTCAGGTGGGTGATTACAACATTCCGGTGGCCAACAGCACCGGCGCGGTCGGCAAGGCGCTGGACATTCGCCCGCCGGCGCAGCCGCTGGCATTGGTTAGCGGCGCCCGCACCCAGTTCAACGGCGATACCGCGACGCTGATGGTCGAGAACGGCCGCAGCGGTTCGCTGTGGGCGCAGGTTACCAGCATTCTTCAGTCGAAGAACTACGTTATCGCCAAGCGCGATGATGCGAGCCAGACGCTGAACACCGACTGGGTTGAGTGGAACCGTCTTGATGAAGATCAGCAGTATCGCGGTCGTTATCAAATCTCCGTCAAACCGCAGGGCTATCAGCAAGCGGTGGTGGTCAAGCTGGTGAATCTGGAGCAGGCGGGTAAACCGGTTGCCGATCCGGCGTCACTGCAGCGCTACAGCACCGCCATGCTGAACGTCATTTCGGAAGGCTTGGACATGAACGCCACCAGCGCCCAGAACGCCGCCCAGCGCAGCGCGGGCGCCACCTTCGACGTGCAGAGCGCTGCCGACGATACGGGTCTGCCGATGCTCGTTGTTCGCGCGCCGTTTAACATGGTGTGGCAGCGTCTGCCAGGCGCCCTCGAGAAAGTGGGGATGAAAGTGACCGACAGCACGCGCTCTCAGGGCAGCATGGCGCTGACCTACAAGCCGCTGTCTGACAGCAGCTGGCAGGAGCTGGGCGCACGCGACCCGCAGCTGGCCTCCGGTGACTACAAACTTCAGGTCGGCGACCTCGATAACCGCAGTAGCCTGCAGTTCATCGACCCGAAAGGCCACACCCTGACGCAGTCGCAAAATGACGCCCTGGTAGCCGTATTCCAGGCCGCATTTAACAAGTAAACGAAAGGGCTGGAGCAATCCGGCCCTTTTAATATATAGTGACGCAAACGTGTGCGTATGCACATCATCCTTCAAATTGCCTCTTTGTTGGCCGCCTTCGTTCACCCCAGTCACTTACTTTTGTAAGCTCCTGGGGATTCGCTCAGTTGCCGCCTCGATGCACTTTGAATGATTTTGTGTATAGGTGGAAACGTATTTTTAGGCTCAATATCACTGGAGTAGTGAAAGATGAAAAAGCAAGCTGAGTTGTATCGTGGTAAGGCGAAGACAGTATACAGCACCGATAATCCGGACCTGCTGGTACTGGAATTCCGTAACGATACGTCAGCAGGTGATGGCGCGCGCATCGAGCAGTTCGATCGTAAAGGCATGGTGAATAACAAGTTCAACCACTTCATTATGAGCAAACTGGCAGAAGCGGGCATCCCTACCCAGATGGAAGCGCTGCTCTCCGATACCGAATGCCTGGTAAAAAAACTGGATATGGTGCCGGTGGAGTGCGTGGTGCGTAACCGTGCGGCAGGCTCGCTGGTAAAACGTTTAGGCATTGAAGAAGGAATCGAGCTGAATCCGCCGCTGTTCGATCTGTTCCTGAAAAACGATGCCATGCACGATCCGATGGTCAACGACTCCTATTGCGAAACCTTCGGCTGGGTGAGCAAAGAGAATCTGGCGCGGATGCGCGAGCTGACCTACAAAGCCAACGACGTGCTGAAAAAGCTGTTCGATGACGCCGGTCTGATTCTGGTGGACTTTAAGCTGGAGTTTGGTCTGTTCAAAGGCGAAGTGGTCCTGGGCGATGAGTTTTCGCCGGACGGCAGCCGCCTGTGGGACAAAAACACCCTCGATAAAATGGACAAAGACCGCTTCCGCCAGAGCCTTGGCGGCCTGATCGAAGCCTACGAAGAAGTGGCTCACCGTCTGGGCGTTAAGCTCGACTAACCCGCCCGCCGCCAGAAGATGGCCTCATCTTCTGGCGTCTCTTGCTGTTTCCTGTGGTAATCCTGCGCTGAACCGCCTACGATCTCTGCTATTGATACATAACAGGGAATGAGGTGCTTATGCGCTGGCAAGGGCGTCGCGAAAGCGACAATGTTGAAGATCGACGTGGACAATCAGGCTCGCCGTTTGGCGGCGGCGGGGGCGGCGGCTTCCGTCTGCCGAGCGGGAAGGGCGGCATTGTACTGCTGATTATTGTGCTGGTGGCGGGCTACTACGGCGTGGATTTGACCGGCATGTTGACCGGCGAACCGATGCCGCAGCAGCAGACCTCCACGCAGCGCTCCATCAGTCCGAAAGACGATGAAGCGGCGAAGTTTACTTCCGTCATTCTGGCCACCACCGAAGATACCTGGGGACCGATTTTTGAAAAGATGGGCCGCCAGTACCCTCAGCCAAAGCTGGTGCTCTACCGCGGCGCGACCCGTACCGGCTGCGGTACCGGCCAGTCGGTGATGGGGCCGTTCTACTGTCCTGCCGACAGTACGGTCTATATCGACCTGTCATTCTACGATGAAATGAAAAATAAACTGGGCGCCGATGGCGACTTTGCCCAGGGGTACGTCATTGCCCATGAAGTGGGTCATCACGTACAAAAACTGCTGGGCATTGAGCCGAAGGTTCGCCAGCAACAGCAGCATGCCACCGAGGCCGAAGCCAACCGGCTGTCGGTTAAGATGGAGCTACAGGCAGACTGCTTCGCCGGCGTCTGGGGGCATAATATGCAGCAGCAGGATATTCTGGAAACCGGCGATCTGCAGGAGGCGTTAAACGCCGCCGAGGCCATCGGCGACGACCGTCTGCAGCAGCAGAGCCAGGGGCGGGTGGTACCGGACAGCTTTACCCACGGAACGTCAAAACAGCGCTACACCTGGTTCAAACGCGGTTTCGACAGCGGCGACCCGGCGCAGTGCAACACCTTCGGCAGCGCGTTGTAATCGCCCCTGATGATGGACGCGCTGCTTGACCTCACCGCGCAGATGGCGCGGGAGGGGATTCGCCGCCTGCTGGTGCTCAGCGGCGACGAGGCCTGGACGCTGCAGCAGGCGCAGGCGCTGCGGGAGCGGCTCGGCGGCGATGGCCTGTGGGTGGGCTCCGAGCCGGTTTCTGCCCCCGGCGTGGCGCCTGGCGCCCTGAAGACGCTGCTGGGGCGGGAAGTGATGCACGCCTTTTTCGATGCCCGGCGCGGGTTTGATGTGGCCGCCCTGGCGGCCCTGAGCGGTACGCTGCGGGCGGGAAGCTGGCTGGTGCTGCTGACGCCCTCTTTCGCCGACTGGCCGTCCCGGGTGGATGAGGACTCCCTGCGCTGGAGCGATACGCCCGACCCGATCTCTACCCCCAACTTTGTTCTCCGCTGCTGTCGGCAGTTTATCGCCGACCCCGAGGTGCTGCTCTGGCGGCAGTCGGACTCGCCGCGGCTCCCGCTGGCCGTCCGGCGCACTGACTGGCATCCCGCCGATGGTCACCCGCTGGCCGAACAGGCGGCGATCCTTGGGCAATTATTGCGTCTACCGCCTGGTATCGCAGCAGTGACGGCTGAACGAGGGCGAGGGAAATCCGCCCTCGCGGGCATGCTGCTGCGCCAGCTCGCGGGTGAGGCCATCGTTACCGCCCCGACCCGCAGCGCCGTCGACGTGCTGGCGAGCTTTGCCGGCGAGGCGTTTCGCTTTATGGCTCCTGATGCGTTGCTGTCGTCGAAGGAAAAGGCGTCCTGGCTGATTGTCGATGAGGCCGCGGCTATACCGGCTCCGCTTCTCCGGCAGCTGGTTAGCCGTTTTCCCCGCACGCTACTTACCACGACGGTGCAGGGTTATGAGGGCACCGGTCGCGGGTTCCTGCTGAAATTTTGCGCCAGCCTGCCCTATCTGCAATTGTTCAGCCTGAGCGCGCCGATCCGCTGGGCCGCAGGCTGCCCGCTGGAGTCGGCCATCAGCCAGCTGCTGATCTTCAGCGATGAGGCATTTCGCGACGCGCCGACGGGGGAGGTAGGCCTGGAGGCGGTCAATCAGTCCAGCTGGCAAACGCAGCCGGCGCTGCCGGAAGCGATGTACCAGCTGTTATCCGGGGCGCATTACCGCACTTCTCCTCTCGATCTGCGGCGCATGATGGACGCTCCAGGCCAGGCTTTCCGCTGCGCTCGCGCCGGCGGTGCGGTGGCGGGCGCCCTGTGGCTGGTGGCCGAAGGGGGACTTTCTCCCGAACTCAGCCGGGCGGTGTGGGCGGGTTTTCGCCGGCCGCGGGGGAACCTGGTCGCCCAGTCGCTGGCGGCGCATGGCGGCAGTCCCCTGGCGGCGACGCTGCGCGGGCTGCGGGTCAGTCGGATCGCCGTCCACCCCGCCCGCCAGCGCGAAGGGCTGGGGCAACAGATGATCGCCGATATCGCCGCCGATGCCGCAGGTTATGATTATCTCTCCGTCAGCTTTGGCTATACCCCTGAGCTGTGGCGCTTCTGGCAACGCTGTGGGTTTATTCTCGTGCGGCTGGGCACCCATCGCGAGGCCAGCAGCGGGTGCTATACCGCGATGGCTCTGTTCCCGCTGACTGCAGCGGGGCATCAGCTCGCGCAACGGGAGGCACAGCGGCTACAGCGTGATGAATACTGGCTGCGCCCGTGGCGGCAAGCGTCCGCGCCGCTGCCGGCCGTTTCAGGGGCTATGCTTAGTGATGAGGACTGGCTGGAAGCGGCGAGCTTTGCCTTCGCCCATCGCCCGCTGGCCGCGGCGCTGGGTTGCCTCAATCGCCTGCTGTTGCAGGCCGACATCCCGTTGCCGGCCCTGCGCGGGCGTCTGCAGGGGGAAGAAGAGGCCGAACTCTGCGCCGCGCTGCAGCTAACAGGGCGTAAAGCCCTGCTGGCGAGATGGCGTCAGGAGGCCGCTGACGCCTTGCGCTTCCTCGATGCAGCGCGCGCCGAGGCGCTGCATCAGCAGGTGGCGAACCTGCAATTTTTTTAACTAACTCATTCAGTTAAATGGCATGGTCATATCTGGCGAGCGGCGTACACTGCCCGCATACACTAAGGAGACAGCCATGAAACACGATCATTTTATTGTTCAAAGCCCTGCGACGCCTGCGCAACAGCTGTTGCTGCTGTTTCATGGCGTGGGGGATAACCCGGTCTCCATGGGGCAAATTGGCAGCTGGTTCGCGCCGCAGTTTCCTGATGCGCTGATCGTGAGCATTGGCGGGGTGGAGCCTTGCGGTCCTGACGGTCGGCAGTGGTTTTCGGTGCAGGGAGTGACGGAAGAGAATCGTCAGCAGCGTATCGACGCCATTATGCCGACCTTTATTGAAATTGTGCGCTACTGGCAGGAAAAGAGCGGCATCAGCCCACTGGCCACCGCGCTGATCGGCTTCTCTCAGGGGGCGATCATGTCGCTGGAAAGCATCAAAGCAGCGCCGGATCTGGCTTCGCGGGTGATCGCCTTTAATGGCCGCTATGCGACGCTGCCGGTTACCGCAACGACGGCCACCACCATTCACCTGATCCACGGTGGTGACGATCGGGTTATCGATCTGGCGTGGGCGGTGTCGGCACAGGAGGCGCTGTTGCAGGCGGGGGGCGACGTGACCTTAGATATTGTGGACGATCTGGGGCATGCCATTGACGATCGCAGCATGCAGTTCGCGATCGAGCGACTGCGCTACACCGTGCCGAAGCACTATTTTGATGAGGCGCTGAGCGGCAGTACGCCGAAAGGGGACGATATCATCGAAATGCTGTAACCCCGGCGGGCGGGGTTACAGGCGGGCGCTACCGCGATAACGGCAAACTTACGGTTTCTTCGACTGGTCGTGCTTCGGCCAGTCGTCGTCATCGTCCCATTTATCGTTAAAATCACGGTGCGGCGGCAGATCGGGTTTGTTGTTGAGGAATTTTTTGTGGTCAACGCGGTTTAGATCTTTAATCACGTTGATAATTACCCCCACCAAAAAGACCAGCACCAGAATCCACCAGTGTTTAATAAGCCATTCCATGCGCGCTTCCTCTTTACGTCAGTACGTCAGGCGACCAGCTGTTCCATTACGCGTTGATACATCCGCGCCAGCAGCTGCAGGTCGGCGGCGTTCACACATTCATTAATTTTGTGAATCGTGGCGTTCACGGGGCCCAGCTCAACCACCTGCGCCCCCATGCGCGCGATAAACCGTCCGTCTGAGGTGCCGCCGTTGGTTAACAGCTGCGGTTTGATCTCATTATAGTGCTCAATGGCATTGACGACCGCATCCACCAGCTTGCCCCGTCCGGTAAGGAACGGCTGTCCGGAGAGCCACCACTCCACGCTGTAACGCAGCTGGTATTTTTCCAGCAGGGCGACCACCCGGGCTTTGATCGTCTCGTCAGTCAGTTCCGTACTGAAGCGGAAGTTGAACTGGACGAACATATCGCCAGGGATCACGTTGTTGCTGCCGGTACCGGACTGCACGTTGGCAATCTGCATGCTGGTCGGCGGGAAGTATTCATTGCCTTTATCCCACTCGATATTGACCAGCTCCGCCAGCATCGGCGCGGCGCGATGGACGGGGTTATCGGCAAGGTGCGGATAGGCGACATGGCCCTGTACGCCGTGAATGGTCAGGTTGCAGGTCAGCGAGCCGCGGCGGCCGTTTTTCACCACATCGCCGACCACTTCGGTACTGGAGGGTTCGCCGACCAGACAGTAGTCCAGACGCTCGTTACGCGCCATCAGCGTCTCCACCACTTTGACGGTGCCGTTTTTCGCGCTGGCCTCTTCATCAGAGGTGATCAAAAACGCCAGTCGGCCCCGGTGGTTCGGGTACTGCGCGACAAAACGCTCTGCGGCAACCACCATCGCCGCCAGCGAGCCTTTCATATCCGCCGCCCCGCGGCCAAACAGCATCCCGTCGCGGATGGTGGGTTCGAACGGGGGGTTGATCCAGCGGTCGGCGTCGCCTGCCGGGACCACGTCGGTGTGGCCGGCGAAGGCCAGCGTCTCGCCGTGGCCGCGCCAGGCCCAGAAGTTCTGCGTATCGCCGAAATCCATCGGTTCAACGGTAAAGCCGATCGCACGCAGGCGTTCAATCATTAACGCCTGGCATCCCGCATCATCGGGGCTAAGGGAAGGGCGGCGAATAAGCTGCTGAGCCAGCTCAATGACCGGGCAAGACATAGACTATACCTCGTTAAACTGCTGATAACTTGCTTCACTAAAACCCAGCAGCATAGGACGACCGGGCGCGCAGAGCAATGGGCGTTTGATGATCGCCGGCATTTCCAGCATCAATGCGGCGGCGGCATCGGCATTATCGATGCTGTTGCGCAGCGATTCGTCCAGTTTGCGCCAGGTGGTGCCGCGGGTGTTCAGCAGCGCCTGCCAGCCCAGTTCGGCAATAAAGGTATCCAGTTGCGCGCGGTCGAGGCCATCGGTGCGGTAGTCATGGAAGCGATAGTCAATCTGATGTGCTTCCAGCCAGCGGCGGGCTTTTTTAATGGTATCGCAGTTTTTAATTCCGTACATGGTGAGCATAGATAAACCTTTAACATTCAATTAAGCGGTTAACTCAGATATTTCCGAATATATAAGCCTTGTTGAAATAATACGTGATTCAGATGAATAAATATAACCTTTTACCGGGTATCTCATGCAATGCGTTAGGGTGATTAAAATTCGCCCAGCCGCGGGCATGATGTGAGGGCATTAACAATATTACGAAAATGTTGCTTGATGGTGCTCTGTATCACATAATTTTTACATACGAGACGGCATAGTGGCGGCAACCAGAGGTTTTATCTCTGTCAGCGGTCCACAAGACAATCAGAGCAATAGGGGAGCACAACTTCCCATCAGCAATGAAGTTATATAGAATCGACCATAATAATAAGAGAGGCTATTATGATTGAACATGAACTGGGGAACTGGAAAGATTTTATTGAAGGCATGCTTCGTAAATAAATTTCCGCAATGTGAGCAGGGGAATAACGCGACGTAAATAAGCGCGTCATAGTTCTGAACACATAAAGAAGGCGACCATCCAGGTCGCCTTTTCTGTTATTACGGCTCGCCGCCGTCGCCCGACGGTTTATTGCGGACGCTCCTTCAGCGGAAAGCGGCGACGCACCAGCACAAAGAACAGCGGTACGAAAAAGATGGCCAGCACGGTGGCGGAGATCATCCCGCCCATCACCCCGGTGCCGACCGCATGCTGGCTGCCGGAACCGGCGCCGGTACTGGTGGCCATCGGCAGCACGCCGAAGATAAACGCCAGCGAGGTCATCAGGATAGGGCGCAGGCGCTGACGGCAGGCCGACAGCGTGGCGCTGAGCAGATCCTGGCCTTTCTCGTTAAGCTCATTGGCGAACTCGACGATCAGAATGGCGTTTTTCGCCGACAGGCCGATCACCGTCAACAGGCCCACCTGAAAGTAAACGTCATTCTCCAGGCCGCGCATCCAGGTCGCCAGCAGAGCGCCAATCACCCCGAGCGGAACCACCAGCATCACCGAGAACGGCACCGACCAGCTCTCGTACAGCGCCGCCAGGCACAGGAACACCACCAGCAGGGAAATCGCGTACAGGGCCGGCGCCTGAGCGCCGGAGAGGCGTTCCTGATAGGACATGGCGGTCCATTCGAGGCCAAAGCCGGTCGGCAGCTGCGCGGCCAGCTTCTCCATCATGTCCATCGCGGTACCGGTACTGATGCCCGGCGCCGCTTCACCGACGATCTCCACCGCCGAGTAGCCATTGTAGCGCTCCAGGCGCGGCGAACCGGTCTCCCAGTGCGAGGTGGCGAAGGCCGAGAACGGCACCATCGTGCCGCTGCTGTTGCGGACGTACCAGAGATTGATATCGTCAGGCAGCATCCGATATTTCGCCGCCGCCTGGACGTAGACTTTCTTCACCCTCCCGCGATCCATAAAGTCGTTGACGTAGCTCGACCCCCAGGCGGTTTGCAGCGTATCGTTGATGTCATCAATGGAGACGCCCAGCGCCTGAGCTTTACGCTGATCGATATCGACCTGCAGCTGCGGGCTGTCGTCGAGCCCGTTATGCCGGACGCGGGTCAACAGCGGGTTTTTAGCCGCCAGCTCAAGCAGCGTATCGCGCGCCGCCATCAGCGCATCGTGCCCCTTACCGGCGTGATCTTCCAGCTCCATGTCGAAGCCTGCCGAACTGCCGAGGCCGCTGATTGCCGGCGGGCTGCTGGCGATGACCCGGGCTTCGTTGATCTGATTAAACGCTTTGGTGGCGCGTTCAATAATGGCAAAGGAGGAGCCGGTTTGCGGATCGCGCTGGTCCCAGTCTTTGAGGCGCACAAACATGCGGGCTACGTTCTGCCCGTTGCCGCCGGGGCCGGAGCCAACGGTAGCAAACACTGACTCGACGTTCTGCTTCTCGTTATTGAGGAAGTAATCTTCCGCTTTCTGTACCACTTTCAGCGTCTGCTGTTGGGTGCTGCCGCTCGGCAACTGTACCGAGGTGGTGAACATCCCCCGATCCTCCAGCGGCAGGAACGAAGTGGGCAGATGCAGGAACAAGAACACCATCCCGCCGAGCAGGACGATGTAGATCAGCATCCAGCGCAGCGAGCGGTGAAGGATCTTGCCGACGAAAGTTTCATAGCGGCTGGCGCTGCGGTTAAAGGTGCGGTTGAACCAGCCGAAGAAGCCTTTTCGCTCATGGGATTCACCTGGTTTAATCGGCTTGAGCAGGGTAGCGCAAAGGGCCGGGGTGAGGATCATGGCCACCAGCACCGAGAGGACCATCGCCGCGACAATCGTAATAGAGAACTGGCGATAGATAGCGCCGGTGGTGCCGCCGAAGAAGGCCATCGGCACAAACACCGCCGACAGCACCATCGCGATCCCCACCAGCGCGCCCTGAATTTGTCCCATCGATTTGCGGGTGGCTTCCCGCGGCGACAGGCCTTCCTCGCTCATGATGCGCTCAACGTTCTCCACCACCACGATGGCGTCATCCACCAGCAGGCCGATCGCCAGCACCATCGCGAACATCGTCAGGGTGTTGATGCTGTAACCACAGGCATAGAGCACCGCGAAGGTGCCCATCAGCACCACCGGTACGGCGATGGTCGGGATCAGAGTGGCGCGGAAGTTCTGCAGGAAAAGATACATCACGAGGAAAACCAGCAGGATCGCCTCCAGCAGGGTTTTCACCACGTCGGTAATAGAAGCCTTCACGAAGGAGGTGGTCTCGTAGGCGACTTTATATTCCAGCCCGTGCGGGAAATACTGCGAGAGCTCATTGAGGCGAGCGATCACGCGCTCCGCGGTGGCCATTTCGTTGGCGCCGGAGGCGAGCTTAATTCCCAGGCCAGAGGCGGCCTGGCGATTGTAGCGGCTAAGATAGTCATACTTCTCCGCCCCCATCTCCACGGTAGCGACATCGCCGAGGGTCACCTCTGAGCCATCCTGATTGACGCGCAGGGTGATATTGCGGAACTGTTCGGGGGTTTGCAGCAGAGATTGCGCGTTGATGGTGGCGTTCAGCGCCTGCTTATCCACGGAAGGCGTGCCGCCGAGCTGGCCGACGGCAATCTGGGCGTTCTGCGAACTGATAGCGTCGGTAACATCCTTGGTGGTCAGCTGGAAGCTATTGAGCTTTGCCGGATCGAGCCAGATGCGCATTGAGTATTGCGAGCCGTAGGCGTCGATATCCCCCACGCCGTTGACGCGACTGAGCGGGTCCTGAATGTTACTGGCGACGTAGTCGGCGATATCCTGTTTATCCATACTGCCGTCGGTGGAGACGAAGGCGAGGGTCAGGATATTGGTATCGCCGGTCTTGCGTACCGTAACCCCCTGGTTTTGCACCGCCTGCGGCAGTTTACGCATCGCCGACTGCAGCTGGTTTTGCACCTGCTGTACCGCTTCGTCCGGGTCGGTACCGGCGGTAAAACTGAGGGTGATGGTCGCCTGGCCGGTGGCGCTGCTCTGGGATGACATATACATCAGGTTATCGAGGCCGGTCATATTCTGTTCGATAACCTGGGTGACGGTATTCTCCAGGGTTTGTGCGGAGGCGCCAGGATAGTTGGCTGTAACCCGTACATTCGGCGGGGCCAGATCGGGATACTGTTCAACTGGCAGCGACAAAATGGCAAGGGTGCCCGTCAGGCATAACAGGATTGCCAGCACCCACGCAAAAATGGGGCGATCGATAAAGAAATTCGCCATCAGAATGAAAACCTCATATGCACATGTTCTTGTTATTGCACAGCCTGTGCCACTTTAGCGCCAGCGCCTCCGGCAATCGTGGAGAAATTAAGGAGATAGTGTAATTTATCATGTTGCTTTTGCCGTATCGTAAAGAAACATCGACCTTTCGTGCCGCCAGGTCGGCCACACCGCTTCGCCCGCCGCACCCGGGGACGCATTATCCCTTGCCGGTGTGAAACCTGATTTCATATAAGTCAAAAAAATTGATCCAAAACGGATTCTTTCCAGAAAAAGGGTATCCTGGGCAAATGAACATTGTTCCGGCCTCGTCTTGTCGGGTAATAAATAGGCATGCGCATTAAGGGGTTATTCACCAATAAGACAAAAGGAAGCCATGAACCACTTTATATTGAGCGATAGCCGAAAATGTATCGGTTGCCAGGCCTGCGAAGTGGCCTGCGTAATGGCGCATAACGAGGAGCAACATGCGCTGACCCCGCAGCGCTTTTTGCCACGTATCACCGTGATTAAAGCAGAGGGGCAGCGTAACGCCATCACCTGCCGCCACTGCGAAGACGCCCCCTGCCTCCGCAGCTGCCCCAACGGCGCCATCGCCCAGACTGGCGACAGCGTTCAGGTCTGTCAGGAGAAATGCATTGGCTGTAAATCCTGCATGGTGGCCTGCCCGTTCGGGGTGATGGAGGTGGTGGTGACGCCGCAGGCCGCAGGCCAGGTGAAAGCCAGCGCGCAGAAATGCGATCTGTGCGCGGGCCGCGAGGCGGGACCGGCCTGTGTGGAAAACTGTCCGGCGCAGGCGCTGACCCTCGCCGACGATGAGACATTGACCACGATGGCCAGGCAGCGGCGTCTGCGTTCGGCCTGCCAGGAGGCGCAGCCGTGGCAGCGCGGCGCGGCCCCCGCCAGACAGCCCGACGCCGGCGAGAAGGTCAGGCAGATGGCGATGACGCCGCCGCGCGGAGAGCCGGATAAGCTGCCGGCGGAGGTGCGCAAGAACCACTTTGAGGAGATCTATCAGCCGTTCAGCCCGACCCAGGCCCGGCAGCAGGCCGCCCGCTGCCTGAAATGTGGAGAACACAGCATCTGTGAATGGACCTGCCCGCTACATAACACTATTCCGCAGTGGGTCGAGCTGGTGAAGGCAGGGGATATCGCCGCCGCGGTCGCCCTGTCCCATCAGACCAACTGTCTGCCGGAGATCACCGGCCGCGTCTGCCCCCAGGACCGGCTGTGTGAGGGCGCCTGCACCCTGCGCGAGGAAAGCGGTGCGGTCACCATCGGCAATATTGAGCGATTTATATCCGACCAGGCGCTGGCCAGTGGCTGGCGTCCGGACCTCTCGCAGATTAAGCTGAACGGTAAACGGGTGGCGATTATCGGCGCCGGGCCGGCCGGTCTGGCCTGCGCCGATGTGCTGGTGCGCCACGGCGTGCAGCCGGTGGTCTTTGACCGTCATCCGGAGATCGGCGGTCTGCTGACCTTCGGCATTCCGGCGTTCAAGCTGGATAAGTCGCTGCTGACCCGGCGGCGGGCGATTTTCAGCGAGATGGGCGTCCGCTTTGAGCTCAACTGCGAGGTGGGGAAAGATATCCCTCTGGCGACGCTGCTGGCCGAGTATGACGCGGTGTTCGTCGGCGCCGGAACCTATCGCTCCATGAAGGCCGGCCTGCCGAATGAAGAGGCCCCCGGGGTCTACGATGCGCTGCCGTTTCTTATCGCCAACACCAAACAGGTGATGGGGCTGGCGGAATCGGCGCAGGAGCCTTATGTCAACACCGCCGGGCTGAACGTGGTGGTGCTGGGGGGCGGCGATACGGCAATGGACTGCGTGCGTACCGCGCTGCGCCATGGCGCCCGCCAGGTGACCTGCGCCTATCGGCGGGATGAAGCCAACATGCCGGGCTCGAAAAAAGAGGTCAAAAACGCCCGCGAAGAGGGAGCGCTTTTTGAGTTTAACGTCCAGCCGGTGACGCTTGAGCTGGACGAGAACGGGCGGGTGAACGGGGTTCGCTTTTTGCTCACCGAGCTGGGTGCTCCGGACGCCGGGGGAAGACGCCGCCCGACGCCGATCCCCGGCAGCGAGTTTGTTATGCCGGCAGATGCGGTGATCATGGCCTTTGGCTTCCACCCGCACCGCATGCCCTGGCTGGAAGCGGCGGGGGTGGCACTGGACAGCCAGGGGCGTATTAAAGCCGGAGTGGAGAGCCGTTACCGTTATCAGACCAGCCAGGAGAAGATTTTTGCCGGCGGCGATGCCGTGCGCGGCGCCGACCTGGTGGTGACGGCGATGGCGGAAGGCCGTCACGCGGCGCAGGGGATCCTTGACTACCTGGGGCTGAAAACGACGCCGCTTCACTGACGACAAACCCGGCTCCGCAGCGTAGTATGAGGGCGTCCTTTTACGCTGTGGGGTCGGTATGTCACTCAATATTCACGTCATTAAAGATAAAATCCTCTCTGAGAACTGGTTCGTACTACGCAACATGACCTATGAGCTGACGCGGGCGGACGGCAGCGTCGTGCGCCACAAGCGCGAGGTCTACGATCGCGGCAATGGCGCCACCGTGCTGCTCTATAACCGCCATAAGCAGACGGTGGTCCTGGTGCGTCAGTTTCGGGTCGCCACCTGGGTCAATGGCAATCATGACGGCATGCTGATTGAAACCTGCGCCGGGCTGCTGGACAACGACGAGCCGGAGGCCTGCATTCGTAAAGAGGCAGTGGAAGAGACCGGCTATGAAGTGGGCGAGGTGCAAAAGCTGTTTGAGCTGTTTATGTCGCCAGGGGGCGTCACCGAAGTGGTGCATTTCTTTATCGCTGAGTACAGCGACGCGCAGCGAACGACCAGCGGCGGCGGGGTGGATGACGAAGCCATCGAGGTGCTGGAGCTGCCCTTTAGCCAGGCGCTGCAGATGGTCGCTGACGGGGAGATCCGCGACGGGAAAGCGGTCATTCTGCTGCAGTATTTGCAAACCTCTGGCCTGATGTCGGGGAACTCTGACAAATCCGATTGAGTCAGCGGCTGCCGTTGTCCAGGATAGGCGCCGTGGTTGGGTTTATCTGGGGTCGGGCGGTTCATGCTTTTTCGCATCATTTTTTTCCTCTTTCTGGCGGTGCTGCCTTGCTCACAGGCATGGTCGGCACCGGCGCAGCAGCGCTTCAACGACTGGCAGGTCACCTGTAATAACCAAAACTTCTGCGTCACCCGCAACGTGGGGCTGCATTATGGTCTGGTGATGACCCTCAGCCGCAGCGCCGGGGCGGCTACTGATGCCAGCCTGCGTATCGAACTGGGCGGCACCGGCAATCCGGTGGCGACGCTCGCGCCGATAGCGCCGCGCCTGCTGCTGGATGGTAAACCGCTGTCCCTGACCGACAAGCGCTGGCGCATTGAAGATAAACTCATTAAAACTGACGACAGCGTGACGATCGATGCGTTCCTCCAGCGGGTACAGGAGGGAAAAACCCTCTCGTTGGCCAACGGCCTGCAGACTATCTCCCTGCAGGGGCTGAAAGCGGCCCTGTTTTTTATCGACGCCCGGCAAAAGCGGGTGGGCAGCGAAACGGCCTGGGTTGGCAAAGGGGAGGAGCCGCCGCTCAGCGTACCGCCGGCGCCGGCGCTGCGCGCGGTGGCGAGCGCAGACATGGCGCAGTCGCCGCTGGGGCGTGATGAGCTCAACGATCTGATGGACTATGGCAATGAGCGGATGAGCAACAGTAACTGCTCCCTCGATCCGTTCCGCCGCGAAATTCGCGTCACTGCCCTGACGGATGACAAAGTGCTGCTGATGACCAGCTGCGAATCCGGGGCGTACAACACCGTCTGGCTGGCCTGGCTGGTCTCCCGCCAGCGCCCGTATGTCGCCCGCCAGGTGCGGCTAACGCTGCCATTTCAGCCGCCGGGCGAGGCGCCGCGGGAGATAGAGCTTATTAACGCCAGCTATGATGACCGCCGCCATGAGCTGGTGACCCTGGACAAGGGGCGCGCGTCTGGCGATTGCGGGATCCAGACCCGCTGGCGTTTTGACGGCCAGCGGTTCAGCCTCTCCCGCTACGCGCAGCAGCCGACGTGCGACAACTGGCAGGGGCCAGACGCCTGGCCCACGCTGTGGATCACCCGTTAAGCACCTGTTCGGCGGTGGCGACGATATGGTCGACCGTAAAGCCAAAGAACGGGAACAGCTGCTCCGCCGGGGCGGATTCACCGTAGCCGGTCATGCCGACAATCTTGCCTTTTAAGCCGACATATTTATACCAGTAGTCCGCTATCCCGGCCTCGACCGCCACCCGGGCGCTGACGTCCGACGGCAGCACCGACTCGCGCCAGGCCTCGTCCTGAGCGTCAAACACATCAGTGGAGGGGAGCGAAACCACTCGCACATTCACCCCGTTGGCCAACAGTTTTTCCGCCGCCAGGACGGTGATCTCCACTTCTGAGCCGGTGGCGATGAGGATCAGGTCGGGTTTGCCTCCGGCATCCTTCAGCACGTAGCCGCCCCGGGCGATATCCTGCACCTGTTGCGGGGTGCGCGGCATCTGCGCCAGGTTTTGTCGCGACAGGATCAGCGCCGTCGGTCCGCCCTGACGCGCGATGGCCGCCTGCCAGGCGACAGCGGTCTCCACCTGGTCGCATGGGCGCCAGGTGCTGAAGTTGGGCGTCAGCCGCAGACTGGCCAGCTGTTCCACCGCCTGGTGGGTCGGACCGTCTTCCCCCAGACCGATGGAGTCATGGGTATAGACCATGATCTGCCGGGCCTTCATCAGCGCCGCCATGCGCGCGGCGTTGCGGGCGTATTCCACAAACATCAGGAAGGTCGAGGTATAGGGGATGAATCCCCCGTGTAGGGCGATGCCGTTGGCCACCGCGGTCATGCCGAATTCGCGCACGCCGTAGTGAATATAGTTGCCCGCGGCATCCTCTTTAATCGATGTCGAGCCAGACCATATGGTCAGGTTACTCGGCGCCAGATCCGCCGAACCGCCCAGCAGCTCCGGGAGGTGCGGGCCATACGCGTTCAGCGCGTTCTGCGAGGCTTTCCGGCTGGCGATCTTCGCCGGCTCGGCCTGCAGCTTCGCCACGTAGTCGCGGGCGGTCGCGGCAAAATCCTCCGGCAGGGCGCCATCCATGCGGCGGGTCAGCTCAGCGGCCAGCTCCGGGAACTGCTGCCGGTAGGCGGCGAATTTCTCGTTCCAGGCGTGCTCGGCTTTTTCGCCGCGTGGACGCGCATCCCAGCCCTGATAGATCTCTTTCGGGATCTCAAAGGGGGGATGTTTCCAGCCCAGCTGCTGGCGGGCCAGGGCCACCTCTTTTTCACCCAGCGCCGCGCCGTGCGACTCCTCTGAGCCGGCTTTGTTGGGCGAACCGAAGCCGATGATGGTCCGACAGATGATCAGCGACGGCTTATCTTTCACCGCCTGCGCTTCCGTAATGGCCTGTTTGATGGCCTGAGGATCGTGGCCGTCAATGTCGCCGATCACGTGCCAGTGGTAGGCGCGGAACCGTTCTGCCGTATCATCGGTAAACCAGCCGTCGGTTTTGCCGTCGATGGAGATGCCGTTGTGGTCGTAAAAACCGATCAGCTTGCCCAGTCCGAGCGTGCCTGCCAGCGAACAGGCCTCATGGGAGATCCCCTCCATCAGACAACCATCGCCCATGAAAACCCAGGTGTGATGGTCGATAATCTCATGACCGGGGCGGTTAAACTGCGCCGCCAGGGTGCGTTCGGCGATGGCCATACCGACGGCGTTCGCCAGCCCCTGGCCCAGCGGGCCGGTGGTGGTCTCCACCCCGGGGGTATAGCCATGCTCCGGGTGACCCGGCGTTTTAGAGTGCAGCTGGCGGAACTGCTTCAGCTCTGACAGCGGCAGATCGTAGCCGGACAGGTGCAGCAGACTGTAGAGCAGCATCGACGCGTGGCCGTTGGACAGAATAAAACGGTCGCGGTCCACCCAGCCAGGGTTCTGCGGATTGTGCTTGAGAAAATCGTTCCACAGCACTTCGGCAATGTCTGCCATCCCCATTGGCGCACCGGGGTGGCCGGAATTGGCTTTCTGCACCGCGTCCATGCTCAGGGCGCGGATGGCGTTGGCAAGCTCTCTTCGGGACATAGTTTTCTCCGTGAGACTAAAGTGACAGTTTGGCGGCAAGCAGATCTTCCAGTTTGCGTTGATCGACGGCGAACAGGCGGATACCCTCCGCCAGCTTTTCGACCGCCATCGGATCCTGATTATGTTCCCAGCGGAACTCCGCCTCGCTGAGCGGCACCGGGCGCGGCAGGATCTGGCTGGCAGGGATCAGTTTGCGCACCACCGGGGCGTCGCTGGCCTGCAGCTCTTTTAACAGGGGCGGGGCGATGGTCAGCCGGTCGCAGCCGACCAGGGCGAGGATCTGCTCGGTGCGGCGGAAGCTGGCGCCCATCACGATGGTGTTGTATTTATGCTATTTGAAGTAGTCATAGATATTGCGCACGGATTTCACCCCGGGATCTTCCTCAACCACGTAAGGATCCAGCGGTTTGCGCGCCTGATACCAGTCATAAATACGTCCGACGAAAGGGGAGATCAGATAGACCCCGGCCTCGGCGCAGGCCCGGGCCTGGGCGAAGGAAAACAGCAGCGTCAGGTTGCAGTGGATCCCCTCTTTTTCCAGGGTCTCGGCGGCGCGGATCCCCTCCCAGGTGGAGGCCAGCTTGATCAGGATCCGCGACTTATCAATGCCCATCTCCTGATACAGCGCCACCAGATGGCGCGCTTTCTCGATGCTCTTCTCCCGGTTGAAGGAGAGCCGGGCGTCCACCTCGGTGGAGACCCGGCCAGGAATGCTTTTGAGGATCTCCGCGCCAAAATTGACCGCCAGCTTATCGCAGGCGTGAGTCACCTGCGCTTCACGGCCGCCTCCTTGCTTTTTCGCCCAGGCGATCGCGTCGTCAATGAGTCCGCTATAGGACGCCAGGCCGGCGGCCTTCAGCAGCAGGGAGGGGTTAGTGGTGGCATCTTCCGGATGGTAGTGGCGGATGGATTCGATGTCGCCGCTGTCGGCGACCACGGTGGTGAACTGCTTGATACTGTCTAGCTGATTCATAGATAAGTCCTCCTGGAACAAGGTGTTACATGAGTGCTTGCCGGTATGCGGTATAAATATTGATGAGGTACATAACCAAAAAGCATAGCAGACGGGGCTATTATTGGCGGCGAATCCGGGTAACATAACCGCTATAAATTGATAACAACCAGATCATAGCGATGGCCAGAGTTTGGCGGTGTTCAAAGTTTATCGCCCCGCCAGGAGGGATACTGTCTGCCATTGAAAGGTGAACGACAGGATGGTCATCACGCTTTTTCCCTACGAACGATACGTGAAAGAAAGGAATATAAAATGGATGAGCAGTTAAAACAGAGCGCCCTCGACTTCCACGAATTTCCGGTTCCCGGAAAAATCCAGGTCTCGCCGACCAAACCTCTCGCCACGCAGCGCGATCTGGCGCTGGCCTACTCGCCGGGCGTCGCGGCCCCCTGTCTGGAAATTGAAAAAGATCCGCTGGCGGCCTACAAATATACCGCCCGCGGCAACCTGGTGGCGGTGGTCTCCAACGGCACCGCGGTGCTGGGACTCGGCAACATCGGCGCGCTGGCCGGCAAGCCGGTGATGGAGGGCAAAGGCGTCCTGTTTAAGAAATTCGCCGGCATCGATGTGTTTGATATCGAAGTCGATGAGCTGGACCCGGATAAATTCATTAACGTCGTCGCCGCCCTCGAGCCGACCTTCGGCGGTATCAACCTCGAAGATATTAAAGCGCCTGAGTGTTTCTACATTGAGCAGCAGCTGCGCGAGCGGATGAATATTCCGGTTTTCCACGACGATCAGCACGGCACGGCGATCATCAGCACCGCGGCGATCCTCAACGGCCTGCGCGTCGTTGAGAAGAATCTGTCCGACGTGCGGATGGTGGTCTCCGGCGCCGGGGCGGCGGCAATTGCCTGCATGAACCTGCTGGTGGCGCTGGGGATGCAAAAGCACAACATCGTGGTCTGCGATTCGAAAGGCGTTATCTATAAGGATCGTGAGCCCAACATGGCGGAAACCAAAGCGGCCTATGCAGTGGAAGACGACGGCAAACGCACCCTCGATGACGTGATCGACGGCGCGGACATTTTCCTCGGCTGCTCCGGTCCGAAAGTGCTGACCCCGGAGATGGTGAAGAAGATGGCGCGCGCGCCGCTGATCCTCGCCCTGGCCAATCCGGAGCCGGAAATTCTGCCGCCGCTGGCGAAGCAGGTCCGCGATGATGCCATCATCTGCACCGGCCGCTCCGACTATCCTAACCAGGTCAACAACGTGCTCTGCTTCCCGTTCATCTTCCGCGGCGCGCTGGACGTCGGCGCGACGGCGATCAACGAAGAGATGAAGCTGGCGGCGGTGCATGCCATTGCCGAGCTGGCCCACGCTGAGCAGAGCGAAGTGGTGGCCTCCGCCTACGGCGATCAGGATTTAAGCTTTGGCCCGGACTACATCATTCCGAAACCGTTCGACCCGCGGCTGATCGTCAAGATCGCCCCCGCGGTGGCGAAGGCGGCGATGGACTCCGGCGTGGCGACGCGCCCGATCGCTGATTTTGACGCCTATATCGAGAAGCTGAGCGAGTTCGTCTATAAGACCAACCTGTTTATGAAGCCTATCTTCTCTCAGGCGCGCAAAGAGCCGAAGCGTGTGGTGCTGGCGGAAGGGGAGGAGACCCGGGTGCTGCACGCCACCCAGGAGCTGGTGTCGCTGGGGCTGGCCAAACCGATTCTGGTGGGCCGCCCAAGCGTGATTGAAATGCGCATCCAGAAGCTGGGCCTGCAGATCAAGGCCGGCGTTGACTTCGAGATCGTCAATAATGAATCCGACCCGCGGTTTAAAGAGTACTGGAGCGAGTACTATCAGCTGATGAAGCGCCGCGGCATTACCCAGGAGCAGGCGCAGCGGGCGGTGATTAGCAACACCACAGTGATTGGCGCCATCATGGTTCACCGTGGCGAAGCGGATGCGATGATCTGCGGGACTATCGGCGAATATCATGACCACTACCGCGTGGTGCAGCCGCTGTTCGGCTATCGCGACGGCGTCAGCACCGCCGGGGCGATGAATGCGCTGCTGCTGCCGAGCGGTAACACCTTTATCGCCGATACCTATGTCAATCACGATCCCTCGCCGGAAGAGCTGGCAGAGATCACCCTGATGGCGGCGGAAAGCGTGCGTCGCTTTGGTATTGAGCCGCGGGTGGCGTTGCTGTCGCACTCCAACTTTGGCTCTGCCGACTGCCCGTCAGCCAGCAAGATGCGTAAAACCCTGGAGCTGGTGAAGGCCCGCGCCCCGGAGCTGATGATCGATGGTGAAATGCATGGCGACGCCGCGCTGGTGGAAAGCATCCGCAACGATCGCATGCCGGACAGCCCGCTGAAAGGGTCGGCCAATATTCTGGTGATGCCGAATATGGAAGCCGCCCGGATCAGCTATAACCTGCTGCGCGTCTCCAGTTCGGAAGGGGTAACCGTCGGGCCGGTGCTGATGGGAGTGGCGAAGCCGGTGCATATTCTGACGCCGATCGCCTCCGTACGTCGCATCGTGAATATGGTGGCGCTGGCGGTTGTCGAAGCGCAAACCGAACCGCTGTAAACGTCATAAAAAAGCCCCGGTACTCCGGGGCTTTTGGTCTGAATTGGCTTCGTTTAGATCCAAGCTTTCACTTTAATAAACTCGCTCAGCGCCGCTTCGGGGCTGCCGGCCTCCGGCTGGTAATCATATTCCCAGCGTACCAGCGGCGGCATCGACATCAGAATCGATTCCGTCCTACCGCCGGTCTGCAGACCGAACAGGGTGCCGCGGTCCCAGACCAGATTGAACTCGACGTAGCGGCCGCGGCGATAGAGCTGAAAGTGGCGCTCGCGCTCGCCGTACAGCGTGGCTTTCCGGCGTTCGACGATGGGTAAATAGGCGTCAGCATAGCCGTTCCCGACCGCCTGCATAAAGGCGAAGCAGTGGTCAAAATCCGGGGTGTTCAGGTCGTCAAAGAATAGACCGCCGATGCCGCGCTGCTCCTGGCGGTGCTTGAGATAGAAGTACTCATCGCACCATTTTTTATAGCGCGGATAGACTTCCTCGCCGAACGGCAGACACAGATCGCGGGCGGTACGATGCCAGTGGACGGCATCCTCTTCAAAGCCATAGTAAGGGGTTAAATCAAAGCCGCCGCCGAACCACCACACCGGGTCGGCGCCGGGCTTCTCGGCAATAAAGAACCGCACGTTGGCATGGCTGGTGGGCACATAGGGGTTCAGCGGATGAACCACCAGCGAGACGCCCATGGCTTCAAAGCTGCGTCCGGCCAGCTCCGGGCGGTGGGCCGTGGCGGAGGCAGGCATGGCGTCGCCATGGACGTGGGAGAAGTTGACCCCGGCCTGTTCGAACACATTGCCCTCGCGCAGCACCCGGCTGCGTCCGCCGCCGCCGCCTTCCCGCTGCCAGGCGTCTTCAATAAACGGCGCGCCATCTACGGCGCTCAGCTGCTGACAGAGGCTGTCCTGCAGCTGGAGCAGAAAAGTTTTAACCTGCGCGGCATCGGGTTTCATTAACGTCTCTTCGAATGGGCTTTCTGGTTATCGAACCAGTGGAAATAGCTGATAATGCCGTTGGCAATCGCGGTGGCGATTTTCTGCCGGAAGGCGGTGGTGCCGAGCAGTTTCTCCTCGTTCGGGTTAGTAATGAACGAGGTTTCCACCAGCACGGACGGTATGGACGGCGACTTCAGCACCACGAACGCCGCCTGTTCGGTATTGCGGCTGTGTAGCTTATGCACCGGCTTGATCTTTTTGAGGATATGCGAGCCCAGCGTCAGGCTGTTTTTAATGGTGTCGGTCTGCACCAGATCGAACAGCACCTGCTGCAGCAGATGGTCTTTATCCGTCGCTTTCTTACCGGCGACCTCGTCGGCGCGGTTTTCGCGATCGGAGAGGTATTTCGCCATGGCGCTACTCGCCCCGCGGTTTGACAGGGCGAACACCGAGGCGCCGGCGGCGCTCGGGTTGGTGAAGCCGTCGGCGTGGATCGACATAAACAGATCGGCGCCGTGCTGATGGGCAATCTCCACGCGGTCATACAGCGGGATAAAGGTATCGCCGGTGCGGGTCAAGCGGGCGTCAATGCCGTTGCTGCGCAAGATGCTGCGCACGTTCTTAGCGATCGCCAGTACCACATGCTTCTCTTTCGAGCCATTATGGCCGATAGCCCCGGTGTCGATGCCGCCGTGGCCCGGGTCGAGCATCACAATGCGGCGGGCGCCGGCCTTTTTGGCGGCGGGTTTGCTGTGTCCATTTGATGTTTTCAGTGGCTGCTCTTTTGCGCTGACCTGTGCAGTGACGCCGCTCAGCGTCATGGCAGCCAGCCCGGCTTTCAGCACCTGACGGCGCGAAGCAAGTATTTTTAAGGGTTTAAAAGTGCTCATTCGGCCTGAATTGTAAACAAGTGATGTCCAATGTTATATCGTATCGCGTTTGCCGTTACGACCATTCAAAATAAGAATTGTTTTACTTTTCATTTCAATACATGACAAAGTCATATTATGCCATTTTTTGTCGCTGATTTCGCCTGATATTGGCTATCAGTCATATTCGCGCCATAATCACTGTTTTTAACCGTCAATGGTGGGGAATACCATGGAGATTCGCGTTTTTCGCCAGCAGGATTTCGAAGAGGTTGTGACGCTGTGGGAGCGTTGCGATCTGCTGCGTCCCTGGAACGATCCGGAGATGGATATTGAGCGCAAGCTGAATCACGATGTCAGCCTGTTCCTGGTGGCGGAAGTGAACGGCGAAGTCGTCGGTACGGTGATGGGCGGATATGACGGCCATCGCGGGTCGGCCTACTATCTGGGGGTCCATCCGGAATATCGCGGCCGGGGGATTGCGAACGCGTTGCTCAACCGGCTCGAGAAAAAGCTGATTGCCCGCGGCTGCCCGAAAATCAATATTATGGTCCGCGAGGACAACGACGTGGTGCAGGGGATGTATGAGCGGCTGGGCTATGAGTACGCCGACGTTCTGACCCTGGGCAAACGCCTGATTGAAGATGAAGAATACTGAGTTTATCCCCGCCGATTTTGATGCCCATGGCCGTCTGCGCCTGCCTTTTCTTTTCTGGTGCGTACTGTTGTTACAGGCCCGCACGTGGGTGCTGTTCTTGATGGCCGGCGCGTCGCGCCAGCAGGGCGACGCGATTCTGAATCTGTTCTATCCCGATCACGACCGCTTCTGGCTCGGTTTACTTCCCGGCGTGCCGGCGGTGCTGGCCTTTCTGCTTAGCGGCTATCGTCAGCGCCTGCCGCGCCTGTGGCGGGCGATGCGCTGGCTGCTGGTGCTATCGCAAGTGCTGCTGTTGCTCTGGCAGCCGATGCTATGGCTGAGCGGCGAATCGCCCTCATCGCTGACCATTGCGCTGCTGGTCGCGGATGGTTATGCCCTGTGGTGGCTGGCAACCAGCCGTCGCCTCGGCGCCTGTTTTCGCCAGACTAGCTTTTAATGGCACTTTTTACCGATCGTGAACTCCAACATGCGTTGAATGACTCAGAAAGGATTGTGAAATGATATCGCTACGTGTAATGCTCTGCGCGCTTCCGCTGGCGCTCACCGGCTGCTCAACGATGAGCGCGGTCAACTGGTCGGCGGCCTATCCGTGGAACTGGTTTGGTTCTTCCACCGAGGTGACCGAGCAGGGGGTGGGTAAACTGACGGCGTCCACGCCGCTCAACGAACAGGCCATTAGCGATGCCCTGGGGGGCGACTATCGTTTGCGCAGCGGAATGAAGACCGATAAGGGCAATATCGTCCACTACTTTGAAGCGCTGAAAGACAACAGCGTGGCCTTGACCATCAATGGCGACAACGGCGCCATCAGCCGGATTGAGGTGCGTGATGCCGAAATCAAAACCGCCAGCGGCGTGAAAATCGGCACACCGTTCAGCGATCTGTACAGCAAAGCCTTCGGCAACTGCCAGAAAGGCAGCAATGACAACGGGGCGGTCGTCGAGTGTCAGGCCGAGGGGAGCCAGCATATCAGTTACGCCTTCACCGGCCACTGGAGCGGCCCGGACGAACTGATGCCCTCCGACGATACGCTGAAAAACTGGAAGGTCAGCAAAATTATCTGGCGTCGCTAAATTGATCTGAAGAGACACGACGGCCCTGAAAAACGGTTACAATGGCGCGTTAGCAACGCGACAGCGTTGTGGTTGCATCATTTCAGGAGGAGCGATGTCTCAGGTTCAGAGCGGCATTTTGCCGGAACATTGCCGCGCGGCGATTTGGATTGAAGCCAATGTCAAAGGGGACGTTAACGCCCTGCGCGAAGCGAGCAAAATTTTTGTCGATAAAGTGGCCACCTTTCAGGCTAAATTCCCTGACGCCAAACTCGGTGCCGTGGTGGCGTTCGGCAATAACGTCTGGCGTCAGCTGAGCGGCGGCGAAGGGGCGGAAGAGTTAAAAGATTTTCCGGTCTACGGCAAAGGGCTGGCTCCGTCCACCCAGTATGACCTGCTGATTCATATTTTATCCGCCCGCCATGAAGTGAACTTCTCGGTGGCGCAGGCCGCGCTGGCCGCCTTTGGCGACGCTATTGAGGTGAAAGAAGAGATCCATGGCTTCCGCTGGGTGGAAGAGCGTGACCTCAGCGGCTTCGTCGACGGCACCGAAAACCCGGCGGGGGAAGAAACCCGTCGTGAAGTGGCGGTGATCAAAGACGGCGTGGACGCGGGCGGCAGCTACGTGTTCGTCCAGCGCTGGGAGCATAATCTCAAACAGCTGAACCGCATGAGCGTGCCGGATCAGGAGATGATGATCGGCCGCACCAAGGAAGCCAATGAAGAGATCGATGGCGACGAACGTCCGGTCACGTCGCACCTGAGCCGCGTTGACTTAAAAGAAGATGGCAAAGGGCTGAAAATTGTTCGCCAGAGCCTGCCGTATGGCACCGCCAGCGGTACCCATGGCCTCTATTTTTGCGCTTACTGCGCGCGTCTGTACAACATCGAGCAGCAGCTGCTGAGCATGTTCGGCGATACCGACGGCAAACGCGATGCGATGCTGCGCTTCACCAAACCAGTGACCGGCGGCTATTACTTCGCGCCCTCCCTGGAGCGTATTCAGGCGCTGTAATTTGTCCCCTCACCCTAACCCTCTCCCCAAAGGGGAGAGGGTACGGTACGGTGCGGTTATGGAATCTGCGTGTGGACTCTCTTTCTCCCTCTCGCTGAGGGAGAGGGAACTGTTCGGTGCGGTTATGGAATCTGCGTGCGGACTCTCTTTCTCCCTCTCCCTCAGGGAGAGGGGCGGGGTGAGGGCATTGGCGACTCAAGCGCTTCAAGTATCCGCTCCATCACCGCCTCTTCATACTCTTCAAACTCATTATTCCAGAAGCGTAAAACCCGCCATCCCTGACTCTGTAGCCAGCGGGTACGGCGAACATCGTAGACGCGTCTCTGATCGTGTTGACCGCCGTCCAGTTCAATCGCCAGCCGTGTTGCGCAGCAGGCAAAATCGAGAATATAGGGGCCAACGGGATGCTGGCGGCGAAACTTATAGCAAGCAAAACGGCGGTTGCGCAGTAAGTACCATAGTCGACGTTCTGTTGGCGTTAAGCTACGTCTGAGCTGACGAGCATATATCTGTGTGTTTTTCATATAAACACAGTGCGCGCCTGGCTGCCGTTGGTCACAATGACACGTCTAATCTGCGAGCCGCTTTCAGCTAAGCTTTGCCAGGTGCTTATTCCCTTTTCGACTTCCAAATCGCCAAACGGTATATAAAACCGTTACTCCTTTCGTACCCGTTATAAATATGATGATCATCAGTAAATGATCATTTTTGATAAGGGTGCGCAATGGCCGTTAAATCACTGAAAAAAGGATATCTGGCGCTGGCGGCTTCCCTGCTGCTGGTGGCGCAGGCGCAGGCGACGGAGCTGCTGAACAGCTCCTATGATGTCTCCCGCGAGCTGTTTGCCGCCCTTAACCCGCCTTTTGAGCAGCAGTGGGCGAAGGACAATGGTGGAGACAAGCTGACCATCAAGCAGTCGCACGCCGGCTCTTCCAAGCAGGCGCTGGCGATCCTGCAGGGCCTGAAGGCGGACGTGGTGACCTACAACCAGGTGACGGACGTGCAGATCCTGCATGACAAAGGCAACCTGATCCCGGCCGACTGGCAAAGCCGCCTGCCAAACAACAGCTCGCCGTTCTATTCGACGATGGGCTTCCTGGTGCGCAAAGGCAACCCGAAAAACATTCATGACTGGAACGACCTGGTCCGCTCTGACGTTAAGCTGATCTTCCCGAACCCGAAAACCTCGGGCAACGCGCGGTACACCTACCTGGCGGCCTGGGGCGCGGCGGATAAAGCCGACGGTGGCGATAAAGCCAAAACCGAACAGTTTATGACCCAGTTCCTGAAGAACGTCGAAGTCTTCGACACCGGCGGACGCGGGGCGACCACTACCTTCGCCGAGCGCGGCCTGGGCGATGTGCTGATCAGTTTCGAGTCGGAAGTGAACAATATTCGCAAGCAGTATGAGGCGCAGGGATTTGAAGTGGTGATCCCGAAAACCAACATTCTGGCGGAGTTCCCGGTGGCCTGGGTGGATAAAAACGTCAAAGCCAACGGCACGGAAAAGGCGGCGAAAGCCTATCTGAACTGGCTCTACAGCCCGCAGGCGCAGACCATCATTACCGACTACTACTATCGGGTAAACAACCCGAAAGTGATGGATTCGCTGAAGGATAAATTCCCGCAGACCGAACTGTTCCGCGTGGAGGACAAGTTTGGCTCCTGGCCTGAGGTGATGAAAACCCACTTCGCCAGCGGCGGCGAACTGGACAAACTGCTGGCGGCGGGGCGTAAGTAATGTTTGCTGTGTCGTCCAAGCGCGTGCTGCCGGGCTTTACCCTGAGCCTCGGCACCAGCCTGCTGTTTGTCTGTCTGATTCTGTTATTACCGCTCAGCGCGCTGGTGATGCAGCTGGCGCAGATGAGCTGGGCGCAGTACTGGGATGTGATCACCAACCCGCAGGTGGTGGCGGCCTATAAGGTGACGCTGCTGTCGGCGTTCGTGGCCTCGATTTTTAACGGCGTCTTCGGTCTGCTGATGGCGTGGATCCTTACCCGCTATCGTTTTCCGGGCCGCACGCTGCTGGATGCCTTAATGGACCTGCCGTTTGCGCTGCCGACGGCGGTAGCCGGCCTGACCCTGGCCTCGCTGTTTTCGGTAAACGGCATTTACGGGGAATGGCTGGCGAAGTTCGATATTAAAGTGACCTATACCTGGCTCGGTATCGCCGTGGCGATGGCTTTCACCAGCATCCCGTTCGTGGTGCGTACCGTGCAGCCGGTGCTGGAAGAGCTGGGACCGGAATATGAAGAGGCAGCGGAAACGCTGGGCGCCACGCGCTGGCAGAGTTTTCGCAAGGTGGTCCTGCCGGAGCTGTCGCCGGCGCTGCTGGCGGGCATCGCCTTGTCGTTTACCCGCAGCCTCGGCGAATTCGGCGCGGTGATTTTTATCGCCGGCAACATCGCGTGGAAGACGGAAGTGACGTCGCTGATGATCTTTATTCGTCTGCAGGAGTTTGACTATCCGGCGGCGAGCGCCATCGCCTCAGTGATCCTGGCCGCCTCGCTGCTGCTGTTGTTTTCCATCAATACCCTGCAGAGTCGCTTTGGTCGACGCGTGGTAGGTCACTAATGGCGGAAGTTACTCAATTGAAACGCTACGACGCGCCCCGCATCAACTGGGGCAAATGGTTTCTGATTGGCGTCGGGATGCTGGTTTCCGCCTTCATCCTTGTGGTGCCGATGCTCTACATCTTCATCCAGGCCTTCAGCAAAGGGTTAATGCCGGTGCTGGAAAACCTGGCGAACCCGGACATGCTGCACGCCATCTGGCTGACGGTGATGATCGCCTTGATTACCGTGCCGGTGAACCTGGTGTTCGGGACCTTGCTGGCCTGGCTGGTCACGCGCTTTACGTTCCCGGGACGCCAGCTGCTGTTGACGATGCTGGATATCCCGTTCGCCGTCTCGCCAGTGGTCGCGGGTCTGGTTTATCTGCTGTTCTACGGCTCTAACGGTCCGCTGGGCGGCTGGCTTGATGCACATAATCTGCAAATCATGTTCGCCTGGCCGGGCATGGTGCTGGCGACGATCTTTGTCACCTGTCCGTTTGTGGTGCGTGAGCTGGTGCCGGTGATGATGAGTCAGGGCAGCCATGAAGATGAGGCGGCGGTATTGCTGGGGGCTTCCGGATGGCAGATGTTCCGCCGGGTGACGTTGCCCAATATTCGCTGGGCGCTGCTGTACGGCGTGGTGTTGACCAACGCCCGCGCCATCGGCGAATTCGGCGCGGTATCGGTGGTCTCCGGTTCGATCCGCGGAGAAACGCTTTCGCTGCCGCTGCAAATTGAATTACTGGAGCAGGATTACAACACCGTCGGCTCGTTTACCGCCGCGGCCCTGCTGACGTTAATGGCTATTCTGACCCTGTTTTTAAAGAGTATGTTGCAATGGCGTCTGGCCAACCAGGAAAAACGCGCGCAACAGGAGGGAAATCATGAGCATTGAGATTGCCAATATTAAGAAATCGTTTGGTCGCACCCAGGTGCTGAATGATATCTCGCTGGATATCCCTTCCGGACAAATGGTCGCGCTGCTGGGGCCTTCCGGCTCCGGGAAAACTACCCTGCTGCGGATTATCGCCGGGCTGGAGCATCAGACCAGCGGTCATATCCGCTTCCACGGCACCGACGTCAGCCGGATGCACGCCCGCGACCGTAAAGTGGGCTTCGTCTTCCAGCACTATGCGCTGTTCCGCCATATGACGGTGTTCGATAACATCGCTTTTGGCCTGACCGTGCTGCCGCGCCGTGAACGACCCAATGCGGCGGCGATTAAAGCCAAAGTGACCAAACTGCTGGAGATGGTGCAGCTGGCTCACCTGGCGGATCGCTATCCGGCGCAGCTGTCCGGTGGTCAGAAGCAGCGCGTGGCGCTGGCGCGCGCCCTGGCGGTAGAGCCGCAAATTCTGCTGCTGGATGAACCTTTCGGCGCGCTGGATGCGCAGGTGCGTAAAGAGCTGCGCCGCTGGCTGCGTCAGCTGCATGAAGAGCTAAAATTTACCAGCGTGTTCGTCACCCACGATCAGGAAGAGGCGATGGAAGTTGCCGACCGGGTGGTGGTGATGAGCCAGGGCAACATCGAACAAGCCGATGCGCCTGAACGCGTGTGGCGTGAGCCGTCCACCCGCTTCGTGCTGGAGTTCATGGGGGAAGTGAATCGTCTGCAGGGGGTTATCCGCGGCGGACAGTTCCACGTTGGCGCCCACCGCTGGCCGTTAGGCTATACCCCGGCATACCAGGGGCCGGTGGATCTGTTCCTGCGTCCGTGGGAAGTGGACATCAGCCGCCGAACCAGCCTGGATTCGCCGCTGCCGGTGCAGGTCCTGGAGGCCAGTCCGAAAGGACACTACACCCAATTAGTCGTCCAGCCTCTGGGGTGGTATGACGAACCGCTGAGCGTGGTGTTAACGGGCGATGAGGCGCCGTCCCGCGGCGAACGGCTGTTTGTCGGGCTGCAAAATGCGCGCCTGTACAACGGTACCGAACGTATCGAGCCGCGCGGCGAGCTTGCTCTGGCGCAGTCGGCCTGATAGCTTAAATCCATGTGCTTTTGCCGGGTGAGGCTGTGCTTACCCGGTCTGAAATTATCACGCGTCTGGTAGGCCGGGTAAGCGAAGCGCCGCCCGGCTTTTTTATTGAGTAAACATCGTGAATACACTCGAACACACCATCGGCAATACCCCTCTGGTCAAACTTCAGCGTCTGGGGCCGGACAACGGCAGCGAAATCTGGGTCAAACTCGAAGGCAATAATCCGGCCGGTTCGGTGAAAGATCGCGCTGCGCTGTCGATGATCGTCGAAGCGGAAAAGCGCGGCGAAATTCAGCCCGGCGACGTGCTGATCGAAGCGACCAGCGGCAACACCGGTATCGCGCTGGCGATGATCGCCGCGCTGAAAGGCTACCGGATGAAGCTGCTGATGCCCGACAACATGAGCCAGGAGCGCCGGGCCGCGATGCGCGCCTACGGCGCCGAGCTGATCCTGGTCACCAAAGAGCAGGGGATGGAAGGGGCTCGCGACCTGGCCCTCGAGATGGCTCAGCGCGGGGAGGGCAAACTGCTCGATCAGTTTAACAACCCGGACAACCCCTACGCCCACTACACCACCACCGGGCCGGAAATCTGGCAGCAGACCGCAGGGCGTATCACCCACTTTGTCTCCAGTATGGGGACCACCGGCACCATTACCGGCGTGTCACGATTTCTGCGCGAACAGAGTAAACCGGTGACCATCGTCGGCCTGCAGCCGGAGGAGGGCAGCAGTATTCCCGGGATCCGCCGCTGGCCGGCAGAGTATATGCCGGGGATCTTTAACGCTTCGCTGGTGGATGCGGTGCTGGATATTCATCAGCAGGATGCCGAGAACACCATGCGTCAGCTGGCGGTGCGGGAAGGCATTTTCTGCGGCGTCAGCTCTGGCGGCGCGGTAGCCGGGGCGTTACGTATCGCCCGCGAAAATCCAGGCGCGGTGGTGGTGGCGATCGTCTGCGATCGCGGCGATCGCTACCTCTCCACCGGCGTGTTCGGCGAGGAACACTTTAGCCAGGGAGCGGGTATTTAATCATCGAGCAGGTCGGTGCCGTAGGAGTTATCGACCGTGCACAACCAGCGCTCCCCCTGCTTCTGAAAGACATAGGTTGCGCGTCGCGTAACCTGTGTTATTCCCTGTGCCGTCGGGATATCCAGCCGGGTCTCCATAATCACCAGTGCATTGCCGCCGCCCTCAATGACCTCCATTTTCCCCTGGGTTACTATCAGCCGGTGCTGGAAATAGTCGGCAATGGCGATAAACGCTTTGCGGATATTCTCTTTCCCTCTGACTACCATGCCCGGTTTGACGACCAGCGCGGCGTCTTCCGCGTAATAGCCCATCAGGGTATCGTAATCTTCCTGCGAGATAGCGCGATCGCAGGCTTCGATGACTGCTTTTAGGGTCAGGTCAATGTGATGCATCTCTGGTGCTCCTTATTGTGAGCGATGTGTCCGCCACCGTGAGCGTTTCATCCGTTTCGACGATCCGGGCATGCAGGTAAGACTACGCCTGTTTTCGTTTATTTTTACAGTAACTTGTCGGCAGTAGCTACCACTCCCCGATGCGTTCGACGCACTACCTGCGTCAGGGAGCGTCTAAGACCTGGGCTATATCGGCCGCCAGGCGGGCAATCTCATCGTCATTCAGGCGGCCCAGCGACAGACGTAGCCCGTGGGAGGGCGTACGAATGCCAAACACCTCCCCCTCGCGGACCAGCCAGCCGGCGCGGGCCAGCCGTAAGGCGTAGGGCTGGCTCGCCGTTGGCAGCGGCAGCCAGAAATTAAGGCCGTCGCCAGGCGTAGCATGGCTGTAGCCGTGCCGGGCCAGCGCTGCCGCCAGTTTCTCATTCTGGTGGCGATAGTGACGGCGGGTTTCCGTCATCGAGGCGATAAACGCCTCATCGGTGAGACAGGCCAGCGTCAGATCCTGCAGCAGATGACTGACCCACTGGCTGCCGGCGTTAAGCCGCAGGCGCAGCGCCGAGGAGGTGTCGATATCGCTGGCGATAAAGGCCAGCCGCAGGTCTGGCCCGAGGGTTTTTGACATCGAACGCACCACCGCCCAGCGCTGGGTGCTCGCGGGCAGAGGAGAAAACCAGGGCGTAGCCGACAGCAGGGCAAAATGGTCATCGACGATCGCCAGCACCTGCGGATAACGGACCAGCACCTCCCGCAGGGCATGCGCCCGGGTTTCCGTCAGGCTACAGCCGGTAGGATTGTGCGCGCGCGGGGTTAAGATCACCGCCCGCGCGCCGTTGCGTAACGCCTCCTCCAGCCCGACAGGATCCATCCCCTCGGCATCCACCGCCACCGGGCAGGGGGTAAAGCCAGCGTAACGCACCATATTGATGCTGCTAAGAAAACAAGGATCTTCAACCACCACGCCGTCGCCGGGGAGCAGCAAGGCGCAGAGCAGACGCTCCAGCGCGTCAATCGCCCCGCTGGCGAGGTTCAGGGCAAAGGGAACGGTTATCTCCCCGGCAAACCATGCCTCAGCCCATTCGCCAAGCTGCGGCTCGATGGGGGCATCGCCATACAGGTGGGGCGTGCGGGCAATTTGGCCCAGATAGCGTGCTAAATCAGGCAGTCTGGCGGGGTCCGGATTGCCGCTGGAGAGATCGTTCAGCGGCGTCGTGGGGTCACCGCCCTCCAGCGCCGGCAGCGGATCCCGTGCTTTGATGGCCGTGCCGTTTCGTCCCTGGCTCACGGCCAGACCAGATGTCACCAGCCGTTTATAGGCGGCGGCGACGGTATTGCGATTCACCGCCAGCTGGCTGGCGAGCTCGCGTACCGGCGGCAGAACCTCTCCGGGCTGCAAGCCACCGCTCTGCACCAGATGGCGGATATGATCGAAGATATCGCTGGCGGTTTTTCCGGCAAACATTATTGACCTATGACAAAATGAAATTTAGCATAGGACGAATCATAATCAGAGCGTGACCCGCTGTCCAGCGAGGGGAGAAAAGATGGGCCAGCAAGATGACATACAATCAGTGCTCTTTCACGACAAAAGCCGGGCGTCGGAAGTCGATATCGTCGCCGTGCAGTCGCAGGTAGTTTACGGCAGCGTCGGCAACAGCATCGCGGTACCGGCGATTAAACAGCACGGTTTGCGCGTGCTGGCGGTGCCGACGGTGCTGTTCAGCAATACGCCCCATTATGAGACGTTCTATGGCGGCATTATCCCGGAGGAGTGGTTTGTCGGGTACCTGCAGGCGCTTGAGGAGCGCGACGCGTTGCGCGAACTGCGTGCGGTGACCACCGGCTATATGGGCAACGGCGTGCAAATTGAACGCCTGGCGCAGTGGTTGACGCGGGTCCGCGACCGCCATCCCGATCTCTGTATTCTGGTGGATCCGGTGATTGGCGATGTCGACAGCGGCATCTACGTCAAGGCCGAGATCCCGGAAGCCTATCGTCAGCACCTGCTGCCGCTGGCGCAAGGGATCACCCCTAATCTGTTTGAGCTGGAGACGCTGAGCGGCCGGCGCTGTCGCAATCAGCAGGAGGCGGTCGCCGCGGCTCGAAGCCTGCTGTCGGACAGTCTCAAGTGGGTGGTGATCACCAGCGCGCCAGGAGAGGCCGCTTCGACAATCAATGTGCTGGTGGTGACGGCCGATGCAGTGCAGGTGGTGGTTCACCCGCGGGTGGAGACGGACTTGAAGGGTACCGGCGATCTGTTTTGCGCTGAGCTGGTGAGCGGGTTGCTTTCGGGCCTGGCGCTGGGGGCAGCGACGGAAGCAGCCGCCCAGCGCGTGCTGGAGGTGATGAACTGGACTGCCGCGCAGGGGTGTGACGAACTGATCCTGCCGCCGCTGGAGCAACAGAGATGAAAAGCTATCGGTTAGTGATCCGTCAGCAGGGACGCATTGTTGGTCATTTTGATACCACAGGGGAGGCGGCGCTGGAGGATGCCTGCGTGGCGCGGTCGCTGTTCGGCCTGGCCGGAGGATATCAGTGCGAACTGCTGGTCTCTGACGGCGAGCGGCGCATTCTGGAGAGCACCCCGGAAGGATTGCGTCTCTTATCTCGCGAAAAATGCTATCAGCCGGTGACCCACGCGATATAAAAAAATGGCGCCTTTCGGCGCCATTTCTATGCAGCAATCATTACTTCTTGATGCGGATTACCGGGGTTTCACCCACGGTCACGCTACCGGACAGTTTGATCAGCTCTTTGATCTCGTCCATGTTGGAGATAACCACCGGAGTCAGGGTAGACTTGGCTTTCTCTTCCAGCAGCGGCAGATCGAATTCGATAACCGGGTCGCCGACTTTCACGCGCTGGCCTTCTTCAGCGATACGCTTGAAGCCTTCGCCTTTCAGTTCAACGGTATCAATACCGAAGTGAACGAACAGCTCGATGCCGCTATCAGATTCAATAGAGAACGCATGGTTGGTTTCGAAAATTTTACCAATGGTACCGTCTACCGGCGCGACCATTTTGTTGCCGGTCGGTTTGATGGCAATCCCATCGCCCACAATTTTTTCCGCAAAAACCACATCCGGCACGTCTTCAATGTTGACGATCTCACCGGAGAGGGGAGCAACAATCTCAATAGTTCCGGTGTCTTTCTTGTCATCAGAAACCAGAGATTTCAATTTATCAAACAAACCCATGATCTTCTCCTAAGCAGTAATTTGGGCCGCGCATCTCGTGGATTAGCAGATTGTTTTTTCTTCAATGAACTTGTTAACCAGCGTCATTAACTCGTCCGTTGTCGGTTGAGCAAGAGCCTGCTCTGCTAATACTTTCGCATCTTCGAAGTTCGTGTTACGAATAATCTTCTTGATGCGCGGGATGGAAATGGCGCTCATAGAGAATTCGTCCAGCCCCATACCCAGCAACAGAAGTGTAGCACGTTCATCGCCCGCAAGCTCACCGCACATGCCAGTCCATTTACCTTCAGCGTGAGAAGCATCAATAACTTGCTTAATCAGATTCAGTACAGACGGTGACATCGGCTGGTAAAGATGTGAAATCATATCATTACCACGGTCAACTGCCAGAGTATATTGCGTTAAATCATTGGTGCCGATACTAAAGAAATCAACTTCTTTGGCCAGATGACGAGCAATGGTCGCCGCAGCCGGTGTTTCCACCATCACGCCGATCTCAATGGATTCGTCAAATGCTTTACCTTCGTCACGCAGTTCCTGTTTGTAGATTTCGATCTCTTTCTTCAGCGCACGCACTTCTTCAACAGAGATGATCATCGGGAACATAATGCGCAGCTTACCGAAAGCGGAGGCACGCAGGATGGCGCGAACCTGATCGCGGAGGATCTCTTTACGATCCATGGCGATACGCACGGCACGCCAGCCGAGGAACGGGTTCTCTTCTTTCGGGAAGTTCATATACGGCAGCTCTTTGTCGCCGCCGATGTCCATGGTACGCACGATAACGGCCTGAGAGCCACAGGCTTCAGCCACCGCTTTATAAGCCGCAAACTGCTCTTCTTCGGTTGGCAGCGCGTCGCGATCCATGAACAGGAATTCAGTACGATACAGGCCTACGCCTTCGGCGCCGTTGCGCTCAGCACCTTCGACGTCGCGAACGGTACCGATGTTGGCGCACACTTCAACCTGATGGCCGTCGAGAGTAATCGCCGGCAGATCTTTCAGTTTCGCCAGTTCGGCTTTTTCTTCCGCAACCTGAGCCTGCAGATTACGCAGCGCTTCAATTTGCTCGTTAGACGGGTTGATCAGAACCTGGTTGTTCACCGCGTCGAGAATCAGATAGTCGCCGTTTTTCACCTGCGCCGTGATGCTGCCGGTGCCCACGATGGCCGGCAGTTCCAGGGAACGCGCCATGATGGAGGTGTGGGAGGTACGGCCGCCCGCGTCGGTGATGAAACCCAGCACTTTTTTCAGGTTCAGCTGTGCGGTTTCAGACGGGGTCAGATCGGCGGCGACGAGGATGACTTCATCCTGAATCGCGCTCAGATCGATGATAGCCAGACCAAGGATGTTGCGCAGCAGGCGCTTACCAATATCACGTACGTCAGCCGCACGTTCTTTCAGGTATTCATCGTCCAGCTCTTCCAGGGCAGTGGCCTGACCGTCGATAACTTCATTGGCTGCCGCGTCGGCAGTCATGTGCTTATCTTTAATCAGGGCTATGATTTCCTGCTCAAGCTCCTCATCTTCCAGCAGCATAATATGCCCTTCGAAGATGGCTTCTTTTTCTTCACCGAAAGTTTCACCAGCTTTGGTTTTGATGACCTCCAGCTGGGCGGAGGCCTTGGCGCGGCCGCTCAGGAAACGTTCGACTTCCTGATCAACCTTATCGGCAGAAATTTTCTTCCGGTCGATGACAATTTCATCTTCCTTCAGCAGCAGTGCTTTGCCGAAGGCGATACCCGGGGATGCTAAAATGCCTGAAATCATAACCCTACCTTACTTGTGACTGATATGAAAAAGAACCCGTGAACTTACTCGAGTTCAGCCATCAGTTTAACCAGATGCTCAACAGCTTTCTGCTCATCTTCGCCTTCCGCGGAGAGGGTCACTACGGTGCCCTGGGTCAGGCCCAGAGTCTGCAGTTTGAACAGGCTTTTGGCGCTGGCGCTTTTGCCGTTGGAGGTTACAGTGATCTCAGAAGTGAAGCCTTTAGCTTCTTTAACAAACTGAGCAGCAGGGCGGGTGTGCAGACCGTTCGGAGCGGTAATGGTAACTTCTTGCTGGAACATTATATTTCCCCAACTTATAGGTTTAGTGTTGTGGACCTAAAGTCTAGTCTAACGACTCGACTTTAGCCTGTATTGTTAGCGCCGGCGTTACGTTTCCGGCCTTGGCGTCGGCAGCGCCTGGCGCTGCGAAGACCTGCGGGCCATTGACGTCTAGCACGTCATTAAACATTATGCCGCGAAAGGAAGACTTGAACCAAATCATAAAATCGATTCAGCTGGCGGAAATCCTCTTCTGAATAATTTCGCGCATCAAAATAAATGTGCTGGTTAAATACCAGACCCTACGAGGTGAATCAATGCCAGGAGGGGTAAAACTTTGACGTATGCCACAAAAAAGCACCTGAAAAGGTGCTTTTTTACACATTATTTACAAGCTGGCACTACTGTTGCAGTTCTTTCTCGGTGAAGAGATCGGCAAACAGCGCGGTGCTTAAATAACGCTCACCTGAGGAAGGCAGGATAACCACAATATTCTTATTGGTAAAGGCCTCATCTTCCTGCAGCTTCAGCGCCGCGGCAACGGCGGCCCCGGAAGAGATACCCGCCAGGATGCCTTCTTCTTCCATCAGGCGGCGTGCGGTGGAGATCGCTTCATCATTGGTGATGCCGATTACTTTGTCCACCAGCTTCAGATCCAGGTTGCCAGGAATGAAGCCGGCGCCGATGCCCTGAATTTTGTGCGGGCCCGGCTTGAGCTCTTCACCCGCCAGTGCCTGGGAGATGACCGGCGAATCGGTCGGTTCAACCGCGACGGTGATCAGATCTTTTTTGCCCTTGGTGTTTTTAATGTAGCGGCTGACGCCGGTCAGCGTACCGCCGGTACCGACGCCGGAGATGAAGACATCCACCTGACCGTCGGTGTCTTCCCAGATTTCCGGACCGGTGGTCTTTTCGTGGATTTCCGGGTTAGCCGGGTTGCTGAACTGCTGCAGCAGCAGGAATTTTTCCGGGTTGCTGGCGACAATCTCTTCCGCTTTCTGAATGGCGCCTTTCATGCCTTTGGCGCCTTCGGTCAGCACCAGGTTGGCGCCCAGCGCTTTCAGAAGCTTACGACGCTCAATGCTCATGGTTTCCGGCATGGTTAGCGTTAGCTTGTAGCCGCGTGCCGCCGCCACGTAGGCGAGGGCGATACCGGTGTTGCCGCTGGTCGGTTCGACCAGTTCCACGCCAGGTTTCAGCACGCCGCGTTTTTCAGCATCCCAGATCATATTGGCGCCGATACGGCATTTTACGCTAAAGCTCGGGTTACGAGATTCTACCTTTGCCAGGATACGACCGTTACCAATGCGGTTCAGTCGTACCAGCGGCGTATGACCGATAGTCAGGGAGTTGTCTTCAAAAATCTTACTCATGGCCCGTCCTTAACTGTATGAAATTTGGGGGTACGGCATCAGCATACCCGCTTAAAGAATATGCGGAAGTAAGGATTTAGCATATCTATATGCGTAAGGGAAATAATGATGAGCAAGAAGGAATAAGCGGAGATATAAGGAGCGGCGCTCGCCGCTCCCGGGGGGAGGTGTGACGACTACTTCCAGCTGGCGTGTCTGTCGCGATAGCAATCGACCCACATGGCGGTGGCGCCGCAGATAGCCACCGGGAGGATCACCAGGTTTAACACCGGGATCATGGTGAACAGGCTGGTGAGCGCGCCAAACTGCATATTCATCACCTTGCGGCTGCGCAGCGCTTCGCGCATGGTCCTGAAGGGGACCTTGTGGTTATCGAAGGGGTAATCGCAGTATTGAATCGCCAGCATCCATGCGCTGAACAGGAACCAGAGTACCGGAGCCACCGTCTGGCCAACGCCGGGTATAAAGTAGAGCAGCAACAGCACGATGGCGCGGGGCAGGTACCATGCCAGCTTCTGCCACTCACGCTTCATGATGCGTGGAATATCCTTCATGATGCCAAAGACGCCGACTTCCGGCGGGGTGGCGCCAGTCAGACGCGCTTCCAGCTGTTCCGCCAGCAGGCCGCTGAACGGGGCGGCAATCCAGTTGGCAATAGTAGAAAAGAAGTAGCCAAACACCAGCAGGATCGACAGCACCACCACCGGCCACAGCAGGTAGTTCAGCCACTGCAGCCAGTCAGGTACATGGCTCATCAGCGAAGGGATCCAGCTGTCGAGACGGGTAAACAGCCACCAGAAAGCACCGCCCATCAGCAGCACGTTAACCAGTAAAGGCAGGAAGACATAACGACGTATGCCCGGCAGCCCGATGAGTTTCCAGCCCTGCGAAAAATAGTGTACGCCGCTACGCGGGGTCGGTGCGGATGATGAAACCATAGCCAGGCATTGCTCCTTTTTTAACATCCAGTGTGAATGCTCGCTTATTTTATCGGGTCGTCAGACAATAACCAGTTAGGAAATGTTCGAAAAAACAGCAAAAAGCACGATTTAGTTCATCTTTATGTGGTGAAAGCGACCGACGCACTTGCACTTGAGGTAATCGGCAAATACTCTTAGTGAGTAAATGTTTGCCGTGGTGGCAAGGTGTTAGAACAACAGAGAATATAATGATGCAGGATTTGCGTCTGATATTAATCATTGTTGGCGCGATCGCCATAATCGCTTTACTGGTACATGGTTTCTGGACCAGCCGTAAAGAACGTTCTTCGATGTTTCGCGATCGCCCACTGAAACGTATGAAGTCGCGCGACGATGAGTCGGAAAACGACGACTTTGATGATAATGTTGAAGGCGTAGGTGAAGTCCGCGTTCATCCGGTGACTCACGCTCCGCACGGCGCGCATGGGGAGCATGAAGCCCCTCGTCAGGCGCCGCAGCACCAGTACCAGCCGCCTTACGAGCGCCAGATGCAGCAGCCTGTGCGTCCTGAGGAACCGGTTCGTCAGGCGCCGCCGCCGCGCCAGGCCCCGGTACAACCGCAGGGACAACCGTCTGCGCCGCATGTGGCTCCACAGCCGGGCTGGCAACAGCCGCAACCCGCGCAGCCGCCCGTGCAACCGCAACACCAGCCGCAGCCTGTTATGCAACAGCCTGTCGCGCCGCAGCCGGTGACCCCGACCGTCGCCCAGCCGCAGCCGGCCGCTCCGCAGCAGCCTGCGCCACAGCCTGTTGCCGCGCCGCAGCCCGCGGTGGCTGAACCGCAGCCGACAGAGCCGCAGCAGCCTGCAGCGCCGCAGCCGAAAGAGCGTAAAGAGACGGTCATCGTGATGAACGTCGCCGCGCACCATGGCGCGCAGCTTAACGGCGAGGTGCTTATCAATAGCATCCAGCAGGCCGGCTTCAAGTTTGGTGAAATGAATATTTTCCACCGCCATCTGAGCCCGGACGGCAGCGGCCCGGTGCTGTTCAGCCTGGCCAACATGGTGAAGCCGGGGACCTTCAATCCGGACAGCATGGCGGATATGATGACCCCTGGGGTGACTATCTTTATGCAGGTCCCTTCCTACGGTGATGAGCTGCAGAACTTCAAGCTGATGCTGCAGTCTGCGCAGTATATCGCCGATGAAGTGGGCGGCGTGGTGCTTGACGATCAGCGTCGCATGATGACGCCGCAAAAACTGCGTGAATACCAGGATCGTATTCGCGAAGTGAAAGACGCGAACGCCTGACGTCCCGCGTTATCTCAACTCCTTCTCAACCCCCGCCTGTCGGGGGTTTTTTATCATTGATGGTGTGATATGGAACCGATCGAACAACAACTGACTGAACTGCGAACCACGCTTCGCCATCATGAATACCTGTACCACGTTATGGACGCGCCGGAAGTGCCCGATGCGGAGTATGACCGGCTGATGCGCGAGCTGCGCGAGCTGGAGAGCCAGCATCCGGAGCTGATTACCCCGGATTCGCCGACTCAGCGCGTGGGGGCGGCGCCACTGACCGCCTTCAGCCAGATCCGCCATGAAGTGCCGATGCTGTCACTGGACAACGTGTTTGACGAAGAGAGCTTTCTGGCCTTCAACAAGCGGGTGCTGGATCGCCTGAAAAGCACAGACCCGCTCATCTACTGCTGCGAGCTGAAGCTCGACGGTCTCGCGGTGAGCATTCTCTACGAAAACGGCGTGCTGGTGCAGGCGGCGACCCGCGGCGACGGCACCACCGGCGAGGATATTACCTCTAACGTGCGAACCATCCGCACCATCCCGCTCAGGCTGCATGGCGATAATATCCCCGCACGCCTGGAGGTGCGCGGGGAAGTGTTCCTCCCGCAGGCCGGGTTCGAAAAAATCAATGAAGAAGCTCGCCGCACCGGCGGAAAAGTGTTTGCTAACCCGCGCAATGCGGCGGCGGGCTCGTTGCGCCAGCTGGACCCGCGCATCACCGCGAAGCGACCGCTTACTTTCTTCTGCTACGGCGTTGGGGTGCTGGAGGGCGGTGAGCTGCCGGCCAGCCACTCGGCCCGTTTACAGCAGTTCAAAGCATGGGGATTACCGGTGAGCGATCGCGTCACCCTTTGCCATACCCCCGAGGAAGTGCTCACTTACTATCGTAAAGTCGAGGAAGATCGTCCCCATCTGGGCTTTGACATTGATGGCGTGGTGATCAAAGTCGATTCGCTGGCGCTGCAGGAACAGCTGGGTTTCGTGGCCCGCGCGCCGCGCTGGGCCGTAGCCTTTAAGTTCCCGGCCCAGGAGCAGATGACTTTCGTCCGGGACGTGGAGTTCCAGGTGGGCCGCACCGGAGCGATTACGCCGGTGGCGCGCCTGGAGCCGGTCCATGTCGCCGGCGTGCTGGTGAGTAATGCCACTTTGCATAACGCCGATGAGATTGAACGCTTAGGCTTGAAAATCGGCGACAAGGTGGTGATTCGCCGGGCAGGCGACGTGATCCCTCAGGTGGTCAACGTGGTGCTTTCCGAACGTCCGGCAGATGCCCGGGATGTTGATTTCCCGACCCACTGCCCGGTCTGTCAGTCAGACGTTGAGCGAGTGGAAGGCGAGGCGGTAGCCCGCTGTACCGGCGGCCTGATCTGCGGCGCGCAGCGCAAAGAGTCGCTCAAGCACTTTGTCTCCCGTCGTGCGCTGGACGTTGACGGCATGGGCGATAAGATCATCGACCAGCTGGTGGAGAAAGAGTACGTCCATACCCCGGCGGATCTGTTCCGGCTGACCGCAGGGAAACTGACCGGGCTGGATAGGATGGGGCCGAAGTCCGCGCAAAACGTGGTCAACGCTCTCGAGAAAGCCAAAGAGACAACCTTCGCGCGTTTCCTCTACGCCTTGGGCATTCGCGAGGTAGGAGAAGCCACGGCGGCAGGCCTGGCGGCGCATTTTGGCACCCTCGAAGCCCTGGAGCAGGCTTCCATTGAGGAGCTGCAGAAGGTCCCTGATGTCGGCATCGTCGTCGCCACCCATACTTTCAACTTCTTTGCCGAAGAGAGCAACCGCGATGTCATTGCGCAGCTGCTGGCGGAAGGGGTTCACTGGCCGGCGCCGGTGGTGGTGAAGGCGGAAGAGATTGACAGCCCGTTTGCAGGCAAAACCGTCGTCCTGACCGGCAGCCTCAGTCAGTTGTCGCGGGATGATGCCAAAGCGCGTCTGGTTGCGCTAGGGGCGAAGGTGGCGGGCAGCGTGTCGAAGAAAACCGATCTGGTGATTGCAGGCGAAGCGGCGGGTTCTAAGCTGGCGAAAGCGCAGGAGCTCGGCATCGAGGTGATTGACGAAGCCGAAATGATGCGCCTGTTGGGAGAATAACGTGGATAAAGCGCAGCTGGTCGAGATCGCCAATACCGAGATGCCGTTCGGTAAATACAAGGGGCGTCGTTTAATCGATGTCCCGGAGGAGTATTTATTGTGGTTCGCGCGCAAGGATCAATTCCCTGCCGGCCATCTCGGCGAGCTGATGGCGCTGACCCTGCTGATTAAAAGCGAGGGGCTGAGCGATCTGGTCCAGCCCCTGAAGAAAGCGCGTTAGGCTTTGGCGGCGTTAGTTTTTTCCTGAGCGAGACGCGCATCGGTTTGCCGTTTATAGCGCCGCGCCAGCACCGCGCAGACCATCAGCTGGATTTGATGGAAGATCATCAGCGGCAGCACCATGATGCCGAGGATGGAGGTCGGGAAGAGAATATTGGCCATCGGGATGCCGTTGGCCAGGCTCTTTTTCGAACCGCAGAAGACGATGGTAATTTCATCGGCTTTGTTAAAGCCGCAGCGGCGGGCGACGAACACGTTGACCGCGATGACGATGGCCAGCAGCACCAGGCTGACTACCACGATAAACAGCAGCGATCCCAGGCCCACTTTATGCCAGATCCCGTTCACCACCGCCTCGCTAAAGGCGGAGTAGACCACCAGCAGAATCGAGGTCTGGTCGGTCTTACCAATCCACTTCTTATGCTTCGCCACCCAGTTGCCGATCCACGGCCGCGATAAATGGCCGAGCACGAAAGGCAACAGCAGCTGCAGCATGATCTTTCCGACCTGCTCGAGGCTACCGCCTGCGCCGTGAAGGTTCATCAGGACCCCCACCAGCAGTGGTGAAACAAAGATGCCCAACAGGCTGGAGGCCGAAGCTGAGCAGACCGCCGCCGCGACGTTGCCTCCGGCCAGCGAGGTGAAGGCGATGGCGGATTGCACGGTGGCCGGCAGAATGCACAAATAAATAAAACCGCTGTAGAGCATCGGATCGACCTTCACCGGCGCCCACCAGGCAAACAGAACCCCCAGCACCGGGAAGAGGATAAAGGTGCTGCACATCACCCACAGATGCAAACGCCAGTGGCTGCCGCCGGCGATAATTGCCTCCCGGGAGAGTTTGGCGCCATGCATAAAGAACAGCAGGGCGATGGCGGCGGTGGTGAGATGTTCAAAGAAGGGGACGAAAGCGCCACGGGCCGGGAAGAATGAGGCCAACAGGACAACGGTGACCAGGGTTGCCGTAAACGGATCGAGAATGCGGAAAAGTTTCATAAACGCTCCTGAAAAGAGATGCGCTATTGTGCTTTTTTTGATTTGAGAAATAAAATTGATTTATTGCATCTATTCATGAATTAAAAAGATGAATTACTCTCTGCGTCAGTTAAAAGTATTCGTTACCGTTGCCCGCGCCAGGAGCTTTAGCCGGGCGGGGGAGATGATTGGCTTAAGCCAGTCGGCCGTCAGCCACAGCGTCAAGGAGCTGGAGCATCAGACCGGAGTCCGTCTCCTTGACCGTACCACCCGGGAGGTGGTCCTCACCGAGGCGGGTCAGCAGCTGGCAGGCAGGCTGGAGCGTTTGCTCGATGAGCTTGCGGTGACGCTGCGCGATGCCGGTCGGGTAGGCCAGCAGCTGAGTGGCACCGTTAAGGTCGCCGCCAGTCAGACGATTTCCGCCCACCTTATTCCGCAGTGTATTGCTCACAGTAATCGACGTTATCCTGATATCGATTTTGTGCTGCACGACCGGCCCCAGCAGTGGGTCCTGGAGAGTATTCGCCAGGGAGAAGTGGATTTTGGCATCGTGATTGATCCGGGCCCGGCGGCCGATCTGCAGTGCGAGGTGGTCCTGGCGGAACCTTTTTTGCTGCTCTGCCGGGAGGATCATCCTTTTGCCAGCCTGACTGAAGTGCCGTGGCAGGCGCTACAGAATGAGAGACTGATCCTGCAGGACTATGCTTCCGGCAGCCGTCCGCTGATTGATGCGGCGCTCAGCAGGCTGGCTGTCCGGGCGAACATTGTGCAGGAGATTGGCCATCCGGCAACGCTGTTTCCGATGGTGGAATCGGGAATTGGCATCAGCGTACTGCCGGCGCTGGCGCTGCCGTTACCGCAGGGAAGCCATCTGGCGGTAAAGCGACTGGCTCCGGTAATGGAGCGGCAGCTGATGCTGGCATGCCGGAAAAACCGCTCGCTGTCGACCGCCGCCCAGGCGTTATGGGAAATCGTGCGAGAAGAAGGGGGCAATCTCACCGCCGCCAGGGTTGAAGATCCGCTGTATCAGCGTTGATCGCGGTTTATCGCCACGGGGAAGCTCGTGGCCGGGGCTGTGTTCCACGCATAGCAAAAAGGCGCCTTTAGGGCGCCTTTTTACATTGGTGGGTCGTGCAGGATGACTCGACTTCGCCTCGCCCTTCGGGCCGTCGCCGCAAGCGGCTCCGTTGTCTCACTGCGTTCGACCCGAACCTGCTGCAGGTTCGAATCGTTGAGTTCGGCGCATAGCAAAAAGGCGCCTTTAGGGCGCCTTTTTACATTGGTGGGTCGTGCAGGATTCGAACCTGCGACCAATTGATTAAAAGTCAACTGCTCTACCAACTGAGCTAACGACCCGAAGTGGTGGGTGATGACGGGATCGAACCGCCGACCCCCTCCTTGTAAGGGAGGTGCTCTCCCAGCTGAGCTAATCACCCACTTCGGTACTTCACATTTTGACAGAAAATCCAGCTGGCGAGAAATTGGTGGGTGATGACGGGATCGAACCGCCGACCCCCTCCTTGTAAGGGAGGTGCTCTCCCAGCTGAGCTAATCACCCACTTCTCAATTTTCTGTTCTACACGGCGGAGACTACGTTAAGTAGTGGTGGGTGATGACGGGATCGAACCGCCGACCCCCTCCTTGTAAGGGAGGTGCTCTCCCAGCTGAGCTAATCACCCCCGCTGTGTGGAGTCGCATTATAGGGAGAGTTGAAAATGAGTCAACGCCTTTTCTAAAGAATTCGTTCGTTCGTCGTAAAATTAAACAAAGCGATCGTAAAACCGGCGTCATAGCATGATTTATAAACAAAAATGGCAAACCGCGACGTTCCGACGGGAACAACATTGAGGAATCAGCCCACGGTGTTAGAATATTGACCCATAATTTCCACCGGACATTGCCGTCTATCGGCATCTTTATTAAACGTAAGGCCAATTCATGAAAATCAAAACTCGCTTCGCGCCAAGCCCAACCGGCTATCTGCACGTTGGCGGTGCGCGTACTGCTCTCTATTCCTGGCTTTTTGCCCGTAACCACGGCGGTGAGTTTGTACTGCGTATTGAAGACACCGATCTCGAACGCTCCACCCCGGAAGCAATTGAAGCCATCATGGATGGCATGAACTGGCTGAATCTGCAATGGGACGAAGGTCCCTATTACCAGACCAAACGTTTCGATCGTTATAACAACGTGATCGATGAGATGCTGGAAGCCGGTACCGCTTATAAATGCTATTGCTCGAAAGAGCGTCTGGAAGCGTTGCGCGAAGAGCAGATGGCGAACGGTGAGAAGCCGCGTTACGATGGCCGCTGCCGCCATAGCCACGAGCATCATGCCGACGATGAGCCGTGCGTGGTGCGTTTCGCCAACCCGCAGGAAGGGTCAGTTATTTTTGACGATCAGATCCGCGGACCTATCGAGTTCAGCAACCAGGAGCTGGACGATCTGATCATTCGCCGTACCGATGGTTCCCCGACCTACAACTTCTGCGTCGTCGTGGATGACTGGGACATGGCGATCACCCACGTGATCCGTGGTGAAGATCATATCAATAACACGCCGCGCCAGATCAACATCCTTAAAGCGCTGAACGCGCCGGTGCCGGTATACGCGCACGTATCGATGATTAACGGCGACGATGGCAAGAAACTCTCCAAGCGCCACGGGGCGGTCAGCGTGATGCAGTATCGCGACGATGGCTACCTGCCGGAAGCGTTGCTTAACTATCTGGTGCGTCTGGGCTGGTCCCATGGCGATCAGGAGATCTTCACCCGCGAAGAGATGATCGAGTTCTTCTCGCTGGGGGCGGTCAGCAAATCCGCCAGTGCGTTCAACACCGACAAGCTGCTGTGGCTGAACCATCATTACATCAATACGCTGCCAGCGGAGTATGTGGCGACCCATCTGCAGTGGCATATCGAGCAGGAAAATATCGATACCCGCAACGGTCCGCAGCTGGCCGAGTTGGTGAAGCTGCTGGGCGAGCGTTGCAAAACGCTGAAAGAGATTGCCCAGAGCTGCCGCTACTTCTATGAAGAGTTCGCTGAGTTCGACGCCGACGCGGCGAAGAAACATTTGCGTCCGGTAGCGCGTCAGCCGCTGGAGGTCGTCCGCGACAAGCTGGCGGCGATTAGCGACTGGACGGCGGAAAACGTCCACCACGCGATTCAGGCAACCGCTGATGAGCTGGAAGTGGGCATGGGTAAAGTCGGTATGCCGCTGCGCGTGGCCGTTACCGGTGCTGGGCAGTCTCCTGCGCTTGACGTAACCGTCCATGCAATCGGCAAGTCCCGTAGCGTAGAGCGTATCAATAAAGCGCTGGCTTTTATCGCTGAGCGCGAAGGCCAGGCGTCCTGACGGGGACGTAGATGATATAACGGCAGGATATACTCCTGCCGTTTTTTTTGTCTGTTACGCCGGGCTGGCGATGCCGAGGCGGGCAAGAAAACCGCTAATCCCTTCCCGGGCCAGCAGGTCGCGGAGCTGCAGCTGTTCTGCCGGAGTCATCAGTTGCAGGGTTTCTGTGATTTGCCGCCAGATCGCGTCCGCCTCATTGACCAGGTAAGCGCCTGGCGATTCCGCGAGATGATTGTCGCTAAACAGATGGCGTCTGGCGGGAATGTTAGTCAAAAACTCACGCACCGGTTGGTCGATGACCACCAGTCGCGCTCGTCCCCCTTTAACGCCGGGTATCGCTTCTGTGCGCCATTTCTTCTCCCGAACCCAGCGATTGATCGTTTGTCTGGCCAGCCCCAGGCAGTCGGCAAGCTCTGCGGGCGTCATTTTATCTTTTAGTTTCATCATGGTTTACCGATCGCGGATCCCTAACCGAAGCAGTAACCCGGTGATCCCCTCGCGCAGCAACAGCGACATAAGCTGCTTCTGCTCGCTGGGGGTGAGTTCTTTACAGAGGGTTAGCAGCAGCGATTCCAGATCGCTGTCGTGGGGAGAATAGGTGCCGGGCGTCTCCGCCACGCGCTGGGCGCTGCGGATAAACTCCCTGACTTGCTCATTGACATGGACCAGGCGCGCCTTGCCGCCCTGGACGCCAGGCCGCGGAGAGGTCTGCCAGCCTTCTTTCCGCACCCACTTATTGATAGTTTGCCGACTGTAGCCGGTCAGATGGGCGATTTCTTCAGGTGTCATTCGTTCCTTGAGCATACTATTTCCTGAGTAAATGTATGGGAATTAGCTGTCCATGTTATAGCATCCTTTTACTGGTAAAGGTGACCTGTTTAACTTCTGGCTGCGATAAGGCTCGCAATGTCAGCAGGTTGCCTGCTTTTTCAGCGATTGAATCGAGAAGGATAATTTTGCCGTTGACACCTGAGCGAGGAATTCATATTATGCCGCCCGTCAACACGACACGCTTTACGTTACGGGGCTATAGCTCAGCTGGGAGAGCGCTTGCATGGCATGCAAGAGGTCAGCGGTTCGATCCCGCTTAGCTCCACCAAATTCTGCACCCAGCGGATTTGGTTCGTAAAGAGGTCCTGTGGGGCTATAGCTCAGCTGGGAGAGCGCTTGCATGGCATGCAAGAGGTCAGCGGTTCGATCCCGCTTAGCTCCACCAAAATTCAGAACCCTCGCTTCGGCGGGGGTTTTTGTTTTTATCTATTTTCATGTAAAGCATTTTCTGCTTAAGTCAGTTAATCTCCAGCAATTAAAATCGAAAGTAATTTCAGACTTTTTCCTGATAAATCACCTTGCCTGCCCTAAATAAGCAACATAACATTTCCCCCATTAAACGTAATGAGGTTGCCGGAGTTTTAATTAACAATAATGGTTGATAAAATTAACATTAATATCAAAAAAACTCTGTTGGCCTTTATCGTCTGTTTAGTCGCTATTCCGCTGGCTCGTTTTATTTCACCGCAAACGGTTATTGATGGCAATCTTATTTATATTGCCTGGCTGCCCATTAGCGTGATGTTTTCTGTTATTTTTATCTTTGGCCGCTATGCGATTGCGCCATTAATCCTCGCATTTGCCATCACCAATTGCTTTCTTATTAAATTAACGCTACCGCAGGCGCTTATCTTACTCTTTTGTCAGCTGTTTGCGGTGTTCTTCTCCTGCGCTATTCTAAGACTGATGGTGGGTAAGCGCTGGCGCTGTGGCCCGACGGCAAAACATATGGGAGCGCGGATCTTCTGGGGCGGCTTCTTCGCGCCGGTGCTGCTGAAACTCACCATGTACCTTGCCGGGCAATATTTTGCTTTTCCCTTATCTATTACCAGCTATTTTGGCAGTATGCCATTGATTTATACCGTAATAGATATTCAAAGTTTAATCAGCGCGGCATTAATTTTCACCACTTTTTTATATTATCCAATGCGGATGATTATCAATCCACGCTACGCCCGACGTTTCTGGCGGCAGGAATGTTTACCGTGGCTGGCAGCAAAATATCGTTCCTTTACGCTATATTGGTTTATTGCGCTGGCGGTGATATTAACGCTATTGTGTGCGCCGTATCAGTCTGAATTTATTGCCGGTTATTTAGTTCCGGTGATTTTTATCGTCTACTTTATCGGGATTAGCCGAATTGGTCATGCGCTGCTGCGTATTTCATGGTCGGTCTCGGCTTTTTTACTGGTGGTGTATAACAAAAACTTTCTCCAGGGCGTCCAAAGCGAGTATTCATTATCCTTTGTGCTCTCAGTGCTGATCTCCTTTACTATCTGTTTGTTTTATATGGCAGACACCTATGCCCGTAGCGACCGCAATAAACGCCGCTGGCGTAGTCAGGCGGAAGAAGATCCGCTGACTGGCTTGCCTAACCTGCGCGCGCTGGAGAGCCATTTACAGAGCTGTCCGCAGCAGGTTATCTGCAGCCTGCGTATTCATAATCTCGACTTTCTCAGCAGGCATTATGGCCTGATGATGGGGGTGGACTGTAAACGGCAGATTATTCGGGCGTTGCAACCGCTGCTGGGGGCGACGGATAAAGTTTTCCAGGTGCCGGGCAGCGAACTGATCCTCGTGCTTGACGGACCGGAGCCTTCGTCCCGTTTGCATCATATGGTCGCGGTTCTCAATCACAAAAAATTCAGCTGGCACAATCAGCCGCTGGATCTGGAGTTTGGCGCGGCCTGGGGCCGCGACGACGGTCAGCGCGAGGGACTTCACCAGATGCTGGGTCAGCTAAGCTGGCTTTCCGAACAGGCGGGTAGCGAACGTCGGGTGCTGGCCCTGGATGAGGAGCAGGAGCTGGTGGTGGATCAAACCACCGAGCAGGTGCGCCTCCTCATGCGCGTCAAGCAGGTGCTTAAAGAGCGGGCGCTGATGCTCTATGCGCAGCCGATTCATAACAGGGAAGGGGAGGGATATCATGAGATCCTCACCCGCATGCGCTGTGGCGATAGCGTCATTATGCCCGATCAGTTTATCCCGTTGATTGTGCAGTTTAACCTCAGCCAACGTTTCGACATGCTGGTGCTGGAGACCTTGTTCAGCGTGCTTCATCAGCACCCTGGCCAGCGATTCTCGGTCAATCTGCTGCCTGCAACTCTAATGCAAAAGGACAGCGCCGCGCAGATTATCGCGCTGTTTCAACGCTATGCGGTCTCACCAGGCCTTATCACTATTGAAGTCACTGAAGAGCAGGCCTTTTCCAATGCCGACATCAGCCAGCAAAATCTTGAAGCGCTGCGCGCGTTTGGCTGCGCCATCGCCATTGATGACTTTGGCACCGGGTATGCGAACTATGAACGGCTGAAGCATCTGCAGGCCGATATCATCAAGATTGACGGCTGCTTCGTTCGCGACATCCTCACTGACCCGCTGGACGCCATTATGGTGAAATCGATTGTCGAGATGGCGCGGGCGAAACAGATGAGCGTGGTGGCGGAATATGTCGAAAGCGAACCGCAAAAAGCGCGCTTGCTGGAGCTGGGGGTGAATTATCTGCAGGGCTACCTGGTGGGCAAGCCCCAGCCGCTGGGCAAATGACGGGTAAAAAAAAGCCGGGCATTGCCCGGCTCAGAGGACTGGCGCCTGTTACAGAACCAGAGCCGCAATAGAAGCAGACAGTACGCTGACCAGCGTGGAGCCGTAAACCAGCTTCAGACCGAAGCGTGAAACCACGTTGCCCTGCTCTTCGTTCAGACCTTTAATCGCCCCGGCGATGATGCCGATAGACGAGAAGTTGGCGAAGGAGACCAGGAAGATAGAGATAATGCCTTCCGCACGCGGGGAGAGCGTCGAGGCGATTTTCTGCAGATCCATCATGGCGACGAATTCATTGGAGACCAGCTTGGTGGCCATAATACTACCCACCTGCAGCGCTTCGCTTGCCGGCACACCCATCACCCAGGCGACCGGGTAGAAGATATAGCCAAGGATCCCCTGGAAGGAGATGCTGTAGCCGAACCAGCCGGTCACGGTGGCGAACAGGGCGTTCAGCGCGGAGATCAGCGCGATGAAGCCGATCAGCATCGCCGCCACGATAATCGCGACTTTAAAGCCCGCCAGAATGTATTCGCCCAGCATCTCGAAGAAGCTTTGACCTTCGTGCAGATTCGACATCTGCAGATTTTCTTCACTCTCTTCCACGCGGTACGGGTTAATCAACGACAGCACGATAAAGGTGCTGAACATGTTGAGCACCAGCGCCGCGACGACGTACTTCGGCTGCAGCATGGTCATATACGCGCCGACGATGGACATCGATACGGTGGACATCGCGGTCGCTGCCATGGTGTACATACGGTTGCGCGACATTTTGCCGAGAATATCTTTATAGGCAATAAAGTTTTCCGACTGGCCGAGGATCAGCGAGCTTACGGCGTTGAAGGACTCCAGTTTGCCCATGCCGTTGATTTTCGACAGCACGGTACCGATGGCGCGGATAACAATCGGCAGGATGCGAATATGCTGCAAAATACCGATCAAAGCGGAAATGAAGACGATAGGGCACAGAACCTTAAGGAAGAAGAAGGCCAGACCTTTGTCGTTCATGCTGCCGAACACGAAGTTTGTCCCTTCGTTGGCAAAGCCGAGAAGTTTTTCAAACATCTCGGAGAAGCCTTTCACAAAACCCAGACCAATATCGGAGTTCAGGAAGAACCAGGCCAGCAGGACTTCAATGACAAGCAGTTGAACAACATAACGAATACGGATCTTTTTACGGTCATGACTGACCAACAGGGCCAGTATAGCCACCACAACGATCGCGAGGACAAAATGCAAGACGCGGTCCATAGTTGCTCCAAATATGAGGCAGGTTAAATTTCCGTGCACATTCTATGCAACGGCTTTAAAGAAAACGAGATCAATTGCACACTATTGCAAGGAACTGTGACCAATGGCAAAAATAGTGATCAAACATCCACTTTTGTTATGTTACGTAAAGGTTTTAAAAGTTGCATTCTTGTACTACTCTTAATATTTGGCGCGATCGGGTTTTCTGACGCCCTTTTCCATATCCGGCCAGCAATTGTTCCCTCCTATCACAGCAATTATTATCTCCATTCTAAATGAACTTGATAATCATTCGCATTTTGATAGCATGAAACATAGCAAAGGCTATATTTCCAGAGGCAGAAGATGACTAGCAGTCGCGTTGAGAATAGCAGTAGTCGCGCCGCGCGCAAGGTGAAGCTCGCCTTAATGGGGCCCGCTTTCGTCGCTGCCATTGGCTATATCGATCCGGGTAATTTCGCCACGAATATTCAGGCTGGCGCCAGCTTTGGCTATCAGCTGCTGTGGGTCGTAGTATGGGCCAACCTGATGGCGATGCTGATCCAGGTGCTCTCTGCCAAACTGGGCATTGCCACCGGTAAAAACCTGGCCGAGCAGATCCGCGACCATTACCCGCGCCCGGTCGTGTGGTTTTACTGGGTACAGGCGGAAATCATCGCCATGGCCACCGATCTGGCCGAATTTATCGGCGCTGCGATTGGCTTTAAGCTGGTGCTGGGTGTATCGCTTCTGCAAGGGGCGGTGCTGACCGGGGTGGCGACTTTCCTGATCCTGATGCTGCAGCGGCGCGGGCAAAAACCGCTGGAGAAGGTGATTGGCGGCTTGCTGCTGTTTGTTGCCGTCGCCTATGTCGTTGAATTGATCTTTTCCCAGCCCGCGCTGGCTCCCCTGACCAAAGGGCTGGCGATCCCTACGCTGCCCAACGGCGAGGCGGTATTCTTAGCCGCCGGGGTGCTGGGGGCCACTATTATGCCGCACGTGATCTACTTACACTCCTCGCTTACCCAGCATCTGCACGGCGGGACGCGAAAAGAACGCTATAACGCGACCCGCTGGGATGTGGCGATCGCCATGACCATTGCGGGGTTCGTTAACCTGGCGATGATGGCGACCGCCGCGGCGGCATTCCACTTCAACGGCCATACCGGCGTCGCCGATCTCGATCAGGCTTACAGAACGCTTGAGCCACTGCTGAGCCACGCGGCGGCGACTATCTTTGGCCTCAGCCTGGTCGCTGCAGGTTTATCCTCGACGGTGGTGGGGACTCTCGCAGGCCAGGTGGTCATGCAGGGCTTCATCCGCTTTCATATTCCGCTGTGGTTTCGCCGGGCGGTCACCATGCTGCCGTCGTTTGTCGTCATTCTGCTGGGACTGGATCCAACGCGTATTCTGGTGATGAGTCAGGTGTTGCTCAGCTTTGGTATTGCGCTTGCCCTGGTGCCGCTGCTGATATTTACCAGCAATGCAAAGCTAATGGGAGACCTGGTGAATACCCGTTGGGTGAGAGGCATCGGCTGGGCGATAGTCGCCATTGTGGTGAGCCTGAACGGCTGGTTAATTGTGGGATCGCTGCTCGGGGTGGATTGATGACTTCCTGCTGCGGAATAAAGCAAAGGGGAGCCGATGGGCTCCCCTTTTCGTCTGTTAGTGATGGCCATGTCCATGACCGTGACCGCGTCCGCCGGGACCACGTCCCCAGCCGCCGCGATGGTCGTCGCGGTCGCTCCAGCCCGCGCGATAGCCGCGCTCCCAGGCTTTATCTCTGCCTTTGTCCCAGCCGCGGTGCCAGCCGTTGTCATGACGATGCCAACGGTTATCACGCCATTCATAGTGACGACGCCAGTAATCACGGTCGCGCCAGCCGCCACCGTCCCAGTAGTTACCGTAATTGTCACGATCGCCTATTTGTAATTTTACTGATGGCAGCAGGGTGATTTCACCAGCGTTAGCGACTAGTGGCGCTGCGGCCAGCAGTACTGCTGCCAGAATCAGTGACCTGAACATACTCTTCTCCTTCACGATCGGGGCCGTAAGCGGCCTGTTAACCTGATATTACGGGCCGGTAAAGACCCGTCGCATCGGACGAACTCCGAAAGCGCAGAAAAGAGCACTTTTTGCTAAAGTAACATTTACTTTACAGCGCCAGGATGGCATCAATCGCCGCGCACTCCCCGGCGCTGAAATGACGGTTTTTCAGCATCCCTACCGCATCATCCAGCTGGGCGGTTTTGCTGGCGCCGATCAGCACGGAGGTGACTTTCTCCTCGCGCAGCACCCAGGCCAGCGCCATCTGCGACAGCTTCTGCCCGCGGGCTTCCGCCAGCGTATTCAGCTGACGAATTTTTTCTAATTTGGCGCGGGTCAGTTGCTCCGGCTGCAGAAAACGACTGCTGCTGGCGGCGCGTGAGTCTGCCGGAATGCCGTTAAGATAGCGGTCGGTCAGCTGGCCGCCGGCCAGCGGTGAAAACGCTATACTTCCCACCCCTTCGGTCTGCAAAAAATCCAGTAATCCCTCTTCCACACCGCGTTCAAACATGGAGTAGCGAGGCTGGTGAATGACGCAGGGGGTGCCGAGGTCGTTAAGGATTTTCACCGCTTCTCGCGCCTGGGCGAGCGGATAGTTAGAGAGGCCGACGTACAACGCTTTACCCTGGCGGACAAGATGATCGAGCGCGCGCATCGTTTCCGTCAGCGGTGTCTCCGGGTCCGGGCGGTGATGATAAAAAATATCGACATACTCCAGCCCCATGCGCCGCAGGCTCTGGTTCAGACTGGCCACCAGGTATTTGCGTGAACCCCAGTCGCCGTAAGGGCCCTCCCACATGGTGTAACCCGCTTTGGTGGAGATGATCAACTCATCGCGATAGGGCAGGAGGGCCTCTTTAAGGATGCGGCCAAAATTGCTCTCCGCCGAGCCCGGCGGCGGCCCATAATTATTGGCCAGGTCGAAATGGGTAATGCCGAGATCAAACGCGTGCAGGAGCATCTGCCGGCTGGTTTCCACCCGCGTTTCATCGCCAAAGTTATGCCACAGACCGAGAGAAATTGCCGGGAGCTGAAGGCCGCTGCTCCCGCAGCGACGATAGGCCATCGTTTGATATCGCGTGGTGCTTGCCTGGTAAACCATTCTTCCTCCGCAGATAAAACAAGGTGTGTATACGTTTACACTAATCAATGTTTTGCGTGGAGTACACCGCTTTTTAGGCGTAACTATTGCTTTACACCGGCTTTATCGTCCCCCTTCTGGACAGGCGGATCGCTTATTCAATACTCAAATTACACCTGCACCAAAATGAGGATAATGGACATGCAACCGACCTACACTATTGGGGATTATCTGCTGGATCGCCTTGTTGACTGCGGTATTGACCGCTTGTTCGGCGTACCAGGAGATTACAACTTACAGTTTCTCGATCGCGTCATCGCGCACAGCGCCTTGGGGTGGGTCGGCTGCGCCAACGAGCTGAATGCGGCCTATGCTGCTGACGGTTATGCACGCATTAAGGGGGCCGGCGCGTTACTGACAACCTACGGCGTCGGCGAACTAAGTGCCCTGAACGGCGTGGCGGGAAGCTATGCGGAGCATATTCCGGTATTACATATCGTCGGTGCGCCCTCCACTGGCGCTCAGCAGCGCGGCGAACTGCTGCATCACACCCTGGGTGACGGCGATTTCCGCCATTTTGCGCGAATGAGCGAGCAGATCACCTGTAGCCAGGCGCTGCTGACCGCTGGCAACGCCTGCCATGAAATCGACCGTGTTCTGCGCGATATGCTGACGCATCATCGACCCGGCTATCTGATGTTGCCGGCCGATGTCGCCAGAGCGGCAGCGATTGCCCCAGCGCAGCGCTTGCTGGTGGAGGCCGCTCCGGCGGATCAAAACCAGCTCGCCGGATTCTGCGAACATGCCAGCCGCCTGCTGAGGGGCAGTCGACGCATTTCCCTGCTGGCGGACTTCCTCGCGCAACGCTATGGCCTGCAGAACACGCTCCGGGAGTGGGTAGCGAAAACCCCCGTCGCCCACGCCACCATGCTCATGGGCAAGGGGCTGTTCGATGAGCAGCAGAGAGGTTTTGTCGGCACCTACAGCGGCATCGCCAGCGCGCCGCAGACCCGGGAGGCTATCGAAAACGCCGACACCATCATCTGCATTGGGACGCGCTTCACCGACACTATCACCGCAGGATTCACCCAGCATCTGGCGCGGGAGAAGACGATAGAGATCCAGCCTTTCGCGGTCAGGGTGGGCGACCACTGGTTCAGCGGCGTGCCGATGGATCAAGCCCTGGCTGCATTAATGACGCTTTCCGCCCCGCTGGCGGCGGAGTGGACGGCGCCTCAGGTCGTGGCGCCGGAAGTGGAAGAGGAGGGCGAAGGCGAGTTAACCCAGAAGAATTTCTGGTCGACAGTGCAGGATGCGCTGCGCCCCGGCGATATTATCCTCGCCGATCAGGGGACGGCGGCATTTGGCATCGCGGCGCTTAAGCTCCCCTCTGAGGCATCGCTGATCGTCCAGCCGCTGTGGGGATCGATTGGTTTTACCCTCCCGGCCGCCTATGGCGCGCAAACCGCGGCGGCAGAGCGGCGGGTGGTGCTGATCGTCGGCGATGGCGCTGCCCAACTCACGATTCAGGAGATGGGCTCTATGCTGCGCGATAAGCAAAAGCCGCTTATTCTGCTGCTGAATAACGAAGGGTATACCGTGGAGCGGGCGATTCATGGCCCTGAGCAGCGCTACAATGATATTGCCCTGTGGGACTGGCAGCGCCTGCCGGAAGCCTTCGCCCCGGACGTTGCCTCGCGCTGCTGGCGGGTTACGCACACTGCTGAGCTACGGGAGGCGATGGCGGAGAGTATCACCTCCGATACTCTCACCCTGGTGGAAGTGATGCTACCGAAAATGGATATCCCCGATTTCCTGCGCGCGGTGACGCAGGCGCTGGAGGAACGAAACAGCCGCGTTTAGTCGGTATGGTGTCTGGCAATCATTAAGGGCCTCCCGGCCAGCAGCAGCCATGCCGGGAGCATCACAATGCACAGCAGCGGCAGCAGCGTGGTGTCCGGAACCACCACAGCGGCCATAAACAGGCTCAGCCAGCCGTCGCGGGTGACGACCAGCACCATGCCGAGGATCGCGCAGGAGACGGTAATTGCCGCCGGCACGGCGTCCACGTGGGCATGCAGCATCAGCCCCAGCGCCACGCCGACGAAGACCGCGGGGAAAATCCGCCCGCCGCGAAAGCCGCAGGCCGAGGCGAGAACCAGCGCAGCCAGTTTGACCAGCGCAATGAGCAGATAATCCGAGGCGGTCAGCGTCTGGCTGAAGGCCAACTGCTGCATCTCATCCAGCCCCTTAAACAGCGTTAAATGTCCGCCAATGGTTCCAAGGATCCCTAACAGCAAGCCGCCGAGGCCCAGCGTCAGGATTGGGTTTTTCAGGCGATGCATCAGCGTGTGCAGGCGCGGCAGACACCAGACGGCGACCATACCGACAGCGATAGCGATCAGGGCGACGATCATGCCGCTGACGATATCGACGAAGTGCATCTGGCTATAGTGCGCGATCGGCAGCGTGAAGTGGGGGTGGAAAAACAGCCCGGTCGTCAGCGCGCCCGCGGCGGCGGCAAGCATCGGGGCAAACAGACGATCCCACAGCGGCGACTCGTTGCTGCTGTTCAGGGTTTGCGAAAAAATCAGCGCGGCGGCCACCGGGGTGCCGAAGAGGGCGCCGATGGTGCCTGAGGCCGCGAGAATGGTCCAGTCCAGAGAGCTGACCCGGGGCAACAGTCGGGAGCCGACGGCGACGGCCAGCGCAATATTCACCACCATAATTGGATGCTCCGGGCCCAGGCTGACGCCGCCGGCGAGGCCAAGGATCAGCGCCGCCAGCAGCCCGGGCAGCGCGCCGGTGGCAATAGGCGCGCCGATTAACGACTCGGTCGCCGGGTCCGGCCCGGCGTGCCCCGGGCTGTAACGGACGACCAGGCCCACCGCGATCCCCGTCGCCGTGAGAATGGCGATGATCCACAGCGGGTTGTCGGCGCTCACCCCAAACTGCACAGGCAGATTGCTCCACAGGAAGCGCTGCAGCAACGCGGCAACTTTCATCGCGCCGATCAGGATCAAACTGGAGGCGATGCCAATCAGGATAGCTGGCACCGACAGGATCAGCATTGTTCTGGCGCGAGGATGGAGCATGAAAATGTCCTTGTTAAAGTTCAGGAGCACTACTTTGCCTTTGTCGACGGGGATCGTCGATGCAAATGGTGCTGAAACGATAAAGTTAAGGCGGCGTCTGATACCCGTGGCCTCGTTAATAGGCTACTTTGCATTGATTACAAACTAAATGTGACCTGTGTCGCTAAACAAGGGGCGTCCGCGAGTTGGACGTTGTTGTTAAGCCGCCATGAATTTACAGTGTGCCAAAAGATTTATTTTGACTTTAGCGGAGCCGTAACGGAATGACAAAATTTGCTTTAGTAGGAGATGTCGGGGGGACCAACGCCCGCCTGGCGCTGTGTGATCTGGCGAGCGGAGAGATCTCTCGTGCAAAGACCTATTCCGGGCTCGATTACCCCAGTCTGGAGGCGGTGGTGCGCGTCTATCTCGAGGAGCATCAGGTGACGGTCAGCGAAGGCTGTATCGCCATCGCTTGCCCGATCACCGGCGACTGGGTGGCGATGACCAACCATACCTGGGCCTTCTCCATCGCCGAGATGAAGCGCAACCTTGGCTTTGCGCACCTGGAGATTATTAACGATTTCACCGCCGTTTCAATGGCCATCCCGATGCTGAAAGCTGAGCACCTGATTCAGTTCGGCGGCAGCGCGCCGGTAGCCGGCAAACCGATCGCCGTTTATGGCGCCGGAACCGGGCTGGGCGTAGCCCATCTGGTGCACGTTGATAAGCGCTGGGTCAGCCTGCCTGGCGAAGGCGGCCATGTCGATTTTGCGCCGAACAGTGAAGAAGAGGGCATTATTCTGGAAGAGCTTCGCGCTGAACTGGGGCACGTCTCCGCAGAACGCGTGCTCTCGGGGCCTGGTCTGGTCAACCTCTATCGCGCGATAGTCAAATCGGATGGTCGACTGCCGGAGAACCTGCAGCCGCGTGAGGTCACCGAGCGGGCGCTGGCGGATAGCTGCACCGACTGTCGCCGGGCGCTGTCGCTGTTCTGCGTCATTATGGGGCGCTTCGGTGGAAACCTGGCGCTGACCCTGGGGACGTTTGGCGGCGTGTATATCGCCGGCGGCATCGTGCCGCGCTTCCTGGAGTTCTTTAAAGCCTCCGGCTTCCGCGGCGGTTTTGAGGACAAAGGCCGATTTAAAGCCTATGTCCAGGATATCCCGGTTTACCTGATCGTGCATGACAACCCAGGCCTGCTGGGCTCCGGCGCGCATCTGCGTCAGACGCTGGGTCAGGTGCTGTAAGCGCATTCCTCCCGGGCTACCGCCGTAGCCCGGCAAGGCGGGGCTCCCCGTCGTCTACAGATTCATCAGCTGGCGAAACTCTTTCACTTTACTGCGACTGACCGGAACCTGAAACTCCAGGTCGCGCAGACGTAGCACGTAGGTATTGTTAAACCATGGCTCAATTTCACGAATTTTGCTGAGATTCACACAGTACGAGCGGTGACAGCGAAAGAAATGTGCGGTGGGCAGTTTGCTGCAGAATTCGGTAATGTTCATCGGCATGACGAAAGACTCCCGGCGAGTGTAGACGAAGGTCATCTTCTCGTGCGCCTCTGCATAATAGATATCATGGATACTGGTGACGATGATCCGCTCATCTTTTATCAGATTGATGGTGTCGTTTTCCCGAGGCGCCGCGCTGGCTAGCCCGGAGGCGGCGTTATTTTGCTGCTGCCAGGCGGCGGTCAGCTTCTGCAGCATATTGATGATGCGCGACTCCTGGTAGGGCTTGAGGATGTAGTCAAACGCCTCCAGCTCAAAGGCTTCCACGGCGTGTTCTTTCCACGCGGTGATAAAAACGATAAAAGGCTTATGGGCGAACTGGCTGATGTTTTGCGCCAGCAGAACGCCGTCCAGCGACGGAATATTGATATCGAGAAAGATGGCGTCGACCTTGTTGTGCTGGAGAAATTTCAGCACGTCCAGACCGTCGTCAAAGCTGCCGACGATCTCCATCTGGCTGTGGGTGTTGATAAGCCAGGAGAGCTCCTGTTGGGCCAGAAACTCATCCTCCACAATGATAACTTTCATCTTTTCTCCGCTCATGACAACAGAGACTCCGTCAGCGCCTGCGGCGTAGAGTGATTGGGGACATAAAAGGCGATTTCCGTTCCTGGCGTCAGGGTGCGGATATGCAGCCCCTCGCCGTAGAGCAGTTTCACCCGATGATGAACGTTGAGCAGGCCGATTTTGTTACCTGGCATTTCATCGGCTTCCACGCGGGCGACCACGGCGGGATCGATGCCGTTGCCGGTGTCGCGAACGCTGATGCGAACCCGATTGCCGCACTCATTGATGCCGATCGTCACCACCCCTTTCCCTTTACATGGCTGAATGCCGTGCACAATGGCATTTTCCACCAGGGGCTGGATAAGCAGGCTCGGGATCACGCAGCTGACGTCGTCGTCAATATCATAGATGACCGTCAGTTTGTCGCCGAATCGGGCCTGTTCAATGGCGATGTAATCTTTGATCTGATACAGCTCTCGTTTGATATCGATCTGCTCATCGTCTTTTAATTCGATGTTATAGCGCAGATAGCGCGACAGATTAAAAATGAGCTGGCGCGCGGTGTCCGGATTAAGGCGAATCGAGGAGGAGATCGCGTTCAGGGCATTGAATAAAAAGTGCGGGTTAATCTTGCTTTGCAGAGCGCGCAGCTCCGCTTTGTTGGCCATCTCCCGCAGCTGTTCGGCGCGGGAAACCTCCAGCTGGGTGGAGATGATTTGTGACAGGCCTATCGCCATCTCCTGCAGCGTCGAGGTGATGCGATGGGCGTGGCAGTAATAGATTTTTAGCGTGCCGGTGACCACCCCCTTTTCCCACAGCGGGATGACCATTAAGGAGTGGATCTCCGGCGTGCGGTGGGCTTCGTCATTGTTTTTTATAATGATCTTTCCATAACGAATGGCCTGTCGGGTGGTGGGGCTGATGACATCGTCATGGTGTTGATAGTTGGCTTCACCGACGCCCACGTAGGCCAGCACGTGTTCCGTATTGGTGATTGCCACCGCGTCGGCGGTAATGTCGCGGCGGATGATGTCGCAAACCTGGCGCAGAGAATCGCTGTTGACCTGACGGAACAGCGGCAGGGTTTTGTTGGCAATGTCGAGCGCCAGTTTCGCCTGCCGCGCGGCGCTGGCCTCCTTTTCCCCTTCCACGCTCTGCACCAGCAGCACGATAAAACCGATGCAGACGCTGCCGAGGATCATCGGGATACCAATTTTCGAGACGATATCCAGGCCGAGGCTCAGAGAGGGCGCCCAGACTATCACCAGGATCATGGTCAGGGTCTCGCAGACCATGCCGGCCAGAATGCCGATTTTCCAGCGTTGATCGCGGGCCACCTTGCGGTTAATCAACCCCGACAGCAGACCGGCGATGATGCTGGTGATAAAGCAGGGTACAGCGGTCACGCCGTCAATATCAATCAGATAGCGGTGCACACCGGCAATCACCCCGACAATGGCTCCCACCCATGGGCCAAACAGGATCCCGCCGGACATCACGGCGATGATGCGCACGTTTACCAGCGATCCTTCCACCGGCACACCGGACCAGGTACTGAAGAGCGCGAACAGCGAGAAGATGGCGGTGACAGCCAGCAGCTCTTTCGGCGTATGCGCTGATTTATGCAGCAGTTCGCGGAACAGGCGCAGGCGAATAAGGAAAAACAGGCAAATAAGCATCAGGGCCGCACGATCATAGACCGCCAGCATCATAGTAAAGATTTCGTGCATGGGTGCGCCGCGTCAGTGGCCAGAAAAGGACATGATAAAAAACCTGACGACAGAAGACCAGCCGCAGAAAAATAATGAGGAAAAGGCACACCTTTAAAAGGGGATTGAAACATGGCAAGGCGACAAACCGCTAGACGCCAGAGGAAACGATAAATACCCGTGATAGAAAAGATATCAATATGTTACCACTTGCATACAAAACGGTATTCATCCCGCGGCGTACTGCCGTATTTAGCGCAGACGATACCCGTTTTTAACGCCAGTGATTATTTTTCGTCAGGGCACTCGACAACGTGTTTTTTTTCAGGTTATTTTCTAAACGAGCCGCAACAGCGGCAGCGTCGCTCGGACGGTCCGGGCGCTAACGTTAATCAGAGGAACCTATGGCTGAATCCAGTCCTGAACGCCGTTTTACGCGTATCGATCGTCTCCCCCCGTACGTTTTTAATATTACTGCCGAACTGAAAATGGCTGCGCGCCGGCGCGGCGAAGATATTATCGATTTCAGTATGGGCAATCCCGATGGCGCGACGCCGCCGCATATCGTGGAAAAACTCTGCACCGTCGCGCAGCGGCCTGACACCCATGGTTACTCTACCTCGCGGGGGATCCCACGCCTGCGTCGCGCTATTTCGCGCTGGTATGAAGAACGCTATAACGTCGATATCGATCCGGAATCGGAAGCGATTGTCACCATTGGTTCGAAAGAGGGGCTGGCGCACCTGATGCTGGCGACGCTGGATCATGGCGACACCGTGCTGGTGCCGAACCCCAGCTATCCGATCCATATCTACGGCGCGGTGATTGCCGGGGCGCAGGTGCGCTCGGTGCCGTTGGTGGAAGGGGTGGATTTCTTTAACGAACTGGAACGCGCCATCCGCGAGAGCTATCCGAAGCCGAAGATGATGATCCTTGGCTTTCCCTCGAATCCGACCGCGCAGTGCGTCGAGCTGGATTTCTTTGAAAAGGTTGTCGCCCTGGCGAAGCAGTATGACATCCTGGTCGTCCACGATCTGGCCTATGCCGATATCGTGTATGACGGCTGGAAAGCGCCCTCCATTATGCAGGTGCCCGGCGCGCGCGATGTCGCCGTCGAGTTCTTTACCCTGTCGAAAAGCTATAACATGGCCGGCTGGCGAATTGGCTTTATGGTCGGCAATAAGACCCTGGTGAACGCGCTCGCCCGCATCAAAAGCTACCATGACTACGGCACGTTTACGCCGCTGCAGGTGGCGGCGATAGCGGCCCTGGAGGGCGATCAGCAATGCGTGCGGGATATCGCGGAACAGTATAAGCGCCGCCGCGATGTGCTGGTGAAAGGGCTCCACGAGGCCGGCTGGATGGTTGAGTGTCCGAAGGCGTCCATGTACGTCTGGGCGAAAATTCCGGAACCTTATGCCGACATGGGCTCGCTGGAGTTTGCGAAAAAGCTGCTTAACGAAGCTAAGGTTTGCGTCTCTCCGGGGATTGGCTTTGGCGATTATGGCGATACCCATGTCCGCTTCGCGCTGATCGAGAACCGGGACCGGACGCGTCAGGCGATCCGCGGCATCAAGGCGATGTTCCGCGCTGATGGCTTACTGCCCGCTGCGAGCTAGCGCTTCGGCGAATACGCTATAACAAAAACGGGAGCCTGTGGGCTCCCGTTTTTTTGACACCGCTGCAGTCTAGATCATCAGGGCAAAAGTACCGGCCCAAACGATGACCATAAAAGAGAGACCCATAAAGAAGTATTTCACGACTCATCACTCCACGCGCTTATACGACGTTCAAATGAATTAATTGTTCTGTTTTTCAAGGGCTGTCGCCGGTGAAATCTCACCCTGCGGCAGCTCGCAATTCTGTGCGTTTAGTGCTCCAGATGGCGCTAATGTACGCCTAAAAAATCAGGGAAACAAGGGGCATTTTTTTATTAATTTTTAGTTACTTACGAGTGTCGTGATTCGGCGACACATTAATTTCGCCCGGTAATAAATTTAGCGCCAGCGACGCTACCAAAACGGGTTTCTCGTTAGTGAGATTAGCGGGGCTAGTCAGGCTTGGCGCGCGGCATTCAGGTTGCCACGCGCCGCCGGTTTAATGCAGATCAGAGGCGCGCTGTCGCCACTCGGCCGGGTAGTGCGCTGGGATAAAGCGCAGCGTGAGCGCCATGAGTAACAGGACACAAAGCGCATGCCAGGACCAGTCAAGGGTGTAGTTCCCGCTCAGGCTACGCAGCAGGCCGGAAAGCCAGGGCGACAGGCCGGCGATGATAAATCCGATACCTTGCATAAAGGCTACCAGCCGGCCGGCCACCGTCGGTTGCCCGGCGTGATCGAGGGCCAGCACCAGGCACAGGGGAAACGCGCCGCCCAGACCCACGCCGCAGGCGAGGGCCCAAAGCGCTGGGAAGTGCTGCGGCAGCCAGATGAAGCCGCAGAACCCAATCAGCTGTAGCGCCAGAGCAAGCAGCAGAAGCTGGCGCCGGTCATCCTGGCGAGCCAGCGCCGGCAGCAGCAGCGCGCCCGCGGTTTGCCCAACCGTCAGCAGCGCCAGCAGCGAGCCGCTGTACTGGGCGCTGTCGCCAAGCTGCATATAGTAGGGCGGCAGCCAGGCGATTAGACTGGCGTAGCCGGCGTTGATCAGTCCGAAATAGAGTCCCAGCGTCCAGGCGCGGCGCTGGCCAATAATCGCCACCCGGGGCGCGGCGCTGGTCTGATGCGGGGCGCGGGGCAGGTGCCGACAAATCGCCAGCCAGCTGAACAGGGCGAGGAGGGCGGGGAGCGCCCACCAGGCCAGCGCATCCCGCCATGCTGTGCTATGCGACGCCAGCCATGGCGTAAACGCAGCGCCTAACCCGCCACCGCCCATTAGCGCCGCTGACCATAGCCCCATCACCAGCGGCGTCCGGCGGGCGAACAAGCGCTTAATTACCGCCGGGATGGCAGCCTGGATTATGCCGATGCCAACGCCTCCGGCCAGGGCGCTGGTGAGCAGTAGGCCGCTATTCGGAGCGATTTCCCGCAGCAGGGCGCCCGCCGCGATAATCAGCAGACTTAGCGCAATGCTACGGTTTTGACCGACATAACGATCGACCGAACCGGCGGCCAGCGCCAGCACGCCCATCGCTATCACCGGCAGGGCGGTCAGTAGCGCGGCCAGGGTATAGCTCATCCCGCTGGCGGCACGGATCTCCGGAAGTAAAGGGCCGATGGAGGTGAGCAGCGGTCGCATATTTATGCCGATCAGCACCAGGATCCCCAGCGTCAGATTCTGTCGCAACACGGCTTTCATGGCTGCTGTTCCGCCCACCGCTGATAAACTGCCAGCCCCTCCGGCTGCGGGCGATGATGGATCGGCAACGTCTGCTGCGCCGGCGGCTGCTGCAACTGCTGATAAATCGCGGCGGTAGATAGCTGGAAAGGTTCTCCGTCCTGATTGCTGTTGGCGAAAAACACTTCCCGCACGCCGGTTAAATAGAGGGCGCTAAGACACATCGGACAAGGTTGTCCGCTGGCGTAGATAACGCACTCGCGCAGAACCTCGCTCCCCAGCCTGGCGGCAATATCGCGAACGGCATTCAGTTCGGCATGCGCCGTTGGGTCGCCGCTTAGATGAAAGGTATTGACGGCTTCGGCGACAACCTCGTCATGGCGCACCAGCACGGCGCCAAAGGGACGACCGCCGTGGCTGATGTTGTGGTTTGCCAGCGTTAGGGCGCGCTGGAGATAGCGATCGTGAGCGGACATAGTCACTCCTGCATAAGATGCTGTTCAGGGAAAAAAAGGCAACGGGTCGTGCGTAGAGGGTACGTAACTTGTTTCATAAGTTAAAAGACTTATTTATGATTAACCCTAGTTGAATTACTTATAGGTAAGCGGATGCTCCTGCGCCATCTTTCCTACTTTATCGCCGTGGCAGAACACCGTGGCTTTACTCGCGCCGCCGCGGCGCTGCACGTCTCCCAGCCTGCGCTGTCACAGCAGATCCGCCAGCTTGAAGCCATGCTGGAGGTTCAGCTTTTCGATCGTTCTGGCCGTTATACCCGGTTAACCGATGCCGGAGAGGTCTGGCTGGAGTATGCCCGCCGGGCGTTACGCGATCTTGAGGAAGGGCGGCGCGCTCTGCATGACGCTGAGGATCTGCAGCGTGGCAAACTCCGCATTGCCATGACGCCGACCTTCACCACCTATATGCTGGGACCGCTGGTGGAAAACTACTATCGACGCTACCCCGGAGTGAAATTGCTGATTCAGGAGATGAACCAGGAGCGCATGGAAACGATGTTGCTGCAGGATGAACTGGATGTCGGCATTGCCTTTGACGAAAGCCGCTCCCGGGATATTGTCGTTCATCCGCTGCTGACGGAAACCCTCGCGTTGGTGGTGAGCCGCAGTCATCCTCTGGCCAGAGAGAACGCCCTCCGGCTGCAGGCGCTCGACGCGCAGCCGCTGATTTTACTGAGCAGCGAGTTTGCCACCCGGGAGCAGATCGATCGTTATTGCCGTCGTCATCGGCTCGAACCTGACGTGCGGATGGAGGCCAACTCTATCGGCGCCGTTCTGTCGGTCATTCGGCGCACGTCCCTTGCGACACTGCTGCCGGCGGCGATCGCCGGGCAGTTTGATGATGTAGTGGCTATTGAGCTCGAACCTGCGCTGCTGCAGCGAACGGCCTGTTTGCTACAGCGCAGGGATGCATGGCAGAGCGCCGCGGCACGCGAATTTATCGCCCTGGCGCGGGAGATTGCGCTAACGCTTGAGCAGGAAAACCGCCTGCCTCCTGCCTGACGGCCTGCGTCGCTCGGCGGCGAGCCTGGACTAACGGTGGGTTGCGCTGCTGAAGTCGGCCTCATTGGGCAGGACATCCTCTCTCAGCATGACTTCCTCCTTAAGCCTTTCCAGCACGTGATGAAAGAGCTGGGTCTTGTCTGGCTCAGCCATCTTCTGCAATTTCACATTAAATAAAGTATGGGACTGAATTAGATCGTGGATAAATTCCAGCAGTACCTCACTTTGCGGAAGGGAGGTTAATTCCTGATGGATATAACCGGTTTGTTGCCGTAGCGGATTTTTTGTGACATCCATCGGTCGGGCGCTAATGCTATGGGCAAATATTTTCTCAATTGCCTGACTGGTAATATAGAGCCGGTTCAATGACAGGGTGGGGTTTTCTGCCTCCTGCGGAATGAAGTGACAATATACAAACGGTTTCTCAGGCAGCATCATGCTGAGCCTGTTTTCATGATGAATATCGTCAGGCGCCTCCAGTAACGCCATTAAATTCCGGCTGTGCGGATGCCAGAGTCCTGACGCAGTGACCTTGACGTTGAACTGCGTGACGGTATTCCCGCGCAGGGTTTCCATGACGGGAATATCGCCATCAAGCCGCAGAATGCTATGGATATGAGAGTGTGGCGACCAGAAGGTTTCCACCGTCTCCGATGAATTGAGTGGATTAAATGTGCTGGTTACTTCTTTTTCCTGATGAGAAAGGACGGCGAGTTTTAAGGTTCCCCGCGTCGGGTTAAGCTTCAGGCATAGATTGATCGCGCCGATATCATGCCAGTGAAGAATGTCTTCAATTTCGCAGTTTAATAATTTTTGCGCCCGGGGGAGAGAGCAATACTCCATTGGCGGTAAATTATTTAATTTCCAGATATTCCGTTCTGTTATATTCATAAGTTTTTTTTGTTGCTAAAAAATAGCGGTTAGTATTGGGCGTAATCATCTAACAGCCACGTTTTATTGCCTGGACTCCCTGACCTGATTAATGAAACGCATTCACGTAGAGAATATTATATCGATAAGTTGATTATTCTTATTGTTACGTCAGATATTAACTTGACTGCGTTATCCTATCATTTATTTCGCTCGAGAAAAATAGTTTGCTTAGCGCCTGAATACAACACTTTTTTGTTATTTTTATTAATGACTCCGACGAGGGTGAACGCAGCATGAGGAGTACGCGGCTCTCGAGATAAATGCCATGACGACAGGGATAACGCAAACGAACGCTCTCGGCATCCGTTTGCGGCGGCCATGCTTATCGGCTGACAGAGGGATAGCGATCCCCCGGCTGCGCGATGGCATACCAGGCCATCATCTCTGCGGTACCCGGCTGACCTTCGGCTGGCGCCCAGTCCATGGTGTCGATTTCAGCAAGCGGTTGATAAGCGCCTTGTTTGACTTCAAATACCATTCCTCCTGCGTCAAGTGAGAGCACCGTATGCCAGGTGCCGGGCTCCATTTCCAGGGCCGTGCAGGTTTCACCCAGCACCACCCGGTTAGTAATCACGCCATGGTCATCAAAATTTAGCACCACAAAGCGGCCTTTCAGCGGCAGCAAAAGTTCAAAAGTATGTCGGTGCCGGTGCGGGCGGATATAGGTGCCGGGTTCCATAGCGATAGCCAGGCGCTGCACCGGATCGCTCAGCTCAGGGTGAAAATTGCGATGGGCACGTAAGCGCGGGGAAGTGGTTGCCGCTTCGCTCTGCTGCTGCATATCGCTAAGGGTGATCTGTTTCATACCAACGCCTGGCTCCTTTGTTGTCCAGAGAGTGTTGAATCGGCAGGGCGGCAGGTTGACGCCCAGGCCACGCGATATTGTACGCAGAAAGCGTGTTGCTGTCGGTTAATTGTCGAGGCTATCGAGTACAGGAGGACTTCTGCCAGGCAACCACACAATTCCTTCCTGCTTTTTTTGCCTGGTACAGGGCGTCGTCGGCGCGGTTAAGTAATTCAGTCTCTACCGTTTTAGGATCCTCCGTAGTGGCAAGGCCGATACTGATCGTGACGCTCTCGGGGAGTTTAACCCTGCTGCTGACGTCGCCTGGGGAGATAATAGCCTGGCGAATCCGCTCGGCGATGAGTTGCGCCTGCTGTTGGCCGACGTCAGGCAGTAATAGTGCAAATTCCTCGCCGCCTGTTCTGGCCACAATATCATCTCTTCGAACCTGATCCTGAAGAACCCAGGCTACATACTGAATAACAAGATCTCCCTGAAAGTGGCCATATTTGTCATTTATGCGTTTGAAATGATCGATGTCGCATAACAAGATAGACAATGGTTTTTGCACAGAGACCCGTTGCATTTTTTTTGTCAGCGCAAGGTAAAAATAGCGACGGTTGTACAGCTGCGTCAGATAATCACGAATCGAGTTCTGATAGGCATTCTCATATTTATTGTTGGATAATTGATATAGCTTAAATGCATTAAGGAAAATAATAATAATAAAGATCAGAGTGCCCAGCGTTTCGAAAAGCCTCGCTTTATACCATGTGTTTTCGCTAGCGACATCTGCGGTTGTTAAGAAAGAGAAGGTTAAGATATAAACGAAGCAGTAAAAATAGATTCCTGTCCAGAATATATTTCTGAAGCGGGTTAATGCAATCGTCGTGAAAAAGAGGAGCGTCCACATGTAAACCATTATATTACTGGCTAAGCGAATCGTTGGTTCATACAAGTGCGTTGAGGAAAATCCAACAATCAGGACGATAGCTAAAGTAAGGCTTATGCAGGCAAAGGTAATAATAATGTGATTATGGGAGGCCAGCAGGCGATGAGAACGAAATCTGTATACTAATGCCGCGGTGATGATTTGGGTGAGTGTTAAGGCGTTGCGGTAAAAGTAATATCGCAGAAATTCATTGTATGAGATTGAGTCGTTGAGATTGCAATAAAACAGTTTGCTGTAATTTTGTAACGCAAGAATCATCATTATTGCAGAGCCAATAAAGGCACAGGCTACTGGTATGAGAAACAGACAGCGTTTATCACTTAAGTATTTTAAAGCGATAGTTATTGATATTAAAAAGTAAAATATCAGAATAATAAGGGTCATGCCGTAAAACAACAACGGCGCCGGGGTCGTTATCGTGTTAATGTAGGTTGTGGTAAAATTAATTAAGCAAAATAGCGCCAGTATAGATACTATAAAAAACAACGGTGTCCGGAGCGTTGATGAGGCTGAAGGCCTGTTCATTAGGTCATACCTGTCAGGGTAAGAAAACTATGTTGTTATGATCGTGAATATCAATATTGTGAATGACGGTGAGGAGTGAGCAGTATGCTTTTCGTGCGGTTGCTGCTGACGATATCATTACGTTTTACAACTCTTCTTTTCCTGTGAGTCTTTCATTTTATTTGTAAAATGATCACTGGTGTTTTCCTCTTTTTAAAAAGAGGAATGGCGCAACGGGTTTTATATCTATAAATAAATCACTTTGTGCGTTAACAGGGAGGGGCATTGATGATCAGGTCGGTACTAGCTTGAGTGAACTATCTACCGGAGCTGCAGAAAAATCATCAAAAATCGCCGTGGATCCGTCATAAAACAGGAGGGGCGTGGTGTCCCCTGCAGGAATCGAACCTGCAACTAGCCCTTAGGAGGGGCTCGTTATATCCATTTAACTAAGGGGACAAGGCGGCACGAGTATAGCGTTTTTCGCCCGCCTGAGTAAGTGCCATACCGTCTGACTGCTTAAACCCTCGCCATTCTGAGCGCTTTTTTTATGCCCGGTCGGCGTTTTTGGCTTTTCCGGCGGCCTGCGCGCGGGCTTCTGCTTTTCGCTTGTTGCTCATGTCGTTACGGATCTGCGCATGGCTCAACAGCGCGAAGATGAAGGTTCCGCCGCAGATATTTCCCGCCAGCGTCGGCAGGGCGAACGGCCAGATGAAGTCGCTCCAGGGAAGGCTTCCGTTAAATACCAGATAGAGGATCTCTACCGAGCCCACCACGATATGGGTGGTATCCGCCAGGGCGATAAGCCAGGTCATCAGAATGATCACCACGATCTTGGCGGCGCCGGCAAGGGGAAACATCCAGACCATGGTGGCGACCAGCCAGCCGGAAATAATCGCATTGGCGAACATCTCCGTCGGGCTGTTTTTCATCACATCTTCGGCGATGCTGACGAAGGCCTGGCGGGTCGGCTCATCAAAAACAGGCATATAATTGAAGGCCCATGCGGCCACCGCGGTGCCGATGAGATTGCCCGCCAGTACCACCGACCATAGCCGCATCAGCAAACCGACGTTTCCGGGGGTGGGATTGTGCATCACCGGCAGTACGGCGGTGACCGTGTTTTCCGTGAACAGCTGCTGGCGGGCCATAATCACGATAATAAAGCCGAAGGTATACCCGAGGTTCTCGAGTAAAAATCCGCCAGGGATCCCCTCCAGCTTGACGTGAAAAATCCCTTTCGCCAGCAGGGAGGCGCCCATCGACAGACCGGCCGCAATCGCCGACCACAGCAGGGCCAGCGCATCGCGCTCCATCTCTTTTTCCCCTTCCTGGCGAATATGTTCATGGATCGCCATCGCCCGAGAGGGAAGGCGATCTTCGTCAACTTCTATCTCTTCACCGCGCTGTTTTTCTTCACTTTCGACCTCGCGTTCGTCACCCGCAGGCTTTAATTTGTTATCGTCTGGTTCATCCATTTCACGGCCCTCGCTGACAAGTTATCTAGTTAAAGCGTAGCGGCTTTCCCTGGCGACTGGCTGGGGATACTCTTAAATCGCAAAAATGGTTACGCCAGATTTTTATCGCTCCGCTAGAATAGGAGCCCCGCGATCTCGTTATTCCCAGGCTATGATCAAATCAACAACTTGGGTGATATAGACATCGTTCAACGTGCTGTTACAATCGCTCACATCTTTACGGGCGGAAACGTTGTCTTTCCGTCATGGATGGCAACTCGCGATAGCCATAAAAACCAGGGAGACATCTATGAATTATCGCCTGTCGGCGCTTGCGCTTGGCGCCACATTGCTGGTGGGATGTGCCAGTTCCAGCTCTGGCGATCAGCCGCAGGGGCGCTCAGACCCGTTAGAAGGGTTTAACCGCACGATGTTCAATTTCAACTTTAACGTGGTTGATCCTTACGTGCTTCGTCCCGTCGCGGTGGCATGGCGTGACTATGTTCCGCAGCCGGCGCGCAATGGCTTAAGTAACTTCACCAGCAACCTGGAAGAGCCGGCGGTGATGGTGAACTCCTTCCTGCAGGGCGACCCCTATAAAGGGATGGTCCACTTTACCCGCTTCTTCCTGAACACCATCCTCGGGATGGGGGGGCTGATCGATGTCGCCGGGATGGCTAATCCGCAGCTGCAGCGCGTTGAACCGCATCGTTTCGGCAGCACGCTTGGCCACTATGGCGTCGGCTATGGTCCGTATGTGCAACTGCCATTCTACGGCAGCTTTACCCTGCGCGACGAAGGCGGCGATATGGCCGATGGCCTCTATCCGGTGCTCTCCTGGCTGACCTGGCCGATGTCGATCGGCAAATGGGCGGTGGAAGGCATTGAAACACGTGCTCAGCTGCTGGATTCCGACGGCCTGCTGCGCCAGTCTTCCGATCCTTACATTATGGTGCGTGAAGCTTACTTCCAGCGTCATGACTTTATCGCCAACGGCGGTAAGCTGACCCCGGCGGACAATCCGAACGCCCAGGCCATTCAGGATGAACTGAAAGATATCGATTCACAGTAATCGGCAAAGAAAAAAAAGGGTGAACATGATGTTCACCCTTTTTTGTTGTGTGCCGCTTATCAGAAGCGGTAGTTGAAGTTGGCGCCGTACAGCCAGGCGGTCCCTTCGGAGCGGAAGGTATACGGGCCTTCCTTGATTTCAACATGCTGCCCGTGCATATAGGAAATCCCGACGTCAACCGACGCATCCTTGTTGAACGCGTAGGTGGTACCCGCGCTCAGCCACAGGCGATCCTGATCCGGAATGGAAATGGAGCGATTGTTGGCTGGTACCGGGCTGTCATCGAAGGCGATACCGGTGCGGAAGGTCCAGTTATCGTCATAATAATAGGTGGTCCCCAACGCAAGTCGGTAGGCGTCCTTAAAGCCTTCCTCTTTATAGAACAGCGTCTGGCCGTTGCTGCCGGTGGCTTTCAGCTCCTGGAACTGACTCCAGCTGGTGTAGGTCAGACTGTAGTGGACCGCCCACTGCGGCGCTACGCGGTTATAACCCGACAGCTCCCACATTTCCGGCAGGTTAAGGGTCAGTGAACCGTCGGTGGTTTGGCCATTAGTACCTGCTGGCAGACCGAAGTTGCCGAGGATCTGGTTATAGGCTGCCGGCAGGCTGCTGCGGTAGTTACCGTCGAAGTCGATCTTGACCTCGGAACGGTAGGTGAAACCGTAGCGGTTATTTTTATCCAGCTCGTAGAGGATACCGGCGTTCCAGCCAAAGCCCCAGGCGTTGCCGTTAAGATGGGCGATCTGCGTGTCGGCCGGGATCTTCGCTACCTGGCCCGCCAGCGCCGGCGGCAGCGCGCCCGAGCCAGCGACAATCTGCCCCAGATCGCCAGCATAGCGCTCGATCTTCGCCTTAGCGTAGACCGCGTCAAAGCCTAAGCCGAAGCTCCAGTTGCTGTCGAGACGGTAGGCGCCGCTCAGGTTAAAGTTCGCGGTGGTCAGGTCGGTTTTCCCGCCCATGCTGCCGGCGGCATAGTCATCGTTGTATTCGGTTGCCAGGCCGTAGTTGGAGGTGATGGACGCCCCCCAACCAAACTGATCGTTAATCGGCGCGACAAAGTGGAAGTTAGGTACCCACGCCGTCGGGGCGATATTGTCTGCATTCAGGCTTTTGCCGGTGGGTGAAGTCCCGGAGACATTGACGCCCGGGTCGACAAAAACGGCGCCCGCCGACATGGTCGGACGGTCAAACATCATAATTAATGCCGGGTTACGACTGGCATTGCCTGCATCGTCTGCGATAGCCCCTTCACCGGAATAGGCCCGACCCAGCCCTGATGAAGAGAATTCGTTGAGCTGGAAGCCTGCTGACCAGGCCTGGGTGGAAACAAGTGCGACAGCCACTGCAAGGGCAGATTGGGTAAAGCGGGTTTTCTGGCTCATGCCCATAACCTCATTGAGTTATTTTTTTTTAAACTATGTTACATGCCGTAACAGAAGCGCGGAAGTGTAGGGTCTGCGGTACAACAGAGAAATCAGACCAGTGCGCTGAGTATAGGTCTGACCAGATGAGTTGTTGCAAGTTTGTTTATGAAGTTTTTCAATTGTGATAACAGAAACGCGATCCAGCTGGCAAAATTGTCGGGGGGAAGGAGAGAGAGAAAAGGTGATTTTTGTTTTAGATCATTTTTAAGTGTGATTTCTGTCACTTAACGCCGCGATGGCGATTATCGGCTGGAGGCAGACCAGGGAGCGGGCGTAAAATAGGCACATAAATTGTCTGGCACCGCAGGTGCATATCCAGAGGAAATCTACGATGAGTAAATGTAGCGCTGATGAAACCCCGGTTTGCTGCTGTATGGATGTTGGGACCATTGTCGACAACACCGACTGCACCGCCTCATACAGCCGCGTATTCGCCAACCGTGCGGAAGCAGAGCAAATGCTCGCCGCGCTGAGCGAAAAAGCCCGCAGTGTGGAATCTGAACCGTGCAAGATTAATCCCGTCTTCGCCGACGTTGACGGCGGCGTACAGCTGGATATCGATTTTGTGTTTAGCTGTGAGGCCGAATCCCTGATCTTCCAGTTGGGTCTGCGTTAATCCCTCCGCTTAACGCCCCGTGAAAGGGGCGTTATCTTTTCCGTTCAATGTGTTTTGGCTCGCAATTTTTCGCTTCCCCGATTGGCTTAATGTAAAAAATTAGTTAACAATGCTATCAGGTCAGACCACTTGTTTGTCTTGGTTAACAGGGGAGAGTTATGAGTCAGGCATTACCGCTTATCACCCGGCAGGGCGATCGCATTGCCATTGTCACAGGGTTACGCACGCCGTTTGCGCGTCAGGCGACGGCATTTCATGGCATTCCCGCCGTTGATTTAGGAAAAATGGTGGTTGGCGAAATGCTGGCGCGCAGCGACATTCCTGCGCAAGCCATTGAGCAACTGGTCTTTGGTCAGGTCGTGCAGATGCCGGAGGCGCCGAATATCGCCCGGGAAATTGTGCTCGGTACCGGAATGAGCGTGCACACCGACGCTTACAGTGTCAGTCGCGCCTGCGCCACCAGCTTCCAGGCCGTGGCGAATGTCGCCGAAAGCCTGATGGCCGGCACCATCCGCGCCGGTATCGCCGGCGGTGCCGACTCCTCCTCTGTGTTGCCTATCGGCGTCAGCAAAACGCTGGCCCGCGCGCTGGTAGATGCGAACAAAGCCCGCACGCTGAGCCAGAAACTGAAGCTGTTTTCCCGCCTGCGGCCGCGCGACCTGCTGCCGGTTCCCCCGGCGGTTGCTGAATATTCAACCGGCTTACGGATGGGCGATACCGCCGAGCATATGGCGAAAAGCTGGGGGATCACCCGGGAACAACAGGATGCGCTGGCACATCGTTCACACCAGCTGGCAGCGAAAGCCTGGGAGGAGGGCAAGCTGTCCGCAGAGGTGATGACCGCCTATGCTTCTCCCTTCCGCTAACCGCTGGAGCAGGATAACAATATCCGTAAAAATTCAACCCTCGCGGATTACCAAAAGTTACGTCCGGCCTTCGACCGTAAACATGGCACCGTTACCGCCGCCAACAGCACGCCGCTGACGGATGGCGCGGCGGCGGTGATCCTGATGACCGAGTCGCGGGCCAAAGAGCTGGGTCTGACGCCGTTGGGTTATCTGCGCAGCTATGCCTTTACCGCCATCGATGTCTGGCAGGATATGCTGCTGGGGCCCGCATGGTCCACGCCGCTGGCGCTGGAGCGCGCTGGCCTGACGCTGGCGGATCTCACGCTTATCGATATGCACGAAGCTTTCGCCGCGCAGACGCTGGCCAATCTCCAGTGTCTGGCAAGCGACCGCTTTTCCCGCGAGGTGCTGGGCCGCGCGCAGGCCACCGGTGAGGTGGATGAGAGTAAATTTAACGTCCTCGGCGGCTCTATCGCCTACGGTCACCCCTTTGCCGCCACCGGCGCGCGGATGATCACCCAGACGCTGCATGAGCTGCGGCGACGGGGAGGGGGATTTGGTCTGGTGACGGCCTGCGCGGCAGGCGGTCTGGGCGCGGCGATGATTGTGGAGGCTGAATAATGGATACTGTTTCCGCTTTTAAGCTTGAGGTCCGTGAGGACAAAATCGCGGTGATCACCATTGATGCTCCGGGTAAAAAAATGAATACCCTGAAGGCCGAGTTCGGCAATCAGGTGCGGGGACTGATACGCCAGATACGCGACGATAAGTCGGTGCGCGGCGTGGTATTTATCTCCGCCAAAGCCGATAACTTTATCGCCGGCGCAGACATCAACATGATTACCCGCTGCCGCAGCGCGCAGGAGGCGGAAGCGCTGGCGCGCCAGGGGCAGCAGATTATGGCCGAAATCCATGGCTTGTCGATTCCGGTCATTGCCGCCATCCATGGCGCCTGTCTGGGCGGCGGACTGGAGCTGGCGCTGGCCTGCCATGGCCGCATCTGTAGCGATGACGAAAAAACCCGACTCGGGTTGCCGGAGGTACAGCTTGGTCTGCTGCCGGGTTCCGGTGGGACGCAGCGTTTACCGCGGCTAATCGGCGTCAGCACGGCGCTGGATATGATGCTCACCGGCAGGCAATTACGGCCGCGCCAGGCGCTGAAGGCCGGTCTGGTGGACGAGGTGGTGCCGCAGACAATTTTACTGCAGGCGGCGGTGGAGCTGGCGCTGAAGGGACGCCCGACCAGCCGCGAGGTGCCGGTTCGCGAACGCGTGCTGGCGGGCCCCCTCGGTCGCCATCTGTTATTTCAGTACGTCGGCAAGCAAACGCAGCGCAAGACCCAGGGCAACTACCCGGCGGTGAAGCGAATTTTGCAGGTCGTCGAGAATGGTCTGGCCCACGGCTGCAGCAGCGGTTACGCCGAAGAGGCCCGCGCGTTTGGCGAACTGGCGATGACCCCGCAGTCGCAGGCGCTGCGATCGATCTTCTTTGCCAGTACCGATCTGAAAAAAGACCGTGGCGCTGAGGCGGAACCCGCTCCGCTGAGAAGCGTTGCAGTCCTGGGCGGCGGCCTGATGGGCGGGGGGATCGCCTATGTGACCGCCTGTAAAGGCGGACTGCCGGTGCGAATTAAAGATATTCAGCCGAGCGGGATCAACCACGCCTTAAAGTACAGCTGGGATCTGCTGAACAAACAGGTTCGCCAGCGCCGACTGCGCCCCAGCGAGCGCGATCGTCAGCTGGCGCTGATCACAGGCACTACCGACTATCAGGGCTTTGCCCATCGCGACGTGGTGATTGAGGCGGTATTCGAAGACCTGGCGCTGAAACAGCGGATGGTCAGTGAAGTGGAGCAAAACGGCGGGCCGCAGACTATCTTTGCCTCGAATACGTCGTCGTTACCGATAGGCGATATAGCTGCCCATGCCAGCCACCCTGAGCGGGTGGTCGGCCTGCACTTTTTCAGTCCGGTGGAGAAAATGCCGCTGGTTGAGGTGATCCCGCATAAGGGAACCGATCCGCGGACCATTGCCACGGTGGTGCAACTGGCTAAACGTCAGGGAAAAACGCCGATCGTCGTGGCGGACAAAGCGGGCTTCTATGTGAACCGCATTCTCGCGCCGTATATAAATGAAGCGATGCGTCTGCTGGTGGAGGGAGAACCGGTTGAGGTGATTGATAAGGCCCTGGTGAAATTCGGTTTTCCGGTGGGACCGGTTCAACTGCTGGATGAGGTGGGTATCGATACCGGCACCAAAATTATTCCCGTACTGGAGAATGCCTTTGGAGAACGTTTTAGCCCGCCTGCAAACATCATTGACGCGATTTTGAAGGACGATCGCAAAGGTAGAAAAAATAATCGTGGTTTCTATCTTTATGAGATAAAAGGGCGTAAAAGCAAAAAACGGCCCGACCCGGCAGTCTATCCGCTGCTGGGCATCGACCGCCCGCAGTCGCGGTTGTCCGCGCAGCAGGTGGCCGAGCGCTGTGTGATGCTGATGCTTAACGAGGCGGCGCGCTGCTTTGATGAGCAGATCATCCGTAGCGCGCGCGATGGTGATATCGGCGCCGTATTTGGTATAGGGTTTCCGCCATTTCTTGGCGGCCCGTTCCGGTATATGGATACTATCGGCGCGGGTGAAGTTGCCGCGATCCTGCAGCGCCTGGCCGCCCAGTACGGCCCACGTTTTACACCCTGTGACACTTTGTTACGCATGGCCGAACAGGGGACCACCTTTTGGCCAGCGGATGAATGGCTGACCTAAGTTGTGGTCAAAGAAGGTAAATCCGGCTGCGGATGACGCTGTTGATTGGCTGTTTTGTAAACAATCATTGACTATACTTACGCCATTGAGGTAAAAAACAGCGTTTCATTCGTTGAATGGATCAGGCACAATGCCCGGCCACCGGGTTGCCTGCGTATTGTCTTCGCAGGCTAAACTTCGGTGCTTCTGGTTAACAAAAGCGGTGCAATATGCAAGTTTTTATTATGCGTCACGGCGACGCTGCCCTCGATGCAGCCAGCGACTCGGTTCGTCCATTAACCGTATGCGGTTGTGATGAGTCTCGTCAGATGGCAACCTGGCTGAAAGGTCAAAAAGTGGATATTGAGCGCGTTCTTGTCAGTCCCTATCTGCGTGCGGAACAGACGCTGGATATTGTTGGGGAGTGCATGAACCTGCCGAAACATGTCGACGTGATGCCGGAACTCACGCCGTGCGGCGATGTAGGTATGGTGAGCGCCTATCTGCAGGCGCTGGCAAATGAAGGCGTGGCGACGGCGCTGGTCGTCTCCCACCTGCCGCTGGTGGGGTACCTCGTCTCAGAGCTGTGCCCGGGGGAAACGCCCCCGATGTTCACCACCTCGGCTATCGCCTGCGTCAATCTGGACGCCGACGGCAAGGGTGAATACCTCTGGCAGAAAAGCCCCTGCAACCTCAAAATGGCCAACGCCATCTGACGGCCCCGGAGCTCGCCGTCAAGGCAGCTCCGGTGGTTGCCACTCCTCGACCTCAATCAGAATCAGCAGTGCGGCGTCACCGCCGTACTCTTTTGGCGCCTGATGAAAAGCCATAATGTGTGGATGCTGCGCCAGCCACAGCGGGGTTTGCTGTTTGAGAATGTGCTTGCCGTGCCCGTGCATCACGCAGGCGCAAAACACATGCTCGCGGCGGCAGGCGGCAATCAGCGCGCCCAGTTCCTGTTTGGCCTGCTGCTGGGTGAGCCCATGCAAATCGAGAAACAGTTCCGGCGAATAATCCCCACGGCGCAGCTTTTTCAGCTCAAAATGGCTGACGTCGGCGCGGACATATTTCGTCGAGCCTTCGGTATTCAGTAGCGGCTGAAACTCATCGGAAAAATAGTGGCTGTTGTCGGCCTGTTCCTGCAACAGACGCTTAGGGGCAACCTCGGTGATTTTCTTGCGCTGCGGGCGGTGCACGATGGTGTCCTGTTTGATCTTCCGCGTGCCGGTCATCAGCTGACGGAACAGCGCCTGATCCTCCTCGCTAAGCGATGTCTTCTTTTTCATTGTCCGCTCTCATTAATACTTTGCGCTAGTTTACCCGACTCAATATCCCTTCGGGCAAGGAAAACCTGTTTTTTCCCCCGCCACCCTACGCAAGAATGCTGATTTATCGCCGTCTTCATGGCACACTAGCCGCCGAATTTATAGCAGAGTGTGCCCTGGAGGATGTCGTGGATAAAATTTTTGTTGATGAGGCAGTCAATGAGCTGCATACCATTCAGGACATGCTGCGCTGGGCGGTAAGCCGTTTCAGCGCTGCTAATATCTGGTACGGTCACGGGACTGACAACCCGTGGGACGAGGCGGTACAGCTGGTGCTGCCTTCGCTGTATCTGCCGCTGGATATCCCGGAAGATATGCGCACTGCGCGCCTGACCTCCAGCGAGAAACACCGCATTGTAGAGCGGGTGATTCGCCGCGTGAACGAGCGTATTCCCGTCGCCTATCTGACCAACAAAGCGTGGTTCTGCGGCCATGAGTTTTACGTTGATGAGCGGGTGCTGGTGCCGCGCTCCCCGATCGGCGAACTGATCAATAACCAGTTTGCCGGTCTAATTAACCATAAGCCGCAGCATATCCTTGATATGTGCACCGGCAGCGGCTGCATCGCCATCGCCTGCGCCTATGCCTTCCCGGAAGCCGAAGTCGACGCCGTGGATATCTCCCCGGACGCGCTGGCCGTCGCCGAGCACAACGTGGAATCCCATGGCCTGATCCATCACGTGACCCCGATCCGTTCCGACCTGTTTCGCGATCTGCCGAAGCTACAGTACGATCTGATCGTCACTAATCCGCCGTATGTCGATGAAGAGGACATGGCCGACCTGCCGGAAGAGTATGAGCATGAGCCGGTTCTGGGTCTGGCCTCCGGAAGCGATGGCCTGAAGCTGACGCGCCGCATCCTCGGCAATGCGCCGGATTATCTCAGCGACGACGGCATTCTGATTTGTGAAGTCGGTAACAGCATGGTACATCTGATGGAGCAGTATCCGGACGTGCCGTTTACCTGGCTTGAGTTTGATAACGGCGGCGACGGCGTCTTTATGCTGACCAAACAACAGCTGATTGACGCTCGCGCGCACTTCGGTATTTATAAAGACTAAAAAAAACAACACGCCAACATAACGACAAATAATGGAGCCGTGATGGCAGGAAATACAATTGGACAACTCTTTCGCGTCACCACCTTCGGCGAGTCGCACGGCCTGGCGCTTGGCTGCATCGTTGATGGTGTGCCGCCGGGCATTCCGCTGACCGAAGCCGATCTGCAGCACGACCTCGATCGTCGTCGCCCGGGCACCTCGCGTTACACCACGCAGCGTCGCGAGCCGGATCAGGTCAAAATCCTCTCCGGCGTCTTCGAAGGCGTCACCACCGGGACCAGTATCGGGCTGCTGATTGAGAACACCGATCAGCGTTCGCAGGATTACGGCGCGATCAAAGATCTGTTTCGTCCTGGCCATGCGGATTACACCTACGAACAAAAGTATGGTCTACGCGACTATCGTGGCGGCGGTCGCTCCTCCGCCCGCGAAACCGCGATGCGCGTGGCGGCCGGGGCGATTGCCAAAAAATTCCTCGCCGCGAAGTTCGGCATCGTCATTCGCGGTTGCCTGACGCAGATGGGCGACATTCCGCTGGCCATTAAGGACTGGGAACAGGTTGAACAGAATCCCTTCTTCTGCCCGGATCCGGAGAAAATCGACGCTCTCGATGAACTGATGCGCGGTCTGAAAAAAGAGGGCGACTCCATTGGCGCCAAAGTTACCGTCGTCGCCGACGGCGTACCGCCGGGCCTTGGCGAGCCGGTCTTTGACCGCCTTGACGCCGATATCGCCCATGCGCTGATGAGCATCAACGCCGTGAAAGGCGTGGAGATTGGCGACGGTTTCGAGGTGGTGAAGCTGCGCGGCAGCGAAAACCGCGATGAGATCACCAAAGCCGGATTCCAGAGCAACCACGCTGGCGGCATTCTTGGCGGCATCAGCAGCGGTCAGCAGATCGTTGCCAACATCGCGCTGAAGCCGACCTCCAGTATTACCGTTCCCGGTCATACCATTAACCGCTTTGGCGAAGAGGTGGAGATGATCACCAAAGGGCGTCACGATCCGTGCGTCGGCATTCGCGCCGTACCGATCGCTGAGGCCATGCTGGCGATCGTTTTAATGGATCATTTTATGCGTCAGCGCGCGCAGAATGGCGACGTGACGACGACAATTCCACGCTGGTAACCATGAAAAACACCGTTATCGCCCTGTTGGCGCTGCTGGCCAGCGCCAGCAGCCTGGCCGCCACGCCATGGCAGAAGATATCCCAGCCTATCGGCGGCAGCGCGCAGTCGATTGGCGCGTTCTCCAATGGCTGTATCGTTGGCGCCGAGGCGCTGCCGCTGAACGCTGTCGGCTATCAGGTGATGCGTACCGATCAGCGGCGCTACTTCGGTCATCCGGATCTGATTCAGTTTATTCAGCGCCTGAGCAATCAGGTGCACAATAAAGGCATGGGGACCGTGCTGATTGGCGACATGGGGATGCCGGCAGGCGGCCGTTTTAACGGCGGCCACGCCAGCCATCAGACGGGCCTCGATGTCGATATCTTCCTCCAGCTGCCGCAGACGCGCTGGACATCGTCCCAGCTGCTGAAGCCGCAGGCCCTGGATCTGGTCGCCAGCGATGGCAAACGCGTGGTACCGTCGCTGTGGAGTCCGCAAATCAGCCAGCTGATCAAGCTGGCGGCGGAAGATAGCGAGGTGACCCGCATCTTCGTCAACCCGGCGATTAAACAGCAGCTGTGCCTGGACGCGGGAAGCGACCGCCAGTGGCTGCGCAAAGTTCGTCCCTGGTTCCAGCATCGCGCCCATATGCACGTCCGTCTGCGCTGCCCGGCAGGCAGCCTGGAGTGCGAAGATCAGGCGCCACCGCCGGCCGGTGATGGCTGCGGAGCGGAGCTGCAGAGCTGGTTCGAGCCACCTAAACCCGGGTCTACCCCACCTGTGAAGAAGACGCCGCCGCCGTTGCCGCCTTCCTGCCAGGCGCTACTGGATGAGCATGTGCTGTAATGGATAGTTTTATCGAGTTGTTTTCCGTATCGCCGCTGGTGCTGGTGGTGCTTTTTTTTGTCGCCATCCTGGCCGGTTTTATTGATTCACTGGCCGGGGGCGGGGGCTTACTGACCGTGCCGGCGCTTATGGCGGCAGGCATGCCGCCGGCCCAGGCGCTGGCGACCAATAAGCTGCAGGCCTGCGGCGGATCGCTGTCGGCGACCCTCTACTTTGTCCGGCGCAAGGTGGTCAATCTCGCCGATCAGAAGCTGAATATTCTGATGACCTTTATCGGTTCAACCGCCGGCGCGCTGCTGGTCCAGCACGTGCAGTCCGATATTCTTAAGCAGATCCTGCCGTTGCTCGTGATCGGCATCGGTCTCTATTTTCTGCTGATGCCGAAACTGGGCGAAGCGGACCGGCAGCGTCGGCTCTACGGTCTTCCGTTTGCGCTGGTCGCCGGCGGCAGCGTCGGGTTTTACGACGGTTTTTTCGGCCCCGGCGCCGGTTCGTTTTATGCGCTGGCGTTTGTCACCCTCGCCGGGTTTAACCTGGCGAAGTCGACGGCCCACGCCAAACTGCTCAACGCCACCTCGAACGTCGGCGGCCTGCTGCTGTTTATTATCGGCGGGAAGGTTATCTGGGCTACCGGCTTTGTGATGATGGCCGGACAGTTTATTGGCGCCCGCGCCGGCTCCCGACTGGTGCTGAGTAAAGGGCAATCGCTGATCCGACCGATGATCGTTATCGTCTCGGCGGTGATGAGCGCGAAGCTTCTCTACGACAGCCACGGGGCTGAAATTTTGCAGTGGTTGGGAATTCATTAATGCAACAGCAACACCATTATCAGCAGCTGATCGATCTCTTCGATAGCTGCTTTGCCGCAGATTTTAATACTCGCCTGGTGAAAGGCGACGATGAGCCGATCTACCTTCCGGCAGACGATGGCACGCCATATCACCGTATCGTCTTCGCGCACGGTTTTTTTGCCAGCGCCCTGCACGAGATCTCCCACTGGTGTATCGCCGGCAAGGCTCGCCGCGAACAGGTGGATTTTGGCTACTGGTACTGCCCGGACGGTCGCGATGCAATGACCCAAAGCCAGTTTGAGGACGTCGAGGTGAAACCGCAGGCCCTGGAGTGGCTGTTCTGCGTAGCGGCGGGATTTCCGTTTAACGTCAGCTGTGACAATCTGGAAGGTGACGTCGAACCCGATCGCATCGCCTTTCAGCGCCGGGTACATGCCCAGGTGATGACTCTGCTTGAACAAGGGATCCCCGAACGTCCGGCGCGTCTTATACGCGCACTACAACACTATTATCAAACGCCGCCATTGACGGCAGAACACTTTCCGTGGCCGGAAGACCTGCACTAAGGCCACACATTACATGACAAGAGGTAAGACGATGATCGCGGAGTTTGAATCACGCATTCTGGCGCTGATTGACAACATGGTAGACCACGCCAGTGATGATGAACTGTTTGCCGGCGGTTATCTGCGCGGCCACCTGACGCTGGCGGTGGCTGAGCTGGAAGGTGAGGGCGAGCATTCAGCTGAAGCGATACACAGCAAAGTCAGCCATAGCCTGGAGAAAGCCATCGGCGCTGGCGAGCTGTCGCCGCCGGACCAAATTCTGGTGCAGGGCATGTGGGAAAACCTGTATCTGCAGGCAAAAAATCAGGCCTGAGCCATGTTGTAGCCCGGGTCAGGCGTCAGCCGTACCCGGGAAATTGCCTGCCCTCATGGTTTTATTTCACCGCTTTTCCCTTCAGCAGTTTTCTCACCCATAGCCGATTCGGATTCAGCGCCGCCAGGGTGTCGCTATCCAGCGGCAGCGGTTCAGCGCTCATCTGCGCCGCCAGTATCTCAGCGCTTAACGGCGCGGTGCAAATGCCTCGCGATCCGAGGGCGCCAAGCATAAACAGGTTATGAAAGACCGGCGCGCTACCGGCGCTATCCTGCCGTTCGTGGAGGTTGGCGTATTGCGTCAATGTCGCCGCATAGTCCGGGACGTTGCCGACCATCGGCAGATGATCGCGGGTGGCGCAGCGCACGCCGCAGCGGGCGTCACTGGCGCTGATATCCACGTCCTGCGGCCACTCCGCGCCCGGGAAGCAGTCGACCAGCCGTTGCCGGTTGTGCTGCTGATCTTCTTCGCTGAAGGTGGTGTCGGTTTTGCCGCGATGGTAGCTGGCGCCAATACAATGCTGCTGGTTTTGCGGATTCTGCGGCGTCAGGTAGCCGTCGTAGCACAGCACCTGGCGCAAGGCGGAAAGCCGCGGGGTGGTGGGTATATGGCTGACCTGGCCACCCACGGGATAGACGGGCAACGGCGCGGTTTGCGCAAAATCCGCGATGCGGTGGCCGTTGGCCAGCACGACCGCCTGATGATAGCGCTGGTGGTTGAGCAGCCAGCCATCGCCTTCCGCACTCAGCGTCTCGACCTGATAACCATAATGCACGTGCAGACCGCGAGTCGCCGCCAGCGCCAGCAGCTCGGCGGTGAGCTGCTGTGGGCACAGCCAACCGCCGGCCGGATAGGTTATGCCGCCGCAGCCGGTCTCGACGCCGGTCAGCTCCGCGGCCTGATCCGCCGTCACCGCGCAGGCGATATCAGGGGGCAACTCCAGGGCCAGCATCTGGGCGATTTTGTGCGCGCTTTTTTCATCCCAGCCAAGCTGGGTGACCCCGCACCATTGATGATCGAACAGCACCGGCAGCGCGTCGTAGGTGCGGCGGGCGAAGGTAAAGGCGGCCGGGAAAAAGCGCGCCAGCGCCGGATCGTGCTGGCTTAACAGCGGGTAGAGCGCGCCCTGGCGATTACCGGAGGCGCCCTGCGCCGGGGCGTCGTCCGCGCAGTAGAGGGTCACCTGCCAGCCGCGACGCAGCAGCGCCAGGGAGAGCAGGGCGCTGGCGATACCGCCGCCGACGATGGCCGCTTCGCGGGCCTCGCTGCCGCGGCGGGCGAACCAGGGCGCGCGCGCCGGAAAGGCCAGCGTTTGCGCCATCTCGCCGGTCAGCATCTCCCGTTTGCGGCCGAAGCCTTTGGTTTTACGCAGGGTAAATCCGGCTTCCTGCAGGCCGCGGCGGACAAAACCGGCGGAGGTAAAAGTGGCCAGCGTTCCGCCGGGACGCGCCAGGCGCGCCATGGCATTGAACAGATCCTGGGTCCACATGTCGGGATTTTTCGCCGGGGCAAAGCCGTCGAGAAACCAGGCGTCCACCTGCTGATTCAGCGAATCATCCAGCTCTCTGGTCAGCTCGTTGATATCGCCAAACCACAGATCGAGCGTCACCCGTCCGCCGTCGAGCAGCAGACGATGGCACCCGGCGAAGGCCGAAGGCCATTGCGCCTGCAGCTGTTCTGCCCATGGGGCCAGCTCTGGCCAGCGCTGGTGCGCCAGGCGGAGATCTTCCGCCTTCAGCGGATATTTCTCAAAACTGATGAAATGTAACCTTTGCAGGGTAACGTCCGGGTTATCGCGAACAAAAACGTCAAACGCCTGCCAGAGGGTGAGGAAATTGAGCCCGGTGCCGAAGCCGCTCTCCGCGACGATCAACAGCGGGCGAGGGTGGCTGGAGAAGCGCTCCGGCAGGCGATTTCCGCCGAGAAAGACGTAGCGCGTCTCTTCCAGACCGTTGTCATTGGAAAAGTAAACATCGTCGAAATCTCGGGAAACAGGTGTACCCTCAGCATTGAATTCCAGGTTGGCGGGTTGTATAGCGTTTTGTTTCACGTAAGTTACTCGAATCACAAGGCGTAGCGCGATCTTAGCGATGTGTGCCTGAGGGCGCAAATTTATACACAAAATGTCTGATCGGACTTGTTCGGCGTACAAGTGTACGCTATTGTGCGACACGAAACTTAAAATAGTTAGACTTACAGAGGTATTTAATGAAACGTGCAGTGATTACTGGCTTGGGCATCGTTTCCAGCATCGGTAATAACCAGCAGGAAGTCCTGGCATCTCTGCGTGAAGGACGTTCAGGGATCACTTTCTCTCAGGAGCTTAAAGATTCAGGGATGCGCAGCCACGTATGGGGCAACGTCAAACTGGATACCACTGGCCTCATTGACCGCAAAGTAGTGCGCTTCATGAGCGACGCCTCCATCTATGCTTACCTGTCCATGGAACAGGCCGTTGCCGACGCAGGTCTGGCGCCGGAAGCATACCAGAATAACCCGCGTGTCGGCCTGATCGCAGGCTCCGGCGGCGGCTCCCCGAAATTCCAGGTCTTCGGCGCTGATGCCATGCGTAGCCCGCGTGGTCTGAAAGCCGTGGGTCCGTATGTGGTCACCAAAGCGATGGCTTCCGGCGTTTCTGCCTGCCTCGCCACGCCGTTTAAAATCCACGGCGTTAACTACTCCATCAGCTCCGCCTGCGCCACTTCCGCACACTGCATCGGTAATGCGGTAGAGCAGATTCAGCTGGGCAAACAGGATATCGTCTTTGCCGGCGGCGGCGAAGAGCTGTGCTGGGAAATGGCCTGCGAGTTTGACGCCATGGGCGCGCTGTCCACCAAATACAACGACACTCCAGAAAAAGCCTCCCGCACCTATGACGCCAACCGTGACGGCTTCGTTATCGCCGGCGGCGGCGGTATGGTCGTGGTGGAAGAGCTGGAACATGCTCTGGCGCGCGGCGCGCACATCTATGCCGAAATCGTCGGCTATGGCGCAACCTCCGATGGCGCAGACATGGTAGCTCCATCGGGTGAAGGCGCAGTGCGCTGTATGCAGATGGCGATGCACGGCGTGGATACCCCGATCGACTACCTGAACTCTCACGGCACCTCCACGCCGGTCGGCGACGTGAAAGAGCTGGGCGCGATCCGCGAAGTGTTCGGCGATAACAGCCCGGCTATCTCGGCGACCAAAGCGATGACCGGCCACTCGCTGGGCGCGGCGGGCGTACAGGAAGCTATCTACTCCCTGCTGATGCTGGAGCACGGCTTTATCGCGCCGAGCATCAACGTCGAAGAGCTGGACGAGCAGGCAGCCGGCCTGAACATCGTCACCAAACCGACTGACGCTAAGCTGACCACCGTGATGTCCAACAGCTTCGGCTTCGGCGGCACCAACGCCACGCTGGTGATGCGTAAATACAACGCCTAATCAGCACGCGATGCACTGAGGGGAGCCACCGGCTCCCCTTTTTTGTCATCTTGACAGGGTAAGGTCCCGCAGGCACACTGCTGGCGAATCCATTAGTCTCTCCACTAATGCGTAAGCGTTTAACGTCAACCAACGCGCCTTAACCCTGATAGTCAGGTGGAGGGGGCGTGTCGCTTTGCTCGCCTTACTCTGCGAATCTGGAGTAATGCATGTCCGCAGTCACTGAAACAACATCTCATTCTTCCGCGAATTTTTCGCTTTTTCGCATTACATTCGCCGTCTTTTTGACCTATATGACCGTCGGTTTGCCGCTACCGGTGATCCCGCTATTTGTCCATCAGGAGCTGGGATTTGGTAACACTGTGGTCGGCGTGGCGGTGGGGATCCAGTTCCTCGCCACCGTTCTGACCCGCGGCTACGCCGGGCGTCTGGCAGACCAGTACGGCGCCAAACGTTCCGTCCTGCAGGGGATGCTGGCCTGCGCCCTGGCCGGTGCGGCCTGGCTGGCCGCTGCGCTGCTGCCGCTGCCGGTGTTCGCGAAGCTGGGCCTGTTGCTGCTGGGCCGCCTGATCCTCGGGTTTGGCGAAAGCCAGCTGCTGACCGGCAACCTGAGCTGGGGGATGGGCCTGGTGGGGCCGGCCCGCTCCGGCAAAGTGATGTCATGGAACGGCATGGCGATGTACGGTTCGCTGGCGGTGGGCGCCCCGCTGGGATTGTTAATATATAGCCATTTTGGCGTGGCGGTCCTCGCCTGCGTCACCATGACACTGCCGCTCGTCGCCTGGCTCATCAACGGGACGGTGCGCAAAGTGGCGGCGCACGGAGGCGAGCGGCCTTCACTGTGGAGCGTCATCGGCATGATCTGGCGGCCGGGGATTGGTCTGGGCCTGCAGGGCGTCGGCTTTGCGGTGATCGGCACCTTCGTCTCCCTCTATTTTGCCAGCCATCACTGGCCGATGGCCGGCTTTACCCTGACGGCGTTTGGCGGCGCTTTTGTGCTGATGCGGGTGCTGTTCGGCTGGATGCCGGATCGGTTTGGCGGCGTTAAAGTGGCGATGGTCTCGCTGCTGATAGAGGCGGTCGGTCTGACGCTGCTGGGGCTGGCGTCGGGCGTCTGGGTAGCGCTGGCCGGCGCGGCGCTGACCGGATGCGGCTGTTCGCTTATTTTCCCGTCGCTTGGCGTGGAGGTGGTGAAGCGCGTCCCGGCGCAGGTGCGCGGCACTGCGCTCGGCGGCTATGCGGCCTTTCAGGATATCTCTTATGGCCTGACCGGGCCGCTGACCGGTCTACTGGCCACTTCGCTGGGCTACTCGTCGGTATTTCTTGCCGGCGCCCTCTGCGCGGCGCTGGGGATCCTCGTCACCCTCATCTCATTTCGCCGCTAGGTTGTTGTCCGGCCTGAAACCGCTGTAGTCAACACCGTGGCGTTTGGCATGAAAGGGAGCCGTAAACGCCACCTGTGCCTGCTGGGCTACAGCAGGAGCCACAGCATCAGGAGCAGGACAACCGCTCCCAGCGCCAGCTGCCAGGGCTTAGCGGCCCATGTCCGCCGGGTCACGGGCTCCTCCTGCGGGATCGCCAGCGTCTCCTGGGCGCGGGCTACCCGCAGCACAAACACCTTGTTCAACAGCGCCAGGATCTGCGCCGGGCTCAGCGTGGTCTGCGGCGTAACCTGCCAGTTGCGACGGGCAAAGTCGACAATCTTCTGCCACTCTGCGGTCTCAAGCGGCTGCTTGAGCGCCCCCTGCAGTGAGGTCAGCGTCGGCGCGGTTTGCGCGCTGAGGGTCTGCCGCGCCTGTAGCCAGTAGGAAAGCGGCGTGAAGTGCGTCGCCGGGATCAGCTCCCCTGACTTGACGCCGCAAAGTTCCAGCATGGACTGCCAAATCAGCTTGCTTGGTTCGCCGGTGGCGGCCGCCAGCTTCGTCACCAGCTGATTGAGCGTGTTGTGCTCGGCTGGCAACAGCGGGCGGAGGGTCGGCGGGCGCTGCTGCGGCTGCGGGATAGACAGCTGACCACGCTGCAGCAGATGCAGAATGTGCTCCAGTTGCGTCTGGCTGAGGGCATGCAGCGCCGTTTGCCCATAATGCTGACGAATATAATCGCTCACCGCCTGACGGTTATTGCCCTGGCCGAGCAGATCGCTGAGCTGCGCCAGGGTCTGGCGATGATGATGATTGTCCTGCGCGGCGGCTAAGCGCTGGTTGAGACTGGCCTCTGCGGCGCTGAAATGGCGGGCCAGCAGGGGCGTGTCGCCTTTTAGTCCGAGATCATGTTTGACGCAGGCCCACACTTCCGCATTCTGCTGCGAGGTCAGCGCCACCAGGCGCGTGATCAATCGCTCCAGGACGGTGCGTTGCTGCATGGAAAGCGAAGGTTCGCCGGTGGCGGCAGTGCCTGATGGGCCTCGCCCAGGAGGACGGTCTGGCATATCTGCAAGGGGGTGCGTCATGATTCATCCTTTCGATATCGCGGTACTGGAACCAGGTGATGAGTATGCCTGGCGGCCAGATTATGGCACACTTCCCCGGTTAACTCTCGTTCTCAGACAGGTACTGAACTGTGAAAATCCTCGTTGATGAAAATATGCCCTATGCCCGTGAGCTTTTTAGCCGTTTAGGCGACGTGCAGGCGATCCCGGGCCGCCCGGTTCCGGCCGATGCCCTGAGCGATGCGGATGCCTTAATGGTGCGCTCGGTCACCCGGGTCAATGAAGCATTGCTTGCCGGCAAGGCCATCAGGTTCGTCGGCACCGCGACCGCAGGCACCGATCATGTCGATCAGGCGTGGCTGCAGCAGGCGGGGATTGGTTTCTCCGCGGCGCCCGGCTGCAACGCTATCGCGGTGGTGGAGTATGTCTTTTCAGCGCTGCTGATGCTGGCCGAACGTGACGGCTTCGCGCTGCGCGATCGCACCGTCGGGATCGTCGGCGTCGGTAACGTCGGCGGGCGGCTGCAAAAGCGCCTGGAGGCGTTGGGTATCAAAACCCTGCTTTGCGATCCCCCGCGTGCCGACCGCGGCGACGAAGGCGACTTCCGCTCCCTCGACGATCTGGTCCAGCAAGCTGATGTCATCACCTTCCATACCCCGCTGTATAAAGAAGGGCAATATAAAACCCTGCATCTGGCGGATGAGGCGCTGATTAGCCGCCTTAAGCCCGGAACGATTTTGATCAACGCCTGCCGCGGGCCGGTGGTGGATAACGCTGCATTGCTGAAACGGCTGGAAGCCGGTCAGTCCCTGAGCGTGGTGCTGGACGTTTGGGAGCCGGAGCCGGATCTCAACGTAGAGCTTCTTAAGCGAGTGGATATCGGCACGGCGCATATCGCCGGCTATACCCTTGAAGGGAAGGCGCGCGGGACGACGCAGGTGTTCGAAGCCTATAGCGCCTTTATCGGCCATCCGCAGCAGGTGGCGCTGGATACCCTGTTGCCGGCCCCGGAGTTTGGCCGCATCACCCTGCATGGCCCGCTCGATCAGCCGACGCTGAAAAGACTGGTTCATTTGGTGTATGATGTGCGCCGCGATGATGCGCCGCTGCGGAAGGTGGCGGGCGTCGCCGGTGAATTCGACAAGCTGCGTAAAAATTATCAGGAACGTCGCGAATGGTCTTCGCTGTACGTGCAGTGCAGCGATGAGCAGGCGGCGGCCCTGTTGCGCCAGCTCGGTTTTAACGCCGTGCATCATCCTGTTCGTTAATGTCTTCTTAATGCCCCTGCCGGATACTCCGGCAGGGCCGCTTTATTTCTGGAGTAAACCACCATGTCTGAAGGCTGGAATATTGCCGTACTGGGCGCAACGGGCGCCGTAGGCGAAGCCCTGCTCGAAACTCTTGCTGAACGCCAGTTCCCGGTGGGGGAGATTTTTGCTCTGGCGCGCAATGAAAGCGCGGGCGAACATCTGCGTTTTGGTGGCAAGTCGGTGATCGTCAAGGACGCCGCCGAGTTTGACTGGACCCAGGCCCAGCTGGCTTTCTTTGCCGCAGGCGCAGAAGCCAGTGCGGCGTATGTCGAAGATGCGACAAACGCCGGGTGTCTGGTTATCGATCTCAGCGGCCTGTTTGCGCTGGAGCCGGACGTACCGCTGGTGGTGCCGGACGTGAACCCGTTTGTGTTAGGCGATTACCGCAACCGCAATCTGATTGCGGTGCCCAACAGTCTGACCAGCCAGCTGCTGACGGCGCTCAAGCCGCTTATCGATCAGGGTGGACTGTCGCGCATTAGCGTCACTAACCTGCTCTCCGCCTCAGGGCAGGGGAAAAAAGCGGTGGATGCGCTGGCAGGGCAGAGCGCCAAGCTGTTGAACGGCATCCCCATCGATGAAGACGATTTCTTTGGCCGCCAGCTGGCGTTCAACATGCTGCCGCTGCTGCCGGATCGTGAAGGTAGCGTGCGCGAAGAGCGCCGTATCGTCGATGAAGCGCGCAAAATTCTGCAGGATGACGGGCTGATGATCTCCGCCAGCGTCGTCCAGTCGCCGGTCTTCTACGGCCATGCGCAGATGGTGAACTTTGAAGCGATGCGTCCGCTGGCGGCGGAAGAGGCGCGTGACGCCTTTACCCGCGGCGAGGAGATCGAACTGTCTGAAGAGGGCGAATTCCCCACTCAGGTTGGCGACGCCTCCGGTAACGCCCGTCTCTCCATCGGCTGCGTGCATAATGACTACGGCATGCCGGAGCAGGTCCAGTTCTGGTCGGTGGCGGATAACGTCCGCTTCGGCGGCGCGCTGATGGCGGTGAAGATCGCCGAGAAGCTGATTGAGGAGTACCTGTACTGATGTCTGAGATGGAGCAACAGCCGGTCTGTAAAATCGCGCTGGGCATCGAGTACGACGGTAGCAAATATTACGGCTGGCAGCGGCAAAACGAAGTGCGCAGCGTGCAGGAGAAGCTGGAAAAGGCGCTCTCGCAGGTGGCGAACGAACCGATTACCGTCTTTTGCGCCGGCCGCACCGACGCCGGTGTCCATGGCACCGGCCAGGTGGTGCATTTCGAAACCCGGGCGCAGCGTAAAGATGCCGCCTGGACGCTGGGGGTAAATGCGAATTTACCTGGTGACATTGCGGTGCGTTGGGTCAAACATGTACCGGCGGATTTTCATGCCCGGTTCAGCGCCACGGCGCGCCGCTATCGTTACGTCATCTATAATCATCGCCTGCGTCCGGCGGTATTGAGTCATGGCGTCACGCATTTTCACCAGCCGCTCGACGCCGCGCGCATGCAGCGCGCCGCGCAGTGTCTGCTGGGGGAGAATGACTTTACCTCGTTTCGCGCAGTGCAGTGCCAGTCGCGAACCCCGTGGCGCAACGTGATGCACATTAACGTTACCCGTTACGGCGCTTATGTGGTGGTGGATATCAAAGCGAATGCCTTTGTACATCATATGGTCAGGAATATTGTGGGCAGCCTGATGGAAATCGGGGCCGGAAACCAGCCGGAGAGCTGGATGGCAGAACTGCTGGCAGCAAAAGACAGGACGCTCGCTGCGGCAACGGCAAAAGCGGAAGGGTTGTATCTGGTGTCGGTGGATTACCCGGCCCATTATGATTTACCGGTGCTGCCAATGGGCCCGCTGTTTCTGGCGGACTAATAGGGTCATTAAGGGTAAAGACAAACATGGACTTGATTCACTTTTTAATTGATTTCATCCTGCATATTGATGTGCACCTGGCCGAGCTGGTCGCCCAGTACGGCGTCTGGGTTTATGCCATTCTGTTTTTGATTCTGTTCTGCGAAACCGGGCTGGTGGTGACGCCGTTTCTGCCGGGAGATTCCCTGCTGTTCGTCGCGGGCGCGCTCTCGGCCCTGCCCACCAACGATCTTAATGTCCATCTGATGGTATTGCTGATGGTTATCGCGGCTATCGTCGGCGATGCGGTCAACTACACCATTGGCCGGCTGTTCGGCGAAAAGCTGTTCAGCAATCCGAACTCGAAGATTTTCCGTCGCAGCTATCTGGATAAAACCCATAGCTTCTACGAACGTCACGGCGGAAAAACCATTATCCTCGCGCGCTTTGTGCCGATAGTCCGAACCTTCGCGCCGTTTGTGGCGGGAATGGGGCATATGTCCTATCGTCATTTTGCGGCCTATAACGTCGTCGGGGCGCTGCTGTGGGTGCTGCTGTTCACCTACGCCGGCTATCTGTTTGGCGATCTGCCGGTGGTGCAGGAGAACCTTAAGCTGCTGATCGTGGCGATCATCGTGCTTTCCGTCCTGCCGGGCGTGATTGAGATTATTCGCCATAAGCGGGCGGCGGCGAAGCAGGCGAAGTAGTTTAGCCTGTGTTGCGCGTGACGGTGCAGAGCGTCACGCGCAGCGGTTTGACCACTTTTTTATCCCATGTTCCGGGATGATATGATTTAATGTGCAACATTCATGGTCTGTAAGAGGCAAAAATGGCATTATGCGCCCCTTACGACAAAACTGGCATCGACCAGGTTCAGGCAGAAAGGTTATCAATGAGCTGGATTGAACGAATTAAAAGCAACATCACTCCCACCCGCAAGGCGAGCATTCCTGAGGGTGTATGGACCAAGTGCGACAGCTGCGGTCAGGTACTCTACCGCGCCGAGCTGGAGCGCAACCTGGAGGTTTGTCCTAAGTGCGATCACCATATGCGCATGTCGGCGCGTAATCGCCTGCATAGCCTGTTGGATGAAGGTTCTCTGGTGGAACTGGGAAGCGAACTTGAGCCAAAAGATGTGCTGAAGTTCCGCGATTCAAAAAAATACAAAGACCGCCTGGCGTCCGCTCAAAAAGAGACGGGCGAGAAAGACGCGCTGGTGGTAATGAAAGGTACGCTCTACGCGATGCCGGTTGTGGCCGCCGCCTTTGAGTTCTCCTTTATGGGGGGATCGATGGGTTCCGTCGTTGGCGCACGCTTTGTGCGCGCGGTGGAGCAGGCGCTGGAAGATAACTGCCCGCTGATCTGCTTCTCCGCCTCCGGTGGCGCCCGTATGCAGGAAGCGCTGATGTCGCTGATGCAGATGGCGAAAACCTCCGCGGCGCTGGCGAAAATGCAGGAGCGCGGATTACCGTACATCTCTGTGCTGACCGACCCGACCATGGGCGGCGTATCGGCGAGCTTTGCGATGCTGGGTGACCTGAACATTGCCGAGCCGAAAGCGCTGATCGGCTTTGCCGGTCCTCGCGTCATTGAGCAGACCGTACGTGAGAAGCTGCCGCCGGGATTCCAGCGCAGTGAGTTCCTGATTGAAAAAGGGGCGATCGATATGATCGTTCGCCGTCCGGAAATGCGTCTCAAGCTGGCCAGCATTCTGGCGAAGCTGATGAACCTGCCGGCGCCGGTTGCCGCTTCGGAAACGCCTCATGAAGGCGTGGTGGTGCCGCCGGCACCGGATCAGGAACCCGAGGCCTGATAAAGCAGAGGGCAGGGCCTGGCGGCGCTGCCCTTTTTTATTCATACGCGTTAACCGTCAATTCTTGCGGGCATCATGGAAAAAGATCCTATTCCTCAGGCCACGTCGCCCCTGGCTACGTGGCTTTCTTATCTGGAACATCTGCACAGTAAAACCATCGACCTGGGGCTGGCGCGCGTCAGCGAGGTCGCGCGGCAGATGGATATCGTCAAACCGGCGCCGTTCGTCTTTACGGTCGCGGGTACCAATGGCAAAGGCACCACCTGCCGCACGCTGGAAACCGTCCTGATGGCGGCCGGCTATAAAGTGGGGGTCTACAGCTCTCCGCATCTGGTGCGTTACACCGAACGCGTGCGCATTCAGGGAGCGGAACTGCCGGAGGCGGCGCATACGGCCTCGTTTGCGGAGATTGAAGCGGCGCGGGGCGACATCTCGCTGACCTACTTTGAGTACGGCACGCTCTCTGCGCTATGGTTGTTTAAGCAGGCGCAGCTGGATGTGGTGATCCTGGAGGTGGGGCTCGGCGGCCGTCTCGACGCCACTAATATCGTGGATGCCGATGTCGCCGTGGTTACCAGCATCGCTCTCGATCATACCGACTGGCTGGGACCGGATCGCGAAAGTATCGGCCGGGAGAAAGCCGGTATCTTCCGTGCCGGAAAACCGGCGGTAGTAGGGGAGCCGGATATGCCGCACACCATTGCTGAAGTGGCGAGCGAGAAGGGCGCCCTGCTCCAGCGCCGCGGCGTCGACTGGCGCTATGAGGTGGAAGGCGAGACATGGTCTTTCCGCGACGCGGGCGGGGCGTTAAGCCGCCTGCCTCTGCCTCAGGTGCCGTTGCCTAACGCCGCCACGGCCGTGGCGGCGCTGCGCGCCAGCGGACTTGCCGTGGATGACGCTATCCTGCGCGCGGGGATCCGCGACGCGATGCTGCCGGGACGCTTTCAGATAATCAGCGACGCCCCGCGGGTGATCCTCGATGTGGCGCATAACCCGCACGCGGCGGCTTATCTCGCCGGGCGTCTCAAAACGTTAGCGAAAACGGGACGCGTGCTGGCGGTTATTGGTATGCTGCATGATAAGGACATTGCCGGCACGTTGGCCAATCTGGCCCCGGAAGTCGACGCCTGGTACTGCGCGCCGCTGGAAGGGCCGCGCGGGGCGACGGCGGAGCAGCTGGTGGAACATTTGCGTGGCGGCACAGTCTATAGCAGCGTGGCGCAGGCGTGGCATGCGGCCATGGCTGACGCTAAAGTGGAAGATACCGTGCTGGTGTGTGGTTCGTTTCACACGGTCGCACAGGTTATGGAAGAGATAGACGCGGGGAGAATCGGTGGCGAGTAAGTTTCAGAACCGTTTAGTCGGGACAATCGTGCTGGTGGCGCTGGGGGTGATTATCCTGCCAGGGCTGCTGGACGGGCAGAAAAAGCATTACCAGGATGAGTTTGCCGCGATCCCGCTGGTGCCGAAACCGGGCGATCGTGATGAACCGGATATGCTGCCGGCGGCGACTCAGGCGCTGCCTTCGCAGCCGCCGGAAGGGGCGGCGGAAGAGGTGCGGGCGGGCGATGCCGCCGCGCCATCGTTAGATCCGTCGCGTATCCCGGTGAACAGCAACAGCTTCGATGACGTTCAGGAGCCGGTAGTGGCCGCGAAACCCCAGCCTAAACCTCAGCCGAAGCCGCAGCCGCAACAGCAGGCCGCGACGCCAACGCCACCGCCTGCTAAGCCACAGCAGCAACAACCGCAGCAGCAGGCGGCCCTGCCGGCGCCGACCGGCAAAGCCTATGTGGTTCAGCTGGGCGCGTTGAAGAACGCCGATAAGGTGAACGAGATCGTTGGTAAACTGCGGGCGTCGGGCTTCAAAGTGTATACGTCGCCTTCGACGCCGGTACAGGGTAAAATTACCCGTATCCTCGTCGGGCCGGATGCGTCAAAAGACAAGCTCAAGGGCCAGCTGGGCGATCTGCAACAGATCTCCGGGCTCAGCGGGGTAGTGATGGGCTTCACCCCGAACTGATTGTTTTTTCCGCGATGCGGAAAGAACGCGGCGGGGCTAAACGCCCCGTAAACCCTGTCTCAGCCGCCCTGAAGAGGCGAAAGACAGTCTGGCGTTGAATGTTTTTTCAGCGCCATTTTTATTTCTGTAGGGCAAGGAAATCCCTACGCAAACGTTTTCTTTTTCTGTTAGAATGCGCCCCGAACTGGACGACAGGGCGTAAAATCGTGGGACGTATATGGTCTGGATTGATTACGCCATTATGGCGGTGCTGGGTCTTTCTTGCCTGGTCAGCCTGATCCGCGGCTTCGTTCGCGAAGCTTTATCGTTAGTCACGTGGGGTTGCGCGTTTTATGTCGCCAGCCACTACTACGCTGATCTGTCTGTCTGGTTTACGGGCTTTGAGGATGAACGGGTTCGAAATGGGATTGCTATTGCGGCGCTGTTTATCGTGACGCTCATCGTTGGCGCTATCGTGAACTATGTGATAGGCCAGCTGGTGGAGAAAACCGGTTTGTCAGGTACCGACAGGGTATTGGGGATCTGCTTCGGCGCGCTACGTGGGGTGCTGATCATCGCCGCTATTCTGTTCTTCCTTGACACCTTTACCGGGATGGCGAAGAGCGATGACTGGCATCAGTCGCAGTTTATTCCCTATTTTACCCCCGTCATCAGATGGTTTTTTGAATACCTGCAAAGCTCGTCAAGTTTCTTGCCTAAAGTATAGACTTTAGGTCGTTGCTGAACGAGGAAAAGACGTATGTGCGGTATTGTCGGTATCGCCGGTGTTATGCCGGTTAACCAGTCGATTTATGATGCGCTAACGGTGCTCCAGCACCGTGGACAGGATGCCGCTGGCATCATCACCATTGATGCCAACAACTGCTTCCGGTTGCGTAAGGCTAACGGGCTGGTAAGCGACGTATTCGAAGCCCGCCATATGCAGCGTATGCAGGGCAATATGGGGATTGGCCACGTGCGTTACCCCACGGCGGGCAGCTCCAGCGCCTCCGAAGCGCAGCCGTTTTACGTCAACTCGCCGTATGGCATCACGTTGGCGCATAACGGCAACCTGACCAACGCCCATGAGCTGCGTAAAAAGCTGTTTGAAGAAAAACGCCGCCACATCAATACCACCTCAGATTCCGAAATCCTCCTCAATATTTTCGCCAGTGAGCTGGATAACTTCCGTCACTACCCACTGGAAGCGGATAACATCTTTGCCGCGATTGCGGCGACCAACCGCTTGATCCGCGGCGCGTACGCTTGCGTGGCGATGATCATCGGTCATGGCATGGTGGCCTTCCGCGACCCGAACGGCATTCGTCCGCTGGTGCTGGGCAAACGTGACGTAGGCGATGGCCGCACCGAGTATATGGTGGCCTCGGAAAGCGTGGCGCTTGACACCCTTGGCTTTGAATTCCTGCGCGATGTGGCGCCGGGCGAAGCGGTTTATATTACCGAGAAGGGCCAGCTGTTTACCCGTCAGTGCGCCGATAACCCGGTCAGCAACCCGTGCCTGTTCGAGTACGTCTATTTTGCCCGTCCGGACTCGTTTATCGACAAAATTTCCGTCTACAGCGCCCGCGTTAATATGGGGACCAAGCTGGGCGAGAAGATTGCCCGCGAGTGGGAAGATCTGGATATTGACGTCGTTATCCCGATCCCGGAGACCTCCTGCGATATCGCGCTGGAGATCGCCCGCATCCTCGACAAGCCTTATCGACAGGGCTTCGTGAAGAACCGCTACGTCGGCCGCACATTTATCATGCCTGGCCAGCAGCTGCGTCGTAAGTCTGTGCGCCGCAAGCTCAACGCCAACCGTGCGGAGTTCCGCGATAAGAACGTGCTGCTGGTGGACGATTCCATCGTTCGCGGCACCACCTCGGAGCAGATCATCGAGATGGCGCGCGAAGCAGGGGCGAAAAAAGTGTATCTGGCCTCAGCCGCGCCGGAAATTCGTTTCCCGAACGTGTACGGTATCGATATGCCGACCGCCAACGAACTTATCGCTCATGGCCGCGAAGTGGATGAGATCCGCCAGATCATCGGCGCCGATGGCCTGATTTTCCAGGATCTCAACGATCTGATCGAGGCGGTGCGCGCGGAAAATCCGGATATTCAGCAGTTTGAATGTTCTGTGTTCAACGGCGTGTACGTCACCCGGGATGTCGACCAGCAGTACCTCGACTACCTCGATTCCCTGCGTAACGATGATGCCAAAGCGGTTCAGCTGCAGAACGAAGTCGAAAACCTCGAGATGCACAACGAGGGTTAAGCCGTTCACGCGTCACGGGCCCGCCGTTCCTGATGGACGGCGGGCCTTTTTTTCGCCCGGCAACGGTGCGTCAATGGTTGCGCCAACGGCTATAATCCGGCAAAGTCTGCGGCACGACGCGCAAGGGGTAACAGAACGTGAAACGACTGATTATTGGCATTTCCGGCGCCAGCGGCGCCATCTATGGCGTGCGGATGCTGCAGGTGCTGCGGGATGTGCCGGATATTGAAACCCATCTGATCCTCAGTCAGGCGGCGCGCCAGACGCTGGCGATGGAGACCGACTTTACCGTGCGTGAAGTGCAGGCGCTGGCTGATGTGGTGCATGATGCCCGCGACATCGCCGCCAGTATCTCCTCCGGCTCGTTTAAAACCGCCGGGATGGTGATTTTACCCTGCTCAATGAAAACGCTCTCGGGTATTGTCCATAGCTACACGGATGGTCTGCTGACGCGGGCGGCGGATGTGGTGCTGAAGGAGCGTCGTCCGCTGGTGCTCTGCGTGCGGGAGACTCCGTTCCATCTTGGCCATCTGCGACTGCTGGTGCAGGCTGCGGAGCTGGGGGCGGTGATTATGCCGCCGGTGCCGGCCTTCTACCATCGGCCGCAAAGCCTGGATGATGTTATCAACCAGACCGTCAACCGGGTACTCGATCAGTTCGACATTAGCCTGGAACAAGACTTATTTACGCGCTGGCAAGGGTCACAGGGTTGCACCAAATAGGTGCGTGAAATGTACGCTTGCGCTGCGCTGGTGCAAATTTGTCGTCCCGATCAAATCCTCGACATTTATTTCGTCTTTTTGCGCTCAGGCGCTGCGGTTTCGCCAGTAATGCTGGTATCTTCCCTTTTGAGACAATCCTGCAACTTTATTTTAACAAATTTAACCCTGTTCCCGGCACGCACCGGGAAGATGGCACAAAAACTGCAGGATTGATCGGCAATCACCATAACAAGCAACGCACCACATCACGACACTTAAGGGTACTGTATGAAGAAGACGATTCTGGCTCTCTCTTTACTCGTGGGAATGAGCAGCACGGCCAGTGTGTTTGCTGCTCTGCCGCAGAGCATTCGCATTGGCACTGACGCGACCTATGCGCCCTTTTCGTCGAAAGACGCGAAAGGGGACTTTGTTGGCTTTGATATCGATTTAGGCAATGAACTGTGCTCCCGTATTAAGGTGAAATGTACCTGGGTCGGCAGTGATTTTGACTCCCTGATCCCCTCCCTCAAGGCGAAGAAAATTGACGCCATCATCTCCTCGCTCTCCATCACCGAGAAGCGCCAGCAAGAGATCGCCTTCTCTGACAAGCTTTATGCCGCCGACTCCCGGCTGATCGCGGCCAAAGGCTCGCCGATCCAGCCGACGCTGGAGGCGCTGAAAGGTAAGCACGTCGGCGTGCTGCAGGGCTCCACGCAGGAAGCCTATGCTAACGATCGCTGGCGCAGCCAGGGCGTTGACGTGGTGGCATATCAGAACCAGGACCTGATCTATTCCGACCTCTCCGCTGGTCGTCTGGATGCGGCGCTGCAGGATGAAGTCGCCGCCAGCGAAGGCTTCCTGAAGCAGCCTGCCGGGAAAGATTTCGCCTTTGCCGGCCCGTCCGTTAAAGACAAAAAGTACTTTGGCGACGGCACCGGTATCGGCCTGCGTAAGGACGACGCCGAGCTGAAAGCCGCGTTTGATAAAGCGCTGGGCGAGATGCGCAAAGACGGCACTTACGACAAAATGGCGAAGAAATACTTCGATTTTAACGTCTACGGCGACTAAGACTGCCGCAGGCCCGCGCTATCGGGTGGGCCTGCCGCCATGCTCGTGTAAAAGCCCTGAAAAGGTGCATCGTCAGACGCTGTGGATCATTTTAGTGCAAAGGCAGGCGCTTTTGTGGCTAAAAAAATGCATAGTTAAGCGTTTGTGATGCAAAAAAATGGCCTTTCTGGTGCATAAATCTTTGCCCTCAAGGGGCGAATAATGGCACGATAACTGGTGTTAATAGTTCTAATAAACCCGTTAGAATGACAGTCTGTCGAGGATAGTTATGAAAAAACTGGCGTTGTCTCTCTCTTTAGCGCTGGCCCTTTCCAGCGTTTCCACGGTCTTTGCCGCTATTCCGCAAAAAATTCGTATCGGTACCGATCCGACTTATGCTCCCTTCGAATCGAAGAATGCGCAGGGGGAATTGGTGGGTTTTGATATCGATCTGGCAAAAGAGCTGTGTAAGCGTATTAATACCCAATGTACCTTTGTGGAAAACCCGCTGGATGCGCTGATCCCCTCTTTAAAAGCGAAGAAAATCGACGCGATTATGTCTTCGCTGTCGATTACCGAAAAGCGTCAGCAGGAAATCGCTTTCACCGACAAACTGTATGCGGCTGATTCGCGTCTGGTGGTGAAAAAGGGCAGCCCGGTAACGCCGGATCTTGCCACCCTGAAGGGTAAGCGCGTGGGCGTGCTGCAGGGTACGACGCAGGAAACTTATGGTAATGAGCACTGGGCGCCGAAAGGTATCGAAATTGTCTCCTATCAGGGGCAGGACAATATCTATTCCGACCTGACCGCCGGCCGTATTGACGCCGCTTTCCAGGATGAGGTCGCGGCCAGCGAAGGGTTCCTGAAACAGCCTATCGGTAAAGATTATCAGTTTGGCGGTCCGTCGATTAAGGACGAAAAGCTGTTCGGCGTCGGCACCGGTATGGGGCTGCGTAAGGAAGACAACGAACTGCGCGAAGCGCTGAATAAAGCGTTTGCAGAGATGCGTAAGGACGGCACCTACGACAAGCTGGCGAAAAAATATTTCGATTTTAACGTATACGGCGAATAATTCTCACGCCTCACCATTGCGCGTCCGATTCACGCGCAATGGTGGATGACAGACAGGGTAGGCAGCATGCTGTATGGGTTTTCACAGGTTATTTTGCAGGGTGCGCTTGTCACCCTGGAGCTTGCGCTCAGCTCGGTCGTTCTCGCCGTCCTGATTGGGCTGGCGGGCGCTGGCGCAAAGCTATCGAGCAATCGTCCTCTGGCGCTGGTATTTGAAGGCTATACCACACTGATCCGCGGCGTCCCCGACCTGGTGCTGATGCTGTTGATTTTCTACGGCCTGCAGATTGCGCTTAACAGCGTTACCGACGCGCTGGGCATGGCGCAGTTTGATATTGACCCGATGATCGCCGGGATTATTACCCTTGGCTTTATCTATGGCGCCTATTTTACGGAAACCTTCCGCGGCGCCTACCTGGCGGTGCCGAAGGGGCATATCGAAGCGGCCACCGCCTTTGGCTTCAGCGGCGGGCAGACGTTCCGGCGCATCCTGTTCCCGGCGATGATGCGCTACGCGCTGCCGGGGATCGGCAACAACTGGCAGGTTATCCTCAAGGCGACGGCGCTGGTCTCGCTGTTGGGGCTGGAGGATGTGGTCAAAGCCACGCAGCTGGCGGGCAAAAGCACCTGGCAGCCGTTCTACTTCGCCATCGTCTGCGGCCTGATTTATCTGGTATTTACCACCCTTTCTAATGGCGTACTGCTGCTGCTCGAACGCCGCTATACCGTTGGCGTCAAGAGGGCTGACCTGTGATTGAAATTATTCAGGAATACTGGAAATCCCTGCTGTGGACCGACGGCTATCGCTTTACCGGCGTGGCGATTACCTTATGGTTGCTGATCTCTTCGGTGGTCATGGGGGGCATCCTGGCGGTCTTTCTGGCAATCGGCCGCGTTTCGAGCAATAAGTTCATCCAGTTTCCCATCTGGCTGTTTACTTACATATTTCGCGGCACGCCGCTGTATGTGCAGCTGTTGGTCTTTTACTCCGGTATGTACACCCTGGAAATCGTCAAAGGCACTGAACTGCTGAACGCCTTTTTCCGCAGCGGGCTAAACTGTACGGTGCTGGCGCTGACCCTGAACACCTGCGCTTATACCACCGAAATTTTCGCCGGCGCGATCCGCTCGGTACCGGCGGGCGAAATTGAAGCGGCGCGGGCCTACGGCTTCTCTTCGGTCAAACTGTACCGCTGCATCATCCTGCCTTCCGCGCTGCGGATTGCGCTGCCGGCCTACAGTAACGAAGTGATCCTGATGCTGCACTCGACGGCGCTGGCGTTTACCGCTACGGTGCCGGATCTGCTGAAAATCGCCCGCGATATCAACTCGGCCACCTATCAGCCGTTCACCGCCTTTGGCATCGCCGCGGTGCTCTATTTAATTATCTCGTATGTGCTGATTAGCTTGTTCCGCAAAGCGGAAAAGCGTTGGTTGCAGCATATCAAACCTTCTTCGACGCATTGAGAACGCCATGTCCGACAATAAATTAAACGTTATCGATCTGCATAAACGCTATGGGGAACACGAGGTGCTGAAGGGCGTCTCGCTGCAGGCGAAAGCCGGGGACGTTATCAGTATCATCGGTTCATCGGGTTCCGGGAAAAGTACCTTTCTACGCTGTATTAACTTCCTTGAAAAACCGAGCGAAGGCACGATCGTCGTCAGCGGCCAGAATATTGGCCTGGTACGGGATAAAGACGGTCAGCTGAAGGTGGCCGACAAGAACCAGCTGCGCCTGCTGCGCACCCGGTTGACCATGGTGTTTCAGCATTTCAATCTGTGGAGCCATATGACGGTGCTGGAGAACGTCATGGAGGCGCCGATTCAGGTGCTGGGCTTAAGCAAACAGGAAGCGCGCGAACGGGCGGTAAAATACCTGGCCAAGGTCGGGATAGACGAACGTCAGCAGGCGAAATACCCGGTGCATCTTTCCGGCGGCCAGCAGCAGCGTGTCTCTATTGCCCGCGCGCTGGCGATGGAGCCGGAAGTGCTGCTGTTCGATGAGCCGACCTCCGCGCTGGATCCGGAGCTGGTGGGCGAAGTGTTACGCATCATGCAGCAGTTGGCGGAAGAGGGGAAAACCATGGTGGTGGTGACCCACGAAATGGGCTTTGCCCGCCACGTCTCTTCGCATGTCATTTTCCTGCATCAGGGAAAAATCGAAGAGGAAGGGCATCCGGACGCGCTGTTCGGCGCGCCGAAAAGCCCGCGCCTGCAGCAGTTTCTGAAAGGTTCGCTGAAATAAACGGCTTACCCGGCGTCTGCGGGCGCCGGGTGGGATTCACGCTCCAGCCGGTAAATCCAGTCATCGTAATCGACGCCGTTCAGATGATAGGCTTTCTCCAGCACCTGCGTGCGCACAAAGCCTTGCTTCTCCAGCAGGCGCGATGATCCACGATTCTCTCCCAACACCCAGGCATTGATGGCCTGTACCCCCAGCGTGCTGAAACCATAATCGCAGATCGCCCGCAGCGCTTCGCTGGCATAGCCTTTTCCCTGAGCCTCGGGCAGCAGCGCATAGCCGACGTCGGCCTCGTGCGGATTTTTAGGGCTGATGCGAAGCCCAATATCGCCCAGCGCATCGCCGCGCTTATTACGCAGAACATACACGCCGGGATCGGCGCAGCGACTGGCGAACACGCTGCGCAACGCCTCCTCGCTTAACACTTCGCCCATAAAACGCATCACCTGCGGATCCTGGCGCAGGCGCAGAAAAAAGGGCCAGTCATCGGTAACAAAGCGGGTAAGCGAAAGGCGAGGCGTGGTGATGGTCGTCATAAAGCAGTCAATTCGAAGAAGGAAAGGCCTACCTTAGCACTTTGCTTCGCCAGGTAACACCGGCGAACCGGCCGGCTGGCGATGAACTCAGGCGCTTCAGGGCGCTGGCTGTCCGGGATATGGCGATGCTGCAGCGCCAGGCTGAGGCCATCCAGGCGTGGAGCATGAGCCAGCAGAATGGAATCAGGGGAGCCAATGCTCCCCTGTGTCAGCCATTAACTCAGCACATCCTTTAGCGCTTCGTCGAGATCGTACCAGCGGAAGGCGAAGCCGGCGGCTTCCAGTCGCTTAGGCAGCGCGCGCTGGCCGCCGAGCACCAGCACAGCGGATTCGCCCATCAGCAGGCGGATGGCGGCGGCGGGAACGCGGAAAATCGCCGGTCGATTGAGCGCATGCCCCAGCGCGTGGGCGAACTGCTCGTTATGCACGGGATAGGGCGAAACCATATTGAATGGGCCGCGCAGATCGTTATCCAGCAGCCACAGAATGCCGTTAACCATATCGTCGATATGGATCCAGGCCAGGTACTGTCTGCCGCTGCCGATAGGCCCACCGAGGCCGAGCTTAAAGGCCGGGGTCATTTTGCCAAGAATACCGCCCCGCGGCGCCAGTACCACACCGGTGCGCAGCAGACAGACGCGGGTGCGCTCGCTTTGCGCTTCGCAGGCAATTTGCTCCCAGCGGGCGCAGAGCTTATGGGTAAACTCATTGTGCGGCGGCTCTTCTTCAGTCACCACCACTTCGCCGAGGTCGCCGTAATAGCCGGTGGCTGACCCGCTGATCAGCACGGAGGGAGGAGTATCGCTGGCGTGGAACAAGCCCACCAGCCGCTGAGTGAGATCCCAGCGACTATGGCATAAGCGCTGTTTCTGCTCGGCGGTCCAGCGTTTATCGGCGATGGGCTCGCCCGCCAGATTGATGACGGCATCGATGTCATTGAGGTGGTGATGGCCCTCGAAATCGCGCCACAGCGTGACGCGCGGATCGAGACGGGCGCGGGCGGTATCCGGATGTCGGGTGGAGACCGTGACGCTATGCCCAAGCTCCAGCAGTCTGGGTATCAGATGTCGGCCAATCAGGCCGGTACCACCAGTAAGCAGGATCTTCATACCACCTCCCTGACATGGTTAGCGCCGCCAGCTCATGGTCATGGATACCGAGTCGGCATAGCGCAGCGCGTGAAGTTTATCGATCTCCACTTCAGCATATGTGACCCAGTGATGTTCGCATGCGATATTCAGCACATCCTGAGTTAATTTTTCCAGCAGCGAGAAACGACCATTCTCAAGATGGCTAATGATGCGTTTGGTAATGGTGCGGTAGTTCAACGCATCATTAATGTCCTCGCTGTCGCGCGCTTTATCGGCAGGGTAGTGAATGGCCACATTCACTACCACATCCTGGCGGTTGGCGATCTCTTCCTCTTTAATACCAATAAAAGTACGCAGGCGCAGGTTCTTAATACGAATAATGGCGTCTGGTTGAGACATTGCAGGCTTCCTCCGTGGTTTAAGTCCTGCAATCATACAACAAAGCGCGACGGGCGAGCAGGGGGTTAATAAGGCTGAATTTTTAGCATCGCTTCCACCGTCGCCGGCCGCTGCTTAATGCGCTCATACCAGTTATGCACCGCCGGATAGTTCGCCAGATCGATCCGCTGGCGGACATGGCAGTTCACCCAGGGCCAGGCGGCGATGTCGGCGATGCTGTAGTGGTCCCCGCCCAGCCACGGGCTGGATCCCAGGCGATGATTCAGTACCCCATAGAGTCGCTGGGTTTCCACCTGAAAACGCTCAATCGCGTAGGGCACGGTTTGCGGCGCTGAGTGGGAAAAATGCTGATTTTGCCCCAGCATCGGCCCCAGGCCGCCGACCTGCCAGAACAACCACTGCAGGGTGGTATAGCGCGCCCGCAGCTCCCCGCTCAGCAGCTTGCCGCTTTTTTCCGCCAGATAGAGCAGGATGGCGCCGGACTCGAAGACGCTCAACGGCGCGCCGCCGTCGGCAGGCATGTGGTCGACGATAGCTGGAATTTTGTTATTCGGCGAAATCGCCAGAAACTGCGGATGAAACTGCTCCCCTTTGCCAATATCGACCCGAATTAGCCGATAGGCCAGCTGCGCCTCTTCGAGAAACAGGGTGATTTTGTGGCCGTTTGGGGTGGGTGCATAGTAGAGATCGATCATAATATTTCCCGCCGTCGTGGGTCGCAAACTGATCGAGTATAGGTGAAGCTGCGCGACCCGGGAAAAAATCCGCGAGCGGGGCGCCAGCCACGCAGCGGACGAGCAGTGACATCGCTGGTAAGACAGGCTATGTTGGTTTATTGCCCTGTCTACCAACCCTGAGGAAGTTATGAGCCAGCCTGTGATTACCCTGTGGTCCGATGCCGATTTTTTCTCACCGTACGTGATGTCTGTTTATGTCGCGCTGCAGGAAAAGAGCCTGCCTTTTAGCCTTAAAACCATCGACCTGGGCAGCGGCGAACATCTGCAGGCCGGCTGGACGGGCTATACCGCCACCCGTCGCGTACCGCTGCTGGAGGTTGACGATTTCGCGCTGAGCGAGTCTTCGGCGATTACCGAATATCTGGATGAGCGTTTCGCGCCGCCTGAGTGGGAGCGCCTTTATCCACACGATCTGCAAAAGCGGGCCCGCGCCCGGCAGATCCAGGCCTGGCTACGCAGCGATCTGGTGCCCATTCGTGAAGAGCGATCCACCGCCGTGGTGTTTGGCGGGGTGAAAATGCCGGCGCTCAGCGAGGCAGGCAAGCGGTCGGCGGAAAAACTGTTTGCCACCGCTACCACGCTGCTGGCCCACGGCGGGCAAAATTTATTCGGCGAATGGTCTATTGCCGATGCCGACCTGGCGCTGATGCTCAATCGTCTGGTTCTCAATGGTGATGAGGTGCCGGAGGCGCTGGCGGATTATGCGACTTTCCAGTGGCAGCGGGCCTCAATCCAGCGTTACGCGGCGCTTTCCGCCAAACGCGGAGGCTGATAACCCGCCGCGCTTCCGCTATCATAGAGGCATCGTAACCAGTGGAGATGGAACCTATGAAGCTGATGTTTGCCTCCGATATTCATGGTTCGCTACCTGCGACGGAACGCGTGCTTGAGCGGTTCGCGCAAAGTAGCGCCAGTTGGCTGATCATCCTCGGCGATGTGCTTAATCACGGGCCACGCAACGCGCTGCCGGAAGGCTATGCTCCGGCGGAGGTGGTCGAGCGGCTGAACAGCGTGGCGGAGCGCATCATTGCGGTTCGCGGTAACTGCGACAGCGAAGTGGATCAAATGCTGCTTCGTTTTCCCATGACCGCGCCCTGGCAGCAGGTGCTTGGCGAAGGCTACCGCCTGTTTCTGACCCACGGTCATCTTTATAGCCCGGACAATTTGCCGCCACTTGCCGCTGGCGATGTCCTGACGTATGGCCATACTCATATTCCGGTTGCTGAAAAACGCGGGGCGTTCTCTCTGTTTAATCCAGGCTCAGTGAGTATCCCAAAAGGGGGATATTCCGCCAGCTATGGGCTACTGGATGAGGGGCGTCTGCAGGTTTTAGCACTCAATGATAATCAGGTTATTGCAGAGGTCGCAATTTACCCGTAATTTAGCCCTCAATCATAAAGACGCGCCGCAAGAGCGCTTTTAAAGTAAGGTTTCCTGATGGCGGAACAGAATCATTTGGCAAGCACAGAATGGGTCGATATTGTTAATGAAAACAATGAGGTGATAGCACAGTCCAGCCGCGAGCAGATGCGCGCGCAGTGCCTGCGCCACCGGGCGACCTATATCGTCGTTCACGACGGAATGGGGAAAATTCTGGTGCAGCGACGCACCGAGACAAAAGACTTTCATCCGGGCATGCTGGATGCCACCGCCGGCGGCGTCGTGCAGGCTGATGAGCAGTTGCTGGAGTCGGCCCGTCGGGAGGCGGAAGAGGAGTTAGGCATCGCCGGGGTGCCGTTTGCCGATCACGGCCAGTTCTACTACGAAGATAAATTCTGCCGCGTCTGGGGAAGCCTGTTCAGCTGCGTCTCCCACGGGCCGTTTGCCCTGCAGGAAGAGGAGGTGAGCGAGGTGTGCTGGTTAACGCCGGAAGAGATCACCGCCCGCTGCGATGAGTTCACGCCCGACTCGCTGAAAGCGCTGGCGCTGTGGATGACCCGTAACGCCGGCAACGAGTATGATGACGCGGAAGAGAGCGAGCGCGAATAAACGCGCTAACGCGTGGCAGCAACTGCTGTTCGCCTCCTGACAAAAAAGGCAGCCATCTGGCTGCCTTTTGCTTTCTCTCAGCGGGCGATTACTTCTGCTGCTGAGCTGACTGGATCGCGGTCAGTGCGATGGTGTAGACGATATCGTCAACCAGCGCGCCACGAGACAGATCGTTGACCGGCTTGCGCATACCCTGCAGCATCGGCCCGATGGAGATCAGGTCGGCAGAGCGCTGTACCGCTTTGTAAGTGGTGTTACCGGTGTTCAGATCCGGGAAGATGAACACGGTCGCGCGGCCAGCTACCGGCGAGTTCGGCGCTTTGGATTTCGCGACGTCAGCCATCACCGCGGCGTCATACTGCAGCGGGCCGTCGATCATCAGGTCAGGACGTTTTTCCTGCGCCAGACGGGTCGCTTCGCGGACTTTTTCTACATCGCTACCCGCGCCGGAAGTACCGGTGGAGTAGGAGAGCATCGCCACGCGCGGTTCGATGCCGAAGGCAATCGCGGAGTCAGCGGACTGAATCGCGATTTCCGCCAGCTGCTCTGCGGTCGGATCCGGGTTGATCGCGCAGTCGCCGTAAACATAAACTTGTTCCGGCAGCAGCATGAAGAACACGGAAGAGACCAGCGAGCTGCCCGGTGCGGTTTTGATCAGCTGCAGCGGCGGACGAATGGTGTTGGCGGTGGTGTGTACCGCGCCGGACACCAGGCCATCGACTTCGTCTTGTTCCAGCATCAGGGTGCCGAGAACCACGTTATCTTCCAGCTGCTCGCGGGCGACGGCTTCGGTCATGCCCTTGTTCTTACGCAGTTCGACCAGGCGAGCCACGTAGCTTTCGCGCACCACTTCCGGGTCGACGATTTCGATACCGGCGCCCAGCTCAACGCCCTGCGCTGCTGCAACGCGGTTAATCTCATCCGGGTTGCCCAGCAGCACACAGGTGGCGATCCCGCGTTCGGCGCAGATGGCTGCGGCTTTCACGGTACGCGGCTCGTCGCCTTCCGGCAGAACAACGCGTTTGCCGGCTTTGCGCGCCAGCTCGGTCAGCTGGTAGCGGAAGGCTGGCGGAGAGAGACGACGGCTGCGCTCGGAGGTCGCGGTCAGCGATTCGATCCAGTCGGCGTTGATGTAGTTGGCAACGTATTCCTGAACTTTCTCAATGCGCTCGTGATCGTCAACCGGTACTTCGAGGTTGAAGCTCTGCAGGCTCAGGGAGGTCTGCCAGGTGTTGGTGTTGACCATAAACACCGGCAGGCCGGTGGCGAAGGCACGTTCGCACAGCTTGCTGATGCGCGCGTCCATTTCATAGCCGCCGGTCAGCAGGATGGCGCCGATTTCCACGCCGTTCATCGCTGCCAGGCAGGCGGCAACCAGCACGTCAGGACGATCTGCGGAAGTAACCAGCAGCGAACCTGCGCGGAAGTGCTCCAGCATGTGCGGGATGCTGCGCGCGCAGAAGGTCACGGATTTCACGCGGCGGGTGTTGATATCGCCTTCGTTGATGATGGTCGCATTCAGGTGATGGGCCATGTCGATCGCGCGGGTGGCGATCAGATCGAAGCTCCACGGTACGGCGCCCAGCACCGGCAGCGCGCTGCCTTTTTGCAGCTGAGCCGGGTCGATCTTCACGACTTTCGCTTTGGATGAGTCGTCGAAAATTTCCGACAGGTCAGGACGGGTACGGCCCTGCTCGTCGACCGGCGCGTTCAGTTTGTTGATGATAACGCCGGTGATGCTGGTGTTTTTCGCGCCGCCAAAGCTGTTGCGGGTCAGTTCAATACGCTCGTTCAGCTGTTCTGGCGTATCGGTGCCTTGCGACATGACGAAGACGATTTCCGCGTTCAGGGTTTTGGCGATTTCAAAGTTCAGCGCCTGGGCGAACTGATGCTTACGGGTCGGCACCAGGCCTTCCACCAGCACCACTTCCGCGTCCTGGGTGTTCGCGTGATAGTTGGCGATGATCTCTTCCATCAGCACATCTTTCTGATTGCTGGAGAGCAGAGATTCAACGTGGTTCATCTTCAGCGGTTCAGCAGCGGTGGTGGTGGAGGAGCTGGCGCGAACGATGGTGGTGGTCTGGTCCGGGGCATCGCCGCCGGAGCGCGGCTGGGCGATAGGTTTAAAGACGCTCAGACGAACGCCTTTGCGTTCCATAGCGCGGATCACACCGAGGCTGACGCTGGTCAGACCTACGCTGGTACCGGTAGGAATTAACATGATAGTACGGGACACGGTATATCCTCTTTCGTTACCGCCAGTATCAGGCGGGATACAAAACAGCACCACCAGCGACCCGTCATACTCCACGTTGCACGTGCGTTGGCTCTACTTGCTCACCCCGGTCGCGTATGCGCCGGGGATCTGCTGTGTCGCCGCCTTCCTGCAGCGCGAAGTATTGCGGGTCAGGGCTGGCGGTGTGGAATTATGCGGTCAGACGGCTGGCGTCTTGCGCGATGGCCAGCTCTTCGTTGGTCGGGATAACCACGGCAGGACGGGTGCCTTCTTTGTTGATGAAGCCAGACTTGCCGAAGCGGGCAGCCAGGTTACGCTCATGGTCAACTTCGAAGCCCAGTACGCCCAGTTTGCCCAGCGACAGCTCACGCACCATCGCGGCGTTTTCACCAATGCCACCGGTGAAGACCACGGCGTCGAGACGGCCGTCCATCAGCGCGGTGTAGGAGCCGATGTATTTCGCCAGGCGGTGGCAGTAGACGTCCATCGCGCGTTTAGCGTCGGCTTTTTCCTGGTAGTTGTCTTCTACGTAGCGGCAGTCGCTGGTGACTTCGGTCAGGCCCAGCAGGCCGGACTCTTTGGTCAGCATTTTGTTGATGGCGTCAACGCTCATGCCCAGGGTGTCGTGCAGATGGAAGATGATTGCCGGATCGATATCGCCGGAGCGGGTACCCATCACCAGGCCTTCCAGCGGGGTCAGACCCATGGAGGTGTCAACGCATTTGCCGTTACGAATAGCGGAAACCGAACCACCGTTGCCAAGGTGGCAGGTGATGATGTTCAGCTCTTCAACCGGCTTGTTCAGGATCTTAGCGGCTTCCTGAGTCACGTAGAAGTGGCTGGTGCCGTGTGCGCCGTAACGACGAACGCCGTGCTCTTTGTACAGGCTGTACGGCAGGGCGTAGAGATAGGATTCTTCCGGCATGGTCTGGTGGAACGCCGTATCGAATACTGCCACGTTTTTGTCTTTCAGGTGCGGGAAGGATTTCAGCGCTTCAGCGATGCCGATCAGATGTGCCGGATTGTGCAGCGGTGCGAAGGACGCCGCGTCTTTAATGCCCTGAATCACGGACTCGTCGATGACGACGGAGCTGGTGTATTTTTCACCGCCGTGGACGATACGGTGGCCAATTGCGGTCAGCTGAGCAGACAGTTCTGGTTTTTGTGCCAGAATAGTGTTAACGATAAAGTTCAGTGCTTCGCTGTGCGCGGCGCCCGCGCCTAATTCGGCTTCTTGTTTGCCGCCGTCAATTTTCCATTTGATACGGGCTTCTGGCAGGTGGAAGCATTCCGCTAAACCGGACAGGTATTCGTCGCCGTTAACGGCGTCAAGGATAGCAAATTTCAGAGAGGAGCTACCGCAGTTCAGAACCAGTACTAACTTACTCGACATGGAAGTACCTTTTTATGATACGTGGCTAAAAAAACGTCAGTGTGTCATTAGCGTAGCGCAGGATGACCTCGACATTTATGATTAACATCATGCCTTGTTCTGTTTTCAGGCACGATGAGATAAGTACATTTGATTTTATGCCATTTTGCATAATTTTCAGCCAATGGCAGAATATGCGATAATTTGACTAGCCTGGCAAAAGAGTCTATCCGCCCTTTCAGGCGGGCACAGGATACCTGATTGCGGCATCCTTTGCCAAAATCTTTTGAACGATGTCATGCATAGTTGGTGTTTTGCACGAATTTTTTAAGTTTTATATGTAAAGTTGAGGTAAAGCCATGTCGACCCCTGAGAAACGCCCCGTTAGCTTCTTTAGCTTGTTCAACCGCGGGCAGCACTACGCGAAGACCTGGCCTCTCGACAAGCGCCTCGCGCCGGTATTTATTGAAAACCGCATCATTCGTGCCACCCGCTACGCCATCCGCATCATGCCGCCGATCGCCATTTTCACCCTCTGCTGGCAGATAGCGCTGGGCGGCCAGCTGGGGCCCGCCGTGGCCACCGCGCTGTTTGCACTGAGCCTGCCGATGCAGGGGTTATGGTGGTTGGGTAAACGTTCAGTGACGCCGCTGCCGCCTTCCATTCTTAACTGGTTCTACGAAGTACGCGGCAAACTGCAGGAGGCGGGGCAGGCGCTGGCGCCTGTCGAAGGCAAGCCCGATTATCAGGCGTTGGCTGACACGCTTAAGCGCGCCTTCAAACAACTCGATAAAACTTTCCTTGATGATTTGTAATTCACTACGGAAAACGCATATAAAAGAAGGCGCATGATTTATGCGCCTTCTTTATTTCACGCCCTACCGTGCTACAGGAGTCACAACATGGAAATGACCAATGCGCAGCGTCTGATTTTATCCAATCAGTACAAGATGATGACGATGCTCGACCCGGACAATGCGGAGCGCTACCGTCGTCTACAAACCATCATTGAGCGTGGGTATGGGCTGCAGATGCGTGAACTGGACCGCGAGTTCGGCCAGCTGACGGAAGAAACCTGCCGTACCGTTATCGACATCATGGAGATGTACCACGCGCTACACGTCTCCTGGACCAACCTGAAAGATGCGGCGGGTATCGACGAGCGTCGGGTCACCTTCCTCGGATTTGATGCCGCCACCGAAGCGCGTTTTCTCGGCTACGTGCGCTTTATGGTCAACGTTGAAGGCCGTTACAGCCACTTTGACGCCGGCACCCATGGCTTTAACTCGCAGACCCCGATGTGGGAGAAATATCAGCGGATGCTGAGCGTCTGGCACGCCTGCCCACGCCAGTATCATCTGAGCAGTAACGAAATTAACCAAATCATCAATGCCTGAGGGAGGTGCCCGTGCAGTGTAAAGGTTTCCTGTTCGATTTAGACGGGACGCTGGTGGATTCCTTGCCGGTGGTGGAGCGTTCATGGTGCAAATGGGGGGATCGTTTCGCCATTGACCATGATGAAATTCTCAGTTTTATTCACGGCAAGCAGGCCATTACCTCCATTCGCCATTTTATGCCGGGTCGCAGCGAGGAGGATATCCAGGCCGAATTCCGTTATCTCGAGCAGATGGAAGCCACTGATATCGAAGGCATCGTCGCTCTACCGGGGGCGTTAGCCCTGCTGAATACGCTCAATGAGGCCGGGATCCCGTGGGCGATTGTCACCTCCGGCTCGATTCCGGTTGCCCACGCGCGTCACCGCGCGGCGGGCCTGCCGATGCCGGAGGTGTTTGTCACCGCTGAGCAGGTGAAGCATGGCAAGCCGGCGCCGGACGCCTATCTGCTGGGCGCCGAGCGGCTGGGTCTGCCTGCCGGGGAGTGCGCGGTGGTGGAAGATGCGCCGGCGGGGCTCCTCTCCGGACTGGCGGCCGGCTGTCGCACTATCGCGGTCAACGTGCCCGCCGATGCCCCCCGTCGGGATGAAGCTGACCTCGTGCTGAGCAGCCTGGAAGATCTGGTGGTTGAACGCCAGACTGACGGCGTGGTAAATGTGCGTCTTAAAGCGTAAACCCATGATTTCGCCCCGCGTCGTCGGGGCTTTTTTATGCCACTATGTCGACTCCCACTTGTGACAAGGAAACGTTGTGAACGGTGAATTGATTTGGGTTTTATCCCTCCTGGCCATCGCGGTTGTGCTGTTTGCTACCGGTAAGGTGCGCATGGATGCTATCGCCCTGATGGTCATTGTCGCCTTTGTCCTCAGCGGCACGCTGACGCTGACTGAAGCTTTTTCCGGGTTCAGCGATCCTAACGTGATCCTGATTGCCGCCCTGTTTATTATCGGCGACGGCCTGGTGCGTACCGGGGTGGCCACCAAGATGGGCGCCTGGCTGGTTAGCGTGGCAGGCAACAGCGAAACCAAAATGCTGATCTACCTGATGCTCACCGTCGCCGGGTTGGGCGCGTTTATGAGCTCCACCGGCGTGGTCGCCATTTTCATTCCGGTGGTCCTTAGCGTCTCGGCGCGGATGAATACCTCACCCTCGCGGCTGATGATGCCGCTGAGCTTCGCCGGGCTTATCAGCGGGATGATGACCCTGGTGGCGACGCCGCCCAACCTGGTGGTCAACAGTGAACTGCTGCGCGAAGGACTGCACGGCTTCAGTTTTTTCAGCGTCACGCCGATTGGCCTGGTGGTGCTGATCCTGGGCATCGTCTATATGCTGGCGGTGCGCTTTATGCTGAAGACGGATAATGGCGATTCCGCGCGCGATGGGCGAAAAAGAAGTACCTTTCGCGATTTGATCCGCGAATATCACCTCACCGGCCGCGCCCGCCGGCTGGCGATCCGACCCGGTTCGCCGATGATCGGTCAGCGGCTGGATGATTTAAAGCTGCGTGAGCGCTACTGTGCCAACGTCATCGGCGTTGAGCGCTGGCGGCGGTTCCGTCGGGTGATTGTTAACGTTAATGGGGTCTCGGAATTTCGCGCCCGCGACGTCCTGCTGATCGATATGTCTGCCTCCGATGTCGACTTGCGCCAGTTCTGCGGCGAGCAAATGCTCGAGCCGATGGTGCTGCGCGGGGAGTATTTTGCCGATCAGGCGCTGGATGTGGGGATGGCGGAGGTGGCGCTGATCCCGGATTCAGAGATGATAGGCAAAACGGTGCGTGAGATAGCCTTCCGCACCCGGTTTGGTCTCAATATCGTCGGCATGAAGCGCGATGGCAAGGCGATGGATGGTTCCGTGGTCGATGAGCCGCTGCAGCTCGGCGATATTCTGCTGGTGGTCGGCAACTGGCGGCAAATTGCCCTGCTGGCGAAGCGCGGCCGGGATTTCGTGGTGCTCAATATGCCGGTTGAGGTCGATGACGCTTCGCCGGCCCACAGCCAGGCTCCGCACGCGATTTTCTGTCTGGTCCTGATGGTGGCCCTGATGCTGACGGATGAAATCCCCAACCCCATCGCCGCGATCATCGCCTGTCTGCTGATGGGCAAATTCCGCTGTATCAACGCCGAAAGCGCCTACAAGGCGATCCACTGGCCGAGCATCATTCTGATTGTCGGGATGATGCCGTTCGCCCTGGCGTTGCAGAAAACCGGTGGGGTGGATCTGGTGGTTAAGGGACTAATGGACGTCGCCGGAGGCGAGGGGCCTTATCTGATGCTCGGCTGCCTGTTTGTGATGTGCGCGGCGATAGGCCTGTTTATCTCTAACACGGCCACCGCGGTGCTGATGGCGCCTATTGCCCTGGCGGCGGCGAAGTCGATGGGTGTGTCGCCGTATCCCTTTGCCATGGTGGTGGCGATGGCGGCTTCGGCGGCGTTTATGACCCCGGTCTCTTCGCCGGTTAATACTCTGGTGCTTGGCCCGGGTAAGTACTCATTTAGCGATTTTGTCAAAATCGGCGTGCCCTTTACCGTGCTGGTGATGGTGGTCTGCGTTCTGCTGATCCCGGTGCTCTTCCCGTTTTAAGAGATGCAGGCCGGGTAGGGGGCGACCGCTGCCCGGCCTGAAAAATTACAGCGGCGAATCCTGGCTGATTTCATCCAGCGACAGCTGGAAGCTCGGGACAAACACCTGCATAAAGTAATCCATCTCCGCGCTGCGCCGCGACGCCAGCGTTTTTTCCAGACGGCCTTTGGCCAGCAGAAATTCGTTGTTGCCCGCCGACAGCTCTTCGAGGCATTTCAGGTAGGCGCAGAGGGCGTCAGCCTGTTTGACGATCGACTGCTCTTCCTCACTGTAATGATGCTCGTCAATCAGCGGTTCGAAAATATCGCGCAGCTCGTCAGGCACCATATCCACCAGCTTCTGCTGGGCGATTTTCTCAATCGCCTTATATTCCTGAGCAATCTGTGAATTAAAATATTTCACCGGGGTAGGGAGATCACCGGTTAAAACCTCGGAGGCGTCGTGGTACATCGCCAGCAGGGCGATACGCTCTGGGTTGACCTGGCCGCCAAATTTGCGGTTTTTAATCGCCGCCAGCGCGTGGGCGACCATCGCCACCTGCAGGCTGTGCTCGGAGACATTTTCGGTGCGCACGTTGCGCATCAGCGGCCAGCGGTTAATCAGTTTCAGACGGGAGAGGTGGGCAAAGAAATGACTCTGACTCATAGGGACCCTTAATCAGTGACAACATCGGGTTCCATTGTGCGCAGGGATCGCCGCCGGATGCAAATGCCGGCGGCAGCACGACTAAAGCTGATGGTAGCCGGAGAGAAAGCGGCCAAAGCGGGAGATCGCCATCTCCAGGTCGTCTTCGCGAGGCAGGGTCACAATACGCACGTGATCCGGCCACGGCCAGTTAAAGGCAGTACCCTGCACCAGCAGCACTTTCTCCTGCAGCAGGAAATCGAGCACCATTTTCTGGTCGTCGTGAATATTGAAGCGTTTGGCGTCAATTTTCGGGAACATGTACAGCGCGCCTTTTGGCTTCATGCAGGAGACGCCCGGAATATCGTTGATCAGCTCCCAGGCGCGGTTGCGTTGTTCATACAGACGCCCGCCGGGAATGATGAATTCGCTGATACTCTGGTAGCCGCCCAGCGCGGTCTGGATAGCATGCTGGGCCGGCACGTTGGCGCACAGACGCATCGAGGCCAGCATTTCCAGTCCTTCGATATAGCCTTTCGCGTGTTTTTTCGGGCCATTCAGCACCATCCAGCCCTGACGGAAGCCAGCGACGCGGTAAGTTTTCGACAGTCCGTTGAAGGTCACCGTCAGCAGATCCGGCGCCAGAGCGGCAATCGAGTGATGCTGGGCTTCGTCGTAGAGGATCTTGTCGTAGATCTCATCGGCGAAAATAATCAGGTTGTGCTGGCGGGCGATCTCCACGATCTCCTGCAGCAGCTCTTTGGAGTAGACCGCGCCGGTGGGGTTGTTGGGGTTGATGATCACGATCCCGCGGGTGCGAGGCGTGATTTTGGCGCGGATATCGTCAAGATCCGGAAACCAGTCAGAGGATTCGTCACACAGATAGTGCACCGCTTTACCACTGGAAAGAGACACCGCCGCCGTCCACAGCGGGTAGTCCGGAGCGGGAACCAGCATCTCATCGCCACTGTTTAACAGCGCCTGCATCGCCTGCACAATCAGCTCGGACACACCGTTGCCGATGTAAATATCTTCCACGGTGACATCGCGCATTCCCCGTGCCTGGTAATGCTGCATGATAGCTTTACGCGCCGAGTACAATCCTTTCGAATCGCAGTATCCCTGGGCGGTAGGCAGATTGCGGATGACGTCGACGAGGATCTCGTCAGGGGCTTCGAAGCCGAAGGGCGCCGGGTTGCCGATGTTCAGTTTCAGAACCTTATTGCCTTCTTCTTCAAGACGTTTCGCTTCTTTCAGAACCGGTCCGCGGATGTCATAACAGACGTTCTCTAACTTGCTGGATTTTTCGATGGGGGACATGAATCTTGACCTTTTAGCTGTTATCGCCACTCCCTGCCGTGGAAGTCAGCACGGAACAATGTACTCCGCCTCCCCGCTGTTTTGAAGGCTTTGCAGGAGAAGATTTTGCTAATGCAGGATTTTAAGCGTAATTGATTTATCTGTTGGTTGCTGGTTTTTCCTATTGTTTATGCCTTTTCATGGCATTTTTTCGGTCGTCTATGTTGATGTAGTGCCTTTTTTACCATCATTTATCTGGTTTGTTGGTTAGGTAAACGGGGCGCTGGAGAATGGGGGGCGGCTAGAAAACGCTATTTTTAATCTCATAGCGGTTGATTTGTAATTTTGATGTTAAATAATTTTAATAAAAAACTGCGCGCAAGCGCATTATTATTATTTTTGACAGGTAATAATCTGAGGTTTGTTAATTTATATAAAATGTTGAAAAAAATTTAAAATTATCTCAGTTAATCCTTATTAAGGCTTATAAAAAGGATGGGAATCGGTTAGAATATCGCCGTTAATATCAGTGGTAGTCGGCATGAATTATGGCTGAATTGATATTTAATATATTGTTATTACAGGATTTTATTGTTCGTTGTTCGCCAAAAAGAAGTCCGGCGAAAGAGAGGCTTTCTCACCACTACTGCGCGATTTTCCGGGGCGACGTAAGACGCCTGGCTGGCCGTGGTAATAAATAATAATGAGAAATACGAACAATATATTACTCCGGTGTTCTGCGCATTTGCTCAGACGAGTACTTTGGCATGTAATAACGTTCGTCCAGTTGTTTATCCGCCATCAGACGGTGAGCACGAGGCTCAGGGAATAGCCGGAAACCTGGCGTAAAGCATCAACAAGGCAGGTCAGCGTTAGCCACCTGTAAGTGAAGAAAGATGATTAATACAACACGTCCGATACTCAACCTCGATCTCGATCTGCTGCGCACCTTTGTAGCAGTCGCTGATTTGAACACCTTCGCCGCCGCCGCCGCCGCAGTGTGTCGTACCCAGTCCGCGGTCAGCCAGCAAATGCAACGCCTGGAGCAACTGGTTGGCAAGGAGCTTTTCGCTCGTCACGGACGCAATAAACTGCTGACCGAGCAGGGCATCCAGCTGCTGGGCTATGCCCGCAAAATCCTGCGCTTTAACGATGAAGCCTGCATGTCGCTGATGTATGGCAGCCTGCAGGGGGGACTGACCATCGGCGCGTCGGAAGAAACCGCTGATACTATCCTGCCGTTTCTGTTAAACCGCATCGGCTGCTTCTATCCCAGAATGACGCTGGAGATTAAAGTCCATCCCCATGCCGTCATCATGGCGATGCTGAGCGCGGGAGAGGTCGATCTGGCATTAACCACCCATCAGCTTCCCGGTTTTACCGCTTTCACGCTGAGAACGTCGCCTACCCTCTGGTACTGTGCAGCGGACTACGTGCTGGCGAAAGGGGAATCGATCCCCCTCATCTTGCTCGAAGAGCCTGGCCCGTTCCGTGAGGACATCATCGCCGCGCTGGAGGCTGCCCGCGTCTCCTGGCATCTGGCTCACGGCGCCTCGTCGCTCTCCGGGGTGAAAGCGGCGGTGAAAGCCGGGCTGGGGGTCACCGCGCGTCCGGTCGAAATGATGAGCCCGGATTTGCGCGTGGCCGGCATCAGCGATGGCCTGCCGGTCCTGCCGGATACCCGGTACGTCGTTAGCTGCAATCCGCAGACGGTGGGCGAACTACCGCAGGCGATTTTTCAGTCTCTGAGCCAGGAGAGCGATCCCTGGCGCGCCGGGCCGGCACTTACTCCGGAAGAGGGAGGAAGCACCTTCATTTTGTGAGGTTATTTTGCTAACAAAGATCACAAAAACTGGTAACAGAATGTAAGTGCCCAAAAAGAGCCTCAAGGGTGGGTTTCCCGTCTGGTGGCTCTTTTTTTGCACTATTATTGATGTTTTGAATCTTTTTTTTATTTCTTTGCAAGAAAATCAGCATATTGGCGTGACCTGGCGCTCACCTTGCCGACTTTTCCCAGCACTTTCAACACTTCCTGCTAATGTTAAAAAACCGGATGGATTGTTGCCGATTTCCTGGGGTAATTAACAAAACCGTGTCGCAGATCAAGAAAATACCCCTCTTTGGGGGGAGGAATCGAGGCTAAATCCTGTCAAAATAGCAGGGATTTTTGATTTACGACGGAAACGGACACGATTCAACAACACTAAAACCGAACAGTATGCAAGGTTATTTCGCATAAAAGGGCATTTAATGTTAATGAAAAGATTCCAATGTAAATTAATGTTATGAAAACTTTTGTTAAAGTTGACAAAAGGTTAAAGAAAGGGGTAAAAAGCCACGGCATCTGGGCTTCTCACATCTTCCAGGGACGCTTTTTTGCACGGTTATTTTTTATTCCTCCCGTGAAACGCTGTGGCGTTCATCTGCCAGTAAGAGCAGAGGGTTTTGGCGCTACACTTTTTTGGTTAAGCAATGCGTATGTCAACATCCACTGAAGTCATCGCTCATCACTGGGCATTCGCTATATTTCTCATCATCGCTATCGGCCTGTGCTGCCTGATGCTCGTCGGCGGCTGGTACCTTGGCGGTCGCGCGCGCGCGCGTAGCAAAAACACGCCGTTTGAATCGGGGATCGACTCCGTTGGTTCGGCCCGCTTACGTCTTTCTGCGAAGTTTTATCTGGTTGCCATGTTCTTCGTTATCTTCGACGTGGAAGCCCTGTATCTCTACGCATGGTCGACCTCCATCCGCGAGAGCGGTTGGGTCGGCTTTGTGGAAGCCGCAATTTTCATTTTAGTGCTACTGGCTGGTCTGGTTTATCTCGTTCGCATCGGCGCACTGGACTGGACGCCTGCGCGTTCCCGTCGCACGCTGGTTAACCCGGAAACAGACAGTCCCACTAACCGTCATATGCAGTAAAAGCGAGGCAATAAGATGGATTATACGCTCACCCGCATAGATCCTAACGGTGAGAACGACCGTTACCCCCTGCAGAAACAGGAGATCGTTACCGACCCCCTGGAGCAGGAAGTCAACAAAAGCGTGTATATGGGGAAACTCGAACACGCGCTGCATGACATGGTGAACTGGGGCCGTAAGAACTCAATTTGGCCGTATAACTTCGGCCTTTCTTGCTGTTATGTGGAAATGGTGACGTCATTCACTGCGGTGCATGACGTTGCGCGCTTTGGGGCCGAAGTTCTGCGCGCCTCTCCGCGTCAGGCGGACCTGATGGTGGTCGCCGGAACCTGCTTCACCAAAATGGCGCCGGTGATTCAGCGTCTCTATGATCAGATGCTGGAGCCGAAGTGGGTGATTTCCATGGGCGCCTGCGCGAACTCCGGCGGCATGTACGACATCTATTCCGTCGTCCAGGGCGTGGATAAATTCATCCCGGTCGATGTGTACATCCCGGGCTGCCCGCCGCGTCCGGAGGCCTATATGCAGGCGCTGATGCTGCTGCAGGAGTCCATTGGTAAAGAACGTCGTCCGCTCTCATGGGTGGTTGGCGATCAGGGCGTCTATCGCGCCAATATGCAGTCGGAACGCGAGCGTAAACGCGGCGAACGTATTGCAGTGACCAATCTGCGGACGCCGGACGAGATTTAATTTGCGCCTGCGGGCGGGAGAATCACTTCGCAAATCAATCTACAACAGCGCGAAGTCTCGCCCGGCAGTCACCACGGACCTTTTGCAATGGTGAACAATATGACCGATTTAACCGCGCATGACGCCGCACCAGCCTGGCAAACCCGCGATCACCTTGATGACCCGGTGATCGGCGAACTGCGCAACCGCTTTGGGCCGGATGCCTTTACCGTTCAGCCAACCCGCACCGGCGTACCGGTGGTATGGGTCAAGCGCGAGCAGCTGCTTGAGGTGGGTGATTTCCTGAAGAAATTGCCGAAGCCTTACGTGATGCTGTTTGACCTGCACGGTATGGACGAACGTCTGCGCACGCACCGCGATGGCCTGCCCGCCGCGGATTTTTCCGTTTTCTATCACCTGATTTCCATCGACCGCAACCGCGACATCATGCTCAAGGTGGCGCTGTCTGAAAACGATCTGCATCTGCCAACCTTCACCAAACTGTTCCCCAACGCCAACTGGTATGAGCGTGAAACCTGGGAAATGTTTGGTATTACCTTCGATGGCCACCCAAATCTGCGTCGCATCATGATGCCGCCGACCTGGGAAGGCCACCCGCTGCGTAAAGACTACCCGGCGCGCGCCACCGAATTCGATCCGTTTGAGCTGACCAAAGCCAAACAGGATCTGGAGATGGAAGCGCTGACTTTCAAACCGGAAGAGTGGGGCATGAAACGCGGCACCGACAACGAGGACTTCATGTTCCTCAACCTCGGTCCGAACCACCCGTCCGCGCACGGTGCCTTCCGCATTATTCTGCAGCTGGATGGCGAAGAGATCGTCGACTGCGTGCCGGATATCGGTTACCACCACCGCGGCGCCGAGAAGATGGGCGAGCGCCAGTCCTGGCACAGCTACATCCCGTACACCGACCGTATCGAATACCTTGGCGGCTGCGTCAACGAGATGCCGTACGTGCTGGCCGTAGAAAAACTGGCCGGGATCACCGTGCCGGATCGCGTCAACGTGATCCGCGTGATGCTCTCCGAACTGTTCCGCATCAACAGCCACCTGCTGTATATCTCAACCTTTATTCAGGACGTCGGCGCGATGACGCCGGTCTTCTTCGCCTTTACCGATCGGCAGAAAATCTACGATCTGGTGGAAGCGATCACCGGTTTCCGTATGCACCCGGCGTGGTTCCGCATCGGCGGCGTCGCGCACGATCTGCCGCGCGGCTGGGATCGTCTGCTGCGTGAGTTCCTCGAGTGGATGCCGAAGCGTCTGGACTCCTATGAAAAAGCCGCCCTGCGCAACACCATTCTGAAGGGCCGTTCCGTCGGCGTGGCAGCCTATACCGCCAAAGAGGCGCTGGAGTGGGGCACCACCGGCGCAGGCCTGCGCGCCACAGGTATCGGCTTCGACGTGCGTAAATGGCGTCCTTATTCTGGCTACGAAAATTTCGACTTCGAAGTCCCGACCGGCGGTGGCGTTTCTGACTGCTACACCCGTGTGATGCTGAAAGTCGAAGAGCTGCGCCAGAGCCTGCGCATTCTTCAGCAGTGCCTCGACAATATGCCGGAAGGGCCGTTCAAAGCGGATCACCCGCTGACCACGCCGCCGCCGAAAGAGCGCACGCTGCAGCATATCGAAACCCTGATCACCCACTTCCTGCAGGTATCGTGGGGCCCGGTCATGCCGGCCAACGAATCCTTCCAGATGATTGAGGCGACCAAGGGGATTAACAGTTACTACCTGACCAGCGACGGCAGCACCATGAGCTACCGTACCCGCGTCCGCACGCCGAGCTTTGCGCACCTGCAGCAGATCCCGTCGGCGATCCGCGGCAGCCTGGTATCCGACCTGATCGTCTATCTGGGTAGTATCGATTTTGTTATGTCAGACGTGGACCGCTAATTATGCACGAGAATCAACAACCACAAACCGAGGCTTTTGAGCTGAGTGCGGCAGAGCGTGAGGCTATTGAGCACGAGAAGCACCACTACGAAGACCCGCGTGCGGCGTCCATCGAAGCGCTGAAAATCGTTCAGAAACAGCGCGGCTGGGTGCCGGATGGCGCGATCTACGCCATTGCCGATGTGCTGGGCATCCCGGCCAGCGACGTCGAAGGCGTGGCGACGTTCTATAGCCAAATTTTCCGCCAGCCGGTTGGCCGTCACGTGATCCGCTACTGCGACAGCGTGGTGTGTCACATTACCGGCTATCAGGGGATTCAGGCCGCCATCGAGAAGAAGCTGAACATCAAGCCAGGGCAGACCACCTTTGATGGCCGCTTTACCCTGCTGCCGACCTGCTGCCTGGGCAACTGCGACAAGGGACCGACCATGATGATTGATGAGGACACTCACAGCCATCTGACGCCGGAGGCAATTCCTGACCTGCTGGAGCAGTACAAATGAAAACCGTAATTCGTACTGCGGAAACGCATCCGCTCACCTGGCGCCTGCGCGACGACAAGCAGCCGGTCTGGCTGGACGAGTATCGCAGCAAAAATGGCTATGAAGGGGCGCGAAAAGCGCTGACCGGCATGGCGCCGGACGAGATCGTCACGGCGGTAAAAGACGCTGGCCTGAAAGGGCGCGGCGGCGCGGGCTTCTCCACCGGTCTGAAGTGGAGCCTGATGCCGAAAGACGAATCCATGAACATCCGTTACCTGCTGTGTAACGCCGATGAGATGGAGCCGGGCACCTATAAAGACCGCCTGCTGATGGAGCAGCTCCCGCACCTGCTGGTGGAAGGCATGCTGATCTCCGCCTTTGCGCTGAAGGCTTATCGCGGCTACATCTTCCTGCGCGGAGAGTATATCGAAGCGGCCCAGCATCTGCGCCGCGCGATTGCCGAAGCCACCGAGGCGGGCCTGCTGGGGAAAAATATCCTCGGCACTGGTTTTGACTTCGAGCTGTTTGTCCACACCGGGGCAGGACGCTATATCTGCGGCGAAGAGACGGCGCTGATCAACTCCCTGGAAGGCCGCCGCGCTAACCCGCGCTCCAAGCCGCCGTTCCCGGCGAGCTCCGGCGTGTGGGGTAAGCCGACCTGCGTCAACAACGTGGAAACCCTGTGCAACGTGCCGGCGATTCTGGCTAACGGCGTCGAGTGGTACCAGAACATCTCCACCAGTAAAGATGCCGGCACCAAGCTGATGGGCTTCTCCGGCCGCGTGAAGAACCCGGGCGTCTGGGAGCTGCCGTTCGGCACCACGGCCCGCGAGATCCTTGAAGATTACGCCGGCGGTATGCGCGATGGCCTGAAGTTTAAAGCCTGGCAGCCGGGTGGGGCAGGGACCGACTTCCTCACCGAAGCGCACCTCGATCTGCCGATGGAGTTCGAAAGCATTGGTAAAGCGGGCAGCCGTCTGGGCACCTCGCTGGCGATGGCCGTTGACCACGAGATCAACATGGTCTCGCTGGTGCGCAACCTCGAAGAGTTCTTTGCCCGCGAGTCCTGTGGCTGGTGTACGCCGTGCCGCGATGGTCTGCCGTGGAGCGTGAAGATCCTGCGCGCCCTGGAGCGCGGCGAAGGTCAGCCTGGCGATATCGAAACGCTTGAGCAACTGTGTCGATTCCTGGGCCCAGGGAAAACCTTCTGCGCGCACGCGCCGGGCGCGGTTGAGCCGCTGCAGAGCGCGATTAAATATTTCCGCGAAGAATTCGAGGCTGGCATTAAGCAGCAGTTCAGCAATACCCATGCAATCAACGGGATTCAGCCGAACCTGCTTAAGACGCGCTGGTAATCTAAAGGTTTTTTTATTTTTGGAAGCACGCTAATGGCTACGATTCATGTAGACGGCAAAGAATACGAGGTCAACGGAGCGGACAACCTGCTGGAGGCTTGTCTCTCTCTTGGGCTTGATATTCCCTACTTTTGCTGGCATCCGGCGCTAGGGAGCGTCGGTGCTTGCCGCCAGTGTGCGGTGAAGCAATATCAGAACGCGGAAGACACGCGTGGTCGCCTGGTGATGTCCTGTATGACTCCGGCATCCGACGGCACCTTTATTTCTATCGACGACGGCGAAGCGAAGCAGTTCCGCGAAAGCGTGGTGGAGTGGCTGATGACCAACCACCCGCACGACTGCCCGGTCTGCGAAGAGGGCGGCAACTGCCACCTGCAGGATATGACGGTGATGACCGGCCATAGCTTCCGCCGCTATCGTTTTACCAAGCGTACCCACCGCAACCAGGATCTGGGGCCGTTTATTTCTCACGAAATGAACCGCTGCATCGCCTGCTACCGCTGCGTGCGCTACTACAAAGATTATGCCGACGGCACCGATCTGGGCGTCTATGGCGCCCACGACAACGTCTACTTCGGCCGCCCGGAAGATGGCACCCTGGAAAGCGAATTCTCCGGCAACCTGGTGGAAGTCTGCCCGACCGGCGTCTTCACTGATAAAACGCACTCTGAGCGTTATAACCGTAAGTGGGACATGCAGTTTGCGCCGAGCATCTGCCAGCAGTGTTCCATTGGCTGCAACATCAGCCCGGGCGAACGCTATGGCGAGCTGCGTCGTATCGAAAACCGCTATAACGGGACCGTTAACCGCTACTTCCTCTGCGACCGCGGTCGTTTCGGCTATGGCTACGTGAACCTGAAAGACCGTCCGCGTCAGCCGGTTCAGCGCCGCGGCGACGATCTGATTACCCTCAACGCCGAGCAGGCGATGCAGGGCGCGGCGGATATTCTGCGCCAGTCGAAGAAAGTGATCGGCATCGGCTCCCCGCGCGCCAGCATTGAAAGCAACTTCGCGCTGCGCGAGCTGGTGGGCGCCGACAACTTCTATACCGGCATCGCCAAAGGCGAACAAGCGCGCCTGCAGATGATGCTGAAAGTGCTGCGCGAAGGTGGGATCCACACCCCAAGCCTGCGCGATATCGAATCCTACGACGCGGTACTGGTGCTGGGCGAAGACATTACCCAGACCGGCGCGCGCGTCGCGCTGGCGGTGCGTCAGGCGGTGAAAGGGAAAGCACGCGAAATGGCGGCGGCACAGAAAGTGGCCGACTGGCAGATTGCGGCGATCCTCAACATCGGCCAGCGCGCCAAGCACCCGCTATTCGTCACCAACATCGATGACACCCGCCTGGATGACATCGCCGCGTGGACCTACCGCGCGCCGGTAGAAGATCAGGCGCGTCTCGGCTTCGCCATCGCCCATGCGCTGGACGACAGCGCGCCGGCGGTTGACGGCCTGAGCCGCGAACTGCAGGGTAAAGTCGATGTCATCGTCCAGGCGCTGGCCGGGGCGAAAAAACCACTGATTATTTCCGGGACCAACGCCGGCAGCATGGAGATCATCCAGGCCGCCGCTAACGTGGCGAAAGCCCTGAAAGGCCGTGGCGCCGACGTCGGCGTGACCATGGTTGCCCGCGCGGTGAACAGCGTCGGTCTGGGTATGATCGGCGGCGGCTCGCTTGAGGAGGCGCTCGACGAACTGGAAAGCGGCGCCGCAGACGCAGTTATCGTGCTGGAAAACGACCTTCACCGTCATGCTTCCGCCGCCCGCGTCGACGCAGCGCTCTCCAAAGCGCCGCTGGTGATGGTGGTTGACCATCAGCGCACGGCGATTATGGACAAAGCGCACCTGGTGCTCTCCGCGGCAAGCTTTGCGGAAAGCGACGGTACCGTGGTGAACAACGAAGGCCGCGCCCAGCGTTTCTTCCAGGTCTACGACCCGGCCTACTACGACGCGAAAACCGTGATGCTGGAAAGCTGGCGCTGGCTGCATTCTCTGCACAGCACCGTTAACAACCGTCAGGTTGACTGGACGCAGCTGGACCACGTTATCGATGCCGCGATTGCCGCACTGCCGCAGCTGGCGGGCATAAAAGATGCCGCGCCGGATGCGACCTTCCGCATTCGTGGGCAGAAACTGGCGCGTGAACCGCACCGCTACAGCGGCCGCACGGCGATGCGCGCTAACATCAGCGTCCACGAGCCGCGTCAGCCGCAGGATAAAGACACGATGTTCGCCTTCTCTATGGAAGGGAACAACCAGCCGTCTGCCCCGCGTTCGCAGATCCCGTTCGCCTGGGCGCCGGGCTGGAACTCCCCGCAGGCATGGAACAAGTTCCAGGATGAAGTGGGCGGGAAACTGCGCCATGGCGATCCGGGCGTCCGCCTGTTTGAAGCTTCCGCCAGCGGGCTGGAATACTTCACGGCGGTGCCGGCCAGCTTCCAGGCGGAAGAGGGGAAATGGCGTATCGCACCTTATTATCACCTGTTTGGCAGCGATGAGTTGTCACAGCGCGCGCCGGTGTTCCAAAGCCGGATGCCTGAGCCGTACATCAAGCTGAACCCGGCGGATGCCGCGAAGCTTGGCGTCAACGCCGGGGCGATGCTCTCCTTTAGCGTGGAAGGCCAGACCCTGCGTCTGCCGCTGGTTATCTCTGAAGGTCTGACCGCAGGACAGGTTGGCTTACCGATGGGCATGCCGGGCATTGCGCCGGTACTGACCGGATCGCGTATTGATTCACTGCAGGAGGCGAAAGCATGAGCTGGTTAACGCCGGATCTTATCGACATTCTGTTAAGCATCCTGAAGGCCGTGGTCATTCTGCTGGTGGTGGTCACCTGCGGCGCGTTCATGAGCTTCGGCGAGCGTCGTCTGCTCGGTCTGTTCCAGAACCGCTACGGGCCAAACCGGGTGGGCTGGGGTGGTTCGCTGCAGCTGGTCGCCGACATGATCAAGATGTTCTTTAAAGAGGACTGGATCCCGCGCTTTTCCGATCGCGTGATCTTTACTCTGGCGCCGGTTATCGCCTTTACCTCGCTGCTGCTGGCCTTCGCTATCGTGCCGGTCAGCCCGACGTGGGTGGTGGCTGACCTGAACATCGGGATCCTGTTCTTCCTGATGATGGCAGGCCTGGCGGTTTACGCGGTGCTGTTCGCCGGTTGGTCGAGCAACAACAAATACTCCCTGCTGGGGGCGATGCGTGCTTCCGCGCAGACCCTAAGCTACGAAGTGTTCCTCGGCCTCTCCCTGATGGGCGTGGTGGCGCAGGCGGGGTCATTCAACATGACCGATATCGTCAACAACCAGGCGCATCTGTGGAACGTTATCCCGCAGTTCTTCGGCTTCGTGACGTTCGCCATCGCCGGCGTGGCGGTGTGTCACCGTCACCCGTTCGACCAGCCGGAAGCGGAGCAGGAGCTGGCCGATGGTTACCACATTGAATACTCCGGCATGAAGTTCGGTCTGTTCTTCGTGGGTGAATACATCGGTATCGTCACCGTTTCAGCGCTGATCGTCACGCTGTTCTTCGGCGGCTGGAATGGCCCGTGGTTACCTCCTTTCATCTGGTTCGCGCTGAAAACCGCGTTCTTCATGATGATGTTCATTTTGATCCGCGCATCATTACCGCGTCCGCGCTATGACCAGGTAATGTCCTTTGGCTGGAAGGTATGCCTGCCATTAACGCTGGTCAACTTGTTGGTAACGGCGGCTGTCATTCTCTGGCAGGCGCAATAAGGGGTGAATTGAACATGACCTTAAAAGAATTATTGGTGGGGTTCGGCACCCAGGTCCGGAGTATCTGGATGATTGGCCTGCATGCCTTCGCCAAACGTGAAACCCGGATGTACCCGGAAGAGCCGGTCTATTTGCCGCCGCGTTATCGCGGCCGCATCGTGCTGACGCGCGATCCGGACGGTGCAGAGCGCTGCGTCGCCTGTAACCTGTGTGCGGTAGCCTGCCCGGTGGGCTGTATTTCGCTGCAGAAAGCAGAGACGGTAGACGGCCGCTGGTACCCTGAGTTCTTCCGCATCAACTTCTCACGCTGCATCTTCTGCGGTCTGTGCGAAGAAGCGTGCCCGACCACGGCGATCCAGTTGACCCCTGACTTCGAGCTGGGTGAATACAAACGTCAGGATCTGGTGTACGAAAAAGAGGATCTGCTGATTTCCGGTCCGGGCAAATACCCGGAATATAACTTCTACCGGATGGCGGGTATGGCAATCGACGGCAAAGATAAGGGCGAAGCGGAAAACGAAGCTAAGCCGATCGACGTCAAGAGCCTGTTACCGTAAGGAGAGGGCAATGGAATTCGCTTTTTATATCTGTGGCCTGATCGCCATCCTCGCAACCTTGCGGGTCGTCACCCACACCAATCCGGTGCATGCGTTGCTGTACCTGATCATTTCGCTGTTAGCGATTGCCGGGGTGTTCTTCTCGCTGGGCGCGTACTTCGCCGGGGCGCTGGAGATTATCGTCTACGCTGGGGCCATTATGGTGCTGTTCGTCTTCGTGGTGATGATGCTCAACCTGGGCGGCAGCGAAATCGAACAGGAACGCAAATGGCTGCAGCCGGGGATCTGGATTGGCCCGGCCATCCTCTCCGCAGTGCTGCTGGTGGTTATCGTTTACGCCATTCTGGGGATTAACGACCAGGGTATCGACGGCGCGGCAATCAACGCTAAAGAAGTGGGTATTGCGCTGTTTGGGCCGTACGTCCTGGCGGTGGAGCTGGCCTCCATGCTGCTGCTGGCGGGCCTGGTGGTCGCCTTCCACATCGGTCGCGAAGAGCGCGCCGGCGAGGTGCTGAGCAACCGCGTGAACGACAGCGACAAAAGAAAAACGGAGGAACACGCATGATCCCCTTAACACATGGACTGATCCTCGCGGCCATCCTGTTTGTGCTTGGTCTGACGGGGCTGGTGATCCGCCGCAATCTGCTGTTTATGTTGATCAGCCTGGAAATCATGATTAACGCCGCCGCGCTGGCCTTTGTGGTGGCGGGCAGCTACTGGGGCCAGGCAGATGGTCAGATTATGTATATCCTCGCCATCAGCCTTGCGGCTGCGGAAGCGAGTATCGGTCTGGCGCTGCTGCTGCAGCTCCATCGTCGCCGCCAGAACCTGAACATCGATTCAGTAAGTGAGTTGCGTGGATGAACATGCTTGCCTTAACCATTCTTTTGCCATTGATTGGCTTTGTGCTGCTGGCCTTCTCCCGCGGGCGCTGGTCGGAAAACCTTTCCGCCACCGTTGGCATGGGCTCGGTAGGCCTGGCGGCGTTGGTCACCGCCTATGTCGGCGTCGACTTTTTCGCTAACGGCAAACAGGCGGTCAGCGTGCCGCTGTGGACCTGGATGTCGGTAGGGGATTTCAACATCGGCTTCAACCTGGTGCTGGACGGCCTGTCGCTGACCATGCTCTCCGTGGTGACCGGCGTCGGCTTCCTGATCCACATGTTCGCCTCCTGGTATATGCGCGGTGAAGAGGGCTACTCCCGCTTCTTCGCCTACACCAACCTGTTTATCGCCAGCATGGTGGTTCTGGTACTGGCCGACAACCTGCTGCTGATGTACTTGGGTTGGGAAGGGGTGGGTCTCTGCTCTTACCTGCTGATCGGCTTCTACTACACCGATCCGAAGAACGGCGCCGCAGCGATGAAAGCGTTTGTGGTGACCCGCGTCGGCGACGTGTTCCTCGCCTTCGCGCTGTTCATCCTCTACAACGAACTGGGTACCCTCAACTTCCGCGAAATGGTTGAGCTGGCGCCGCAGCACTTTGCTAACGGCAGCACCACGCTGCAGTGGGCGACGCTGATGCTGCTCGGCGGCGCGGTCGGTAAATCCGCCCAGCTGCCGCTGCAAACGTGGCTTGCCGATGCGATGGCGGGTCCGACGCCGGTTTCCGCGCTGATCCACGCCGCGACCATGGTCACCGCCGGCGTCTACCTGATCGCCCGTACCCACGGTCTGTTCCTGATGACGCCGGAAGTGCTGCATCTGGTCGGGATCGTCGGGGCGGTTACCCTGGTGCTGGCGGGCTTCGCCGCGCTGGTGCAGACCGACATTAAACGCGTTCTCGCTTACTCCACCATGAGCCAGATTGGCTACATGTTCCTCGCGCTGGGCGTGCAGGCATGGGACGCGGCGATTTTCCATCTGATGACTCACGCGTTCTTTAAAGCGTTGCTGTTCCTGTCGTCTGGTTCGGTGATTCTCGCCTGCCATCACGAACAGAACATCTTCAAGATGGGCGGCCTGCGCAAATCTATTCCGCTGGTGTACGTCTGCTTCCTGGTGGGGGGCGCGGCGCTGTCCGCTCTGCCGCTCATTACCGCAGGCTTCTTCAGTAAGGATGAGATCCTGGCGGGGGCGATGGCCAACGGTCATATCAACCTGATGGTGGCGGGCCTGGTCGGCGCCTTTATGACCTCGCTGTACACCTTCCGCATGATTTTCATTGTGTTCCACGGTAAAGAGCAAATTCACGCGCACGCAGGGAAGGGGATCACCCATCATCTGCCGCTGATTGTGCTGCTGGTGCTGTCCACCTTCGTTGGCGCGCTGATCGTGCCGCCGCTGGAAGGCGTCTTACCGCAGACCACTGAACTGGCGCACGGCAGCGTGATGACGCTGGAGATTGCCTCCGGGATCATCGCTATTGCCGGCATCCTGATCGCCGCATGGCTGTGGCTGGGCAAACGCACCCTGGTGACCTCTATCGCCAACAGCGCGCCTGGCCGCTTCTTCGGTACCTGGTGGTTCCATGCCTGGGGCTTCGACTGGTTATACGACAAAGTATTCGTTAAGCCATTCCTCGGCATTGCCTGGCTGCTGAAGAGCGATCCGCTGAACTCGTTGATGAACATCCCGGCGCTCCTCTCCCGCTTCGCAGGTAAAGGCCTGCTGGTGAGCGAGAACGGCTATCTGCGCTGGTATGTGGCGTCAATGAGCATTGGCGCGGTGGTGGTGCTGGCGCTGCTGATGGTATTGCGTTGAGTTTGAGAACGATTGTGTTGCCCGGCGGCGCGGTGCTTGCCGGGCCTACGGGAGCGTAGGTCGGGTAAGCGTTAGCGCCACCCGACAAAACAAGCCTCAAACCGAAGTGAATTTTCTGTGAGAATTCGTTGAAAATCAGGTCGTAAAGGACAGGCGTTATCGGCGAAGTCAAAGTGGACGCCGCCTGCGCGGGGCAATCGGAGCGTACTAAAGTACGTGAGGATTGTGAGCACAGCCGGAGTTCGTTATGACGAGTAAGATAGCCTGAACCGGACTTAAATAAGGAATAAAAATCACCATGTTATTGCCTTGGTTGATATTAATCCCCTTTATCGGCGGCTTCCTGTGCTGGCAGACCGAACGCTTTGGCGTGAAAGTGCCGCGCTGGATCGCGCTGATTACCATGGGACTGACGCTGGTGCTTGGCCTGCAGCTGTGGATGCAGGGCGGCTATTCTCTGACGCAATCCGCGGGTATTCCGCAGTGGCAATCTGAGTTCGTGCTGCCGTGGATCCCACGCTTCGGCATTAGCATTCATCTGGCGATCGACGGCCTGTCGCTGCTGATGGTAGTGCTGACCGGCCTGCTCGGCGTGCTGGCGGTGCTCTGTTCCTGGCGCGAAATCGAAAAATACCAGGGCTTCTTCCACCTCAACCTGATGTGGATCCTGGGCGGCGTCATCGGCGTGTTCCTCGCCATCGACATGTTCCTGTTCTTCTTCTTCTGGGAAATGATGTTGGTGCCGATGTACTTCCTGATCGCGCTGTGGGGCCACAAAGCCTCTGATGGTAAAACGCGTATCACGGCGGCCACCAAGTTCTTCATCTATACCCAGGCGAGCGGCCTGGTGATGCTGATTGCCATTCTGGCGCTGGCATTCGTCCACTTCAACGCCACCGGCGTGTGGACTTTCAACTATGAAGAGCTACTGAAAACCCCGATGTCCCACGGCGTGGAATATCTGCTGATGCTCGGCTTCTTCATCGCCTTCGCGGTGAAAATGCCGGTGGTGCCGCTGCACGGCTGGCTGCCGGACGCCCACTCCCAGGCGCCGACCGCCGGTTCCGTCGACCTTGCGGGGATCCTGCTGAAAACTGCGGCCTACGGTCTGCTGCGCTTTGCGCTGCCGCTGTTCCCGAACGCCTCCGCCGAGTTTGCGCCTATCGCCATGTGGCTGGGCGTGATCGGGATCTTCTACGGCGCGTGGATGGCCTTTGCCCAGACTGATATCAAACGTCTCATCGCCTACACCTCCGTGTCCCACATGGGCTTCGTGCTGATTGCTATCTACACCGGCAGCCAGCTGGCGTATCAGGGGGCGGTGATCCAGATGATTGCTCACGGTCTCTCCGCGGCGGGTCTGTTTATTCTCTGCGGCCAGCTGTACGAACGTCTACATACCCGTGACATGCGTCAGATGGGCGGTCTGTGGAGCAAAATCAAATGGCTGCCGGCGATGTCGATGTTCTTCGCCGTCGCCACCCTGGGGATGCCGGGCACCGGTAACTTCGTCGGCGAATTTATGATCCTGTTCGGCAGCTATAAAGTGGTGCCGGTGATCACCGTGATCTCGACCTTTGGTCTGGTATTCGCGTCCGTTTACTCGCTGTCGATGCTGCATCGCGCTTACTTCGGTAAAGCGAAAAGCGAAATCGCGGCGAAAGCGCTGCCGGGGATGTCCCTGCGTGAACTGTCTATCATCCTGCTGCTGGTGGTGCTGCTGGTGCTGTTGGGCTTCTTCCCGCAGCCGATCCTCGACACCTCGCATGCTGCGATGAGCAACATTCAGCAGTGGTTTGTTAATTCTGTTTCTACTACAAGGCCGTAATTCGCCATGACAATAACTCCACAACAACTGATCGCACTGCTACCGCTGCTGATCGTCGGCTTGACGGTGGTGGTTGTGATGCTCTCCATTGCGTGGCGACGCAATCATTTTCTCAATGCCACGCTGTCGGTTCTCGGGCTTAACGCCGCGCTGGTCTCGCTCTGGTTCGTCGGCCAGAATGGGGCAATGGACGTCACGCCGCTGATCCGCGTTGACGGCTACGCGATGCTCTACACTGGGCTGGTGCTGCTGGCGAGTCTCGCCACCTGTACTTTCGCCTATCCGTGGCTTGAGGGTTACAAGGACAACAAAGAAGAGTTCTACCTGCTGGTGCTGATCGCCGCCCTGGGCGGCATTCTGCTGGCCGGTGCGAATCATCTGGCGGCGCTGTTCCTCGGCATTGAGTTAATCTCGCTGCCGCTGTTCGGTCTGGTCGGCTACGCCTTCCGCCAGAAGCGTTCGCTGGAAGCGAGCATCAAATACACCATCCTCTCCGCGGCAGCCTCCTCTTTCCTGCTGTTCGGTATGGCGCTGGTGTATGCGAACTCCGGCAACCTGTCCTTCCTTGCGCTGGGCAAGAGCCTGGCGGACAACACGCTGCACGAGCCGCTGCTGCTGGCGGGTCTCGGCCTGATGATCGTCGGTCTTGGCTTTAAGCTGTCGCTGGTGCCGTTCCACCTGTGGACGCCGGACGTTTACCAGGGGGCGCCTGCGCCGGTCTCCACCTTCCTGGCGACCGCCAGCAAGATCGCCATCTTCGGCGTGGTGATGCGTCTGTTCCTGTACATGCCGGTGGGCAACAGCGAAGCGGTGCGCGTGGTGCTGGGGCTGATCGCCTTCGCCTCTATCATCTTCGGTAACCTGATGGCGCTGAGCCAGACCAATATCAAACGTCTGCTCGGTTACTCTTCTATTTCCCACCTCGGCTATCTGCTGGTGGCGCTGATCGCCCTGCAAAGCGGCGAAATGTCGATGGAAGCCGTTGGCGTCTACCTGGCCGGCTACCTGTTCAGCAGCCTCGGCGCGTTCGGCGTGGTCAGCCTGATGTCCAGCCCATACCGTGGCCCGGACGCGGACTCGCTGTTCTCCTACCGCGGTCTGTTCTGGCACCGTCCGATCCTGTCGGCGGTGATGACGGTGATGATGCTCTCCCTGGCCGGTATCCCAATGACTCTTGGCTTTATCGGTAAGTTCTACGTGCTGGCCGTCGGTGTTCACGCCCATCTGTGGTGGCTGGTTGCCGCGGTGGTTGTCGGCTCGGCGATCGGTCTCTACTACTACCTGCGCGTGGCGGTGAGCCTGTACCTGAGCGCGCCGGAGCAGCTGAACCGTGATGCGCCGTCGAACTGGCAGTACAGCGCCGGCGGTATCGTGGTGCTGATCTCTGCCCTGCTGGTGCTGGTGCTCGGTATCTGGCCGCAGCCGCTGATTAGCATCGTGCAGCTGGCGACGCCGCTGATGTAAGTGGATTGTCTCAATAAAAAAACCGCCGGAATGGCGGTTTTTTTATGCCCGGAATGTTACGCCACCGTGTAAACCATAAAGTCTTCCGCCAGCAGGGTGTCCGGGAAAATCTCCCGGCATTCCGCCAGCATCCGCAGGCAGCCCTCGGCATCGTAGCGTGAGCTAAAGTGGGTGGCGATAAGCGTGCCGACGCCTGCCTCTTTAGCCAGCGTCGCGGTCTGCTGACTGGAGGAGTGGCCGCGACTATTGGCTTTCTCCGCCATCGCCTGCTCCAGGGTGGTCTCGTGGACCATCACATCCGCCCCGCGCGCCATCTCCAGCGCCTGCGGGCAGGGGGCGGTATCGCCAAAGATGGCCAGCGTTTTACCCGGCGTGGCGGGCCCCAGGTAGCGGCTGCCGTCGATCACCCGGCCATCCGCCAGCGTCACCTGTTCACCGCGCTTAAGGCGGTGAAACAGCGGCCCGGGAGGCACGCCGTCGGCAATCAGCTGGGCGGCGTCGAGGGCGCCGGGCTTGTCGTGTTGCTCAATGCGATACCCGTAGCACTCCACCGGATGGCTAAGCGGGAACGCGGTGACCCGATAGCCCTCTTCGTCGAACACCAGACCGGGGCCGACTTCGATGATGGTCAGAGGATAGTCGGTCCACGAGCCGCTGAGGCGCAGCGCGGTGTCAATGAATTCTTTTATTCCTGTTGGTCCGTAGACCGTCAGCGGCAGCGAATTCCCCTGCATCGAGCGGCTGCACAGCAGCCCGGGCAGGCCGAACAGATGGTCGCCGTGCAAATGGGTAATAAAGATCTTATTCAGTTTGCCAGGATGATGGGGCGTATGCAGAAACTGATGCTGGGTCCCTTCGCCGCAGTCAAACAACCACATTTCGGCGCGGGTTGGCTGTTGCAAATTGAGTATTATCGACGTCATATTACGCGTGCGGGTCGGCACCCCGGCGGATGTCCCCAAAAAAGTTAATTCCATCGTCCAGTGTCCTCAGGGCGAGTCGCAAAACATCAGTATATCAATAAGGAGCAGCAGATGATGACCTGGCAGGATCTCCATCATAGTGAACTCACCGTTCCCCAGCTGTATGCGCTGCTGAAGCTGCGCAGCGAAGTCTTTGTCGTGGAGCAGCAGTGCGCCTATCAGGATGTCGACGGCGATGATTTGGTCGGGGAAAATCGCCATCTGCTCGGCTGGCGCGATGGCGAACTGGTGGCTTATGCGCGGATCCTTAAAAGCGAAGAGATGTACGATCCGGTGGTGATTGGCAGGGTTATCGTCAGCCCCGCCGCGCGCGGCGAAAAGCTTGGCCATCAGTTGATGGCGCAGGCGCTGGCCAGCTGTCAGCGGCACTGGCCGCAAAAGTCGATTTACCTTGGGGCGCAGGCGCACCTGCAAGCTTTTTACGCCCACTTCGGTTTTACGCCGGTGACTGAGGTCTATGATGAGGATGGCATTCCGCACATCGGCATGGCGCGGGAAAGCCGCGCTGTTTGACCCCTCAACACTCACATTCCAACCCTGTTCCGGGCCGGCGAGCAGGTAAGATAAAACCCGCTCCCTCGTCATGGGTACTGCTATTCCGCCGTCGAACCCCTTATAATGTGGGGTTTTACTACCGTGGAGGTTTGCGTGCTGTCTGTTTCCACTGCGCTGGCCCGTTTACGTGACGGCCTGAGTGAGCCCTTTCCTGACTCACCCGGCACGCGAATTATCGATATTGCCTTTCCGCTGAATGATGCCTTCGATCCGCTGCTATGGTGCGGCCAGCAGCCGCAGTGGCCGCAGTTCTACTGGCAACAGCGCAATGGCGACGAGGAGCTGGCGGCGCTGGGGGCGGTAAAAAGCTTTCCCTCGCTCGACGCGGCGAACCGCTTTTTACACCAGGCCGGACGGCAGGATCTGCGCATCTGCGGCCTGAATGCGTTTGCCCCGCAGCAAGGCCGGCTGGTGCTGCCGCGTCTGGAATGGCGTCGGTGCGGCGGCAGGGCCGTGATGCGGCTGGTGCTGCACAGCGACCTCTCACTGCGCGACGATGCCATGACGGCGCGTGATTTTCTCGCCAGCCTGACCACCGTCCAGGCGACCCCTGGCGGCGTACCGCCGCTGTTGAGCGAGCGCCACTCCTCCGATTATCCCCTGTGGCAGGCAATGATAGAGCTGGCGACGCAGGCCATCGCCGCCGGCGACATGGATAAAGTGGTGCTGGCGCGGGCAACCGACCTGCAGTTTGCCGCCCCGCTGGATGCCGTGAGCATCATGGCCGCCAGCCGCAGCCGCAATCTTAACTGTTTTCATTTCCTGATGGCGTTCAATGCCCGTCACGCGTTTTTCGGCTCCACGCCGGAGCGGCTGTGGCGCCGGCGCGGCGCGCTGCTGCGCACCGAAGCGCTGGCGGGCACCGTCGCTAATCATCAGGATGACGCGAAGGCGCAGCAGTTGGCCGACTGGTTGATGAAAGACGACAAAAATCAGCGGGAAAACATGCTGGTGGTGGAGGATATCTGCCAGCGCCTGCAGAGTGAGGCCTCGACGCTGGACGTTCTGCCGCCGCAGGTGGTGAGGTTGCGCAAGGTACAGCATCTTCGACGCTGCATCTGGACCGAACTGGCGGAGCCTGACGACAGCCGCTGTCTGCTGCAGCTGCAGCCTACCGCCGCGGTGGCCGGCCTGCCGCGGCGGGCGGCGCTGGCATTCATTCAGCGCCATGAACCTTTTTCCCGTGAATGGTACGCCGGTTCCGCCGGGTATCTGTCGCTGGCGCAAAGCGAGTTTTGCGTGGCGCTGCGTTCGGCGAAAGTGGACAACGACACCCTGCGACTGTATGCCGGGGCGGGGATCGTCAGCGGCTCCGATGCGCTGCAGGAGTGGCAGGAGATTGACAACAAAGCGGCCGGGCTGCGCTCGCTACTCTGTCCATAAGCGGGAATGACGATGCATATCAAAACGCCGTCACTTTGGCTTATCTATACTTAGCATCAATATTTGATACCGGACAATTTCATGTCAGTAAGCGCATTTAACCGACGCTGGGCGGCGGTGATCCTGGAAGCTTTAACGCGCCACGGTGTGCAGCATATCTGCATCGCGCCGGGCTCGCGCTCGACACCCTTAACCCTGGCGGCGGCGGAAAACCGCGCCTTTATCCATCATACCCATTTTGACGAACGCGGCCTCGGCCACCTGGCGCTCGGTCTGGCGAAAGCCAGCCGCCAGCCGGTGGCGGTCATTGTGACCTCCGGGACCGCCACCGCGAACCTTTACCCGGCGCTGATTGAGGCAGGGCTCACCGGGGAAAAGCTGATTCTCCTGACCGCCGACCGTCCGCCGGAGCTGATCGACTGCGGCGCCAATCAGGCGATTCGTCAGCCGGGGATGTTCGCCTCCCATCCGTCGCAGACGATTTCTCTGCCGCGTCCCTCGCAGGATATTTCCGCCCGCTGGCTGGTCTCGACCATCGACCAGGTGCTGGGCGAGCTGCACGCCGGCGGGGTGCATATCAACTGCCCGTTCGCCGAACCGCTGTATGGCGATATGGATGATACCGGCGTGGAGTGGCAGCAGCAGCTCGGCAGCTGGTGGCAGAGCGATAAGCCCTGGTTACGTCAGGCGCTGCAGAGGGAAAGTGAGAAACAGCGCGACTGGTTCTTCTGGCGGCAAAAGCGCGGCGTGGTCGTGGCGGGCAGAATGAGCGCTGCCGAAGGGAAAAAAGTGGCCGAGTGGGCCCAAACACTCGGCTGGCCGCTGATCGGCGATGTCCTGTCGCAGACCGGGCAGCCGCTGCCGTGCGCTGACCTGTGGCTGGGCAATGGCAAAGCGGTGAGCGAGCTGGCGCAGGCGCAGATCGTGGTTCAGCTCGGCAGCAGCCTGACCGGCAAGCGGGTTCTGCAGTGGCAGGCCACCTGCGAGCCTGATGAATACTGGCTGGTGGATAATCTGCCCGGTCGTCTCGATCCGGCACAGCACCGCGGCCGCCGTCTGCTTGCCAGCGTTGACCGCTGGCTTGAGCTGCACCCGGCGGAGAAACGCCAGCCGTGGGCGACGGCCATTCCTGAACTGGCCCGTCAGGCGTGGGAGGCGGCGGTCGCCAGCAACGAACCCTTTGGCGAAGCGCAGCTGGCGCAGCGAATTCGCCGCTATCTGCCGGAACAGGGGCAACTGTTTGTCGGCAACAGCCTGGTGGTGCGCCTGATCGACGCCCTGGCGCAGCTGCCGGCCGGCTACCCGGTTTACAGCAACCGCGGCGCCAGCGGCATTGATGGCTTGATCGCCACCGCCGCCGGCGTGCAGCGCGCCAGCGCCAGGCCAACCCTGGCCATCGTCGGCGATCTTTCGGCGCTGTACGATCTCAACTCGCTGGCCCTACTGCGCCAGGCGTCGGCGCCGCTGGTGCTGATCGTGGTGAACAACAACGGCGGGCAGATTTTCTCCATGTTGCCGACGCCGCAGGACGAGCGGCGTCAGTTCTACTTAATGCCGCAGGATGTTGATTTCAGCCACGCGGCGGCGATGTTCGGTCTGGCCTATCATCGCCCGGCTGACTGGCAGGCGCTGGATGAGGCGCTGGCCGGCGCCTGGCGCAGGGCAGGGGCGACGGTGATTGAGCTGGCGGTCAATGAGACCGACGGCACACAGACCCTCCAGCAGCTGCTGGCGCAGGTAAGCCGCCTGTGACCCTCAGCGCGGCTGTCGAACATGGCCAGCCGGGTTATCCCTGGCTGGTCTTTCTGCACGGTTTTTCCGGCGACCGCAACGAGTGGCGGGAAGTGGGCGACGCGTTTCGCGCCTGGCCGCGGCTGTATCTCGATCTGCCGGGCCACGGCGGCTCCGCGAATATCGCAGTGCAGGACTTTGCCGGGGTCAATATTTTGCTGCAGGCTACGCTTAATAGTTACAACATACTTAACTACTGGCTGATCGGCTACTCGCTGGGGGGCCGGGTGGCGATGAACTTCGCCTGCCAGCCGCGCGCGGGCCTGCGCGGCCTGATCGTCGAAGGCGGCCATCCTGGCCTGCAGGATGCCGAAGCGCGGCGGGCGCGGCGCAGCAACGACAGCGCCTGGGCGGACCGTTTTCGCCATGAGCCGTTGGCGCAGGTCTTTGCCGACTGGTATCAGCAGCCGGTCTTCGCTTCACTGAACGCCGGGCAGCGCGCGGCGCTGGTCGCCTTACGCAGCCGGAACAACGGCGCGACGCTGGCCGAGATGCTGCAGGCGACCTCCCTTGCCGGGCAGGTCGATCTGCGCGCGTCCCTGCAGGCGCGCGATTTCCCCTTTCACTACCTGTGCGGCGAGCGCGACGCGAAGTTTCGCGCCATCGCCCAGGCGCTCGCGGCGGATCTCCATCTTATTCACCATGCCGGACACAACGCGCACCGGGACAACCCGGCGGCGGTGATTGCCTGTCTGGCGCAGATTTTGGCAAGTTAACTGAAGGACATTCTATGATCTCTCTTGATGAAGCAATGCTCTATGCCCCTGTTGAATGGCACGATTGTTCCGAAGGCTATACCGATATTCGCTACCACAAATCGGCCGACGGCATTGCCAAAATCACTATCAACCGCCCGCAGGTGCGCAACGCCTTCCGCCCGCTGACCGTCAAAGAAATGATCCAGGCACTGGCGGATGCCCGTTATGACGACAATATCGGGGTGATTGTCCTGACCGGCGAAGGTGAGAAAGCCTTTTGCGCGGGCGGCGATCAGAAAGTTCGCGGTGATTACGGCGGCTATCAGGATGACTCCGGCGTACATCATCTCAACGTACTCGACTTTCAGCGCCAGATCCGCACCTGCCCGAAACCGGTGGTGGCGATGGTGGCCGGCTACTCTATCGGCGGCGGCCATGTGCTGCACATGATGTGCGATCTGACCATCGCGGCGGAAAACGCCATCTTCGGTCAGACCGGGCCGAAGGTCGGCTCCTTCGACGGCGGCTGGGGCGCTTCCTATATGGCGCGCATCGTCGGGCAGAAAAAAGCGCGGGAAATCTGGTTCCTCTGCCGTCAGTATGACGCGCAGCAGGCGCTGGATATGGGGCTGGTGAACACCGTGGTGCCGCTGGCGGATCTGGAAAAAGAGACGGTCCGCTGGTGTCGGGAAATGCTGCAGAACAGTCCAATGGCGCTGCGCTGCCTGAAAGCGGCGCTGAACGCCGACTGCGACGGCCAGGCCGGTCTGCAGGAGCTGGCGGGCAACGCCACCATGCTGTTCTACATGACGGAAGAGGGGCAGGAAGGCCGCAATGCCTTCAACCAGAAACGTCAGCCGGACTTCAGCAAATTTAAACGGAATCCCTAATGCGCGTATCGCAGGTTTACCGCTGGCAGATACCGATGGACGCGGGCGTGGTGCTGCGCGAACGGCGGTTAAAAACCCGCGACGGGCTGTTCATCCACCTGCGGGAGGGTGAACGGGAGGGCTGGGGGGAAATATCTCCCCTGCCGGGATTCAGCGCAGAGACCCTGGAGGAGGCGCAGGCGGCGCTATTGGCGTGGGCGCAGGCCTGGCGCGACGGCGCGGAGCCGGCGCTTCCTGCGCTGCCCTCTGTCGCGTTTGGCATCAGCTGCGCGCAGGCGGAGCTCAGCGGCGAGCTGCCGCTGGCCGCGGATTATCGCGCAGCGCCGCTCTGCTCCGGCGATCCGGATGAGCTGTTCGCCAGACTGGCGGCGATGCCCGGCGAGAAAGTCGCTAAGGTGAAAGTGGGGCTCTGGGAGGCGGTCCGCGACGGCATGGTGGTTAATCTGCTGCTGGAAGCCATCCCCGACCTGCAGCTGCGTCTGGATGCCAACCGGGCCTGGACGCCGCTGAAAGCGCAGCAGTTTGCGAAATACGTCAATCCGGCGTATCGCCAGCGCATTGCGTTTATTGAGGAGCCCTGTAAAACGCGGGAGGACTCGCGGGCCTTTAGCCGCGAAGCCGGGATCGCTATCGCCTGGGATGAAAGCCTTCGCGAGGCGGATTTTCGCTTTGTCGCCGAGCCGGGCGTGCGCGCGGTGGTGATTAAGCCGACGCTAACCGGCAGTTTACACCAGGTTCAGCAGCAGGTCGCCGCGGCCCATGCGCTGGGGCTGAGCGCGGTGATCAGTTCGTCGATCGAGTCCAGCCTCGGGTTAACTCAGCTGGCGCGGGTTGCCGCCTGGCTGACGCCGCAGACCATCCCCGGACTGGACACCCTGTCGCTGATGGGCGCCCAGCTGGTGCGGCCGTGGCCGGAAAGCACCCTGCCGATGATCAACATGGATACGCTGGAGGCGCTGTTGTGACCTTTTGCGACTGGCCCTGGCGCCACTGGCGCCAGCGGCGCGGAGAGGCGCAGGCGCTGCGCCTGAATGACCAACCGCTGACCTGGCGCGACCTGTGCGCCCACGTTGACGCGCTGGCGGCCGGCTTTGCCGCGCAGGGCGTAACGGCAGGTCATGGGGTGGCGCTGCAGGCTTTTAACCAGCCGTCGACGCTGCTGGCCTGGCTGGCGCTGCTGCAGTGCGGCGCGCGGGTGCTGCCGCTGAATCCGCAACTGCCCGCAGCGTTGCTGCAGGAACTGCTGCCAGCGTTGACCGTCCAGCATCAGCTGGTGCTTAACGGCGATGCGCTGCCGGGGGATTTACCGGCGTTAACCCTGCAGACGACAGTGGGAACCCATGCTGTGCCGTGGCGCGGGGATCGTTTCGCCTCAATGACGCTGACCTCGGGGTCGACCGGTCTGCCGAAGGCGGCAGTGCATGATGCCAGCGCCCATCTGGCCAGCGCCGCCGGCGTGCTGGCGCTGATGCCGTTTGCCGCAGAAGATGACTGGCTGCTGTCGCTGCCGCTGTTTCATGTCTCCGGCCAGGGGATTATGTGGCGCTGGCTGCTGGCCGGCGCGCGGCTGACGGTGCGCGATAAACAGCCGCTGGCGCAGATGCTGCAGGGCTGCACCCACGCTTCGCTGGTGCCGACACAGCTGTGGCGCCTGCTGAATGACGATGCTGCGCTCTCCCTCAAGGCGGTGCTGCTTGGCGGCGCGGCGATCCCCGTCGAGTTGACCGAGCGGGCGCGGGGGCAGGGGGTATGCACCTACTGCGGCTATGGCCTGACCGAATTTGCTTCCACCGTCTGCGCCAAAGAGGCCGACGGCGCGGCGGATGTGGGCGCGCCGTTGCCGGGGCGGGAGATGAAAATCGTTGCCGGCGAGGTCTGGCTGCGGGCGGCGAGTATGGCCGCGGGCTACTGGCGCGACGGTCAATTGTTGCCATTGACCAACGACGAAGGGTGGTTTGCCACCCGCGATCGCGGCGAGATCATCAATGGACGGCTCACTCTCCTCGGGCGCCTGGATAATCTCTTTTTCAGCGGTGGGGAAGGGATCCAGCCTGAGGAGGTGGAACGGATCATCGTGGCGCATCCGCAGATACAGCAAGCGTTTGTCGTGCCGCTGGACGATGCGGAATATGGCCAGCGTCCGGTCGCGGTGGTGGAATGCGATGATGGCTGCGAGATCAGTGTGCTGGCGGCATGGAGCGCGGAGCGGCTGGCGCGTTTCCAGCAGCCGGTGCGTTGGCTGCGGCTGCCGGAAACGTTAAAGAACGGTGGGATTAAGATCTCGCGCCGGGCGCTGCGCGAATGGGTCAATTCGCCGGCTTAGCCGATATTGGCTTCGGCGCGACGCTGGCGCTGTTTACGCCGCAGACGCAGCAGCGGCGGCACCACCAGCACGGCGATGGCCAGCACCAGCAGCGTTTTGGTTACCCCGCTTTGCCACAGGATCGCCAGGTTGCCGTTGCTGATGGACAGCGCGCGGCGCAGGTTCTGCTCCAGCATCTCCCCCAGCACGAAGCCAAGGATCAGCGGCGACATCGGGAAGTGCATTTTGCGCATGATGTAGCCAAGCACGCCAAGCCCCACCATCAGCAACAGGTCAAAAGTGGTGCTGTGTACCGCGTAAACGCCGACGGCGGAGACCGCGGCGATGGCCGGGACCAGAAACCACAGCGGAATGGTCAGCATACGGGTGAACAGGCCGATCAGCGGAATGTTCATGATAAGCAGCATCACGTTAGCGATCAGCAGGGCGGCAATCAGCCCCCAGACGATATCCGGCTGTTCGGTGAACATCGCCGGGCCGGGCGTAATGTTATACAGCGTCAGCGCGCCCATCATCACCGCGGTGGTGCCGGACCCTGGCACGCCGAGCGTCAGCATGGGAATAAAGGAACCGCAGGCGGAGGCGTTATTGGCCGCTTCCGGCGCCGCCACGCCGCGAATATCTCCCTTGCCGAAGTTATCGCTGTTACCGCTGAGTTTTTTCTCCGTCATGTAGGTAATGGCGCTGGCGATGGTCGCCCCGGCGCCGGGCAGAATACCGACGAAGAAACCCACCACCGAGGAGCGCAGCGTCGCGCCGACGCACTGTGCGGCCTCTTTGGTGTTAAACAGCATCCGTCCGGTTTTCCGCACCAGGGTTTGTCCGCCGCTGGTGCTCTCCAGCATCAGCAGGATCTCCGAAACCGAGAACAAGCCGATCACCACCACAATAAACTGCACGCCGTCGGAGAGATGGACGCTGTCGAAGGTGAAGCGGTAAACCCCGGTATTGGCGTCTACGCCCACCGTCGCCAGACCCAGGCCGATTAACGCCGCGAGGAACGACTTCAGCGGGTTCTGCGCCATCATGCTGCCAAGACAGGCGATGGCGAAGACCATCAGCGCGAAGTATTCCGCCGGACCGAACGCCAGCGACCACTGGGCGAGCAGCGGCGCGAACAAAATAATACCGCCGATGGCGATCAGTGAGCCAAAGAAGGAACTGACGGCGGAAATCGACAGCGCAACGCCGCCGCGACCCTGCTGGGCCATCGGATAGCCGTCGAGGGCGGTCATAATGGCGGCGGCATCGCCGGGCACGTTCAACAGAATCGATGAGATTCGCCCGCCGTATTCGCAACCGATATAGACCGTCGCCAGCAGGATCAGCGCCGATTCCGCGGGCAGGTGAAGGGCGAAAGCCAGCGGCAGCAGGATCGCCACGCCGTTGATAGGGCCCAGCCCCGGCAGCAGGCCGACGATAGTCCCGACAAAGCAGCCGATCAGGGCGATCAGCAGGTTCTCCGGCGTCATGGCGACGGCGAAGCCCTGCGAGAGATAGATCCAGGTATCCATAAACGCCTCCGTTAATTAAACCAGATGCCGAGGGGCAGGGTGACATCGAGCAGGGTGTCGAAGGCGTACCATAACGACACGCCCATCGCGACGCCGGCAATGCCCGCCGCCGGCAGCGTCGCGCCGAACAGCAGACCAATGATCGCCGTCAGCAGCGCGGTGGCCAACGGAAAACCGAGCCATTCAAACCCCCAGGCGTACACCACCAGCACCACGACCATGGTCAGCAGACGCTGCAGCACATGCCGTCCCGGCCACTCGACGGCGTCCGGGCGACGCAGCAGCATTAACGCCGAGCACAGCAGCATCAGGCCGATGATCCCGAGCGGGAAGGGGCGCGGGCCGACGGGTTCATAGGAGTATTCGCTATGGATCTGCCAGGCGATAAACAGACCGCCAGTACATAACAACAGCCATACTCCGGCAAAAATACGATCGCTCATGAGCGCCTCCGCGGTTTATTTTGCCAGGCCAAAGGCTTTCGCCTGTTCGCGGTAGTCGCTGACCTGCTGCTTAACGTAGGTATCGAGCGCCTTGCCGTTCATATTGAATTCAAACAGGCCGCGCAGTTCACGTTGCTTTTTGAACGCTTCGGTTTGCTGCAGTTTAGTGAATTCATCGACCCACCACTGGTACTCGGCGTCGCTGACTTTCGGGCCCATAAAGAAGCCGCGAATAATCGGCCAGACCAGGTCGTAGCCCTGCTCTTTTGCAGTGGGGACATCGGCGAGCGCGCCCGGCAGTCGTTCACTGGAGAAGACCGCCAGCACGCGGATTTTATTACCCTGCAGATAGGGCACCATCTCGCTGAGATCGCCGGAGACTGCCTGCACATGGTTACCGAGCAGCGCGGTCACCGGCTCGCCGCCGCCTTCAAAGGCGACATAGCGCATTTTATGCGGGTCGACGTTGGCTTTTTGCGCCAGCAGCGCCGCTTTCATCCAGTCCTGACTGCCGATAGAGGCCCCGGCGCCAATCACGATACTGGAGGGGTTTTTCTCCATCGCGGTCATAAACGATTTCAGATCTTTCCATGGCGAATCGGCGCGCACGGCGATCATGCCGTAGTCGGTGCCGACGCTCGCCAGCCAGCGCACGTCATCGACGCTGTAACGGCCGAATTTACCCTGCGACAGGTTTAGCAGCGAGCCGCCGGAGAAGGCGACGACGGTCCCCGGCTCTGCCGGGCGTTGGGCGACAATGGCGTTGTAGGCCACCGCGCCCACGCCGCCGGGCATATAGGTGACGCGCATCGGTTTTTCGATGGCGCCGGTTTCCATCAGGCTCACCTGAATCAGCTTACAGGTCAGGTCAAAGCCGCCGCCCGGTTTAGCAGGCGCGATACATTCGGTGCGGGACGGGGCCTCCGCGGCGAAGGCGGATGTGGTACAGAGGCACAGCGCGATGGCGCTCAGATGACGGAGAAATGGCGTTTTCATAGGCTTCCTCAGCAGGTACAGGGCAGGTTTTTTTGATTATGTGAACCGACATATGGCGATTCGGTTGCATGATTGTTAAAACAGTTACCTTTCATTTCCCTTTCAATGCGGCAGCAACGTTACAGGATGTGATATGCGTCTCTTATTAGCCGAGGATAATCGTGAGCTGGCTCACTGGCTGGAAAAAGCGCTGGTGCAGGGCGGTTTTGCCGTGGATTGCGTCGCTGACGGGCGTGCGGCCGACCATCTGCTGCAAAGCGAGCAATATGCGCTGGCGGTGCTGGATATCGGTATGCCGGGGTACGATGGCCTTGAAGTGGTCCAGCGGCTGCGCAAGCGCGGGCAGACTCTGCCGGTGCTGTTGCTGACCGCCCGCAGCGCGGTAGCGGACCGGGTGAAAGGTTTAAATGCCGGCGCGGATGACTATTTACCCAAGCCCTTTGAGCTGGAAGAGCTCGACGCCCGCCTGCGGGCGCTGCTCCGGCGCAGCGAAGGGCAGGTGCATGAGGTGCAGCAGCTTGGCGAGCTGGCGTATTGTGACGAAGGCTATTTTTTACTCCGTGGCCAGATGCTGTCTTTGACGCCGCGTGAGCTGGCGTTATTGAAGGTGCTGATGTTTCGCCGCACCCGCCCGGTTTCGCGCCAGCAGTTATTCGAACAGGTGTTCAGTCTTAGCGACGACGTCAGTCCGGAAAGCATCGAACTCTATATTCACCGTCTGCGCAAGAAACTTCAGGCGAGCAATGTGCGTATAACCACCCTGCGCGGGTTAGGCTATCTGCTTGAGTGCGAGCGCCATGAGATGGGGTAAGCCGCAATCGCTCTATGCCCAACTGTTGCTGTTTCTCGGCCTGCCGCTGGTCCTGCTGTGGGGACTCTCCGCGTTTAATAGCTACGTCAGCGCGCTGCAGGCGGCGACGCAAGCCTACGATCGTACCCTGCTGTCGTCGGCGCGGACGGTGGCCGAACGGCTGGTGGTGCGCGGAGGGCAACTGGAGGTGAATGTGCCCTGGGTGGTGCTGGACAGCTTCGAGCTCAACATGAACGATCGCCTCTATTACAAGGTGCTTGACCCGCAGGGGAAGGTCATTTCCGGCTATGACGATCTGCCCGCGATGCCGCCCTCCACCTCGCGAACTCAGCTCTATCCGGCGCTGGCATGGTTTTATCATACCGAATATCGCGGTCAGGCAATTCGCGTGGCGCGCCTGCTGCAGCCCATCAACGAAGGGGGCATCGTGGGCATGGCGGAGATCTATATTGCCGAAACGCTGCAGTCCCGCCGCTGGCTGGCTGGACAATTACTCTTCTCATCCTGGGTGTCGCAGGGGTTACTGGTCCTGTTGACGCTGGTGCTGGCAGCCTGGCTGCTGCGCCGCGTGCTGCGGCCCATGCGCCAGCTCTCCGCGCTGATGGTGCGCCGTGAACCCGGCCTGCTGACGCCGCTGCCGGAGCTGCTGCCCTGGTCAGAAACGCGGCTGCTGATTGTCGCGTTCAACCGCTATATCGACCGCCTGCGGGTGATGATCTCCCGTCAGGAGCGCTTCAGCGCCGATGCTTCCCATCAGCTGAAAACGCCGCTGGCGGTGCTGAAAACGCAGGCTTCGGTTGCGCTGGCCAGCGACGATCCGCAACTGTGGCGCGAAAGCCTGCAGGCGATGCGCGCCACGCTGGACGATACGGTCTTGTTAACGGAGCGGTTGCTGCAGCTGGCGACGGTAAAACAGCGGGAGCAGGCGTTTGCGGTGATTAACTTGCCGGAAATTGTGCGCAACAGCTGCTTTTCGCGTATTGCGCAAGCGCGGAGCAAACATATCGATCTTGGCTATGAGGGCGAGCAGTCGGCGGTACAGGTGGCAGGCGATAGCGTTCTGCTGGGGGAACTGTGCGCTAACCTGCTCGACAATGCCATTCGCTATACCCCGGAATATGGTACGGTCACGCTTAGCCTGCATCGCGACGGCGACGCCGTGCTGCTCAGCGTGGAAGACAGCGGCCCGGGAATTGACGACCAGCAGGTACACCAGGCGCTGATGCCGTTTCGCCGCCTCGATAACGCGGGCGCGATACCCGGCGCCGGGCTGGGGCTGGCGCTGGTAAACGATATCGCGCGTCTGCATCGTAGCCACCTGCAGCTTTCGCGCAGCGAAAGCCTGGGCGGACTGAAGGCGACGCTGCGCCTGCCGACCGTGGCGTCAGAGTAGCCCCTTCATGCTCAGGGTGAGGTGGGTAGCGGCGTTGAGATCGTAGTTTTTAAGCTCATCCGCTTTCACCCAGGCGTAATCGTCAAACTCCTCGTTGATCGTCACGTCACGATTGGCGCTGACGCAGTCGAAGATCAGATAGATCATATAGATCGCTTCCTGGCGCCCGTCGGGGTAAGTTTTAACACGGGTATCATCGCGGAAGCTCCACGGCGCAATATGGGTAAGGATGAGTTTTTCGCCGAGCTCTTCGCGGATTTCCCGGCGCAGCGCCTCTTCAAGACGTTCCCCAGGCTCTACGCCGCCGCCGGATAAGGCCCATTGTCCGGGAAAAACGCCGCGGTCGGCAGCCATCTTGCACAACAGGTAATGGCCATCATTTTGGATTAGCGGGCAAACAATCGTCCTTTGACGCATGGTTTTTCTCCTTCAGGGGATAGGGCGGTAGGCTGATGAAACAGTTTGCGAGCCGCCTCGGTAAATCGCAACAGAAATAAAGCCCTGGCCTTGTCGAGTGCTACGTTAAGCGAAAATAACCGTATGGAGCACCGCCATGGAAAGGGCGACGAATTCCCCCTCGCCGCGCCGATCGTGCGGTGTGCCCCTTTTAACGTCAATGTATTTGGCGTAAATCATATTAAACATCAATATGAATGACGCTGAATTCCCGACGCCCCGCACCGGCAACGTCCGATGCCGTAAAAAGACGCAACTGGTTACACTCTTGTGAAAAATCATTTCGCCAGGTCATTGATTCCTGACGAGTGCGCAGTAGAATTTTCGAGTTTTTTCGGGACTTCTTTGATTTTAATTTTCTGGATAGAGTAAATAATGAAAAAAAGCATTTTTATGGCGCTGGCTGGCGTCATGCTGGTTTCTTCGGCGGCCCATGCGATCAGCGTTACCGGCGAAGCAGGCGAGCATTACACCAACCTTGGGGTCGGCTTCGGCACCGAGTCCACCGGTCTGGCTGTTTCGGGTAACTGGTTGCACAGCGATAACGACGGCGACGCCGCGGGTTTAGGCCTGGGCCTGAATATTCCGCTGGGGCCGTTCCTCGCGACCGTGGGCGGTAAAGGGGTATACACCAACCCGAAACAGGGTGATGAAGGCTATGCGGCCGCGGTCGGCGGCGGCCTGCAGTGGAAAATCGGCGACAGCTTCCGTCTGTATGGCGACTACTACTATTCTCCAGATTCCCTCTCCAGCGGTATTGACAGCTATCAGGAAGCCAACGTCGGCGCCAGCTGGACCATTATGCGTCCGCTCAGCATCCAGGCGGGCTATCGCTATCTGAACCTGGCGGGTAAAGATGGCAACCGCGATAACACCATCGCCGACGGCCCGTACATCGGCGCCAGCGCCAGCTTCTAATCTCCTCCGGCGCGGTCTCTTCTTGCCGCGCCAGATTTTCCTCCTCGTCAGCCTCCCGCTTTGCGTTATAGTATTTGCCACCTGGCAGGCAAGGAGTGAGCAATGTTGAATGTGGAAATGCTGTCCACTGGCGATGAAGTGTTGCATGGTCAAATCGTTGACACCAATGCAGCATGGCTGGCGGATTTCTTTTTTAATCAGGGTTTACCGTTAACGCGCCGTCATACCGTCGGCGACGATCTCGATGCGCTGGTGGCGATTCTGCGCGAACGCAGCGAACAGGCGGATGTGCTGATCGTCAATGGCGGCCTCGGCCCCACCAGCGACGACCTGAGCGCGCTGGCCGCGGCCACCGCGAAAGGCGAAGGGCTTATTTTGCATCCGGAGTGGCTGGATACCATGACCCGCTTCTTTGCCGAACGTGGGCGGCCGATGGCGGAAAGCAACCGTAAGCAGGCGGAAATCCCCGCCAGCGCCGAGATGATCAATAACCCGGTGGGCACGGCCTGTGGCTTTGCCATCCAGCTCAATCGCTGCCTGATGTTTTTCACCCCCGGCGTACCCTCTGAATTTAAAGTGATGGTCGAGCAGGAGATTTTACCGCGTCTGCGCCAGCGCTTTACGCTGCCGGAGCCGCCGGTATGCCTGCGGCTGACCACTTTTGGCCGCTCGGAAAGCGAGCTGGCGCAAAACCTCAATCCGCTGACGTTACCGCCTGGCGTCGTGATGGGCTACCGCTCGTCGATGCCGATCATTGAGCTGAAGCTGACCGGACCGGCTGAGCAGCGTGACGCCATGCTGGCTCTGTGGCCGGAAGTGCGTAAAGTGGCTGGCGACAGCCTGATTTTCGAAGGCACTGAAGGGTTACCGGCGCAGATTGCACGCTCCCTGCAGGAGCGGCAGCTGAGCCTGACGCTCAGCGAGCAGTTTACCGGCGGTCTGCTGGCGCTCCAGCTGTCCCGCGCCGGCGCGCCGCTGCTGGCCAGCGAAGTGGTCCCGGCGCAGGAGGAGACGCTGGCGCAGGCGGCCCGCTGGGCGGCCGAGCGGCGCATAAACCATTTTGCCGGCCTGGCCCTGGCGGTGAGCGGCCAGGAGAACGAGCATCTTAACGTGGCCCTGGCCACCCCGGACGGCACCTTCGCGCTGCGGGTGAAGTTCAGCGTCACCCGCCACAGCCTGGCGGTACGTCAGGAAGTCTGCGCCATGATGGCATTAAACCTGCTGCGTCGCTGGCTGAATGGCCAACCGCTGGCCAGCGAACATGGCTGGATTAACGTGGTGGATTCCCTCTCGCTGTAAGTCGTTTCCCGGCGCACGGGCTTCTCCCTGGCGCCGGTTGTCCAGCCTGTTGTACTCTCCTGAAAAAATTCTGTGCGTTAAGTCGCAATTTTCCGCTGCGAACGGTCCAGCATACGGGAAAGCGATTGCCCCGCGATGTCGCTCACACTTTACCGCCCGGACAACCGCAACACTGATTCCAGTATTCAGGATTGGAGTCCAGTATGTTGGAATCAACGAAAGTCCCGGCGCTGACCCGCGCGATTGAGATCCTCAATTTAATTGGCCGCATCGGACCCTGCAGCGCGGCGACGATAATAGCGGAGCTGGGGATCCCGAAAAGCACGGTTTATCTGCTGCTGGGCGAGCTGAAAAAGCAGCGCTTCATCAGTATGGATAATCAGGATAACTACTGCCTGTGGACCAAACTGGTGGAGCTGGCCGGGCAGGCGCTAAGCAAAATGGACCTGCGCGAGCTGGCGCGGCCACGCCTGACCCGGCTGATGGATGAGTGCGGCCTGCTCTGCCATCTGGGCATTATCGATCACGGTAACGCCTACTACATTCTGAAAATTGAATCACCCGCCACCATTAGCGTGCGTTCGCACGAAGGAAAGAGCCTGTCGCTTTACCGCTCCGGGATCGGCAAATGTTTGCTGGCCTGGCAGCCCGCCGGGGTTCAGGCATCCATTATCGATGAACTGCAGTGGGAGCGGGCTACGCCAACGACCATCAGCAATGCTCAACAGCTGCGGGAGGAGCTGGGGCGGATCCGCGCCCGGGGCTGGAGCTTTGATAATGGCGAGGACTACCCGGACGTGCGCTGCGAGGCCGCCCCGGTGTTTAACGCCAATAACGACCTGACCGCCGCCATCTCGGTGGTGGGCACCCGTCTGCAAATCAATGAAGACAATCGCGATTATCTGGCCGGTAAGGCGATTGCCTGCGCGAAAGATATTTCACGACTGCTGGGGTGGAAAAGCCCCTTCGAACAACTCGCCTCATCATAAGGAGAACACCATGACCCTACCGAAAATTAAACACGTCCGTGCCTGGTTTACCGGCGGCGCCACGGCAGAGCAGGGCGCCGGCGGCGGCGATTACCACGATCAGGGGGCTAACCACTGGATTGACGATCATATCGCTACCCCGATGAGCAAATATAAACAGTATGAGCAGTCCCGCCAGTCGTTTGGCATCAACGTGCTGGGCACGCTGATTGTGGAAGTGGAGGCTGACAACGGGCAGACCGGCTTTGCCGTGTCGACGGCCGGAGAGATGGGCTGCTTTATCGTGGAGAAACATCTCAACCGCTTTATCGAAGGCAAATGCGTCAGCGATATCAAACTGATCCATGACCAGATGCTTAACGCCACCCTCTACTACGCAGGATCCGGCGGTCTGGTGATGAACACTATCTCCTGTGTCGACCTCGCGCTGTGGGATCTGTTCGGGAAAGTGGTTGGCCTGCCGGTCTACAAACTGCTGGGCGGAGCGGTGCGTGACGAAATCCAGTTCTATGCTACCGGCGCTCGTCCGGATCTGGCGCAGGAGATGGGCTTTATCGGCGGCAAAATGCCCACCCACTGGGGGCCGCACGATGGCGACGCCGGGATCCGCAAAGACGTCGCCATGGTGGCGGACATGCGCGAAAAATGCGGCCCGGATTTCTGGTTAATGCTGGACTGCTGGATGAGCCAGGACGTTAACTATGCCACCAAACTTGCCCATGCCTGCGCCCCTTACAACCTTAAGTGGATCGAAGAGTGCCTGCCGCCGCAGCAGTATGAAGGCTATCGCGAGCTGAAGCGCCAGGCGCCCGCCGGGATGATGGTGACCAGCGGCGAGCACCACGGCACCCAGCAGTCCTTCCGCACCCTGTCGGAGACCGGGATTGATATTATGCAGCCCGACGTCGGCTGGTGCGGCGGCTTAACCACGCTGGTGGAGATAGCGGCTATTGCTAAAGCGCGCGGGCAGCTGGTGGTGCCGCACGGCTCGTCGGTGTACTCACATCATGCGGTGATCACCTTCACCAACACGCCGTTCAGCGAGTTTCTGATGACCAGTCCGGACTGCGCCACGCTGCGTCCGCAGTTCGACCCGATCCTGCTCGGCGAGCCGGTGCCTGAGAGGGGGCGCATTCATAAATCGGTCCTGGATAAACCCGGCTTTGGCGTCGAGCTCAATCGCGACTGCAACCTGAAACGTCCTTATCAACACTGATCCCCCGGGCCGCCCGGCGGCCCACGCCTGAGGATATTATGATGAGCAACACTCTGCTGGAGAGCGTGGTGAAGAAAAACCGCGCCCGCTTAATCCCCTTTATGCTGGCGCTGTACGTGCTGGCGTTTCTTGACCGTTCGAATATCGGTTTCGCCAAAGAGACCTACCAGCTGGATACGGGCCTCAGCAACGAAGCCTATGCGCTGGGGGCGGGGATTTTCTTTGTGGTCTATGCCTTTCTCGGGGTACCGGCCAACCTGCTGATGCGCAAATTCGGCGCCAGAAAATGGATCGGCTGCACCACGCTGCTGTGGGGCGTGCTGTCGGCGGCGATGGCGTGGGCGGATACGGAAGCGAAATTCCTGCTGGTACGCACCCTGCTGGGCGCGGCGGAGGCGGGCTTCTTCCCCGGCATGATCTACCTCACTTCACAGTGGTTTCCCCAGCAAAACCGCGCCAGCATTATGGGGCTTTTTTATATGGGGGCGCCGCTGGCGCTGACGCTCGGTTCGCCTTTATCCGGCGCGCTGCTGGAGATGCATGGGTTTATGGGCCATCCCGGCTGGTTCTGGATGTTTGTGATTGAAGGCCTGCTTGCCGTCGCTGCGGGAGCGTTCACCTTCTTCTGGCTGGACGATTCGCCGCAGCATGCCCGCTTCCTGAGCGCTGCGGAGAAACAGGCGCTGATCGGCGAGCTGGCGCGAGAGGAGGAGAAAAAGGTCACCTCGCGCCTGTCCGATGCGCTGCGTAACGGGCGGGTCTGGCAGCTGGCGCTGATTTACATGACCATTCAGGTGGCGGTCTATGGCCTGATTTTCTTCCTGCCTACTCAGGTCGCCGCGCTGTTGGGCACCAAAGTCGGCTTCATTGCGTCGGTGGTGACGGCTATCCCATGGGTGGCGGCGCTGTTCGGCACCTGGCTTATCCCTCGCTACTCCGATCGCACCGGCGAGCGGCGCAATATTGCCGCGCTGACGCTGCTGGCGGCAGCGGTCGGGATTGCGGTTTCCGGACTGGTGGCGCCGGTGCTGGCTATCATCGCGCTGTGCGTGGCGGCGGTTGGGGTGATTGCCGTGCAGCCGGTCTTCTGGACGATGCCGACGCAGCTGCTCTCCGGCACGGCGCTGGCCGCCGGGATTGGCTTCGTTAACCTGTTTGGCGCCATCGGCGGCTTTCTGGCGCCGATCGTGCGTGTGCAGGCCGAAACGCTGTTCGCCAGCAGCGCCGCCGGACTGTTAACCCTGGCCGGCGTGGCCATCGTCGGGGTGATCATCATCTTCTCATTAAGCCTCACCCGTGCGGTTCCTCAGCGCGGCAGCGTACAGCATTGATTAAAGGAATCGCTATGAACGCACTATTATCTAACCCCTTCAAACGTGGATTATTACGCGGTGAGACGCAAATTGGCCTGTGGCTGAGCTCGACCTCCTCCTATATGGCGGAGATTGCCGCCACCTCAGGATATGACTGGCTGCTGATCGACGGCGAGCATGCCCCGAACACCATTCAGGACCTTTATCATCAGCTCCAGGCCATCGCTCCCTATGCCAGTCAGCCGGTGATCCGACCGGTGGAGGGCAGCCGCAGTCTGATAAAACAGGTGCTGGATATTGGCGCCAGAACGTTGCTGGTGCCGATGGTCGATACCGCCGAGCAGGCGCGGGAAGTCGTCTCGGCAACCCGTTATCCTCCCGTCGGTAGCCGCGGCGTGGGCGCCGGCGTGGCCCGGGCGGCACGCTGGGGCAGAGTGGAGAATTATATGGCGGAGGCGAATGACGAACTCTGTCTGCTGATTCAGGTAGAGAGCCGAACCGCGCTGGAAAATCTGGACGCTATCCTCGAGGTGGAGGGCATTGACGGCGTATTTATCGGTCCGGCGGATCTCTCCGCTTCGCTGGGGCACCCGGACGATGCCGGCCATCCTGACGTGCAGCGGGTGATTGAGCAGAGCATCCGGCGCATTCGCACGGCGGGAAAAGCGGCCGGATTTCTGGCGGTCGACCCGGCGATGGCGGAAAAATGTCTCGCCTGGGGGGCCAATTTCGTCGCCGTCGGGGTCGATACCATGCTCTACACCGAGGCGCTGGACCGCCGGCTGGCGATGTTTAAATCCGCCAGCGCTCAGCCGCAGGGGAAAGCGAGCTATTGACGGCGCAGGCTGGCGCCGGACTCAGGCGAGCGCCTGCGCCAGCACCGTCAGCGGATGTTCGCAGCGTTTGCTGGTGGACATTTCTATCTGCCATTTGCAGGTCTCGCAGTCGGTGACGACGATGTCGGCTCCGCTCTCCTCAATCTGACGGAACAGCGGGGCGCCGATAGCCTGGGATACCGCGTAATTCTCAGTCTTAAACCCGTAGGTGCCGGCGATGCCGCAGCACTGGGAATCCAGCACCTCCAGCTGCAGGCCGGGGATCAGCCGTAGCAGTTCGAGGGTATACAGCGACCAGCCCATTTTCTCCATATGGCACGGGGTGTGATAGACCACCTTCAGCGGCAGCCGGCGCAGCGGCAGCGTTTTGCCACTATCCAGTTGTTTCCAGATCCAGCGAGTGGCCAGTTCCACCCGGTCGCGGAGGTCGCTGTTGTCAACATCCAGGAGGTGAGGGTATTCATCGCGCAGGGTAAAGGTGCAGGTCGAAGAGGTGGCAATGATCGGCAGCGCGTTTTCCCGCATCGCGGCGACGTTGCTCAGCGCCTGCTTACGCGCTTTGTCAAAAAAGCCGTTGGCGATCAGCGGCACGCCGCAGCATTTTTCCCTTGATAACAACTGCACGCCGGTGCCCAGCGCATTGACGACGCGAATCAGGTCCTTGCCCAGCTGCGGGTGGTTATAGTTGACGTAGCAACCATGAAAGAAGGCCACCTGCTCAGGGTACTGCGTCTGGTGGGCCGCGAGCTGGCGGTAAGCGCGGCGGAAGGTACCGAAGCCATATTTCGGCAGCGTGCGGCGATGATCGATATGGAGCGCTGCGTCGAGCAGGCGGCGTACCGGTTTTAAGCCGGTGGTGGCATTAACCAGTGGGGCAAAGGGGGTGGAAAGGGTGCCCATCAGGTCGGTATGGCTGAGGATGGCGTCGCGCAGGGTCGGCTTTTGCTGGCCGTACTGTGCCCGGGCGCGTTGAATGATATCGCCAATTTTCACATCCGACGGGCAGGCCACCTCACAGCGCTTGCAGTTGATGCAGTACTTGAGCGCCTCATCGTAAAGCGCGCCATCCTTCAGGCGGAGGCGTTCGCCATCCGGCCCCGCCTGTTTCGGCCCGGGATAACGCGGATTGACCCGGCTTACCGGACAGGTGGTGGTACAGACCGTGCACTTAATGCAGCTTTCAAAACGGGTATCGTTCATGGCCGGCCTCCGGCAAGAGCGTGGATCTGTCTGGCGGCGTGCAGCGCGGTGACGGCACAGACCCCGCCGCCGCAGCCGAGCTGAATGGCATCGAACCCGCCGAGCAGCGAACCGATGGCGAACAGATTGCTGAACGGCTGCCCGCCCAGCAGGGGACGCAGCAGGGCATCGGTTTTCACCCCGAAGCGCTGCCACGGCTGGGAGGCAAAGAAGTCCCGCTGGTACCAGTCGTCGCGCGGCAGGGTCTGTTGCAGATCGAGACCAAGAATGGGTTCGCGCAAGCTCTCCCGCGTGGCGACAAGACCGTTGCTGAAAAAGCTGCCGCTGGCCAGCACGGTAAAACGCGGACGCAGCGCAATATCGCCGTGATTTCGCGTCCAGACGGCCTCGACGGCGCCCTGTCGATGGCTGATGTTCACCACTTCATCGCCGGCAAGCCAGGTGCCGCCGCCGCGAATAAACTGCCGCTGCAGCAGACTGTGCAGGCGCATCCCGGGAACCGAAGGCGGCAGCGTCGGCAGCAGACGCAGCGGGCAGGGCAGGCGCGCCTGCAGCCAGTGGTACAGGCGATCGTCGGCGAGACCAAAGCAGGCGGGCATGATCAGCAGCTCATGCTGCTGCGCCAGGGGCAGCAGCGCCGCGTGCAGGGCAGGCCAGTGGTTTTCATCGTCGAGGAGGCGGGCGATATTGGCGGCGCGAAATTCGGTGGGGTTGTCACGCAACACATCCAGCAGCGGTAACTCGATTTCCGCCGCCACGGCGGTAACGCCGGTTTGCCCGAGCGCGGCGGCGGCGAGATGCGGCTGAAAATCGGCAAAGCCGCTGATCCCCACCAGGCAGACCCCTTGTCGGGGGAGTGGCGCGACAGGAACCTCCTGCGGCGATAGCCACGCCGCGCGCAGCGTCCCCAGCGGCGTTACTCGCCGGTGCGGGTGGTGCGCGTCGCCCTGCATCACCGCCCCGCAGGTGGTCAGCAGGGCTTCAGTCTGTTTAGCGTATTCGAGCACCGCCCCGGCACCGAGCCGGGAATAAGGGTGCTCAGGAAGCAGTTCAGCGAGCTGCTGCAGACCTTGCGCGAGGTCAGTGACGTTATCGCCGTTCGGCAGCGCCGAGAGCAGATCTAACGACGCGGAGGAAAAATGCAGCGCGCTTTGCCCGCGGCTGATGATAACGCTGCGCAGGCCGGACTGATTCAGCGTCAGGCCGCACAGCAGACCGGCCAGTCCGCCGCCGATAATCGCGCAGTCAAATTTCATCCTGATGCTCCTGTGGCAGTCCGCACAGGCCGAGGTAGACCCAGCGGGTGAATTCGCTTTCGCGCAGCGCGTCGCCCCAGGCGATGGGCTGCACGCCCTTCCAGCGTTCATTGAGAAACGCCGACAGCTGGGCCAACGACTGCGCGGGGGTGGTGACGTTAAAGCGCTGCAGCAGCCCGGCGGCGCGGCAGGCGCAGAGTTCCCCCTGGCAGGTCCCCATGCCAATCCGGGTACGGCGGCGCAGGTCGAGCAGGGTGTTGACCGCCAGATTTTCCACCGCGTATTTCACTTCACCAGCGGTGACGGCTTCGCATTCGCAGACCAGGCTACGGTGCTGGCGGCTGTCGCCAAGCCAGGCCGGAGTGCGATCGCCATGGCGGTAGACGGCAGAGCCGCGCAGCGGGCCAGGCAGGGAGATAATTTTTCGCAGGGTGCTTTCCGTCGGCTCCTGTGAGCCGGGCAGCGGGCTCTCGGCCGTGGTACAGGGGATAGTGTTTCCCAGCTTACGACAGACGGCGTCGGTGGCCCACTCGGCCATCAGGCGATAGGTCATCAGCTTGCCGCCGGTGATGGTAATGAAGCCTTCCATGCCGTCACGCTGAGCATGGTCGAGCAGGACGATGCCGCGGCTGACGCTGCGTCCGCTGGGATCGTTGTCGCTGGCCACCAGCGGGCGGACGCCGGAGTAGGCGCGGAGGATCCGGGTGCGGCCCATGACCGGCGCCAGCTTTTCGCCTTCGCGCAGCAGGGTATCAACTTCCGCGGTCGTGACCCGGTTGTCGTCAATTTCGTCATAAGGAATATGCATCGAGGTGGTGCCGATCAGCGAGATGGTATCCCCGGGCACCAGAATATCGGCATCGGCCGGCTTACGGCAGCGGTTGATCACCAGGTTGTTAATCCGGTGGTCGAGGATCAACAGCGATCCCTTCGCCGGGAACATGGTGATGCGCAGGTCGGCATATTCCGCAATGCGCTGCCCCCAGATCCCGGCGGCATTAACCACTACCCCGGCGTGCAGCGTGCGGGTCTGGTGAAGCTGACGGTCGTACACCTGGACGCCGCAGACGCGATCGCCCTGGCGCAGCAGGCCAGTGACTTCGCAGCCGGTGAGGATCTGCGCGCCGTGTTCGCGGGCGTCGAGCATATTGGCCGCGGTGAGGCGAAACGGGTCAATGGTGCCGTCCGGAACCTGCACCGCCCCCAGCAGCGCCGGGTTGACGGCGGGCTCGCGGCGCAGCGCCTCCTGCGCAGAGAGCGGCGTGGCCTCTATGCCAGCCTGCTGGCAGGCGGCGATAAAGGTCTGCTGATATGCCAGATCGTCTTCAGGCAGGGTTATGAACAGACCGCCGGCAGGTTCGATACAGTGACGGGCGATGCGGCGCAGGATGCGGTTCTCACTGATGCATTCGCGGGCGGATTCGTTGTCAGTCACCGCATAGCGGGCGCCGCTGTGCAACAGCCCATGATTACGGCCGGTGGCCCCGGTGGCGATATCATGACGCTCAATGAGCAGTGTGCGTAATCCGCGCCGGGCGCAATCGCGGGCGATACCGGCGCCGGTTGCTCCGCCGCCGATGATTATGACCTCGCTATCCAGACGTCCCGTCATCTTCAGCTCCTTTGCTTTCGTTTAACACCATTTAGCCACAGTCTATAAGGTTATTGTTTGATTTCGAGCACATTCGCGCGTTATTTGAGCGTGTTATGTGATTTCGTGCTCACATTGGAACCTTTTGTCATATTTCTGTAACAAATTGTGCGATGTTTCACAGTATCAGCTCTACGTATTGCCTACCATCGCGGCCAGATTCGAAGTTAGTGATTAATCTGGGATTGTTGTCGTGACGTCAGTAAAAAACAGCAAGGGCCACGGAGGCTGATATGTTAAGTATTTTTAAACCCGCCGCGCATAAAGCGCGTTTGCCAGCCGCGGAGATCGACCCGCTCTATCGTCGGTTACGCTGGCAGATTTTTATCGGCATCTTCTTTGGTTATGCCGCTTACTATCTGGTTCGTAAGAACTTTGCCCTGGCGATGCCCTATCTTATCGAGCAGGGTTTCTCCCGCGGCGACCTCGGTTTCGCCCTTTCCGGCATCTCCATTGCCTACGGATTTTCGAAATTCATCATGGGATCGGTCTCTGACCGTTCGAATCCACGCATTTTCCTGCCGGCGGGGCTGATCCTCGCCGCGCTGGTGATGCTGGTGATGGGCTTCGTACCGTGGGCCACCTCGAGCATCATGATCATGTTCGTGCTGCTGTTCCTCTGCGGCTGGTTCCAGGGGATGGGCTGGCCGCCGTGCGGCCGTACCATGGTCCACTGGTGGTCGCAGAAAGAGCGTGGCGGAATTGTTTCAGTGTGGAACTGCGCGCATAACGTCGGCGGCGGGATCCCGCCGCTGTTGTTCCTGTTGGGTATGGCCTGGTTTAACGACTGGCACGCGGCGCTCTATATGCCGGCGTTCGCCGCTATCCTGCTGGCGATTTTCGCCTTTGCGATGATGCGCGATACTCCGCAATCCTGCGGCCTGCCGCCAATCGAAGAGTATAAAAACGACTATCCGGATGACTATAGCGAAAAGCACGAAGAAGAGCTGACGGCGAAGCAGATCTTTATGCAGTACATTCTGCCGAACAAGCTGCTGTGGTACATCGCGGTCGCCAACGTCTTCGTTTATCTGCTGCGCTACGGCATTCTCGACTGGTCGCCGACCTACCTGAAAGAGGTGAAGCACTTCGCGCTGGATAAATCCTCCTGGGCCTACTTCCTGTACGAGTACGCGGGGATCCCGGGCACCCTGCTGTGCGGCTGGATGTCGGATAAGGTGTTTAAAGGCAACCGCGGCGCCACCGGCGTGTTCTTTATGACCCTGGTGACCATCGCTACCATCGTGTACTGGCTGAACCCGGCGGGTAACCCGGGCGTGGATATGGCCTGTATGATTATTATCGGCTTCCTGATCTACGGCCCGGTGATGCTGATTGGTCTGCATGCGCTGGAGCTGGCGCCGAAGAAAGCTGCCGGCACCGCGGCAGGCTTCACCGGTCTGTTCGGTTATCTCGGCGGCTCCGTGGCCGCGAGCGCCATCGTCGGCTACACCGTCGATTTCTTCGGCTGGGACGGCGGCTTTATGGTAATGATCGGCGGCAGTGTGCTGGCGGTCGTCCTGCTGGTTATCGTGATGCTCGGTGAACGCCGTCATCATCAACAGCTGAAACAAGCCTAAGGAGCGGCGATGAACATGAAACTCACCACGCTAATGAGCGGCATGATGTTGGCCAGTTCGGCGCTGTGCTTCAGCGCGACAGCGGCGGATAAAATGGTTATCGCCCACCGGGGCGCCAGCGGTTATCTGCCCGAACATACCCTGCCGGCGAAAGCGATGGCCTACGCGCAGGGGGCGGATTACCTTGAGCAAGACCTGGTGATGACCAAAGACGACCGGCTGGTGGTGTTGCACGACCATTATCTCGACCGGGTGACCGACGTCGCTCAGCGCTTCCCGCAGCGGGCGCGTCAAGATGGCCGTTTCTACGCCATCGACTTTACCCTGGCCGAGATTAAGTCGCTGAAGTTTACCGAAGGCTTTGAGCCGAAAGATGGCAAGAACGTGCAAACCTATCCCGGGCGTTTCCCGATGGGCAAATCCGATTTCCGCATTCATACCTTTGAAGAGGAGATTGAGTTTGTCCAGGGGCTGAATCATTCCACCGGCAAAAACATCGGTATTTACCCGGAAATCAAAGCGCCGTGGTTCCACCATCAGGAAGGCAAAGATATTGCTGCCAGCACCCTGAAAGTGCTGAAAGAATATGGCTATACCAGCAAGCAGGATAAGGTCTATCTGCAGTGCTTTGACGCCAACGAGCTGAAGCGCATTAAAAATGAACTGGAGCCGAAGATGGGCATGGATCTTAATCTGGTGCAGCTCATCGCCTATACCGACTGGAATGAAACCCAGCAGAAACAGGCCGATGGCCAATGGGTGAACTACAGCTATGACTGGATGTTCAAGCCGGGGGCCATGGCGCAGATTGCACAATACGCCGACGGTATTGGTCCGGATTACCATATGCTGGTGGCGGAAGGCTCAAAGCCGGGGGCGGTGAAGTTGACGGCGATGGTGAAAGAGGCGCACGCCAGCCATCTGCAGGTGCATCCGTACACCGTGCGCGCGGATCAGTTGCCGGAGTACGCGACTAACGTTAATCAGCTCTATGACCTGCTGTATAACCAGGCGGGCGTCGACGGCTTGTTTACCGATTTCCCGGATAAAGCGGTGCAGTTCCTGGACGCGAAACGCTAAAAAGCCGGGTGGCGGTTGCGCCTTACCCGGCGTACGAACTGCGGTTTTGTTGACACGGTTCTCGGCGTGCAACGATTTCGACCCGGGAATAACGTTTGTTCTATGATATTTCCTGGAAGATTGTGCTCCCGATATTTCTTCTGCGTTATGCCTTTCATAGCGAAGGGAGTGCACAGGGGGAGGCCAGTCGCCGCCTCCCCCTGTACCCCCGGGCTCCGGCCAGCAAAATCGCCGCTGCGCGGTCCCTTCGACTTATCCCTGCAGGCTTCGGATCGGGCTGAGGCAGCATCCAAGCAAAACACGGCCCTCAGCCCGCATCCATGCGGGCTGCCCCGGCCTTCCGGGAACGTCTCAGCGATTTTGAGGCCGTCAACACCGTCAGTTTCAGCAGCCCAGGGCGGCAGTACGTAAACGGCCGGTCCTGGAACAGTAGCTCAGGTAAGTGTAGCGCCACCTGACAAGACTACATCTCGATCTCAATATCGCCTTTCGCCCGGCAGCAGCAGGGCAAAATCTCGCCCGGCTGGATAAAGGCCAGCGGCTCGGTCAGCCAGTCAACCTGGCCGGAGACCAGACGGGTGCGGCAGGAGCCGCAATAGCCTGCGCGGCATTGATACTCGACGTCGATATTATGCGATTCAAGAGCAGCCAACAGGGAAGGGTGTTCATCCTGACACTCAAGGCGAGTGTCAGAGATTTTCAAGAAGATCCGCTTCATTACAGCTGGAAGTTGCTCAGATCGTCGGCATCGACTTCAGAGTCGATCTGGCCGACCAGGTAAGAGCTGACCTCTACTTCCTGCGGCGCCACCTGAACGTTGTCGGAGACCAGCCAGGTGTTGATCCACGGGATCGGGTTGGAGCGGGTCTGGAACGGCAGATCAAGGCCCACCGCCTGCATGCGGATATTGGTGATGTACTCGACGTACTGGCAGAGAATATCTTTGTTCAGGCCAATCATCGAGCCGTCGCGGAACAGGTAGTCCGCCCACTCTTTCTCCTGCTGGGCCGCCAGCACGAACAGATCATAGCACTCCTGTTTGCACTCTTCGGCGATTTCCGCCATTTCCGGATCGTCGCTGCCGGAGCGCAGCAGGTTCAGCATATGCTGAGTGCCGGTCAGGTGCAGCGCTTCATCGCGGGCGATCAGGCGGATAATTTTGGCGTTGCCTTCCATCAGTTTGCGCTCGGCGAAAGCGAAGGAGCAGGCGAAGCTGACGTAGAAGCGGATCGCTTCCAGGGCGTTAACGCTCATCAGGCACAGATAGAGTTTCTTTTTCAGCTCGCGCAGATTGACGGTCACGGTCTTGCCGTTGACGGTGTGGGTGCCTTCGCCCAGCAGGTGCCAGTAGCTGGTCATCTCGATCAGCGAATCGTAATAGTGGGAGATCCCCTCGGCACGCTTCTGGATCTGCTCGTTGGTGACGATATCGTCGAACACGGTCGCCGGATCGTTGACGATGTTGCGGATGATATGGGTGTACGAGCGCGAGTGAATGGTCTCAGAGAAGGCCCAGGTTTCCACCCAGGTCTCCAGCTCCGGGATGGAGATCAGCGGCAGCAGAGCGACGTTCGGGCTGCGGCCCTGGATGGAGTCGAGCAGCGTCTGGTACTTCAGGTTGCTGATGAAAATGTGTTTTTCATGTTCCGGCAGCGCCTGGTAGTCGATGCGATCGCGGGAAACGTCAACCTCTTCCGGGCGCCAGAAGAAGGAGAGCTGCTTTTCAATCAGCTTTTCAAAGATGTCGTATTTTTGCTGATCGTAGCGGGCCACGTTAACCGGCTGGCCAAAAAACATTGGCTCAAGCAACTGATCGTTTTTCGTCTGTGAAAAAGTGGTGTATGCCATTGAAGTGAGTCCTGTTGAACTGTATTGCCCGGCGGGAATGGGTTGGCCGGGCCTACAAAATCGTAGGCCGGGTAAGCGTAGCACCACCCGGCAAAAATACCTTAGATCTTACAAGCGCCGCTTTCGCAGCCGTCGTCCTGAATGGACGGGGCCAGGTCATCCTGAGCGTCTTCAGCGCCATCACGGGTGTTGTGATAGTACAGCGTTTTGACGCCGAATTTATAGGCGTTGAGCAGGTCTTTCAGCAACTGCTGCATCGGCACTTTTCCGGAAGGGAAGCGCGTCGGATCGTAGTTGGTATTTGCAGAGATCGACTGGTCGATAAACTTCTGCATGATACCCACCAGCTGCAGGTAGCCGTCGTTGTTCGGCATTTCCCACAGCAGCTCGTAGGCGTTCTGCAGGTTTTCGTAATCCGGCACCACCTGGCGCAGGATCCCATCCTTCGAGGCTTTGATACTCACGTGACCGCGCGGCGGCTCGATGCCATTGGTGGCGTTGGAGATCTGCGACGAGGTCTCGGACGGCATTAGCGCGGAGAGCGTAGAGTTGCGCAGGCCGTGGGTTTTAATGGACTCGCGAAGCGCTTCCCAGTCGTAGTGCAGGGATTCGCTGACGATGCCGTCCAGGTCTTTTTTGTAGGTATCGATCGGCAGGATACCCTGCGCATAGGTGGTTTCGTTGAACCACGGGCAGGCGCCCTGTTCGATAGCCAGCTCGTTGGAGGCCTTCAGCAGGTAGTACTGAATCGCTTCGAACGTTTTGTGGGTCAGGTTGTTGGCGCTGCCGTCGGAGTAGCGTTTGCCATGCTTCGCCAGATAGTAAGCGAAGTTGATCACGCCGATGCCCAGCGTACGGCGGCCCATTGCGCCGCGTTTGGCGGCCGGGATGGGGTAATCCTGATAGTCGAGCAGCGCGTCCAGGGCACGCACCGCCAGCACCGCCAGCTCTTCCAGCTCGTCGAGGCTGTCGATAGCCCCGAGGTTGAAGGCCGACAGGGTGCATAGCGCGATTTCGCCGTTTTCGTCGTTGACGTCTTCCAGCGGTTTAGTCGGCAGAGCGATCTCCAGGCACAGGTTAGACTGGCGCACCGGGGCGACCACCGGATCGAACGGGCTGTGGGTGTTGCAGTGGTCGACGTTCTGGATGTAGATGCGGCCGGTGGAGGCGCGCTCCTGCATCATCAGCGAGAACAGCTCAACCGCTTTAATGCGCTGCTTGCGAATGCTGTCGTCCTGCTCGTACTGGGTGTACAGGCGCTCAAACTCGTCCTGATCGGCGAAGAAGGCGTCATACAGGCCCGGGACGTCGGAAGGGCTGAACAGGGTAATGTCGCCGCCCTTCAGCAGACGGGTGTACATCAGCTTATTGATCTGCACCCCGTAGTCCATGTGACGAACGCGGTTGGCGTCGGTACCGCGGTTGTTTTTCAGCACCAACAGGCTTTCCACTTCCAGATGCCACATTGGGTAGAAGAGGGTCGCCGCGCCGCCGCGAACGCCGCCCTGCGAGCAGGACTTCACCGCAGTCTGGAAATGTTTGTAGAACGGAATGCAGCCGGTGTGGAAGGCTTCGCCGCCGCGGATCGGGCTGCCCAGCGCGCGAATGCGGCCGGCGTTGATGCCGATGCCGGCGCGCTGGGAAACGTATTTCACAATCGCGCTGGAGGTGGCGTTGATGGAATCCAGGCTGTCGCCGCACTCGATCAGCACGCAGGAGCTGAACTGACGGGTCGGGGTACGCACACCGGACATGATCGGCGTCGGCAGCGAGATTTTAAAGGTCGACACCGCGTCGTAGAAACGCTTGATGTAGTCCAGACGCGTTTCGCGCGGGTAGTTAGAGAACAGGCAGGCAGCCACCAGAATATAAAGGAACTGCGCGCTCTCATAAATTTCGCCGGTGACGCGGTTCTGTACCAGATACTTGCCTTCCAGCTGCTTCACGGCAGCATAGGAGAAGTTCATGTCGCGCCAGTGGTCGAGGAAACCGTCCATCTGCTGGAACTCTTCTTCCGTGTAGTCTTCCAGCAGATGATGATCGTATTTACCCTTCTCGACCATCTTCACCACGTGATCGTAAAGCGCCGGCGGCTCAAACTGGCCGAAGGCTTTTTTACGCAAGTGGAAGATCGCCAGACGCGCGGCGAGGTACTGGTAATCCGGCGCCTCGCGGGAGATCAGGTCCGCAGCGGCTTTAATAATGGTTTCGTGGATGTCCGCGGTTTTAATGCCGTCATAGAACTGGATATGCGAGCGCAGCTCTACCTGGGAAATCGAAACGTTATTCAGTCCTTCTGCCGCCCAATCCAGTACGCGATGGATTTTGTCGAGATTGATGCGCTCGGTGGTCCCGTCGCGCTTTGTCACCAGCAGACTCTGATTCATGTGGATTTTACCTGTCCGTGAAAGAAAATATCCCCCGTTTATCCACAGAAGGCCGTTGTGACTAACTCTGTGGATAAATACTATATGTAGGGGGTTGTCGATAAAAGGAACGCTATATGGTGAGTATTTTAGTAAGGAATCTTTTGAGTACAAGGGTTGATTTTGACGTTAAATTGAGGTTGCGGAAGGGTAATAATCCGCAAGTCCACGTCGCATAAGGCCTGGAGAAGAAGTCAATAAAACAGAAAAAAAAATGAAAATTTGATCGAGTGCTGATTTCTTCATCGGAAGAAATAATCACGCGGCTTGATGCCGCGCAATCATCATAAGCGCAGCTGCTGACGTCACGCTTTTTTGGCGCTGGTATGCAACATATAGTTAACATCAACCCCCGGCGCCAACTTGAAGGTGTTGGTCAACGGATTGTAATGCAGACCGATGATATGCTGCTCTTTCAGAGTAGTCTGATCTACCCAGCCCAGCAGTTCGGCCGGCTTGATAAACTTTTTCACATCATGGGTGCCTTTGGGCACCATCTTCATGACATATTCCGCGCCGACCACCGCCATCAGCCACGCTTTACCGTTGCGGTTGATGGTGGAGAAGAAGACCTGACCGCCAGGCTTCACCAGCCGCGCGCAGGCGTGGACTACCGACTGTGGATCAGGGACGTGCTCCAGCATCTCCATGCAGGTGACGACATCGTATTGCTGCGCGTGCTTCGCGGCATGTTCCTCAACCGTTTCCTGAACATATTCCACCTGAATACCGCTCTCCAGGGCGTGCAGTTTCGCCACCTGCAGCGGCTCTGCACCCATGTCCAGTCCGGTAACCGTCGCGCCTTCGCGCGCCATACTCTCGGCGAGGATGCCGCCGCCGCAGCCGACATCGAGGACTTTTTTACCGAACAGGCCGCCTGAGCGTTCGGCGATATAGCCCAGCCGCAGGGGATTAATGCGGTGGAGCGGTTTGAACTCGCCCTCCAGATCCCACCAGCGCGAGGCGACGGCTTCGAATTTGGCGATTTCAGCATGATCGACGTTAGGGGCTACCGACGTTTTTTCGGCATTCATGGGCGCTTTTACTCCTTTTCTGTTCAGACCTGGGAGTATATCAGCAGCGCGCCATGAATAAACCGTATTGCTTTACCTCTCTTAGCGCGGCTGTGTTATAATTTGCGACCTTTGAATCCGGGATACAGTAGAGGGATAGCGGTTAGATGAGCGACCTTGCGAGAGAAATTACACCGGTCAACATTGAGGAAGAGCTTAAGAACTCTTATCTGGATTATGCGATGTCGGTCATTGTTGGCCGTGCGCTGCCGGATGTCCGAGATGGCCTGAAGCCGGTACACCGTCGCGTACTTTACGCCATGAACGTATTGGGCAATGACTGGAACAAAGCCTATAAAAAATCAGCCCGTGTCGTTGGTGACGTAATCGGTAAATACCACCCGCACGGCGACTCCGCGGTATACGACACCATCGTCCGTATGGCGCAGCCGTTCTCGCTGCGTTACATGCTGGTGGACGGCCAGGGTAACTTTGGTTCCATCGACGGCGACTCCGCCGCGGCGATGCGTTATACCGAAATTCGTCTGGCGAAAATCGCTCATGAGCTGATGGCCGATCTTGAAAAAGAGACGGTCGATTTCGTGGACAACTATGACGGTACGGAGCGTATTCCGGACGTCATGCCGACCAAAATTCCTAACCTGCTGGTAAACGGCGCCTCCGGGATCGCCGTCGGGATGGCCACCAACATACCGCCGCATAACCTGACGGAAGTGATCAACGGCTGTCTGGCCTATGTCGACGACGAAGACATCAGCATTGAAGGGCTGATGGCGCATATTCCTGGCCCTGATTTCCCGACCGCCGCCATTATCAACGGCCGTCGCGGCATTGAAGAGGCCTACCGCACCGGTCGCGGTAAAGTCTACATCCGCGCGCGCGCGGAAGTGGAAGTGGACGCCAAATCCGGCCGCGAAACCATTATCGTGCATGAAATTCCTTATCAGGTGAACAAAGCGCGCCTGATTGAGAAAATCGCCGAGCTGGTGAAAGAAAAACGCGTGGAAGGCATCAGCGCGCTGCGTGATGAGTCTGATAAAGACGGGATGCGCATCGTGATTGAAGTGAAGCGCGACGCGGTAGGGGAAGTGGTGCTCAACAACCTCTATTCCCAGACCCAGCTGCAGGTCTCCTTCGGTATCAACATGGTTGCGCTGCACCATGGCCAGCCGAAGATCATGAACCTGAAAGACATCATCGCCGCCTTCGTGCGCCACCGCCGCGAAGTGGTGACCCGTCGTACGATTTTCGAACTGCGCAAAGCGCGCGACCGGGCGCATATCCTCGAAGCGCTGGCCGTGGCGCTGGCCAACATCGACCCGATTATCGAACTGATCCGTCGCGCGCCGACCCCGGCTGAAGCGAAAGCGGCGCTGGTTGCCCAGGCGTGGGATCTCGGTAATGTCGCGGCGATGCTGGAACGTGCCGGTGATGACGCCGCGCGTCCGGAATGGCTGGAGCCAGAGTTCGGCGTGCGCGAGGGTAAATACTACCTGACCGAGCAGCAGGCTCAGGCGATTCTGGATCTGCGTCTGCAGAAACTGACCGGCCTTGAGCATGAAAAACTGCTCGACGAATATAAAGAGCTGCTGGAACAGATCGCGGAACTGCTTCACATCCTCGGCAGCGCCGACCGTCTGATGGAAGTGATTCGCGAAGAGCTGGAGCTGATCCGTGACCAGTTCGGCGACGAACGTCGTACCGAAATCACCGCCAACAGCGCTGATATCAACATCGAAGATCTGATCAACCAGGAAGACGTGGTGGTCACCCTGTCGCATCAGGGCTATGTGAAGTATCAGCCGTTGACCGACTACGAAGCACAGCGTCGTGGCGGTAAAGGCAAATCGGCAGCGCGCATTAAAGAAGAAGACTTTATTGACCGCCTGCTGGTGGCCAACACCCATGACACCATCCTCTGCTTCTCAAGCCGCGGTCGTCTGTACTGGATGAAGGTCTATCAGCTGCCGGAAGCCAGCCGCGGCGCGCGCGGTCGTCCGATCGTCAACCTGCTGCCGCTGGAAGCCGATGAGCGTATCACCGCTATCCTGCCGGTCCGCGAGTACGAAGAGGGCGTTAACGTCTTTATGGCCACCGCCAGCGGTACCGTGAAGAAAACCGCGCTGACCGAGTTCAGCCGTCCGCGTTCCGCTGGCATCATCGCGGTGAACCTGAACGAAGGCGATGAGCTGATCGGCGTCGATCTGACCTCTGGTCAGGACGAAGTGATGCTGTTCTCCGCGGCCGGCAAGGTCGTGCGCTTCAAAGAAGATGCCGTTCGCGCCATGGGCCGTACCGCCACCGGCGTACGCGGCATTAAGCTGGCGGAAAACGACAGCGTCGTCTCGCTGATTATTCCGCGCGGCGAAGGCGCGATCCTGACGGTGACGCAAAACGGTTACGGTAAACGTACCGCCGCGGCTGAGTATCCGACCAAGTCGCGTGCCACCCAGGGCGTTATCTCGATCAAAGTCACCGAGCGTAACGGTTCCGTGGTCGGCGCCGTACAGGTGGATGATTGCGATCAGATCATGATGATCACCGACGCCGGGACGCTGGTGCGTACCCGCGTTTCCGAAGTGAGCATCGTGGGCCGTAACACCCAGGGCGTGATCCTCATCCGCACCGCGGAAGATGAAAACGTGGTGGGTCTGCAGCGCGTCGCTGAGCCGGTAGACGACGAAGAACTGGACGCCATCGACGGTAGCGCGGCGGAAGGCGATGATGATATCGCCCCGGAAACAGATACCGATGACGACATCGCCGAAGACGAAGAGTAATCGTCCCAGGTAAATGTTCTGAAAGGGCCGGGTATTCTCCCGGCCCTTTTTGCATTAACATTGCGGCAAAGCCGGTTTACCGCTACTTTAACCCCATTCTGTTGAGTCCCTGACGGCCGAGCATCGCCACATTGAAATATCTTGCCTCTTTCCACACAACCCTGAAGGTTTCACGTTATCTGTTCAGAGCGCTGGCGGTATTGCTGTGGCTGCTGATTGCGTTTGTCTCTGTGTTTTATATCGTCAACGCGCTACACGAGCGGGAAGCCGAGATCCATCAGGAGCTCAATCTCAATGCCGATCAGGCGCAGCGCTACATTCAGCGTACGGCGGACGTGATTAAAGAGCTCAAGTATGTCGCCGGTAACCGGCTGTCGGCAGGGGATGCGGTAGCGCAAGGGCAAAGCGGCGATATTGCGATCCCCAGCTTTGAACCCCTGTATCCTGACTCCGACTGCAGCGCAATGAGTAGCGCCTGGCGTAATTCGCTCCAATCGCTGGCGTGGTTTATGCGCTACTGGCGGGATAATTTTACCGCCGCCTACGACCTTAACCGCATCTTTCTCATCGGCAGCGATAATCTCTGTATGGCCAACTTTGGCCTGAGGGACGTGCCGATTGAGCGCGATCAGGCGCTGAAAGTCCTGCATCAACGCATTGAGCAATACCGCAATGCGCCGCAAAACGAGCGCGGCAACAACCTGTTCTGGATAAGTCAGGGCGTGCGCCCCGGGGTGGGCTACTTTTACGCCCTGACGCCGATCTATATGGCCAATCGCCTGCAGGCGATGCTCGGCGTGGAGCAGACCATCCGCATGGAAAGCTTCTTTACGCCGGGCAGCCTGCCGATGAGCGTGACGATCTTCGACGATAACGGCCAGCCGCTGATCTCGCTGGCCGGCGCGGAAGGCAAAGTCCAGAGCGAAGCGAAGTGGATGCAGGAGCGAATGTGGTTTGGCTACAGCACGGGTTTCCGCGAGCTGGTGCTGAAGAAAAGCCTCGCGCCGTCCTCCCTGAGCATCGTCTATTCCGTCTCGGTAGACCAGGTGCTGGAGCGGATCCGCATGCTGATCATCAACGCCATCGTTCTCAATATCCTCAGCGGCGCGATGCTGTTTGCGCTGGCGCGGATGTATGAGCGGCGCATTTTTATCCCGGCGGAAAATGACGCTCAACGGCTGGAAGAGCATGAGCAGTTCAACCGCAAAATCGTGGCCTCCGCCCCGGTGGGGATCTGTATTCTGCGCACCCTCGACGGGACCAACATTCTCAGTAACGAGCTGGCGCACAACTATCTGAACATGCTGACCCACGAGGACCGCCAGCGGCTGACGCAGATTATCTGCGGCCAGCAGGTCAACTTTGTCGATGTGCTGACCAGCAACCATACCAACCTGCAGATTAGCTTTGTCCACTCGCGCTATCGCAATGAAAACGTGGCGATTTGCGTGCTGGTGGACGTTTCCGCCCGCGTGAAGATGGAGGAGTCGCTGCAGGAGATGGCCCAGGCGGCGGAGCAGGCCAGCCAGTCGAAATCGATGTTCCTTGCCACCGTCAGCCATGAGCTGCGTACCCCGCTGTATGGCATCATCGGTAACCTCGATCTGCTGCAGACTAAAGCCTTGCCGAAAGGCGTCGATCGCCTGGTGACGGCGATGAACAACTCCTCGAGCCTGCTGCTGAAAATCATCAGCGATATTCTCGATTTCTCCAAAATCGAGTCCGAGCAGTTGAAGATCGAGCCGCGGGAATTTTCCCCGCGCGAGGTCATGAACCATATCTCCGCCAACTATCTGCCGCTGGTGGTGCGCAAGCAGCTGGGTCTGTACTGCTTTATCGAACCGGACGTTCCGGAACAGATGTCAGGCGACCCGATGCGTCTGCAGCAGGTGATCTCAAACCTGCTGAGCAATGCGATCAAGTTCACCGACACCGGCTGCATTATCCTCCACGTTCAGTGCGCGGGAGATTATCTGCAGATTAGCGTCCGCGACACCGGGGAGGGGATCCCGGCGAAAGAGGTATTGCGCCTCTTCGACCCTTTCTTCCAGGTGGGGACCGGCGTGCAGCGCAACTTCCAGGGCACCGGCCTTGGCCTGGCGATCTGCGAAAAACTGATCAGCATGATGGATGGCGATATCGCCGTGGAAACGGAGCCGGGAATGGGCAGCCGCTTTACCATCCGCATCCCGCTGTATGGCGTGCAGAACACGCCGCAGGTGACGGCGGACGGTTTCGCTGGCAAGACCTGCTGGCTGGCCATCCACAACACCTCGTTGGCGATGTTCGTCACCTCGCTGCTCAGCTATCACGGCCTGACGGTACGCCGCCATGCCGGAGAAACCCCGGACGCCGAGGATGTCTTACTCACTGACGATGAAGCGCTGAGCGGCTGGCAGGGAAGGGCGATGGTCATCTTCTGCCGTCGTCATATCGGTATTCCGCAGGAGCGGGCCGCCGGCGAGTGGCTGCATAGCGTGACGACGCCGCATGAACTGCTGCCGCTGTTGGGACGTATTTTCCACGTCGCGCTGGCCAGTGCGGAGAATAGCCGGGCGCTGATGGCGCCGGAGGCGCAGGCCGGCAATAACGACGACATGATGATTCTCGTGGTCGACGATCATCCGATCAACCGCCGCCTGCTGGCGGATCAGCTGGGATCGCTCGGCTACCAGTGCGTGACCGCCAACGACGGGGTCGACGCGCTCAACGTCCTCAGCAAGCAGCACATCGATATTGTGCTCAGCGACGTCAACATGCCTAATATGGATGGTTATCGCCTGACGCAGCGCATTCGTCAGCTTGGCCTGACGCTGCCAGTGATTGGCGTAACGGCCAATGCCCTGGCGGAAGAGAAGCAGCGCTGTCTGGAATCGGGGATGGACAGCTGTCTGTCCAAGCCGGTGACGCTTGACGTGCTGAAGCAAACGCTGACGGTATATGCGGCGCGGGTACGTAAAGGGCGGGAATAATCGGGAGCTCCGTCTCGCCGGGGCGAGACGGAGAGCGCGTCGGGATTACTCTTTGTCCGTCGAGCTCAGCGAGACGGAGGAGAGGTAGTTCAGCAGGGCGATGTCGTTTTCGACGCCCAGCTTCATCATCGCCGACTTTTTCTGGCTACTGATGGTTTTGATGCTGCGGTTCAGCTTTTTGGCGATCTCGGTCACCAGGAAGCCTTCGGCGAACAGACGCAGCACTTCGCTCTCTTTCGGCGACAGACGTTTATCGCCATAGCCGCTGGCGCTGATTTTTTCCAGCAGACGAGAGACGCTTTCCGGGGTGAATTTCTTCCCTTTCTGCAGCGCGGCCAGCGCTTTAGGCAGATCGGTCGGCGCCCCCTGCTTGAGGACGATCCCTTCGATATCCAGATCCAGCACCGCGCTGAGGATTGCCGGGTTATTGTTCATGGTCAGAACAATGATCGACAGATCCGGGAAGTGGCGCTTGATGTATTTGATCAGCGTGATCCCGTCGCCGTATTTATCACCGGGCATGGACAGATCGGTGATCAGCACATGGGCGTCCAGCTTCGGAAGATTGTTGATAAGGGCCGTGGAGTCTTCAAACTCGCCAACGACGTTCACCCACTCAATTTGCTCAAGTGACTTACGAATACCGAACAGTACGATCGGATGGTCATCGGCAATAATTACGTTCATAGTGTTCATGTATAAGGCTACCTTCTACAGCAAACTCTTGACGTAAGCGTCAATGTCGCTGATATATTTTTCTATGCCTTGCGCATCCTTTTCGCGAATCAGATGCTCAAGCGTTTCACATAACTGCTTGCCGGGTATCAGATTAAGCATAGCAAATGCCCCTTTGAGGCGGTGGGCGGTTTGCGCCAGAGCAGCAAAATCACCCGCTTCGTTTTCAGTATACAATCTCTGAACATCATCCGGTACCGTATCGGCAAACAGTGCGTAATAGCCGCTGGCATGGAGTTCGGCGTTACTCTCGTTTCCTGAGGTGGCGGGTTGAACCGCCTCCTCCGCCAGCTGCTGCTCAATAAGCTGCAGGATAGCCTCCTGCATCGCCGTGCTAATATTAAAGTTGACCCGCAGTTGGCCCGGGCCGATTTTGCGTATCCCAACCTCATCATCGCTTAAAAGCAAGCCCGAAGCAGTAAGATTAGACGGATTATCCGTTAAATACAGATCGAACGCTTGACTTGTCGCTCGATCGTCCGGCGTGATGCAGGACGCCCCCCAGCTCTCCAGCTGGCGGGTGACAATCCGCCGTACTTCGCTGGAGGTCACATCCAGCAGGACGATAACGTCATCCAGCAGATGTTCTCCCGCCTCTGGCGCCTCTTCGCTGGCCGGCATTTTCAGATGCAGGCTATAGCGAGTCCCCAGCGACTCCCGCGCTTTGATGGTCAACTGCCCGCCCAGCTTGCGCGTCATACGGTCACATAACCAGAAGGTAAGGGCGTTCGCTTTGCCGTACAGATCGCTCTGAGTCTCATTGAGATACGGGAAGTGCATATTGTCGATCTCGTTTGCCGAGACCCCGTTGCCAGTATCCAGTATGCGGAAGGTCAGGCGATCGCTGGCCGACTCTTCCTGGCAGACGTCGAGGGTGATCTTGCCGATAGGCGTGGTGGTGATGGAATACTGGATCAGCAGTACCAGCGTGCGCCGCAGGGCTTCATGGTCGCCATAGCGTTGCTCGCCGGCAGGCAGCGCGTTATTGATAAGCAACTGCAGACCCTTGCGCTTCATCGCCGGCAGCACCTCCGGTACGACGTCGTCGATCAGCTCCTGCACCGAGAACAGCGACTGGCTGGTTTTCCAGGCATCGCTTTCCAGCAGGTTGGCGAGCTGAATATCATCGATCAGTTTGACCAGCTCATCGGCATGCTGCGCCAGCGTCCGGCTCTCCGCGCCGTCGAGCGCCGCTGCCTCAGCCGCCAGGTTAAGGGCTGGCTGCTTCAGGGCGCTGCCGATATGCCGCATAAAGGTCGTCCGGCCCTGCTGGTTTTTCTCATACAAGCGCTGGGCCTGTTTGAGCTTTTTATTGACCAGCACTTCGCGGTCCTGGTCTCGGATAATCAGGATCTGCGTGCGCGGCGCGACCTGGCTGCGATACTGGCGGATCTCATACTGTTCGTTGTTGACGGTGGCCTGGATCACCCCCTGATGCTGGTCCGCCATGTTAGTGATGTTCTGCAGATTCAGGTGCGGAAGCAGATGGTCGGCAATCGGGTTGCTGATCACCGTTCGGTTGGCTTCCTGATCGTGGACCAGCAGCCCCAGCGGCAGCAAAGAAACAATTTCTTCATTAAGGGCGCGCAGTAAACGCAGTTCGCTATTGGCGGCGGAGGGGAGCCCGGCGCCCGAGGTGCTGCTGCGACCTTTATAATTCCGGAAGGTCGTGAAACCGAACAGCGCCAGCGCCAGCAGGCCAATGTTAAGCAGCAGCGGCAGAAGAATGTTTTGCAGGGATTCCAGCAGCATGGTGCTCATCGGTACCGTCCACACTAACTGCATACCGGTGGTGCTGATGTCGGTGGCGATGTCAATCTGCATGCCGTTGAAGGTGATCCCGATATGATCGCTAGCCTCTTTCTCGGGGCTGGCGGCCACATTTTGCGTGGGATCAGGCTCGATACGAAAGCTATCCAGCGCCATGCCCGGCGGGATCAGATCGTTAATCGGCAGGTCGAAGGCGACCACCGTTGCCAGGTGTCCTGGCTGATTGAAGGTAGTACGTAACGTGAAGTAGTGCGCGTTCTGCCAGGCAAGATGGCGCAGCGGCGAGAAGGTCTCGCGCTCATCAAGGGTATTGGCCTGCAGCAGCATTTCCGCGCGCCGGGATTCCACCACGCTGCTGATCGTTGACTCTTTAAAGCTTGAGGAGAGGTCCTTCAACGGCAGGGTGGAGATAAGGATCAGGCTATTGTCCAGCCCATTGAGATAGTACATCGACCACGGAATGGTCTCCGCGCCCCACAAAATATCGAGATAATCGGACATTTTCTGCGTCATCTCGAGGGTCGAACTGTCGTGGGAGCCAAAGATCAGGGCTTCGGTTTTACGCCGGGGCTTCTCCAGATAGTACACGTCCTGCTTTAAACGCGTCTCCTGCAGACCGCCGCTGGCGGTGTTGGCGGAGGTGGCGGCGATATTGTCGTAGATCTGCCAGGTGGCATAGCGCCAGGTATCAATGCGTTGGTGCAGGGCATGGGAGACATCAACTACCTGATAGCTCTTCTCTTTCAGCCAGGCATTGACGGCGCTTTGAATCATCACCCCCATCGTCGCCAGCAGGACAATAACCATCAAAATGAAGAAGCGGCTGATGTTGCCGGGGATCAGAGAGAATTTTTTCGGGGTCATCTTGTGGCTGAACGACTCATCATTGTTTGTAAACAGGATGTAGCGCCAGAGTAACTGGCAACAAAGCAGATGCTGCAGGCAGTATAAAGGCTAATGGCGTAAATCCATACTACAGATTGGTGCCAGCGGCGCGATACCGCCCAGGAATTATCTTAGAAACGAAGCGTAAATGAAACCGCGTCCGCAAGACTGACCAGTGACGATATTGACAGAAACAAAAGCCAGGAATCGCACGAAATAACAAGACATTGGCAGAATAAGCGCAAAAGACGGCCTAATTGATTGATTAATAGTCGTTAGGGAATCATTGGCTGTAGCACAGGTAAATTAAAGTTGTGTAAAGAAGGGTAAAAAAAACCGGATGCGAGGCATCCGGTTGAAATAGGGGTAAACAGACATTCAGAACTGAATGACGGTAATAAATAAAGTTAATGATGATAGCGACTGTTATTTTAGTCACCGATGATCATTTTGTTTTACCATTCAGTGCTATAGGCTTGGTTTTGTATATCATGTTGATTTTAAATGGCTAAATAATTTTTTTGATTATTAGTGCGTATTTCCTTGGCCATTTTGGGGTAAAAAAAAGTTCCGCCATATTTACAAATTGAAACATCTTGTGGGAACTTTGAAACATCTTAGAAGTTTTAGTATCATATTCTTGTTGGATTATTCTGCATTTTGCAGCACAATGAAATAGCCGACTGATTAGAAGGGTAATCAGTAAGCAGTGGCATAATAAAAGGCATATAACAAACAGAGGGTTAATAACATGAAAGTTAAAGTACTGTCCCTCCTGGTACCGGCTCTGCTGGTAGCAGGCGCAGCAAATGCGGCTGAAATTTATAACAAAGACGGCAACAAATTAGACCTGTACGGTAAAATTGACGGTCTGCACTACTTCTCTGACGACAAGAGCGTCGACGGCGACCAGACCTACATGCGTGTAGGCGTGAAAGGCGAAACCCAGATCAACGACCAGCTGACCGGTTACGGCCAGTGGGAATACAACGTTCAGGCGAACAACACTGAAAGCTCCAGCGATCAGGCATGGACTCGTCTGGCATTCGCAGGCCTGAAATTTGGCGACGCGGGCTCTTTCGACTACGGTCGTAACTACGGCGTAGTATACGACGTAACGTCCTGGACCGACGTTCTGCCGGAATTCGGCGGCGACACCTACGGTTCTGACAACTTCCTGCAGTCCCGTGCTAACGGCGTTGCAACCTACCGTAACTCTGACTTCTTCGGTCTGGTTGACGGCCTGAACTTTGCTCTGCAGTACCAGGGTAAAAACGGCAGCCCGAGCGGTGAAGGCGCTCTGTCTCCGACCAACAACGGTCGTACCGCTCTGAAACAGAACGGCGACGGTTACGGTACCTCTCTGACCTATGACATCTTTGATGGCATCAGTGCTGGTTTCGCATACTCTAACTCCAAACGTCTTGGCGACCAGAACAGCAAGCTGGCACTGGGTCGTGGCGACAACGCTGAAACCTACACCGGCGGCCTGAAATACGACGCGAACAACATCTACCTGGCCACTCAGTACACCCAGACCTACAACGCGACCCGCGCTGGTTCTCTGGGCTTTGCTAACAAAGCGCAGAACTTCGAAGTGGTTGCTCAGTACCAGTTCGACTTCGGTCTGCGTCCGTCCGTGGCTTACCTGCAGTCTAAAGGTAAGGATCTGGAAGGCTACGGCGACCAGGACATCCTGAAGTATGTTGACGTGGGCGCGACCTACTACTTCAACAAAAACATGTCCACCTATGTTGACTACAAAATCAACCTGCTGGACGACAACAGCTTCACCCGCAACGCCGGTATCTCTACCGACGACGTGGTTGCACTGGGCCTGGTTTACCAGTTCTAAGTCGCAAGCTGCATAACAAAAAGGCGCCTCCGGCGCCTTTTTTTATGTCTGGTTTAACCTCGCTGGTATACTCTTGTCGCCCTGGTAAGAGGAGCCTCGATTAATGGATATGACTTTCTTTCGCGCCGCGCTGTTGGGCGCCTGCGTACTCTTCTCTGGCTGCGATTCAGCCACCACTCCCGCGACACCCGCATCAACGGCCACCGTGCTGGATGGCAAAACAATGGGCACCTTCTGGCGGGTCAGCGTTATCGGCGTGGATGAGGCAAAGGCGCAGGCGCTGCGCGCCAAGGTTCAGGCCCAGCTGGACGCCGACGATCGCCTGCTGTCGACCTGGAAAAACGACTCGGCGCTGATGCGTTTCAACCACGCGACGGATACCCGGCCCTGGCCGGTGAGCGAAGCGATGGCGGACATCGTGACCCTGTCGCTGCGGATTGGCGCCAAAACGCATGGCGCGATGGATATCACCGTCGGGCCGCTGGTCAATCTGTGGGGCTTTGGCCCGGATAAACAGCCGGTCGCCACTCCGGATGCGCAGGCGATCGCCGCGGCGAAAGCGCGCACCGGCCTGCAGCATCTGCAGGTTATCAATCAGAGCGGCAGGCAGTTCCTGCAAAAAGATATTCCCGATCTGTTTGTCGACCTCTCCACCGTGGGGGAAGGCTATGCCGCCGACCACCTTGCGCGCTTGATGGAGCAGGAGGGGATCTCCCGCTATCTGGTGTCGGTGGGCGGGGCGCTGGTGAGCCGCGGGATGAACGGCGAAGGCAAGCCCTGGCGGGTGGCGATCCAGAAACCGACCGACCGGGAAAACGCCGTTCAGGCGATTGTCGACATCAATGGTCACGGCATCAGCACCTCCGGCAGCTATCGCAACTACTATGAACTCGATGGCAAACGTATCTCGCACGTCATCGATCCGCAGACCGGGCAGCCGATAACCCATAAGCTGGTCTCCGTGACCGTCATTGCGCCAACGGCGCTGGAGGCGGACGGCTGGGATACCGGGCTGATGGTGCTGGGGCCGGAAAAAGCGCAGCAGGTGGTGCGCGAGCAGGGCCTGGCGGTCTACATGATCGTCAAAGAGGGGGAGGGCTTTAAAACCTGGATGTCGCCGCAGTTCCGTACCTTTCTCGTCGGCGAAAAAAATTAAAAAGCAAGATTGCGGGTTTTTTGCTGCGGGCTTTACCGCAGACTGAGGATACACTTACAGCAGGAGACCCGTGATGAAACCGATAGTTGCCGATACCGATGACCGCCGCTGGAAGGCGGTCTGCGAGCGTGATACCCGGGCCGATGGTCAGTTCGTCTTTGCGGTACTGACCACCGGCGTCTGCTGCCGTCCCTCCTGCCGCTCACGGCGCGCGCGGCGGGAAAACGTGCGCTTTTTTGCTGACGTCGCTGCTGCCGTGGCGGCGGGATTCCGCCCCTGCAAACGCTGCCAGCCGGATAAAGACTCTCCGCAGCAGCAAAGGATCGACAAGGTGGCGCAGGCCTGTCGGCTGCTGGAGCAGGAGGCGCCCCTGACCCTCGAGGCGCTGGCGCGCGAGCTGGCGGTCAGCCCGTTTCATTTCCACCGTTTATTCAAATCCGTCACCGGCATGACCCCGAAAGCCTGGCAGCAGGCGTGGCGCGCGCGACGCCTGCGGGAGGCGCTGGAGCAGGGGAAACCGGTGACCCGCGCCGCGCTGGCGGCCGGCTTTCCCGACAGCAGCAGCTATTATCGCCAGGCCGATGCCGCCTTAGGGATGACCGCCAGCCAGTTTCGCCGCGGCGGCGCCGCCACCGTGGTGACCTGGACGACGGGCGACTGTGCGCTGGGCCGCTGCCTGGTGGCGCAAAGTGAACGCGGCGTCTGCGCTGTGCTGCCGGGTGATAACGATGCTGCTTTGCTCGACGATCTGCGTCAGCGCTTTCCCCGCGCCGAGCTGCGTCAGGGCGACCCTGAGTTCCGTCGTCAGATGGCGGAGATTTTCGCCCACCTCGACGACAGCCGGCGGCCGGTGTCGCTGCCGCTGGATCTGCGGGGCACCGCGTTCCAGCTGCAGGTCTGGCAGGCGCTGCGGCAGATCCCGGCGGGGGAGACCCGAAGCTACCGCCAGGTGGCCGAGCATATTGGCCAGCCGCGGGCGGTAAGAGCCGTGGCCGGCGCCTGCGCGGCGAATTCACTGGCGGTGATCGTTCCCTGCCATCGGGTGGTGCGTGAAGATGGCGCGCTATCCGGTTATCGCTGGGGAACGGCGCGAAAAGCGCAGCTGCTGGCGCGCGAGGCGCAACGAGAGGAGGAGTAATGCTCGATCTGTTTAGCGATACCCCACCGTGGCAGGAGCCGCTGGCCCCCGGCGCGGTGGTGCTTCGCCGCTTTGCCCGCGAGCGTGCCCCAGGGCTGCTGCAGGCGATTGCCGACGTCGCCCGCCAGTCGCCGTTTCGCCAGATGGTCACGCCGGGCGGGTACACCATGTCGGTGGCGATGACCAACTGCGGCCGGCTGGGCTGGACCACCGATCGCCACGGCTACCTCTACGCCCCGGTCGATCCGGTCACCCGTCACACCTGGCCGCCGATGCCGGCCGTGTTCCATGAACTGGCGCTGGCGGCAGCCGCGGCCGGCGGCTATCCGGGCTTTTCCCCCGACGCCTGTCTGATTAACCGCTACCAGCCCGGCGCAAAGCTGTCGTTGCATCAGGATAAAGATGAACAGGATCTGCGGGCGCCGATCGTCTCGGTCTCCCTGGGCCTGCCGGCCATCTTTCAGTTTGGCGGGTTGCAGCGCAGCGACCCGCTGCGGCGGCTGTTGCTGGAGCATGGCGATGTGGTGGTCTGGGGCGGGGAGTCGCGCCTGTTTTATCATGGCATTCAGCCGCTGAAAGCGGGCCATCATCCCGAGACCGGCGACTGTCGATATAACCTCACCTTTCGGCAGGCGGGCCGTCCCGGCGATTAAAATAAGAATTATTCTTGATGTCACCGGCGAGCCGTTTAAACTGCTGGCTGTTTTGCTTTTCCGGATAGCCTGTTATGGAACTTCTTTCTCTCGTCTGGCGCCAGTATCGCTGGCCGTTTCTGGGCGTTATTGCCCTTAGCCTGCTCAGCGCCGCGCTGGGTATCGGCTTAATCGCTTTTATTAACATGCGCCTGATCGCCACTGTCGATACCTCGCTGCGGGTGCTGCCGGAATTTCTTGGCCTGCTGGGGCTGTTAATGGCGGTGACCCTGGGCTCGCAGCTGGCGCTGACCACCCTCGGCCACCATTTTGTTTTTCGCCTGCGCGGCGAGTTTGTGAAACGCATCCTCGATACCCAGATTGAACAGGTGGAGAAGATCGGCAGCGCGTCGCTGCTTGCCGGGCTGACCAGCGATATCCGCAATATTACCATCGCCTTTGTACGCCTCCCTGAGCTGGTGCAGGGGATCATTCTCACCTTCGGCTCCGCCGCTTATCTGGCCTGGCTGTCAGGAAAAATGATGCTGGTGACGGCGCTGTGGATGGCGCTCACCATCTGGGGCGGCTTTGTGCTGGTGTCGCGGGTGTACAAACATATGGCCAGCCTGCGCGAAACGGAAGATAAGCTCTATCACGACTACCAGACGGTGCTGGAAGGGCGTAAAGAGCTGACCCTCAACCGGGAGCGCGCGGAGTATGTGTTTAATCAGCTCTATCTCCCGGACGCCCGCGACTACCGGCACCACATCGTTCGCGCCGATACCTTCCATCTCAGCGCGGTCAACTGGTCGAATATTATGATGCTTGGCGCCATCGGGCTGGTGTTCTGGATGGCCAACAGCCTCGGCTGGGCCGATACCGCCGTGGCGGCGACCTACTCCCTGACGCTGCTGTTTTTGCGCACGCCGCTGCTCTCCGCCGTCGGCGCGCTGCCCACGCTGCTTAGCGCCCAGGTGGCGTTCAACAAGCTGCGCCAGTTCTCGCTCGCCCCTTACCGGGCGGATTTCCCCCGGCCGCAGCCGCAGGCTGACTGGCAGACGCTGGAGCTGCGCGATGTCACCTTCCATTATCCGGACCAGCGCTTTGCGGTAGGGCCGCTTAATCTGACGCTAAAACGCGGCGAGCTGGTGTTTCTCATCGGCGGCAACGGCAGCGGCAAATCAACCCTGGCGATGCTCCTGACCGGCCTGTATCAGCCGGTTTCCGGTCAGATTCTGGTGGACGGCCAGCCGCTGGCGGCGGATAAACCGGAGGCGTACCGCAAACTGTTCTCCGCGGTGTTTACTGACGTCTGGTTGTTCGACCGTCTGCTCGGGCCGCAGGGCGAGGAGGCCGATCCGGCGCTGGTGGCAACGTGGCTGGAGCGTCTGCAAATGGCCCACAAGCTGCAGCTGGAAAACGGTAAGATCGGCGACCTTCGGCTGTCGAAAGGGCAGAAGAAGCGCGTGGCGCTCCTGCTGGCGCTGGCCGAGTCCCGGGATATCATTCTGCTGGATGAATGGGCGGCGGATCAGGATCCGCATTTCCGCCGCGAGTTCTACCAGGTCCTGCTGCCGCTGATGAAGCAGATGGGGAAAACCGTGTTTGCCATCAGCCATGACGATCACTACTTCCAGCACGCCGATCGCCTGCTGGAGATGCGTGCCGGGCAGCTGTCCGAGCTCACTGGCGAAGAGCGGGCGCAGGCCTCCCGCGATGCGGTGGCCCGCACGGCCTGATTCACGCTGCGCGCCCGGGGAAAGCCGGGCGCCGCTGAAATTTTCAGCGTCTACAGTGCTGACGGTTATTATTTCCCCCTCCTCGCGCTATGCTTAAGGCTTCCGGCCCGCAGGCCGGCTCACTATTCTCAAAAGGATTGCCTGACCGATGTCCGTTTTGCATAAAAAAAGCGCCCGCTTGCGTGACGAAGAGCGCGCCCGTCTGATTTGGCTCTTGAGCACCGATAAAGCGGTGACCTCCGCGCTGCTGGGCAAACTGACGCTGGCCGAACGTTACGATGAAGGGACGCTGGCCGATGACCTGGCTGAAGTGGAAATGCTGGTCTCGCATCTGCCGCCGCCGGATCTCGCCGATGCGCTGGAAGCGCTCCCCTATGACGCCCGCACCGCGCTGTGGTGCCTGGTGCCCGACGATAAACGCGGCGAAGTGCTGCTGGAAGCTTCAGAAAACGTCTGGGGCGACCTCATCGATAAGATGAGCGACCACGAGCTGCTGCAGGCGATGCAGCCGCTGGATATCGATGAACAGGTTTACCTGCTGCAGCATCTGCCGCGCAATCTGACCGGACGGTTGCTGGCGACCCTGCCGGCTGAGAAGCGCGCCCGTATTCGCCAGATTATGCGCTATGCCGACAACAGCGTCGGGTCGATCATGGAGTTTGAGGTCATTACGGTGCGGCCGGAGGCCACCCTGGCGGCGGTCCAGCGCTATCTGCGGCGTCTCGGGAAAATGCCGGAGAACACCGATAAACTGTTCGTCACCACCCGCAATAAGCTGCTGCTCGGCGAGCTGGAGCTGCAGACCATTCTGCTCAACGATGCGCAGAAGCGGGTGGGGGAGGTGATGGAGGGCGATCCGGTCACCTTTCAGCCGCATGAAGAAGCGGAGAAGGTGGCGCGCACCTTCGAGCGTGATGACTTGCTCAGCGCCGCCGTTATCGATGCCGATGGCAAACTGATCGGCCGTCTGACCATCGATGAGATCGTCGATGTGGTCTATGAAGAGACCGACAACGATCTGCGGCGGATGGGCGGCCTGAGCGATGAAGAAGATGTCTTCGCCCCGGTCAGCAAAGCGGTGAAAACGCGCTGGGCGTGGCTGGCGGTGAACCTGTGTACGGCGTTTATCGCTTCCAGGGTCATCGACGGCTTCGAACATACCATTTCACAGCTGGTGGCGCTGGCCTCGCTGATGCCGATCGTCGCCGGGATCGGCGGCAATACCGGCAACCAGACGATCACCATGATCGTTCGGGCGATGGCGCTGCAGCAGATCCAGCCCGGCAGCTTTACCTTTCTGATCCTGCGTGAAATGGGCGTTGCGCTGATTAATGGCCTGGTGTGGGGCGGGATCATGGGGGCCATCACCTGGTGGCTGTATGACGATCCGCAGCTTGGCGGGGTGATGACGCTGGCCATGATGCTCAACCTGCTGATGGCGGCGATGATGGGCGTGATAATCCCGATGGTCATGGTGAAGCTGGGGCGTGACCCGGCGGTCGGCTCCAGCGTAATGATTACCGCTATCACCGACACCGGCGGCTTCTTTATTTTTCTGGGTCTGGCGACGCTGTTTCTGATGTAGCCTGCGCTTTTGCCCGCAGGCGGCGGGGGATGATCGCCATCGCGACAATCCCCGCCAGCACGCCAATCGCCAGATTGCTGGTTCCCACCGTCGCGGCGACGGTCACCAGCATCACCAGCGTTTCCGGCCACGGATTGCGCGCCAGCTCGCCCGGGAGAATGCTGTGCCAGCTAAAGGTCTTCACCGCCACGATCACCATCACCCCGGCCAGGACCGCCATCGGGATTTTCGCCATCACCTGGCTGAGCGCTGTCACCAGCAGGAGCAGCACCAGGCCGGCGATAACCGTTGAGAGACGGCTACGGGCTTTGCCCATTTCCACGTTAACGATAGTCTGGCCGATCATCGCGCAGCCCGCGATACCGCCATAACAGCCGGCGAGGATGTTGGCGATCCCCAGCCCGGCGCTCTCCCGCGATTTATTCGACGGCGTATGGGTCAGGTCATCCACCAGCTTAGCCGTCAGCAGAGACTCCATGAGGCCGACAAAGGCGATGCTGAGGGCGCACGGCCAGATTATCTGCAGGGTGGTCAGGTTCAGGGGAACGGTCAGGGCGGTGAACCCCGGCAGGCCGCCGCTCATTGACCCTTCATCACCCACGGTCGGCAGCAGCTGGCCGGTGGTCGCGGTATAGAGAGTGAGCGCGACGATGGCGATCAGCGGCGCCGGGATAGTCTTAATTAAGCGCGGCGCCCACAGAACGATAAGCAGCGTCAGGACGAACAGGCCGACGATCAGCGGCTGGCGGCTCCAGAAGTGCGGCACCTGGGCGAAGAAAATCAGGATCCCGAGGGCGTTGACGAACCCGGTCATCACCGCCGGGGGAATAAAGCGCATCAGGCGCGCCATGCCGCACAGACCAAACAAAATTTGAATCATACCCGCCAGAATGACGGCTGGCAGAATGTAACCCACGCCGTGCTGATGCACCATCGGGCCAATGACCAGCGCCACTGATCCCGCGGCGGCGGTGACCATCGCCGGGCGTCCGCCGAGTAGCGACATCGCCAGACAGAGCACGACGGAAGCAATCAGGCTCACCTGCGGGTCAACGCCGGCAATAACCGAAAATGAAATCACTTCAGGAATTAACGCCAGGGCGGTGAGCACGCCGGCCAGGACTTCGCGCGTCAGCAGCGACGGAGAACGAAGGATTGGACGCAGGTTGCCGGAAGCGGCGGGGTCTGAAACTGGGGGCATAAAAAAAGTTCGCAGATTATAAAAAAAGGAGGAGCGGTGTCAGGCCCTGCTTCCGTGCGGTCTGTCACAAAACCAGGGATGATAGCGCGGAATCTGCCAGGGCACCAGTACAAAAAGTGATTTGGTGTATACATTTATTAAACATTTTTATAACGGATCTCAAAACAGAACTTAAAATTTAAACAATATTTAAATTTTTGAGCTTCGGTGGTAACGTGAGGGGTGACAATCGTATCACCTGCGCTAAATAAAACAGCGAGTAAAGTAAGGCTCAAATCCGATGAATAAAAAGATGGCCGTACCACGCTCACAGGCGGTTGGTCCCAACAGCACTCGGACCAACACCCGCCATGAGCAAGAGACGGATGTATTGTTGATTGGCGGCGGCATTATGAGCGCCACACTGGGAACCTGGCTGCAGGAGCTTGAGCCAGACTGGTCTATTACCATGGTTGAGCAGATGTCCAGCGTGGCGGAAGAGAGCTCAAACGGGTGGAACAATGCGGGTACCGGCCACGCGGCGCTGATGGAGCTGAACTATACGCCGCAGACCGCCAACGGCATCAATATCGACAAAGCGGTCGACATCAACGAAGCCTTCCACATCTCGCGTCAGTTCTGGGCGCATCAGGTGACGCGCGGCGTCCTGAACAAACCAAAATCATTCATTAACAGCGTGCCGCACATGAGCTTTGTGTGGGGCGAAGATAACGTCAACTTCCTGCGCGCACGTTATGCGGCGCTGCAGCAGAGCGAACTGTTCCGCGGCATTCGTTATTCTGAAGACCATCAGCAGATCAAAGCCTGGGCGCCGCTGGTGATGGAAGGCCGCGACCCGCTGCAAAAGGTGGCCGCCACCCGTACGGAAATGGGAACCGACGTCAACTATGGGGAAATCACCCGCCAGCTGATCGCCAGCCTGCAAAAGCATGATAATTTCTCCCTGCAGTTGGGCACCGTGGTGCGTCGCTTCAAGCGCAACGCCGACAAGAGCTGGACGGTGACCCTCGCGGATGCCGACAACCGTCGTCAGAAGCGGGTCATTAAAGCCAAATTTATCTTTATTGGCGCCGGCGGCGCAGCGCTGACCCTGCTGCAGGAAACCGGCATTCCGCAGGCCAAAGAGTATGCCGGCTTCCCGGTCGGCGGCCAGTTCCTGGTCTGCGAAAATCCGGAGGTAGTAAACCACCATCTGGCGAAGGTTTACGGCCAGGCCGAAGTGGGCGCGCCGCCGATGTCGGTGCCGCACATCGATACCCGTATTATCGACGGTAAACGCGTGGTGCTGTTCGGGCCGTTCGCCACCTTCTCGACCCGCTTCCTGAAGAACGGTTCGCTGTGGGATCTGCTGGCCTCGACCAATACCTCGAATATCCTGCCGATGCTCAACGTCGGCCTGGACAACTTCGATCTGGTGAAATACCTGATTAGCCAGGTGATGCAGAAAGATAAAGATCGTCTGGCCGCGCTGTGCGAATACTATCCGGAAGCGCGGAAAGAGGACTGGCGGTTGTGGCAGGCCGGTCAGCGTGTGCAGATCATCAAGCGCGATGCGAAGAAGGGCGGGGTACTGCGCCTGGGCACCGAAGTGGTCAGCGATGACGAAGGCACCGTCGCGGCGCTGCTCGGCGCATCGCCAGGCGCCTCCACCGCGGCGCCTATCATGCTGCAGCTGATGGAAAAAGTGTTTAAAGACAAAGTGAATTCGCCGGAATGGCAGGCCAGGCTGAAGGCGATCATCCCGACCTACGGTATTCGCCTTGATGGCAACCCGGCGGAGATTGAGAAAACTCTGGCGTGGACCAGTGAAGTGCTGGAGCTTAAATATGAGCCGGCCGCGGCGGCGGATGAAGCTCCGCAGGCGGAGCTGAAGCCGCTGAGCGGCGGCAAACCGATGGCGGACATCGCGCTCTGACAAAAACGGCAGCCTGCGGGCTGCCGTTGTTTTATTGCTGATTTAATTGCGCGCCTTAGCGGATCTCGGCGTTGCCGATAGTCTCGTCGGCGCGCCAGATGCGATATTTTACATCGACATTAGTCGGCGTGTAGATGACGATCGGCAGCTTGCTGTTGTAGCGCAGCATAGCGTCATCGCCGAGGCCGGCAGTAACAAATTTCTTCGTTTTCTTGCCGTCCGGGCAGGCCATCATGGTGGATACCGGGCCGCTCAGCTTATCAAAGACATAGTAGTCATAACCCCAGCCTTCCAGGGTTTTGCTTTCCAGCTGCCCGCCAAAACGATGGTGGTTGCAGTCGACTTCCAGCGTCTGGCCGATCATCAGCTCAACCTTCAACGCCGACTCATCCTGCTGCTGCGGCAGCTGAATAACCTGACGCTTCATGCCTTTTTCCGCTTTCGGGAACGGCGCGACTTTTTCCAGCGGCTGGTCTGCAGCCAGGGCACCGGCAGACATGCAGGCGGCGGTGAGCAGAGAAACGGCTAGCGTAGTGATTTTTTTCACGGTTGATCATCCTTTATTTTCGTTCCTGACAGGGATAGCCTATCATCACTTAGCTGAATGTTAAGATTTATTTACCATTTTTTGCAAAGTGAACAGTGTTATCTACTGGCAAAAGGGCAGCGTTCAGAGCGCGACAGAGGCGCTGGCGGGCCGCCAGACGCCTGCCGGAGAAGCTATTCAGTACGGCTATTTTTCGCTTCCTCAATAAACTCTTCATCGATTTCATCGGTGTTGCCAGCATGTTCCCGTCCCGACAGCAAATTCCAGCAGGCGATAAACAAGGCGGCGATCAGTGGCCCGATCACGAATCCATTGATACCGTAGATCTCCATGCCGCCTAAAGTGGCGATCAGGATCAGGTAGTCCGGCATCTTGGTATCCTTGCCCACCAGCAGCGGACGCAGAATATTGTCCACCAGACCAATCACAACGACAAAGAAGCCCACGATAAAGGCGCCCTGCCACAACTGGCCGGTAGCAAAAAGGTAAATAGCCGCCGGCACCCAGATAATGGCCGAGCCCACCGCCGGGATAAGCGACAGGAACGCCATCAGCGCCCCCCAGAGAATGCTGCCGTCCAGACCGGCGATCCAGAAGGCTAAGCCGCCCAGCGCCCCCTGCGCCAGCGCCACGGCGACGGTGCCTTTTACCGTGGCGCGGGCCACTGCGGCGAACTTAGCGAACAGGTGCTGCTTCACATAGCTGGATAACGGCAGAGATTCGAGGATCAACAGCACCAGGTAAGGTCCATCCTTCAGCAGGAAAAACAGTAGGTACAGCATGATGCCGAAGCTGACGGTAAAGCCAAAGGTCCCTTTGCCAATCAGAAACGCGCTGCCGGCCAGATACTGGCCACCTTTCAGGGCGACATCGGAGAGCTGCTGCTGGATCTGCTGCGCGCTATCAAGGTTATGTTCTGCCAGGAAGCTTCTGGCCCAGCCGGGGAGGTGGGCAATCAGGCTGGCGACCACCGTCGGGAACTGGGTATCTTTATGCTGCAGTTTGCTGTACACCACGTTCAGCTCGTAGGCCAGTGACGACAGGATAATCGCCAGCGGCGTAAACACGATAAGGCAGATAATGACGATGGTCATCAGCGCCGCGAGGCCATTACGCTCGCCGAGGCGGGTGCGAATTTTGTTTTTGACCGGATTAAAAATCACCGCGAGGATCGCGGCCCAGAGAATGGCGGAATAGTAGGGTGAGAGAACATCAAAAAAGGCCAGGGTTACAATGAAGACGATAAGGATGAAAAATCCTTTGGTAAGTCCATTAACTCTCATGTCATCCGCTCCTGCTTATGAGTCATACGGTCGAATAATAGATGCTACGACGTAATTTACCATCAGGATAGTCGTACTCTATACGCTGTGGCGCGGAAAGGGCACAAATTCAACGAGGTGGGGGACGGGCGTAAAAGAGAGACATAAAAAAACCAGCCTTAAAAGGCTGGTTTCTCTGGGATTTTTGGTCGGCACGAGAGGATTTGAACCTCCGACCCCCGACACCCCATGACGGTGCGCTACCAGGCTGCGCTACGTGCCGACGCGTGGGGAACAATATTACCCGTTCCCCAGGCGAATGCAAGCGGGTCGCGCGCGATTGATTCATAATTAATCAATCAGTTAGCGATAAAGCGTTTTTCGTCGGTCAGGACCTGCAGCAACAGGCTGAGCTGCGGTTTCTGATCTTTGATTTTCTCGCCGTCGCGGCTCCAGGTGGTGTAGGTGCCGTTATGGTTGAGGACCACGGTGATGGTCGGGGTGGTAATGGCCAGCGTATCGCCGTTGGCCGCGGTGACCCAGTTCCGACGCCGCGCGGCGCTGAACAGATCTTCACCCTGCGAATACTCATTGGCCGGCGTCGAAACGTGAAGCAGGCGCTGCATCAGCGTGGTCATCACATCTTTGTTATCGGTCAGGGTGGCAATTTCCTGGGCTGGCGTGCCCGGCCAGTGAATAACCAGCGGCACCTGCAGCTGCTCGCGCGACCAGTCGAATGAGTCGTGTTTGACGTTAAGCGGCTTGCCGTGGCCGCCGGTGATAATCACCACCGTATTATCGAGCTTGCCGGCTTCGCGCAGCGCGTTCAGCACCCGATCGATCTGGGCATCAACGTCGCCTGCCGCCTTGCTATAACGGCGGACAAAGTTCTGCTGCTGCGTGTCGTCGAGAGTGGTGCCATTCAGCGAGATCCACGAGAACCAGCGATTCTCATCCTGCGCGTAACGGTCCAGCCAACTGATCCACTGATTGGCGGTCTGCTCGTCGCTCTGGGTCTTCGCGCTCGGCAGCGAGAAGTCGGAGAGCAGCGCCTGGCGATACAGCGGGCTGCTAAACCCATCGGAAGAGAACAGCCCCAGCTGGTAGCCCTGCTGGTTGAGGGCGGTGATCAGCGCTGCGGGAATACGCGCCGAGAGGACACCGTCCATATAGGCTGGCGAAATGCCGTAGAACAGGCCAAACAGGCCGCTGTCGGCGGTATTGCCCGAGCTCATATGCTGGGTAAAGTTGACGTTTTCTTTGGCAAACGCCGCCAGCGCCGGCATCGTCTTTTCAAACCGCGAGTAGTTCAGGTTGTCGACGGTGATCAGCAACACGTTATAGCCCGCGCCGAGGTCGCGGTAGCGCAGGTTACTGAGCGGATACTGGACCGATACCGCCTCCGGCGCCCCTTGTTCCACCAGGCGACGCTGATAATCCTGGGCGTCGAGCAGGCCATGTTTCTCAAGGAAACGACGGGCGGTCATCGGATAGGAAAGCGGTAGATTCGCTCGCTGCATGGTGATCGGGCGATAGAAGTTGGCATCCGCCCAGATATAGACCAGGTGGCTGCTGACGAACGACAAAAAGAAGAACCAGGCCACCGGGCGGGCGTAATGGCGGCGGCGCGTCAGGCTGCGCAGCTTTTGCCAGCTCCAGGTGGCGAAGAGCATTTCAATCAAAAAGATGACCGGGACGCTGATAAACATCAGCTGCCAGTCGCGCGCCATCTCATTCTGGTCAGGGTTGATGACCAGCTCCCAGACCACCGGATTTAAATGAAGATGGAAGCGGGTAAAGACCTCGCTGTCTATCAGCAACAGCGTCATCCCGGCGGTGGCAAGGATCACCGACAGGAAGCGCATCAGGCGCTGCGAGACCACGATAAAGGTCAACGGAAAGAGGATCAGCACATAGCTGGTAAACACCAGGAAGCTGAAGTGCCCGACGAGACTGACGTACGAAAAGAGTCGTCCGGCAAGCGTCGTCGGCCAGTCGGCGACAAAAAGGTAGCGGCTGCCGAGCACCATGGCCAACAACATGTTGAACAGGGCGAACCAGTGCCCCCAGCTAACCATCTGGGAGACTTTTTCTCGGTAGGGCTGACGTAGAGTCACCATATACTGTTGCTGTTATCCTTAATGCGCTGGATCGTCGTTAATCGAAGATTGCAAAGCCTGCGCGAAAGAACGGGCGATGGCCTGACGCTGCGCCGGCGCGACGCTACTGTTGATCAGGTTGGTCACCATATTGCCTAACACCATCAGTGAAAGGTCAACCGGGGCTTTGTGTGATTCCAGGACGTTCGTCAGCTCGCTGAGCAACTGTTCGACCTGTTGATCGCTATAGCGGGAAATTTGCGGCATAAACTCAAAATCTGTTTGTTCGTGAAAGGGCAACATATTACCGTAGCAGCAGCTTTTTTTCCGCATTTTTTCGCCGCGGCGCAAAAGCGCACCGATCGTCAGTCATGACGTCGAAATGTGTGGCGCCAGTTGCGTCGGCTACCCGGCGGTGGTTGAATACCGCCCGGTCTAAAAGGAGAGTTTAACATGAGTCTGGATATCGACCAGATTGCCCTGCATCAGTTAATCAAACGTGATGAACAAAATCTGGAGCTGGTGCTGCGCGAGTCACTGCTGGAGCCGAACGCGACGGTCGTCGAGATGATGGCTGAACTGCACCGGGTTTATAGCGCCAAAAGCAAAGCCTATGGGCTGTTCAATGAAGAGAGCGAACTGGCGCAGGCGCTGCGCCTGCAGCGTCAGGGCGAAGAGGAGTTTCTGGCGTTCAGCCGCGCGGCGACCGGCCGCCTACGCGATGAGCTGGCGAAATACCCGTTCGCCGAAGGGGGCATTGTCCTCTTCTGCCAGTATCGTTACCTGGCGGTCGAGTATCTGCTGGTGGCGGTGCTCAATAACCTGAGCAGTATGCGCGTCAACGAAGAGCTGGATATCCGCTCGACCCATTATCTGGATATTAACCATGCCGATATCGTCGCGCGCATCGATCTGACCGAGTGGGAAACCAACCCGGAGTCGACCCGCTACTTAACCTTCCTGAAAGGGCGGGTGGGGCGCAAAGTGGCCGATTTCTTTATGGATTTCCTCGGGGCCAGCGAAGGCCTCAACGCCAAAGCGCAGAACCGCGGCCTGCTGCAGGCGGTGGACGACTTCGCCGCCGACGCGCAGCTTGATAAATCCGAGCGACAGAATGTGCGTCAGCAGGTCTATGCGTACTGCAACGAACAGCTGCAGGCCGGGGAAGAGATTGAGCTGGAATCGCTGTCCAAAGAGCTGGCCGGCGTCAGCGAAAAGAGCTTCCAGGAATTCACCGCCGAACAGGGTTACGAACTGGAAGAGAGCTTCCCGGCGGATCGCAGCACCTTACGTCAGCTGACCAAGTTTGCCGGCAGCGGCGGCGGTTTAACCATTAACTTCGACGCGATGCTGCTGGGCGAACGCGTATTCTGGGATCCCGCCACCGATACTCTGACCATTAAGGGCACCCCGCCGAACCTGCGCGACCAGCTGCAGCGCCGGACCTCCGGCGGCAACTAAGCGCCGCGCCCCGTTCAGCGCGACCGCTGAACGGGGACGATCTCCACGCCGTGCTGCACCAGCTGCTGGCGCAGCGCGGCGTCGGGATCCCCATCGACGATAAGCGTACTGGCGAGGTTCAGCTCGCCGATGGCAAAGGCCGACGCGGCGTTGAGCTTTTCCCGGGAGGCCATCACCACGGTTTCCGCGGCCCTGGCCGCCAGCGCGCGCTTGATGCCTGCCTCTTCATAATCACCAGTGGTAAAACCCGCACGCGGGTGGACGCCGGTCACCCCCATAAAGAACACATCGGCGTTGATCCGCGCCATTCCTTCCAGCGTTTCGGGGCCGACGGCGACAACTGAATGCTTAAACACTTTGCCGCCAAGCAGGATCACCTCGATTTGCGGGTGATCGACCAGCGCCACGGCGATGCCGGGGCTGTGGGTGACCACCGTGCAGCTGAGGTCGGCGGGTAAGAAGCCGATCATCGCCGCGGTGGTGGTGCCGCCATCGACAATCACCACCTGTCCAGGCTGGATCAGGGCGGCGGCGGCGCGCGCCACCGCCTGCTTGGAGGCGATTTGCACGCTTTTGCGTGTTTCAATAGGGGCGATGGCAGCGGAGACCGGCAGCGCCCCGCCGTGGACCCGCTGCAGTTTTCCTTCCGCTGCCAGCTCGCGCAGGTCGCGGCGAATGGAGTCCTCTGAGACGTTAAAGCGTTGGCTCAGCTCCCCGGACATCACCTGTTTTTCCTCCGCAAGGATCTGCAGGATTTGCTGTTTTCGTTGACTGGCGAGCATGATTTTTCCTTCACGAGTGATCTTGTTTGTGCGCGATTATGCATGTTATGGTGCCTGCTGTCATCTTAAAGAGGATACAACATGCAAACTCATGCACCGCACGTCCGCCACATTCGCGAGACGCTGCTCTCTGATAACTGGTACACGCTGAAAAAATATACCTTTGAACTGCAGCGCCGGGACGGACGCTGGCAGGAGCAGAGCCGCGAGGCCTACGATCGCGGCAACGGCGCGGTCATTTTACTCTACAACCGGGAAAAGCGGACGGTGGTCCTGACTCGTCAGTTCCGTTTTCCGGTGTTTACTCACGGTCACGACGGATATCTCATTGAAGCGGCGGCCGGGCTGTTGGATAACGCCTCGCCGGAGGCGAGGATCGTTGCCGAAGCGGAAGAGGAGACCGGCTTTCGGGTGACGCGCATCGAGCCCGCCTTCACCGTCTTTATGAGCCCCGGATCTGTCACCGAAAAACTCTACTTTTTTATCGCCGAATATCAGGCCGATGACCGGCAGGGAGAGGGCGGCGGGCTGGCGGCGGAAGGTGAGGACATTGAAGTGCTGGAGTGGCCGCTGGCGCGGGCGCTGCAGGCCATTCGCGATGGCGAGATCATGGATGCCAAAACCATTATCCTGCTGCAGCACCTTGCGCTGAATGCCGACACGATCCTCGCCGGCTGAGCGGCAAGGAGCTGGGGGGTTAACGCAGCTCGCGGGCAATGGCGCTGTACATCAGCGCCGCTTCCAGCGGCTGGGCGTTAAAGGAGGGTTCCGCCTGCGGCCAGGTCGACCACTGGACGATCACCAGGTGTTCCGCGCGGTTCACCATGATCACCTGGCCGTAGATCCCCAGCGCCCACAGCGAGTCCTTCAGCCCTTCCTGCGGCGTCGGCTGGACGTTTTGCGCATTCGCCGGAATGGCGTTATTCCACCACTGATAACCGTAGATACCTTGCGGATGCGCCGCCGAGACCGAGTTCAGCGCTGTGGTCCAGCTTGCGGCCTGATCGAACCAGCCCGCAGGCACCAGCTGTTTGCCGTTGCTTAACCGACCATCGCGGGCGACGAATTCGCCGAAGCGGCCCCAGTCTTCAAGGGTGGCGTTAAAGCCGTGGGCGCCAACATCATGCTTCCCTTGCTGATAAGCATGCCATACGCCGTCGTGGGCCATCCCGGCGGGCTGCCACAGCGACTGCTCAAGCCAGGCGGCCAGCGGCATACCGGTGGCGCGCTCCAGGATATCGCCCAGTAGCCAGGCGCCGCCGGAAGAGTAGGACCACTGCTCGCCCGCAGGATGCTGGCGCGCCAGGCCGGTGACGATCTTGCGCACGCAGGCATAGGCGCCGGGCTGCGCCTCGCACTGGGTCAGGCGGGCGAAGTGCGACTGCGGGTCGGTGTAGTCTTCATTCCATTCCACACCGCTGGTGTGCTGAATTAACTGCTTCAGCGTCACGCCGTCCCAGGCGGTGCCTTTCAGTTCGGGCTCATAAACGGTAATCAGATCATCGAGGGAGTGGATCTTACCCTGCTGAATGGCGATACCCACCAGCGTCGAGACCACCGATTTTCCCACCGAGCGTGAGGTCCACAGGGTGGTATCGGTGTTGCCGTCGCCAAGATATTTCCAGGCGACTTTGCCGTCTTTCAGCACCAGCATACCGCTGACGTTCTCGCGCTTCAGGTAATCCTGCAGGGTCCAGGTATGGCCGTTAAGGGTATAGCGGGCATCGGTCAATTGTTTTTCAGCGCGTTCCAGCGGCACTGAGGCGCCGTGGCGGAAGACATCCCCGGCATAGTTGCGATAGTCATTGCGAAAGCCAATCACGCGTGAAGTCTGATCCCAGCTGAGCATGTCTTTGGCCGCGGGTAGCGTTTGATCGTAAGGCGTTGGGCAGACATCCAGCGTCAGGCCGCCGCAGTTTTGCGCCATTGCCGCCGCCGGCAGCGCCGCCAGGATTAACGCCAGGGCCAGTGGTTTTCTTATCATCTTCCTTTCCTCGTTTGCCATAGATTCGCTGCGCAGTATATAAATCGGCGCGCGCCGGCTAAAATCAGCACAGGGGGGATTTTCCCCCGTAAGGGAGAGAAGGATGAAAACCCTGCAATATTCTTTCGCGCAGATTGAAGCATTCGCCACCATCGCCGAGACCGGCAGCCTGTCGCGGGCGGCCATTCGGTTAGGTAAAGACCGAACCACGCTGCGCGATCTGCTGGACTATCTGGAAGACGCGCTGGGTTACCATCTGTTCAGCCGGGAAGGGCGTACCCTGACCTTAACCGACGAAGGCGAGCAGCTTTTTCGTCAGGCGCATCTGCTGTTGCGCCAGGCGCAGGCTTTCGAGTCTTTTGCGCAAACGCTGCCGCAAACCACCGGACAGGCGCTGCGTCTGGTGTACGATCCCTTTATCCCACGTGATTTTCTCTGCGCGCTGGCCGATACGCTGGCCCGGCGGCAGATCCGCCTGAGCTGCTGGAGCGCCTCGCGGCGCGAAGCCGAGCAGGCGCTGAGCGATGGCGTGGCGGATATGGCGCTGTGCCAGGCTAACAACCGCACGCTGGGGAGCGAAATGGAGTGGCGGGCGCTCGGCACCGTGGATCTGCGTTTCTACGCGGCGGACAGCCTGTTCCACGACGCTCCGCGGCCGCTGACGCTATTGAATCTTTCGTTGACGCCGCAGTTAGTGATGCACCGGCGCAGTGACGATCAGATTGCCCGCCGGCTGCAGATCTCCGGCCATACGCTGTATATGAACGAAATTACTCTGCTGCGCCATGCGCTGGAGCAGGGGAGGGGCTGGGGGTTTTTACCGGACCATTTGCGGCCAGGCGAGTGGCAGGGAGTCAGTGAAATCGCGACGGAGGTCGGCAGTCAGGGGCTGAACGTCACCATGGTGATGCTCTGGCTGCCCGGAATGAATAAGCACCGGATGCTTAGCGACATCGTGGACAAGGCGCCGGAGCTTTGGCGGCGCGGATAACAAAACGCCCCGGAGCCGAAGACCCCGGGGCGCTTGCCATACAACTTGCTATCGGCGATTACGCGCGAACGAAGTCGATGTGAGTCAGTTTCGGCTTGAACGCGTGGCGCTGAACAGCCTGAACTTTGACTTTTTCTTCTTTGCCATCAACCACGACGGTCAGAACTTCGCCGTAAAACTCAGCTTTGTCCTGCATGTTCCAAACTTTGTCGTGGTCCAGTTCGATAGCAACCGGAGCAGCTTCGCCACCGTAGATGATTGCCGGGAACTTGTTAGCTGCGCGCAGGCGGCGGCTCGCACCCTTACCCTGCTCTTTACGTACTTCTGCGTTGATAGTAAACATTGATGTCTCTCTATATATAAAGCCTGCTACAGGCGACCCAGCAACAGGCGGATTATCTGCTTTGCGAATGCAAAAGCGGGCGGCATTATAGCCGCCAAACGACACCCGGGCAATCAAAACCTCAGCTTTCGGGTGATTAACGCAGCTCGTTGGCGCGGCGAAAACGCCCCTGATAATCGAACACTTTTTCCCGCACCTGCCAGTACTGGCCTTTCATGCGGGCGACGACAAAGTCCGGATGGCGCAGCAGCGCCTGCTGGGCCACGATATCCGCCGGCGTTATCCAGCGCAGCGGCACCCCCGGCGTGCGGGTATGCGGGCGAATAAACAACTGCTCAAAGGCGGTACGCTGGGCGGGCGTCTGCAGACGGAAGCGCTCACTGACGTCGGCGCCGTCTTCATCGTAGTAGGTGATTTTCAGCCACGGGCCTTTCTCGTCGCCGCCGTGCTGCAGGGCCATGCCGCTGCAGCGTAGCACCAGCGCGTCCTTCAGCTTCAGCGCCGCCTTCAGCATATCGTCCGGGTCAACCAGAATGGTGTCGCACTCCCGGCAGCGGCGGGCGGCGATATCGTTTTCCGCGTTGCACTGCGGACAGTTTTTGAAGCGAAAGCGGAAGTCGCACTGTTCGCGGTGGCCGTCGTTATCTTCGAACCACCCCTGGCAGCGGCGGCCAAAGTGTTCAATCAAGGTGCCGTCGGCGGTGGTTTTGCCCCAGAAGGTATTGGCGAAGCCGCAGGCCGGGCAGAAGACCTGCACCGGCACGTTGTCGCTTTTACCCTTCGGCGTTCCCACTTCCGGGGCGTACAGGTCGTGCGGGTTGCCGGCGTAGTCGAGGATCAGGCAGTCGGTTTTTCCCGGCGCCAGGCGCAGGCCGCGGCCAACGATCTGTTGGTAAAGACTCACCGACTCGGTGGGGCGGAGGATGGCGATCAGGTCGACGTGCGGGGCGTCGAAGCCGGTGGTCAGCACCGCGACGTTCACCAGATAGCGATACTCCTGCGCTTTAAACGCCTCGATGATGCGATCCCGTTCCGGACCTGGGGTTTCCCCGGTGATCAACGCCGCCTGGCCTGCCGGTAGCAGGCCGGTCACTTCCCGGGCGTGCTCCACGGTGGCGGCGAAGATCATCACCCCTTTGCGGCTTTCGGCGAACTCCACGATCTGGCTGACGATATGTGGGGTGATACGCTGCTGTTTTTTCAGCTCATGGTTAAGATCGGCTTCGCTGAACAGGCCGTTGCTTTGCGCCTGCAGGCGACTGAAATCGTACTGCACCACCGGCATATCGAGGCGCTCCGGCGGCGTCAGGTAGCCGTGCTTAATCATATAGCGCAGCGGTAGCTCATAGATGCAGTCGCGGAACAGGGCCTTTTCATCGCCGCGCACCATCCCGTGGTAGTGGAACTGATAGATCCAGCCCTTGCCAAGGCGGAACGGAGTGGCCGTCAGGCCGAGCAGCCGGATCTGCGGATTAACCTGCCGCAGGTGGCCGATGATCTGCTGATACTGGCTGTCGTCATCATCGCTGATGCGGTGGCATTCATCGACGATGAGTAGCGAAAATTCGCTGCGAAACTGGTCGAGATTGCGCGCCACCGACTGTACGCTGCCGAACACCACTTTGCCGTGGCTCTCTTTTCGCTGCAGACCGGCGGCAAAGATATCCGCCTCAAGGCCAAGGGCGCAGTATTTGGCATGATTCTGCGCCACCAGCTCTTTGACGTGGGCCAGCACCAGCACGCGGCCGCGGGCCAGGCGGGCAAGCTCGGCGATCACCAGGCTTTTGCCCGCGCCGGTGGGCAGGACAATCGCCGCCGGCTCGGTATGGCGACGGAACCAGGCGAGGGTGGCATCGACGGCTTCTTGTTGGTAAGGACGTAATGTAAAAGTCATGAATTCACGGGGCTAATTAACTCGCGAATAGTATGCCATGAATCTTTTCCCTTGAGTGGTGTTAAGAGCCCGTTATACTAGCCAGTGAAATTCTTCTTTTTCGGGCGATTTGCCCGCTCCAGCACTTTGACAGGCTAAAAAAATCTCATGCGACTTGATAAGTTTATCGCTCAGCAGCTTGGCGTCAGCCGGGCTATTGCCGGGCGTGAAATCCGCGGCAGCCGCGTTACCGTGGACGGCGACATTGTAAAAGATGCTTCCTTTAAGCTTCAGCCGGAGCACGAGGTGGAGTATGACGGGAACACGCTGACCCAGCAGAACGGCCCGCGCTATTTTATGCTCAACAAGCCGCAAGGGTACGTCTGTTCCACCGACGATCCCGATCATCCGACTATCCTTTATTTCCTCGACGAGCCGGTGGCGCATAAGCTGCACGCCGCCGGACGGCTGGATATCGACACCACCGGACTGGTGCTGATGACCGATGACGGCCAGTGGTCGCACCGCATTACCTCGCCACGCCACCATTGTGAAAAAACCTATCTGGTGGCGCTGGAAAGCCCGCTGGCGGAAGGGACCGCGGAGCTGTTCGCCAAAGGGGTCCAGCTGCATAACGAAAAAGATCTCACCAAACCGGCGGTGCTGGAAATTATCACTCCGACCGAAGTGCGCCTCACCATCAGCGAAGGCCGCTACCATCAGGTGAAACGCATGTTCGCCGCCGTGGGTAACCACGTGGTTGGCCTGCATCGGGAACGCATCGGCGACATCCAGCTGGATGAATCGCTGGCGCCGGGTGAATATCGTCCGCTGACGGAAGCGGAAATCGCCAGCGTGGGCGCCCCGCAGCCACGGAGTAAAACGTGACGCTGAAGCAGAATTCTTCACTGGGGATTGTGTTTATCCTTGGCCTGCTGGCCATGCTGATGCCGCTGTCGATCGATATGTACCTCCCGGCCCTGCCGGTGATCGCTGCCCAGTACCACGTGCCGGACGGCAGCGCGCAGATGACCCTCAGCACCTATATCCTCGGCTTTGCGTTGGGTCAGCTGCTGTACGGTCCGATGGCTGACAGCCTCGGCCGCAAGCCGGTGATCCTCGGCGGAACGCTGGTCTTCGCGGCGGCCGCGGTGGCCTGCGCCCTGTCGCAGACCATCGAGATGCTGATCGCCATGCGCTTCTTCCACGGTCTGGCGGCCGCGGCGGCCAGCGTGGTGATTAACGCCCTGATGCGCGACATCTATCCGAAAGATGAGTTTTCGCGGATGATGTCGTTTGTCATGCTGGTGACGACCATTGCGCCGCTGGTGGCGCCGATGGTCGGCGGGGCGGTGCTGGTCTGGTTCAGCTGGCATGCCATTTTCTGGATCCTTGCCCTGGTGGCCCTGCTGGCCTCGCTGATGATCGGCCTGTTTATCCGCGAAACGCTACCGGCTGAAAGGCGTCAGCCGTTCCACCTGCGCACCACGCTGGGTAACTTTGCCACCCTGTTCCGCCATAAGCGGGTCCTGAGCTATATGCTGGCGAGTGGCTTTAGCTTCGCGGGCATGTTCTCTTTCCTAAGCGCCGGGCCTTTCGTCTATATCAATATTAACCACGTTGCGCCTCAGCACTTTGGCTACTATTTTGCGCTGAACATTGTCTTTTTGTTCCTGATGACCATGTTCAACAGCCGGTTTGTGCGGCGGGTAGGGGCGTTGCGCATGTTCCGCGCCGGGCTGTGGATCCAGTTTGCCATGGCGGTGTGGATGGTGGTTTGCGCGCTGCTCGACGTCGGTTTCTGGTCGCTGGTGATCGGCGTGGCGGCCTTCGTTGGCTGCGTATCGATGGTGTCGTCTAACGCTATGGCGGTGATCCTCGATGAGTTTCCGCATATGGCGGGCACCGCTTCGTCGCTGGCGGGGACTTTCCGCTTTGGTATCGGGGCGATTATCGGCGCGCTGCTGTCGATGGCGACCTTTACCACCGCCTGGCCGATGCTGATCTCTATCGCCTTCTGCGCCACCAGCTCTATTTTCTTCTCGCTTTACGCTTCCCGCCGGCGAAAAATCGCACGCTAGGTCACATTTTCAGGGGCGAAATCGCCCCTTTCTTGATGCATGTCAACCGCAATGGGCTTCAGGGTTCTGTGATTTGTTTCCTTTATGTAAAATCAATTAGTGTAAAAAGTCGCATTGTTGCGATAAAAAAGTTGTTTTGGATCACAGAAACGGGTACATATAGCGCCAATCGGCTTGCCGGGTTAAAAAATAACACGCTGGAATATAAGCGCTTAACCCTGGTCCGACGCGGCTGTAAACGTTTTCTGCGTCTGAGCAGGACTATTTGTCAACAGTGTGTTAATATTGATGTAAATTTATTGTGAAGCCTTTTGCTTCCGGGGAAACCACGTGAATACACAACAACTCTCTATCGTACACCGTCTGCCGCAGAGCTATCGCTGGCTGGCCGGTTTTGCGGGTTCCAGAGTTGAACCGATTCCGCAAAACGGCGCGCAGAACGAAAACAGTCTCGTCGCCCTGAAACTGCTGAGTCCGGACGGTGAAAAAGCCTGGCCGGTGATGCATAAGCTCAGCCAGGCGTTAAGCGACATCGAAGTCGACTGTTCCGTTCTTGAGTGCGAAGGCGAACCCTGCCTGTTCGTTAATCTGCAGGATGAGTTTGCCGCCACCTGTCGTCTGAAAAATTTTGGCGTGGCGATCGCCGAGCCCTTCTCCGGCAATAACCCTTTCTGACCGTCAGCTTAGCGCCAGCAGCTGGCGGGTATACTCATGCCGGGGCGCGCTGAAGACGGACTGGCACTCGCCCTGTTCAACCACCACTCCCTGCCGCAGCACCATCACCTGGTGACACAGCGCGCGCACCACGCCTAAATCATGGCTGATAAAAATATAGGCCAGCTGATGCTTCAGCTGTAATGCTTTCAACAGATTCAGGATCTGCGCCTGAACGGTTTTATCCAGCGAGGAAGTCGGCTCGTCGAGGACGATCAGCTGCGGCTTGACGATTAACGCTCTGGCGATGGCGATACGCTGGCGCTGGCCGCCGGAGAATGCCGCCGGGTAGCGCTGGCGGCTGGCCGGATCGAGCCCGACCTCCTGCATGGCAAAAATTACCGCCTGTTCGCGTTCGACTGCCGTCAGCGTCGGCTGGTGGACGCGCAATCCTTCTTCAATAATCTGCTGCGCCGTCAGGCGCGGATTGAGCGACGAGTTCGGATCCTGAAAAACCACCTGCATTTGTCGGCGCAGCGGCAGCAGCTGTCGACGGTTACGCCCCTGAATCGGCTGACCGGTAAAGGTTATCCTGCCCTCGGATGAGATCAGGCGCAGCAGCGCCAGACCGGTGGTGCTTTTCCCCGATCCCGATTCGCCCACCAGCCCCAGCGTCTCGCCGGCGCGTAGCTGAAAACTGAGGCTGTTGACCACCCGATGGTGATCGACAACCCGGCGCAGGATCCCTTTGCGAACAGGAAATGCCACGTTTAAATCGTCCACCTGCAGCAGCACCGGGGCATCGACGGCCAACGGCACCGGCTCACCGTCCGGTTCGCTATCCAGCAGGCGTTGGGTGTAGGGATGAGCCGGCGCGCTGAACAGCGCCCGACAGTGATTGTGCTCCACGCAGCGGCCGTTCTGCATTACCGCCACCCGGTCAGCCAGCTGGCGGACGATGCTCAGGTTATGGGTAATAAACAGCATCCCCATGTTCAGCTCCCGCTTCAGCTCGCGCAGCAGCTGCAGAATTTGCGCCTGCACTGACACATCGAGGGCGGTGGTCGGCTCGTCGGCGATCAGCAGCTCAGGGCGCGTCAGCAGCGCCATGGCGATCATCACCCGCTGGCGCTCGCCGCCGGAGAGCTGGTGCGGATAGTCCGCCAGCCGCCGCGGCGCCTGACGGATCCCGACTCGCTCCAGGCAGTCGAGGATCTCCCCGCGCGCCGCCTCTTTGCGCATTCCCCGGTGTAACGACAGCACCTCGTAGAGCTGTTTTTCCAGGGTGTGCAGGGGATTGAGCGACACCATCGGCTCCTGAAAGATCATCGCGATCCGGTTGCCGCGCACGCCGCGCAGGGTCGCCTCATCAGCATGCAGCAGCGACTGGCCATGAAAACGGACATCGCCGCTGGGGTAGCTGGCCGGCGGGGTAGGGAGCAGCCGCAGCACCGACAGGGCGGAGATGCTCTTACCGGAGCCGGATTCTCCCACCAGGGCCAGCGTTTCGCCGACCGCCACTTCGAGCGACAGATTATGCACGACGGTCTGCGTCTCGCCCTGCTGGCGAAAGGCGATAGAGAGATTGTCGATAGCTAACAGCGGGTGGGTCATATTACACCGCCTTACTGGGGTCAAAGGCGTCGCGAACCGCTTCACCGATGAAAATCAGCAGCGTCAGCAGCATGGCGACGGAAAGAAACGCGGCAATACCCAGCCAGGGCGCCTGCAGGTTGTTTTTGCCCTGCAGGAGCAGCTCGCCGAGTGAGGGCGAGCCAAGCGGCAGGCCGAAGCCGAGAAAATCCAGCGACGTCAGGGTGGTAATAGAGCTGCAGAGAATAAAAGGCAGGAAGGTGAGGGTCGCCACCATCGCGTTGGGCAGCATATGCCGCAGGATGATCTGCCGGTCGCTGACCCCTAACGCCTGCGCCGCCCGGATGTAGTCGTAGTTGCGGGTGCGGAGAAATTCAGCGCGCACCACGCCCACCAGTGTCATCCAGCCAAACAGGACGGTGATCGCCAACAGCCACCAGAAGCCCGGCTGCACGACGCTGGAGAGCAGAATGATCAGAAACAGCGTCGGCATGCCGGACCAGACTTCGATAAAACGCTGCCCCCAGAGGTCGATTTTACCGCCGTAATAACCCTGGATCGCCCCGGCCAGCACCCCCAGCACGCTGGAGAACAGCGTCAGCAGCAGGCCAAAGAGTACCGAGATGCGCGTCCCATAGAGGATCCGCGCCAGCACATCGCCGCCGTTGGCGTCGGTGCCGAGCCAGTTGCTGGCTGAGGGCGGCGAGGGAAAAGGAACCGTGCTGGCAAAATTGATCGTCGTCGCGCCGAAGCGCACCGGCGGCCAAAGCGCCCAGCCGTGGCTGGCCAGCTGGTGCTGCAGCCACGGATCCTGATAGTCAGCGGCGGTGGCGAATGCGCCGCCGAAGGTCTGCTCGGTGTAGTTTTTTAATACCGGGACGTACAGCTGGCCCCGGTACTGCACCAGCAGCGGCCGATCGTTAGCCAGCAGCTCAGCCCCCAGGCTGCAGAGGAAGAGAATTAAAAACAGCCACAGCGACCAGTAACCGCGACGGTTGTGGCGAAAGCGCGCCCAGCGGGCCTGATTAACGGGACTGAAGAACGACATTAGCGGCCCTCAAAATCAATACGCGGGTCGACCAGCGTATAGCTAATATCGCTGACGATATTAAGCAGCAGGCCGATCAGGGTGAAAATATAGAGCGTCCCGAACATCACCGGATAGTCGCGGGAGACCGTCGCTTCATAGCCCAGCAGCCCCAGACCATTCAACGAGAACATCACTTCGATCAGCAGCGAGCCGGTAAAGAACATACTGATAAAGGTGGCCGGGAAACCAGCGATCACCAGCAGCATGGCGTTGCGGAACACGTGTCCCCAGAGGATCTGTTTCTCCCCGACCCCTTTGGCGCGGGCGGTAACCACATACTGTTTGCGGATCTCGTCGAGGAAGCTGTTTTTGGTCAGCATGGTCAGGGCGGCGAAGCCGCCGATCACCGTCGCCAGCACCGGCAGGGTGATGTGCCACAGATAGTCGAGGATCTTTTCATACCACGGCAGGGTGTCGAAGTTTGGCGAGACCAGACCGCGCAGCGGGAAGAGGTCGAAATAGCTGCCGCCGGCAAAAATCACGATCAGCAGGATGGCGAACAGAAAGGCGGGGATCGCATAGCCAATGATAATCAGCGTACTGCTCCAGATGTCAAAGCGGCTGCCGTTGCTGACGGCTTTGCGGATGCCCAGCGGAATGGAGACCAGATAGATGATCAGCGTGCTCCACAGCCCGAGGCTCACCGAGACCGGCAGGCTGTCTTTAATCAGCTGCAGCACGGAGGCGCTGCGAAACAGGCTGTCGCCAAAATCAAAGCGCAGATAATCGCCCAGCATCTTCAGGTAGCGCTCGTGCAGCGGTTTGTCGAAGCCGTAGCGGTGGGTGATCTCGGCGATGACTTCCGGATCGAGGCCGCGCCCGCCGCGATAGTGCCCCTCGCTGATATTGCCGGCGCCGGTGCGGGCATGGCTGGCGCCCATCCCGCCGTCGCCGGCGCCTGGCATTCCGCCGCGCTGACCAAATTCGATGGCGGCGATGGCCTGGTCGACCGGGCCGCCGGGGGCGATCTGCACAATAAAAAAGTTAATGGTGATGATGGCCCACAGGGTGGGGATCACTAACAGCAAACGGCGGATCAGGTAACTGCCCATGGTATGTCCTTAGCGTCTGTCCGCGGGGAGGGTGGCCGCTTTGTTCGCGTCATACCACCAGGTATCAAGGCCGGACGAATAAATGGGGCGGGTTTTCGGGAACGAGAATTTATTCCACCACGCGGTGCGGTCCTGCGCCATATACCACATCGGCAACATATAGTGGTTCCAGGTGAGGACGCGGTCCAGCGCCCGGCCGAGCGGGATCAGCTTCTGCTTATTACCCTGCCACTGCAGGATCTGCGCAATCAGTTTATCTACCACCGGACTCTGCACCCCCGGCGCGTTGTAGCTGGAGTGAATATAGTCTGACGCCCAGGAGATTTGCAGGTCGGTCCCCGGCCAGGGCATGGCACGCCACAGGCTTGGCATCATGTCGTAATCGCGGTTGCGGCGGCGGTTGCTGTACTGCGAGTTATCCACCTGACGAATATCCATGACGATCCCCAGGCGCTGCAGGTTGTGCTGGAACGGCAGCACCCAGCGGTCATTGCTTCCGGCCGGCATCAGCAGCTCAAAGCGCAGCGGCTTGCCGGTGGCGGCGTTAACCCGGCGCTGGTTCTTCACCGTCCAGCCTGCCGCGTTGAGCAGGGCGTCGGCTTTGAGTAAGTTGGCGCGGTCAAAGCCATCGCCGCGGGAGACCGGCGGCTGGTAAACCTGGCTGAAGAGCTCGGGGGGCAGTTCGTTTTTCATCGGCGTCAGCAGGGCCAGTTCGGCCGCGTCGGGCAGGCTGCGGGCGGCATATTCGGTGTTCTGGAAATAGCTATTGGCGCGCTGATAGGCGCTGTAGAACAGCGCTTTGTTCATCCATTCAAAATCAAATGCCAGGGTAATGGCCTCCCGCACCCGGCGATCGGCGAATACCGGGCGCTGGATATTGAACGCCAGCCACTGGGTATCCTGCGCCGAGGTGTTGGCATACTCCTCTTTGATGATGTAGCCGCGGCTGAAGTTGCGGCCAACGTAGCGGGTAGCCCAGTTTTTGGCGACCGTCTCTTCCCGGCGGTCAACGGCCCCGGCTTTAAAGGCTTCAAAAGCGACGTTGTCGTCAAGATAATAGTCATAGCGCAGCGTATCGAAGTTCCAGCGACCGCGGTTGACCGGCAGGTCGGCCGCCCAGTAGTCGGTGACCCGGGAATAGGTAATATACTGTCCCATCCGCCAGGCGCTGATGCGATAGGGTCCGCTGGCCAGCGGTGGCTTTGACAGCGGGTCGCTAAGTTTGTGATGGCGCCAGAACGCCTCGGGCATCACCGGTAGGCTCAGCAGGCTCAGCATATTCTCTTTACCGGGCTGGCCGAGGTCGATACGCACAGTCAACGGCGCGATGGCCTTCACGGTGGTGCCTTTATAAAAGAGGCGGAACTGCGGCACCCCTTCGGTCATAAACTTCTTGAAGGTAAAAGCGACATCCTGGGCGGTGATTGGCGTGCCGTCGTGAAAACGGGCGCGGGGGTTGAGAGCGATCTCCATCCATGAATAGTCCCCGGCGTAGCGCGCCCGCTCGGCAATCAGCGGATAATAGCTCCCGGGCTCATCATCCGAAGTGGTGAACAGGGGATCGTAGAGCGCCTCAGTTCGTACCGCGGGATTGCCGCGCAGCGCGTAGCGGTTGAAGTTGTCGAAGGTGCCGATTGCCGCCAGGGTGAGCGTGCCACCTTTCGGCGCCTGTGGATTGACATAATCAAAATGGCTGAAACCGGCGGCGTATTTGGGCTCGCCGATAATCGCGAAGGCGACGCTTTCCTGAATGGATTGCGCGTTAGCGCTCAGGCTAAACAGAGCAAGCAGAAGCAGAAAAAGTCGCGCATACATAGGCGGCAGAATACCCCGTCATAGCCGGCCCCCATGGCCGACTTCTGTTCCCGCATCATAAGTGAGACTTAACGCGTTGTGAAATAGTTCGCGGGTTCATCGTGCGCGGCCACCAGCGCCGCCAGCGACAGCGGCCGGCTGATCCAGTACCCCTGCAGGAAATGAACCCCCTCAGCGCGGAGCCACTCCGCCTGCTCCTGGGTCTCCACCCCTTCGGCGACGGTCATTAATTTCAGCCGGCGGCTGAGGGTCAGTACCGCATCCAGCACTGGCGAGGTAACTGTTTCGGTGCCGATCGCCTGCACAAAACCGCGATCGATCTTCAGATAGTCGAAGTTATAGCGCTCAAGGTAGATCAGCGCGCTATGCCCGGTGCCAAAATCATCAATCGCGATTTCGAATCCCTGGCGGTGGAGCCAGGCGAAGTTAGCCATCGATTTTTCTTTATCAATCATCGCCCGCTCGGTCACCTCCAGCACCACGTGAAAATGGCCGGCGGGCAGCGCGGCGGCGAAGCGCAGCATATCGTCGCGGAAGCTGTCGGCCTGCAGATGGGCAGGAGATATATTCAGCCCCAGCTTGACGCCGCGCGGCAGAATACGCTTCAACACCGCAGCATCGCGGGCGATCAGCGCCAGCAGATGATGGGTTAGCGGCACGATCATCTGCTGGGTTTCGGCCAGGTTAATAAAAACGTCGGGCGGGATTTCGCCCACCACCGGATGGCGCCAGCGCATCAGGACCTCGACACCGCTGATATGCAGAGTCTGGGCATTCACCACCGGCTGATAGACGACGTAGAACTGGTTGTTTTTGATCCCCAGGAGAATGGATTTTCGCGGATCCGATTTGATCGTCAGCACGTAATAGCAGAGTAGCCCCGCCAGCAGGCCGCACACCACTCCGAGCAGCAGAGCAAACTGCGTATTTTCCGCCAGCCAGCTGTTGGCATACAGGTAGACCTTCAGCGGTAAACCCTCGATCTGTGTCTGGCGGATCGGCGCGTTATGCAGCGTTTGCGGATCCACCAGCCGGTTACTGAAGGTGGAGATGGCGGTGTGATCGATGGCCAGCGCAATGCCGCTGAAATCATTCTGCCGTGCAGAATAGAGGATATACGGTGTGAGATTGGCGTTAATCGACACGAAAATGCCGCTGTTTTTATCACCAGGTTTTCCTACCCACAACGCCAGCGCCGCGCTCTTCGGCATCATCGGCGTGCCCGGCAAAATGGCCATATCAAGGGGTTTACGGATATCAATGGCCGGGATCAGCTGGGTGAGGGGGGTATCCATGGCGCCGGTTGCCGAGGAGCAAAAGGCCACGCCGTTTTTGACCAGCAGAAAGGCGCGGACGTTAGGGCTGAAAGCGGCATGGGAGGTGAGCCCGGAGTCAATATTCTCGCAGGGCTGGTCCACCAGCGGCTGCAGGCCGTCGATGGTCTGCCGCAGGTCGTGAAAGTAGCTCTTCAGATAGGTATTAACGTTGTTGATAATGGCGTCGAAACGCTCCGCCCGGTTATGGTAAATCACCATAAACTGAATGCTGCCGGCCAGTAGCGCGACGATAACTCCCACGCACAAGCTGGTTATCCAGGTTTTACGCTGGGGCGAAAAGTAGCGAGTCAGCATAGCTATAGTCTTTCCGTGTTATTGATGCGCAGCAACGGGTTGTCAGTCGTCGTTTTTCTCATTCCCACTTAAAAGACATAGCTTATTTTGCGTCGTTCAGAATCAGGTGGCAAAAAAAAACACTGCCGGGGCAGTGTTTTTTATCCCGCTTCCAGCCAAGGGATAACCGGCGGCGGTAGAGGACAGTTTACGAGCGGCTCAGGACTCGACGCGCTTCGTTGTAGCGCTTTTTCCAGTATGGCTCATCCATGCTGGAGATAGTCACCCCGCTGCTGGTAGAGGCGTGAACAAACTGGTTGTTGCCGAGGTAGATCCCTACATGGCGGCCGGTAGAACCGGCACGGAACAGAACCAGATCGCCGGTACGCAGCTGGGTACGGGAAATCGATTTTCCGGTTTCCTGCTGTTCAGAAGTTGAACGCGGCAGTTCCAGACCAAATTGTTCGCGGAAGGTGCGCTGCACGAACGCCGAGCAGTCGATACCTTTGCGGGTGCTGCCGCCGAGGCGGTAACGCACGCCTTTCCAGCTGGCATACTGATCCATTAAACGGGACTTCACGTCCAGGTTACGGACCATCGTTTCAAATTCATCCTGAGAGGCTTGCAGTGATGATAAATCGCCACTACCCACAGCATGCGTCTCAGAATGCATATTCCTGGCGGTACTTGTTGAACTACACGCGGAAAGCAGAACCGCTACTGCAATCGCGGGGGCTACCCGCAAGATGTATCTCAAAATCGGCTGAGATTTGACCATGCTGTTTATTTTCCCTTGTTGTCCTTAACGACAATGTCGTTATAAAAAATGCCAAACGTGTTAGAGCCTAAATACCCATCCGCAATGAGACAATTCCTTAAGCTTAAATTTGTGCAGTCACGCACAATTTTATTCACGCCTTGAATTAATGTTGCGGAAAAGGCAAAACGAGAACGAGATTACCCTATCAAACGCCGCATGGCGAGCGGTTTTGCGCGATTTCTTATAAGTATTTTGGTGACAAAAAGTGAATCATCGGGAAAGGCCAAAATAGCGACAATATCGGGCAAAAAACAGACAATTCCTTCATTTGTCACGGGATTAATGTGACAAGAAGATGAACGTGATGTAGAAAAAAAGGACAATTGAAAAAAAGGGACCCAAAAGGTCCCCTTATAGATAATGAGTCTGGCGACTGCCGGAGACATTATTTGGCTGATATTCCACCGGGTAAGTAGCGATCGAAAAAGGCGATCAGTTTATCGCTCAGGGGAGTCATCAATACCCAGGGCGCGCCAATCAGCACGGCGGTCAGCGAGCCGACGGCAATATCGCTGAACCAGTGGGCGCCAATCATCACCCGCGGGAAAGCAAAGACCACAAATATCACCAGCGCCACAGCCAGCGCGCGGCGACCAAAATAGCGCCACATAAAGCTCGCGAAGATCAGCAGCATCATCCCATGATCGCCGGGGAAGCTGTCCTTGGAAGCATCCTTAGTGGGGAAGTTAACGACGTCGCTGACGCGGGTCACATCGCTGAAAAACAGCGACGGGCTGGCGCGCTGAACCGGCATCAGGTGCTGCGCCAGCTGGTTGATGATCACCGCCGCCAGCAGCATCACCAGGCCCATAATGGCGATCTGACGACGGCCTGCCGCTGGCGCCTTGAGCCAGTAGCTAAGCATCAGGCACCCCATCGCCAGCAGCGAGCAGGCGTCGAAGGCGCGATTGTTGATGATCGCCAGCAGCCAGGCGTAAGCGCGGCTGACGCTGACGCCATGGTTAAAGAAATGGAAGATCGCGGAGTCAACAGGCGCCCACGCGCCGTGGTTGGCTGGCAGATACCAGGAGCAAAATAGCGCCACACCCGCGATGTTTAGCAACAAGATTAAAGGAATTCGGTTTTTCATCATAGCCATTGCGATTTTGTGACAGTCGGCGGCAACCTTAGCCGCCTTAACTTAAACGAAGCCTCAACAATGAGGTCTGGAGCGCGTTCCAGTCGGCTTCATTAGCGGAGATAAGCTCGATGCGGCTATCGGGCGGGGCAACGCTGAGGGTCTCGATATGCAGATCCTCACCCTGGCGGTTGATCCGCACCGCCCCTTCGGCAATGCGCAGCACACCTTTGACGCGCGCCACCGGCGCCAGCCGGGCCCACTCCAGCAGGGCGATGGTGTCAAAGACCGTTTCCGCGTCGAAGATCCAACCGCAGGCCTGATAGCCCTGGCCGCTGTTAAGGTGGCGGCGCCAGCGCTGGTGTTCCGCCAGGCTAAGGGCGGCGAGACCGGCTGTTGGAGGATGGCGATGGGCGTGCTCCGCGCTCGCCGGCAGTGGGGCGGTGTTGCGCCGGGGTTCATCAAGCAGGGCGAGGTCGATATTCCCCTGGGTCGCCGACACCTGGCGGCGCTCGCCGCCCCAGCGTTGCCACCAGTCGGCAAACGCCTGAGCGCTTTCGGGCGTTTCCCGATCGCTTTTATTGGCCACGATGATATCCGCCGCCGCCAGCTGGTCGCGAAAGTTGTCGTTGTTGACCGCTTTCTCGTCCAGTAGCTGACGCGGATCGAGGATGCACAGGGTCGCGCGCAGATCGATCCAGGGTTCATACACCGCCGCGGTGAGAATATCGAGGATCTGCTTTGGATGGCCAAGTCCGGTAGGTTCGATCAACAGACGATCGGGTTTCCCCTGGCGCAGCAGGGTGTTCAGTCCGACCTGCATCGGCAGGCCATTGACACAGCACATGCAGCCGCCGGGGATCTCTTTGAGCAGGGCGCCGCTGTCGGCCAGCAGCGCGCCGTCTATCCCGACTTCGCCAAACTCGTTAACCAGTACGGCCCATTTTTCATCCGCAGGCTTCTGCGCCAACAGATGAAGAATCGAGGTCGTCTTACCGCTGCCGAGAAAGCCGGTGATCAAATTGGTTCTGGTCACTCTTTTCTCCAGGATAAATGTAATGTTGTAACAGTTATGCCTATCCTGACGAAAAAAGAGGGAAAAGAGAAGTCCTGAGGCGGACAGAAGGGAATTCTGTCCGCATAAGCGCAAATATTGTTAAGAATCGAGCGCGCGGGCAACTGCCTCGCGGGCGCCGTGCATCGCCAGCTGCTGCCAGGCGGCGCGGATCCCGGCGACAAACAGGGCGTTGCGCGGCAGGTCGCGGCCAAATATTTCCTCCAAACCCAGCAGGGCGTCAACACGCTGCTGCTCATCGCTCTGCGCCACCCGCTGCTGGATCTTGTCCACCAGCGGATCGCGCACGTCGATGGCCTGACCGGCATCGTCCGTGCCGCTGACGTAGCGCATCCAGCCGGCCACGCCGAGGGCCAGCAGCGGCCAGCGGCTGCCGCGCTCAAGATGCACGCGAATACCATCGAGCATGCGCTGGGGTAGCTTCTGGCTGCCGTCCATGGCGATTTGCCAGGTACGGTGTTTGAGCGCCGGGTTGCTGAAGCGCGCGATTAAGCTGTCGGCATAGGCCGCCAGGTCGACGCCGGTAATGGTCAGCGTCGGGGCCTGTTCGTCAAGCATCAGCTGGCGGGCGGCGCGGCGGAAGACCTCATCCTGCATGCAGTCGCTGACGTGCGCATGACCTGCCAGATAGCCAAGCCAGGCGAGGAAAGAGTGGCTGCCGTTGAGCATCCGCAGCTTCATCTGCTCCCAGGGCAGCACGTCGTCGGTCATCTGCACGCCTGCCGTCTCCCAGGCGGGGCGCCCGGCGACAAAGTGGTCTTCGACTACCCACTGAATGAAGGGTTCGCAGCTGATGGCGCAGGGATCTTCCACTCCCAGCACGGCGGCGATTTCTGCCAGCGACTCGGCGGTGGCGGCGGGAACAATGCGATCCACCATGGTGCCCGGGAAGCTAACGTTGTCGGCGATCCAGCTCGCCAGCGCCGGACTGCGTTTTTCCGCCATGCCGAGGACGGCATTTTTCACCACGTGGCCGTTATCGGGAATGTTATCGCAGGAGAGCACGGTAAAGGGCGGCAGGCCGCGTTCCCGGCGGCGGGCCAGCGCTTCAACTAAAATACCGGGAGCCGACTGCGGGAGCGTCGGATTTTCCAGATCGTGAACGATGCGCGGATGCGTCGGATCCAGCTTGCCGGTCGCCGGATCGATGCAATAGCCTTTTTCCGTGATGGTCAGCGAGACAATCGCCACCTGCGGCTCGCAGAATTTCTCGATAATCGCCGCCAGCGAATCGAGCCTGGCGTTCAGGCATTCGTGCACTGCGCCGATAATAATGGGCTGATTACCGTCGGCGCCTTTTTCCAGTACGGTAAACAGGTGGTCCTGTTCGCGCAGCTGGCTCATCAGCGTATCGCCGCTGAACAGACTGATTTCGCAGATCCCCCAGTCGCCGCCGATGTTATTCAGCACGCGATCGGTCAGCAGCGCCTGGTGCGCGCGATGAAACGCGCCAAAGCCGAAATGGACAATACGCGAGCGGAGCTGGCTGCGATCGTACTGAGGACGTTGCACGTTTTCCGGTAGCGTAGCGGTTGCAATTGTTGTCATTCTTTACACACCTGTTTAACTGCTTATTAACATTGCCAGTCTAAAGTTATATGACAGGAAATTAAATTGGTAAGCCGAAATTATCCGCTGACTGTGAGCTGGATCAATCAATGCGCCGGCACTGTTTGCAGCCTGCTGAGAAACATGTATGGTAGTCGTCATGAGTGTCGCCATTATTGGTATAACAACTTTTGTGAGGGCATAGCGATGGAGCAAACCTGGCGGTGGTATGGGCCGAACGATCCGGTATCGCTTGATGATGTACGGCAGGCAGGAGCGACCGGGGTCGTCACTGCGCTGCACCATATTGCAAACGGTCAGGTCTGGCCGGTCGACGAGATTAAAGCGCGTCAGGCGCTGTTAGCGGCGAAAGGGCTGACCTGGTCGGTGGTCGAAAGCATTCCGGTGCACGAGGATATTAAAACCCACAGCGGGCAGTATGCGACCTGGATTGCCAACTATCAGCAGAGCATCCGCAACCTCGCGGCCTGCGGCATCGATACCGTATGCTACAACTTTATGCCGATCCTCGACTGGACGCGCACCGATCTGGAATATGAGCTGCCGGATGGCTCCCGGGCGCTGCGTTTCGATCAGATCGCCTTCGCCGCCTTTGAACTGCATATCCTCAAACGCCCGGGGGCGGAAGCGGATTACAGCGAAGAAGAGCAGCGCCAGGCCGAGGCGTATTACAAGGCGATGAGCGAAGCGGACATTGAGAAACTAACCCGCAATATCATCGCCGGCCTGCCGGGAGCGGAAGAGGGTTACACCCTCGACCAGTTCCGCGCGCGTCTGGCGGAATATGACCACATCGATAAAGCGCAGCTGCGCGAAAATATGGCCTATTTCCTGCGGGCCATCGTGCCGGTGTGCGAAGAGGTGGGGATCCGTCTGGCTGTGCATCCGGACGATCCGCCGCGGCCGATCCTTGGCCTGCCGCGTATCGTCTCGACCATTGAAGATATGCAGTGGCTGAAAGAGACAGTGGACAGCATTAATAATGGCTTTACCATGTGCACCGGATCCTATGGCGTCCGCGCCGATAACGATCTGGTGAAGATGGTGGAGACCTTTGGCGATCGCATTCACTTTACCCATCTGCGCTCCACCTGCCGTGAAGCGAACCCGAAAACCTTCCACGAGGCGGCGCACCTTAGCGGCGACGTTAATATGGTGGCGGTGGTGGATGCGATTCTGCGTGAAGAGCAGCGGCGTAAACAGGCCGGCGATCTGCGCCCGATCCCCTTCCGTCCGGATCATGGTCATCAGATGCTCGACGATCTGCGCAAGAAAACCAACCCAGGCTATTCGGCGATTGGCCGTCTCAAGGGGATGGCGGAAGTACGCGGCGTGGAGCTGGCGCTGAAGATGACCAAATACCCTGAACTGCTGTAATCGCGGCAATGGGGATAATAAAAAGGACAGCCAGCGGCTGTCCTTTTTTCTGGTCAACTCGTCACGGAAGATTAATCCGCGCGGCCCATATAGCGGCACTCTTCGATATGAATGCGGATTTTCTCACCGGTGGTCAGGTATTCCGGCACCTGAATCACCAGGCCAGTGCTCATGGTGGCGGGCTTGGTGCGGGAGCTGGCGGATGCCCCTTTAATCCCCGGCGCGGTTTCGATAATTTCCAGGTCCACGGTCTGCGGCAGCTCAAGCGCCAGCAGTTGCCCATCCCAGGTCAGCACCTGCATATCCGGCATGCCGCCTTCCGGAATAAACTGCAGCTCTTCTTCGATCTGCTCTTTTGTGAAGGTGTAAGGGGTGTAGTCTTCTTTATCCATGAACACGTATTCGTTGCCATCGACATAAGAGAAGTCAACGAAACGGCGGGTCAGGGTCACGGTATCGACGATATCGTCGCCTTTGAAGCGCTCTTCTACTTTCAGGCCGGTACGCACATCGGAGAAGCGCATTTTATACAGTGTCGCAGCACCGCGGGCGCTGGGTGACTGAATATCGATATTTTTCACAATCAGCAGCTTGCCGTTGTAATTCAGCACCATACCTTTTTTAATTTCATTCGCTCTTGGCATTGCAGTAATCCTGTCACTTAACGAGTCAAAAATATCGCGTAAAACTACTCGCGCCCGGGCGTTCAGGCAAGTGGAATTCGCGAGTTTTGCTATCTTCTGGCAAAACGTTTAGGCTGTGGCGCAAAATGAGCGTTCGGGAGCTGGGTTGTGGAATGTCGTACTGATTGTGGCGCATGTTGCATCGCCCCCTCTATATCATCGCCGATCCCCGGCATGCCGCAGGGCAAGCCGGCCAACACTCGCTGTATTCAGCTCTCCGAGCACAATCTGTGCCTCATTTTCGGTTCCCCACTGCGCCCGAAGGTGTGCGCCAGCCTGCAGCCCTCGCCGGAGATGTGCTTGACTCATCGTGATGAAGCCATTACCTGGCTGCTGGCGCTTGAGCTGGCCACCGCGCCCTGAGCTTAAAGCAGCAAATGAGACAGGTTTTTGATATGGACGCTGAGGCCGTCCAGCAGCGCCTGGACGCGCAGCGGAAGAATGTCCCGTCGCTGGTAGATAAGCCAGGCCTGCAGATCGATACAGCGCTCCTTTTTCAGACAGGGAACCAACTGTCCTGCCGCCAGCTCGGTGGCGAGTGAATAGTAGGGCGCATAAACGATCCCCATCCCCAGCTTCGCCAGCTCCACCGCCGGCAGCGTGTTATCGCACACGAATCCCCCCTTTACCGTGAGATTAAGCGGTTTGCCGTTTTTGCTTTTGAAGGTCCAGATATTGTCGCTGCCGCCCAGCATACGCAGGGTGATGCACTCATGATCCACCAGCGCCTCCGGTTCGGCGATAGGGTGTTGCGTGAGGTAATCCGGGGAGGCGAAGACGCCGGTACGAAAGCGGGTAAACGGGCGGGCGATGAGGTTTTCATTCTGTGGCTTAAAGGGGCTTATCAGCAGATCGCAGTCGCTATTGAAAATGGCGCCGTATTTCTGTTCCCGCTCGCTGGCGTTGCGGGTGACCAGATTGATCTGCAGCTCCGGCAGCGTTTTTCTTAGCGCTGGCAGAATATAGCGCCCGAGAAACTGGTGGATGCCGATGGGCGCGCCAAGGGTGACAACGCCCTGCAGTGTGTTCTTATAACGGTCGGCGAGGTTGATAAGCTGCTCATGCTGCGCAAGAACGGCGCTGCTGGCGTGAATAAATTGCTCGCCGAACTCGGTACGCACCAGTTCCCTGGCGGTGCGCAGAAAAATAGCCAGACCGACTTTCCGCTCCACGCTGGTCAGCGTCCGTGAGACGTTAGACTGGGGCATATTCAGGCGCTGGGCTGCCCGGCTTACGCTGGCGGTTTCGGCGATGGCGCAGAGGATCCTCAGCTCGTCCATTTTAAAGTCTTTCAACATCTTATCGCTGCCTGATATTAATAGTATATCAAAAATGATATACCAGTTTGGCTGAATTGCCATGTGATTTATTGATCCGCTGAACGTATGATGGCCTTTGCGTTGAACAGTCGTTTATTTAAGGAAATCTGTGCGTTTTATTGCTTCTTTTGTGGTTCTCGACGTGATTAAAAATAACGATCTTCCCGCTGGCTTACTGAGTATATATGCACCATGCTGCTTAATTATTTTGCTTTGTTTGTATTAATACTGGTATTTCTCATATTGTTTTATGGAGTTATTATTATCCACGATATTCCCTATCACATCGCGCAAAAACGCCAGCATCCCCATCAGGACGCGATTCATGTAGCAGGCTGGATAAGCCTGTTTACCCTGCATGCTATCTGGCCTTTTCTGTGGATCTGGGCCACGTTGTACCGGCCTGATCGTGGCTGGGGGATGGCCTCACAGACCGAAGGACATCAGCAGCGAGCGGAGCTGGAGAAACGCATTGCGTTACTTGAAGCGGCATTAAAAAACAGCCAGCAGGCGTCGGTGGAGAATAGCGAGAAATAATATGGATCTGTTAATTATCCTTTGCTATGTCGCCATTGCCTGGGGCGTGTTTAAAATATTTCGCATTCCAGTAAATAAATGGACGATCCCCACCGCTATATTAGGCGGAATAGTGATCGTCGGTGCACTAATATTAACGATGAACTATAACCACCCCTATACGATGCGAGCGCAAAAAATTGTCGTCTCCATTCCGATGGTGCCGCAGGTATCAGGCGAGGTGGTGGAGGTGACCAGTAAAACCAATGTGTTAATGAAGAAGGGCGAACTGCTGTTTCGCATCGACGATACCCGCTACCGCGCACGGCTGAACAAGCTGAAAGCCGATCTGGCGGCCGAGGAGGCCACGCTGCGGGCGAAGCAGGCAACCATTGACGATGCCAGCGCCAGAGTACAGCAGGCGCAGGCGGAGTACGACCGGGTCACCCGCGACTACCAGCGCTATGCCCAGGGAGCGGCCATGCCGGTGAATCCTTTTTCGGAACAGGATGTGACCCATGCCAGGCAGCAGGTGCAGATCCAGTCGGCGGTACTGCAGGCGGCGAAAGCGCAATTACAAAACGCCCGAGAGCAGGTATCCGGACGCTACCACGGGCTGGATGCCAATCTTGCCAGCCTGAAATCGCAGATCCTTGAAGCGGAGTATAATCTGGCGCAAACCGTGATTCGCGCGCCGAGCGACGGCTACGTCACCCAGCTTCTGGCGCGGCCGGGGATGACCGCGGTGCGTCTGCCCTTCAAGCCGGTGCTGGTGTTTATTCCCCAGCAAAAGCGCCAGGTGGTGGCGGTATTCCGCCAGAATTCGGTCCTGCGTCTGACGGCCGGGGATAGCGCGGAGGTGGTGTTTAACGGTCTGCCGGGCAGCGTCTACAGCGGTAAGGTATCGCGGGTGTTGCCGACCGTCCCGGACGGCAGCTACCAGGCCAGCGGCGCGCTGCAAGGACTGAACGCCGGGGCAGGGAAAGAGGGCATTTACGTGCTGATCGACCTCGATCCCCATCCGGAAGTGGAACATTTACCGGACGGGGTCAGCGCCCAGGCGGCGGTGTATACCGATTATTTTGCCCATGTGTCGATTATGCGCAAAGTGCTGCTGCGCATGACCAGCTGGCTGCATTATCTCTATCTGGATCATTAATCCCCATTGCCCGGCTCCGGCCGGGCAACCTTATCTAGACGTCCCTGATCCGCCACAGGCAGGCCTGCGTGGCGATCCCCATGACCAGCGCAATCCAGAACACCGCATGATAGCTCCAGATCTCTGCCACCACGCCCGCCAGTGAGCCGGCGATGATCCAACCGACGCGGGTGGTATTGGTGTAGAGGGTGGTGGCAGCGCCTGCCTGCCCGGGCATCAAATCCTGGAAATAAAGCATGCCAATCCCGGCGAGGATCCCAATATAGATGGCGTTCAGCACCTGCATCGCCAGCAGCAGCCCCGGCGTATGCACCGTCAGCATGCCCACATAAAACAGCACCCCAGCCACCGCGGAGAGGCGCATCAGAAAGCGTTTACCGAAGCGCCGGGCATAGTAACCGGCAATCAGCATGGTGGGGATTTCCAGCCCGGCGGCGGTACCCATCATCAGGCCGGCCAGCTTCTCCGGCAGATGCAGCTCGTTAATGATAAACAGCGGCATATTAATGATGTACAGGCTGTTCGTGCCCCACATCAGCGTGCAGATGCTGAACAGCAACAGCGCATCGCGGCGGTGCGTGCGCGGGGCTTCCAGCCGGCCGGTCGCCACCGCCTTCGCTTTGCGCATGCTGGGCAAGAACAGCCAGACCATTATCCCGCAGACGATAAACGCCGCCGCGGCGCTGAGGTACATCGCGGTAAAGCCAAACCCCATCGCCAGCGCATAGGCCAGCGGGGGACCAATCACCCATGCCAGGGAAACCTGGGCGCGCAAAATGGAGCTGAACATCACCGCTTCGCGGCCGGTTTTGTCGGCATGCTCGCGCGCGAGGGCGAACATCTGTGGGTTGGCGGTCGAACCAAAGCTGCTGAGGAAGACGCCGACGAACAGCAAAATGAAGTAGTTCCGGTTCCAGGCAAACAGCACGCAGGCCAGCACTCCCAGCAGGCAGCAGACGACAATCAGCTGCTTGCGGTCGCCCTGACGGTCAGAACGTCCGGCGAGGAACTGACTGACCAGAATGCCTATGACGGCGCTGCCGGTAAAAAAGAAACCCACCATCGCCGGGCGGACGTGTACTTCATTGGTCAGAAACAGGCTCAGGGTCGGCGTCTGCAACGCCCCGGCAATGCCCGTCAGAAAGGCGACGATCAGGAAGGCGGAAGAGATGACATCGAATCCGCGTCGGGGAAGGGCGGCGCTTCGGTTTTCCATGTGTTTGGTTTTCTGTAGTTTCAGGAGACGGCGCGGAGTTTACGCCTGCTGGCTGAAAATAAACAGTAGTATGGCACGAATAATTAAAAAGGCGTTTCAAAATACAAGGTTCAGCAAAAAGCTGACGCTTACCCCAGCCAGGCGCCAGGGCTTCAGCAAAAGTGTGCAGTACCTCTAAGTTCTGCAATCAAGTCGCTGACGTACCTTGCGCATTGAGCAAGAAAGGTACAAAATTCTTGAAACTTTTCAGCGTCATTCGACATATCGTTCACCGTCAGATGGCGCCTTTTTTCTCAAGTTAGCTGAAACGATTCAATTCAGCAGGAGAGGAGAACCATGTTCCAGTTATCTGTGCAGGATATTCATCCCGGCCAGCAGGCCGGTAATAAAGAAGAGGCCATCCGGCAGGTCGCCGCCGCGCTGGTCAGCGCCGGCAACGTGGCCGATGGCTACGTGAACGGCATGCTGGCGCGCGAGCAGCAGACCTCGACCTTCCTCGGCAACGGGATCGCGATCCCGCACGGCACGACGGATACGCGTGATCAGGTGCTGAAGACCGGCGTTCAGGTGTTTCAGTTCCCGCAGGGCGTCACCTGGGGCGAAGGGCAGACCGCCTATGTGGCGATCGGGATTGCCGCCAGCTCAGATGAACACCTCGGCCTGCTGCGTCAGCTGACCCACGTGCTGAGCGATGACGCCGTCGCCGCCCAGCTGCAGTCCGCCACCACCGCGGAAGAGCTGCGTGCGCTGCTGATGGGAGAGAAACAGAGCGAAGCGCTGAAGCTGGACAACGAGACCCTCAGTCTCGACGTCGCGGCCAGCGATCTGCTGACCCTGCAGGCGCTGAACGCCGCGCGTCTGAAAGAAGCAGGCGCGGTGGATTCCGCCTTCGTTAGCCACGTCATTAACGATACGCCGCTGAACCTCGGTCAGGGCATCTGGCTGAACGACAGCGCTGAAGGCAATCTGCGCAGCGCCGTGGCGGTCAGCCGCGCCGCCACCGCCTTCACCCGCGACGATCAGCCGGTTTCCCTGCTGGTCACGGTGGCGATGACCGACGAGCAGCCAACCGCGGTGCTGAACCGCCTGAGCAAGCTGCTGCTGGACAAGAAAGCTGACCATCTGCTGAAAGCCGACGCCGCCACCGTGCTGGCGCTGCTGACCAGCGACGACGCGATTGCCGAAGATGTGCTGAGCGCCGAATTTGTGGTGCGCAATGAGCATGGCCTGCATGCCCGTCCGGGCACCATGCTGGTCAACACCATTAAACAATTTTCCAGTGACGTCACCGTCACTAACCTCGACGGTTCCGGCAAGCCGGCCAACGGTCGTAGCCTGATGAAGGTCGTGGCGCTGGGTGTGAAAAAAGGTCACCGTCTGCGCTTTACCGCGCAGGGTGAAGATGCGCAACAAGCGCTGGATGCGATTGGCGAAGCGATCGCCGCAGGCCTTGGGGAGGGCGCATAAATGAGCAGACGTGTAGCAACCATTACTTTAAACCCGGCGTACGATCTGGTGGGCTTCACCCCGGAGATCGAGCGCGGTGAAGTGAACCTGGTGCGTACCACCGGCCTGCACGCCGCCGGGAAAGGCATCAACGTGGCGAAAGTGCTGAAAGATCTTGGCATTGACGTCACCGTCGGCGGCTTCCTGGGGAAAGACAACCAGGATGGCTTTCAGCAGCTGTTCAGCGAGCTGGGGATCGCCAACCGTTTCCAGGTGGTGCAGGGCCGGACCCGCATCAACGTTAAGCTGACGGAAAAAGATGGCGAAGTGACCGATTTCAACTTCTCCGGCTTTGAAGTGACCCCGGGCGACTGGGAACGCTTCGTCAACGACTCCCTGAGCTGGCTCGGGCAGTTCGATATGGTCTGCGTCAGCGGCAGTCTGCCGTCCGGCGTCAGCCCGGAGGCCTTTACCGACTGGATGACCCGTTTGCGCAGCCAGTGCCCGTGCATCATTTTCGACAGCAGCCGCGAAGCGCTGGTTGCCGGACTGAAAGCGGCGCCGTGGCTGGTGAAACCGAACCGTCGTGAGCTGGAAATCTGGGCTGGCCGTAAGCTGCCGGAGATGAAAGACGTTATCGACGCCGCCCATGCGCTGCGCGAGCAGGGGATCGCTCACGTAGTGATTTCCCTGGGCGAAGAGGGCGCGCTGTGGGTGAACGCCTCCGGCGAGTGGATTGCCAAGCCGCCTTCAGTCGAAGTGGTCAGCACCGTTGGCGCCGGCGATTCGATGGTCGGCGGCCTGATTTACGGCCTGCTGATGCGTGAATCCAGCGAACATACCCTGCGCCTGGCGACCGCTGTCGCTGCCCTGGCCGTCAGCCAGAGCAATGTAGGGATCACCGACCGTACCCAGTTGGCCGCGATGATGGCGCGCGTCGACTTACAACCCTTTAATTGACAGCAGGAGAGGCATAATGAAAACGCTGCTGATTATTGATGCCGGACTCGGACAGGCGCGCGCCTATATGGCGAAAACCCTGCTGGGCGCCGCCGCGCCAAAAGCGCACCTTGAACTGATTGATAACCCCAACGACGCCGAACTGGTGATTGTTCTCGGGTCGGCGCTGCCCACTGACAGCGCGCTGAACGGCAAACAGGTTTTCCTCGGCGATATTAATCGCGCCGTGGCGCACCCGGAGCTGTTCCTGAGCGAAGCCAAGGGCCATGCGACGCCGTACGCGGCGCCTGCCGCCGCGGCAGTCCCGGCGGCCACCAGCGGACCGAAACGTATTGTCGCGGTCACCGCCTGTCCGACCGGCGTTGCCCATACCTTTATGGCCGCTGAAGCCATTGAAACCGAAGCGAAAAAACGCGGATGGTGGGTGAAAGTGGAAACTCGCGGCTCCGTCGGCGCGGGCAATGCTATCACCCCGGAAGAGGTGGCCGAGGCGGATCTAGTGATCGTCGCCGCTGATATCGAAGTCGACCTGGCGAAATTCGCCGGCAAGCCGATGTATCGCACTACCACCGGTCTGGCGCTGAAGAAAACCGCCCAGGAGCTGGACAAAGCGGTGGTGGAAGCCAAACCGTACCAGCCTTCCGGGAAACCTCAGGCTGCTGGCGAAGGTAAAAAAGAGTCGGCGGGCGCCTACCGCCACCTGCTGACTGGCGTCTCCTACATGCTGCCGATGGTGGTGGCGGGCGGCCTGTGTATCGCGCTCTCCTTTGCCTTCGGGATCAAAGCGTTTGAAGTAAAAGACACCCTGGCGGCGGCGCTGATGCAAATCGGCGGCGGCTCGGCCTTCGCGCTGATGGTGCCGGTGCTGGCGGGCTTTATCGCCTTCTCTATTGCCGACCGTCCGGGTCTGACCCCGGGTCTTATCGGCGGTATGCTGGCGGTCAGCGGCGGCTCCGGCTTTATCGGCGGGATCATCGCCGGTTTCCTTGCCGGTTACGTGGCGAAAGCCATCAGCACTAAGCTGAAACTGCCGCAGAGTATGGAAGCGCTGAAGCCAATCCTGATCATTCCGCTGGTTTCCAGCCTGATCGTGGGCCTGGCGATGATCTACCTGATCGGTAAACCGGTCGCCGGTATCCTTGCCTGGCTGACCCACTGGCTGCAAACCATGGGCACCGCCAACGCGGTTCTGCTGGGCGCGATCCTCGGCGCGATGATGTGTACCGACATGGGCGGCCCGGTGAACAAAGCGGCCTATGCCTTCGGCGTTGGCCTGCTGAGTACCCAGACTTACGCGCCGATGGCGGCGATCATGGCGGCCGGTATGGTGCCTCCGCTGGCGATGGGTGTCGCGACGCTGGTTGCCCGCAATAAGTTCGACAAAGGGCAGCGGGAAGGGGGCAAAGCCGCGCTGGTTCTCGGCCTGTGCTTTATCTCTGAAGGGGCGATTCCTTTTGCCGCCCGTGACCCGATGCGCGTGCTGCCTTGCTGTATCGTCGGCGGCGCGGTAACCGGCGCTATCTCGATGGCAATTGGCGCAAAACTGATGGCGCCGCACGGCGGGCTGTTTGTTCTGCTGATCCCGGGGGCGATTACGCCAGTGCTGGGCTACCTGCTGGCGATTGTCGCCGGGACGCTGGTGGCGGGCCTCTCCTACGCGGTGCTGAAACGCCCGGAAGCGCAGGTAGCGGAAGTCGAAAAAGCGGCATAATCTCTCCGCAATAAAAAAGGGCCGACTGTTCGGCCCTTTTTTTATGTCTCTGTTTACGCCACTTCGGCGATCTGCTGCGCCCGCAGCCAGGCTATCTCTTCCGCCCAGATATCCGGGTTGATGGTTTCCAGAATCAGCGGAATGCCGTCGAAGCGGCTGTCCTGCATGATCCAGCTGAAGCAGTCGTGGCCGATGTTGCCTTCCCCCAGACTATGGTGACGGTCAACCCGGCTGCCAAAGGCGCTCTTGGCATCGTTGAGGTGCATGCCGCGCAGATACTGAAAGCCGACGATACGCTCGAAGTCGGCAAAGGTCTTCTCGCAGGCTTCGGCGCTGCGCAGGTCGTAGCCGGCGGCGAAGGCGTGGCAGGTATCGATGCAGACGCCGACACGGGTTTTATCTTCCACGCCATCGATGATGGCCGCGAGATGCTCGAACTTAAAGCCGAGGTTGCTGCCCTGGCCGGCGGTGTTTTCGATCACGGCGGTGACGCCTTCGGTCTTGGCCAGCGCGATATTGATCGATTCGGCGATGCGCGCCAGGCACTCCTCCTCCGGGATCTGCTGCAGATGGCTGCCGGGGTGGAAGTTGAGCAGCGTCAGCCCCAGCTGCTGGCAGCGGGTCATCTCATCGATGAAGGCATCACGGGATTTTTCCAGCGCTTCTTCCACCGGATGGCCGAGGTTAATCAGGTAGCTGTCGTGCGGCAGGATCTGCCCGGGGCCAAAGTGATACTTTTCACAGGCGGCTTTGAATTCGGCGATGGTCTCGTCGCTGAGCGGCGCGGCGCGCCACTGGCGCTGGTTTTTGGTGAAGAGGGCGAAGGCGGTTGCTTCGATTTCGGCGGCGCGAATGGCGGCATTGGCCAGTCCACCTGAGGCGCTCACGTGCGCTCCTACGTATTTCATAAAAAAACTCCAGTTAAAGCCGCTGGGGGGTGGGTAATGATAGCGGCTTAACTGGAGAAAGATGTAGTGCTTTATGCCATCAGGCTGTGGATCGCGACGTTAATGGCCCCACCGCCAACAATCAACCAGACGAACAGCATCAGCGCCATCAGCAGCGGTTTCGCCCCGGCTTTTTTCAGCGCGCTGACGTGAGTGGTCACCCCAAGAGCGGCCATGGCCATCGCCAGCAGGACGGTATCCAGCGTCACCAGCATATCCACTACCGCTTTCGGCAGCAGATGGAAGGAGTTAAACACTGCCACCAGGATGAACATAATGGCAAACCACGGAATGGTGATTTTGCTTTTCTCGCCGTTACCCGCCGGGGTCAGCTGTTTAACACGCGCCGCCAGGAACAGCAGGAACGGGGCCAGCATCATCACGCGCAGCATTTTAGCGATAACCGCGGCATTCTCCGCATCCGGGCTGACCGCATGGCCGGCGGCGACGACCTGCGCCACTTCATGCATGGTGGAACCCATATAGATCCCGTAGGTCTCCGGGGTAAACCAGTGCGCCAGCAGCGGGTACATCGCCGGGTAGAGGAAGATGGCGATGGTACCGAAGATCACCACCGTGGCGACGGCGACGGTCACTTTACTGGCTTCGGCTTTGACCACCGGCTCGCTGGCGAGCACAGCTGCAGCGCCGCAGATGCTGCTGCCGGCGCCGATCAGCCAACTGGTGTGCTTATCGAGCCCAAACACTTTCTGGCCCAGGAAGCAGGCGATGAAAAAGGTGCTGGAGAGCGTCAGAACGTCAATCAAAATACCGCTCACGCCGACGTCGGCAATCTGGGCGAACGTCAGGCGGAAGCCGTAGAGGATGATCCCCAGGCGCAGCAGATGCTGTTTGGCGAAGATCACCCCGCCGTCGCAGGGTTGCCAGATTTTCGGATAGACCGTGTTACCGACGACCATCCCGAACAGGATAGCGAGGGTCAGGGCGCTGAAGCCCGCCCCGGCAATGGCCGGAAAGCTACCGGCCCACAGGGCGGCGCCGGTCAGGGCGGCGGTTAGCGCCAGGCCTGGGACAAAATGCCACAGGGAACGATGTTTGGTGGGTAAAGTGAGTGCTGTCATAACCTTCTCCTTTGTCTGCCTAAAGGTTACGCCGCGCGGGATTAAATATAAAATTGATTATATGTTTATAATCAATCGTAATAAGTGGTTAATGACCGCTTCGCCGGTGACAATGGGGCAGGGGAGTGAGGCGCGGAGGCGAGCTGTTCTTGTCAGCAAGACGATGATTTTGTGACGTAAGGGGATTTTCCTTCCATCAGCCGCCTCGATTTGTGTCACCATAGTAAGAAAGGTTATTCAGACTGGATTACTCAACGGGTGGGTTATGCATATTACGCTGCGGCAGCTGGAAGTGTTCGCCGAAGTCCACAAGAGTGGGTCGACCACTCAGGCGTCACAGATGCTGGCGCTTTCGCAATCTGCGGTCAGCGCCGCGCTGACCGATCTGGAAGGGCAGCTCGGCGTACAGCTGTTCGACCGCGTCGGCAAGCGGCTGGTGGTCAATGAGCATGGACGGTTGCTCTATCCGCGCGCCCTGGCGCTGCTGGAGCGGGCCCTGGAGATCGAGCAGCTGTTTCGCGGCGACAACGGGGCGATTCGGGTCTACGCCAGCAGCACCATCGGCAACTATATTATGCCGGAGATCATCGCCCGCTATCGCCATGACTTCCCGGATCTGCCGGTTGAGCTGAGCGTGGGCAACAGCCTGGACGTGATCAACGCCGTTGCCGACCTGCGGGTGGATTTCGGTCTGATCGAGGGGCCGTGTCATGCCGCCGATATTATTGCCGAGCCGTGGCTGGAAGATGAGCTGGTGGTGTTTGCCGCGCCTGACTCGCCGCTGCTGGCGGGGGAGGTGACCCTGCAGCAACTGGCCGAGGCGCCGTGGATCCTGCGCGAGCATGGGTCCGGCACCCGGGAGATTGTCGATTACGTTCTGCTGTCGCATCTGCCGGCGTTTCATCTGGGGATGGAGCTCGGCAACTCGGAGGCGATCAAACACGCGGTACGCCATGGGCTGGGGATCAGCTGCTTATCGCGGCGGGTGATTGCCGAACAGCTGGCCTCCGGCACGCTGGCGGAGCTGAAAGTGCCGCTGCCCCGGCTGACGCGCACGCTATGGCGGATCCACCACCGGCAGAAGCATATTTCTAAAGCATTACAACGTTTTCTGCAGTATTGCCAGGTGTAGCGATCCGGCTTTATCGCCTGATAATGGTGGGGGGAATTTGCTGGCAATTCCGCAGGTTAGTGCTTTACTAATAATTTGCGGTCGATCATGAAGCTCTCTTATAACTTTGCATTTGTACCGGATGGAACCCCGATCGTCTGCTACAATCGCGCCTCATTTTTTAGATGGATAGCATTATCACATGGTTTCGGAAACTAAAACCACAGAAGCGCCCACGCTACGTCGTGAACTGAAGGCGCGCCACTTGACCATGATCGCCATCGGCGGTTCCATCGGTACGGGTCTTTTTGTTGCCTCTGGCGCAACAATTTCGCAAGCAGGTCCCGGCGGGGCGCTGCTGTCTTATATTCTGATCGGTCTGATGGTCTATTTCCTGATGACCAGCCTGGGCGAACTGGCGGCGTTTATGCCGGTGTCCGGTTCCTTCGCCACCTACGGGCAGAATTATGTTGAAGAGGGCTTTGGCTTCGCGCTGGGCTGGAACTACTGGTACAACTGGGCGGTAACGATCGCCGTTGATCTGGTGGCCTCGCAGCTGGTGATGAGCTACTGGTTCCCTGACACCCCGGGCTGGATTTGGAGCGCCTTGTTCCTCGGCATTATGTTCCTGCTGAACTGGATCTCGGTGCGCGGCTTTGGCGAGGCGGAATACTGGTTCTCGCTGATCAAAGTGGCCACCGTCATTATCTTTATCATCGTCGGCGTGATGATGATTGTCGGCATCTTCAAAGGGGCGCAGCCTGCCGGCTGGAGCAACTGGGGGATCGCGGATGCGCCGTTTGCCGGCGGCTTCTCGGCGATGATCGGCGTGGCGATGATTGTCGGCTTCTCCTTCCAGGGCACCGAGCTTATCGGTATTGCCGCCGGTGAGTCTGAGAACCCGGAGAAGAACATTCCGCGCGCGGTGCGCCAGGTCTTCTGGCGTATCCTGCTGTTTTACGTCTTCGCGATCCTGATTATCAGCCTGATCATTCCATATACCGATCCGAGCCTGCTGCGCAACGACGTTAAAGATATCTCCGTCAGCCCGTTCACGCTGGTCTTCCAGCACGCCGGTCTGCTGTCGGCGGCGGCGATCATGAACGCCGTTATCCTGACGGCCGTTCTGTCGGCGGGTAACTCGGGGATGTACGCCTCTACGCGTATGCTGTATACCCTGGCCTGCGACGGCAAAGCGCCGCGCATCTTCTCGAAGCTGTCGCGTGGCGGCGTGCCGCGCAACGCCCTGTACGCGACCACCGTTATCGCGGCGCTGTGCTTCCTGACTTCGATGTTCGGTAACCAGACGGTGTACCTGTGGCTGCTGAACACCTCCGGGATGACGGGCTTTATCGCCTGGCTGGGGATTGCCATCAGCCACTACCGTTTCCGTCGCGGCTACGTCCTGCAGGGTAACGATCTCAATAACCTGCCGTATCGTTCCGGGTTCTTCCCGCTGGGGCCGATCTTCGCCTTCGTGCTGTGCCTCATCATCACCCTGGGACAGAACTATGAAGCGTTCCTCAAGGACACCATTGACTGGGGCGGTGTGGCGGCGACCTACATCGGTATTCCGCTGTTCCTCGTCATCTGGTTTGGCTACAAACTGGCGAAAGGCACCCGCTTCGTTCGTTACAGCGATATGACCTTCCCGGACCGCTTTAAGCGTTAATCCCGGCGGTGATACAGCATAAGCCCTCTGATACAGAGGGCTTTTTTTATGTCCGCGCAGTTACAGCCTGACACAATTCTTCATAATTATATTGATAATAGAAATCATTATCTTTATCATTTCCGACCATTACGGATGAAGCCACTCCCCCGTCTCTGCCATGTGTACAGACTGACATCGGGCGACCAGCCACATCGACAAGAAAACAGCGAGTCTACCGCCGACAGAGCGGCAGGCCGCCAGCGCGTGTGAGCAGCACCTTTTTTGTTTGTTTGGTTGTACACCTCATGGAGATTTGGAATGTTCAGGTTAAACCCTTTTATCCGGGCGGGATTGTCTGCGTCCGTCGTATCGTTGGCGTTTCCGGCCCTGGCCGACGTGAATGAAGAAACGCTGGTGGTGACCGCCTCGGCGACTGAACAGAGCGTCAAAGACGCGCCGGCGAGCATCAGCGTCATCACTCAGCAGGATTTGCAGCGCAAGCCGGTCCAGAACCTGAAAGACGTACTGCGCGATGTGCCCGGGGTCCAGCTCACCAACGAAGGGGATAACCGCAAAGGCGTCAGCATCCGCGGTCTGAGCAGCAGCTATACCCTGATCCTGGTTGACGGCAAGCGCGTCAACTCGCGAAACGCCGTCTTCCGCCACAACGACTTCGACCTTAACTGGATCCCGGTGGATGCCATCGAACGTATCGAAGTGGTGCGCGGCCCGATGTCTTCCCTGTACGGCTCCGATGCGCTCGGCGGCGTGGTCAACATTATTACCAAAAAAATCGGCCAGAAATGGACCGGGACGCTGAGCGCTGATACCACCATCCAGGAGCACCGCGACCGCGGGGATACCTGGAACGGCCAGTTCTTCACCAGCGGCCCGCTGATCGACGGCGTGCTTGGGATGAAGGCCTACGGCAGCCTGGCGAAACGCGCCAAGGACGATCCGCAGTCCTCCAGCAATGCCACCGGCGAAACGCCGCGCATCGAGGGCTTCACCAGCCGCGATGGCAATGTTGAATTCGCCTGGACGCCGAACGACAGCCACGATTTCACCGCGGGCTATGGCTTTGACCGCCAGGATCGCGACTCCGATTCCCTTGACCGCAACCGCCTTGAGCGTGAGAACTACTCCCTGAGCCATAACGGCCGCTGGGATATGGGCAACAGCGAGCTCAAGTTCTACGGCGAAAAGGTGGATAACAAAAATCCGGGGCAGAACGGGACCATCACTTCGGAAAGCAATGCCATCGACGGCAAGTACGTTCTGCCGCTGGACATGATTAACCAGCTGGTGACCTTCGGCGGCGAATGGCGCCACGACAAGCTGAAAGATCCGGTCAACCTGAGCAGCGGCGGTCAGTCAACGTCGGCCAGCCAGTACGCCCTGTTTATTGAAGACGAATGGCGCATCATCGAGCCGCTGGCGCTGACCACCGGCATTCGTATGGACGACCATCAGACCTATGGCGATCACTGGAGCCCGCGCGCCTATCTGGTGTATAACGCCACCGATACCGTCACCGTCAAAGGCGGCTGGGCGACGGCGTTTAAAGCCCCGTCCCTGCTGCAGCTTAATCCCGACTGGACCACCAACTCCTGCCGCGGCTCGTGCAGCATCGTTGGTAACCCGGATCTAAAACCGGAAACCAGCGAAAGCTTCGAGCTCGGTCTCTACTACCGCGGGGAAGAGGGCTGGCTTGAAAATGTCGAAGGCAGCATCACCACCTTCCAGAATAATGTCGACGACATGATCGATGTTCTGCGCACCTCCAGCGCCAGCGAAGCGCCGGGCTACCCGAACTTTGTCGGCTGGAAAACCGTCAACGGCAAGCGCGTGCCGATCTTCCGCTATTTCAACGTCAACAAAGCGCGCATCAAAGGGGTGGAGACCGAGGTGAAGATCCCGTTTGGCGATGAGTGGAAGCTGACGGTGAACTACACCTACAACGATGGTCGCGATCTGAGCAACGGCGGCGACAAACCGCTGCAGACGCTGCCGTTCCATACCGCCAACGGCACGCTCGACTGGAAACCGCTGGATGACTGGTCCTTCTACGTGACGGCCAACTATACTGGCCAGCAGCGCGCGGTGAGCGCCACCGGCAAAACGCCGGGCGGCTATACCCTGTTTGACGTCGGCGCGGCGTGGCAGGTCACCAAGAATGTGAAACTGCGCTCCGGGGTGCAGAACGTGGGCGATAAAGATCTCAGCCGGGACGACTACAGCTATACCGAAGAGGGCCGTCGCTACTTTATGGCGGTGGATTATCGCTTCTGATTGCCGGCGCTAAAACGCGTCCTGTAGGCCTGAACATGCGCCGCGAAGCAGCTTCGCGGCGCATTTGCGTTTAGCCAAAGAGATGCTGCGCATGGAAGCGCAGATGGTCTTCAATAAACGAGGCAATGAAGTAGTAGCTGTGGTCGTAACCGGGCTGGATGCGCAGCGTTAACGGCCAGGCCTTCTGCCGCGCGACCTCCGCCAGTACCGCCGGCTGCAACTGTCCGGCAAGGAATGGATCGCTGTCGCCCTGATCGATAAGCGTCGGCACAGCGTCCGCCGGCTGGCTGGCCTGCATCAGGGCGCAGCTGTCCCAGGCGTGCCATGTCGATTCATCGGCGCCGAGATAGGCGGTAAACGCTTTCTTACCCCACGGCACCTGGGAGGGATTGACGATCGGCGCGAAGGCGGAGACGCTGACGTAGCGGCCGGGATTGTTGAGCGCCATGATAAGCGCGCCGTGACCGCCCATCGAGTGGCCGCTGATGGCGCAGCGGTCGCCGATGCTAAACTCGCTGCGGATAATCGCGGGCAGTTCGTCGCGCAGGTAATCGTACATTCGATAGTGCGCCGCCCAGGGCGCCTGGGTGGCGTTCAGGTAGAAGCCGGCGCCTTGCCCCAGATCGTAACTGTCGTCGTTGGCCACCTCATCACCGCGCGGGCTGGTATCCGGCATCACCAGCGCGATGCCCAGTTCGGCGGCAATGCGCTGCGCGCCCGCCTTGGTGGTAAAGTTTTCATCGTTACAGGTCAGCCCGGACAGCCAGTACAGCACCGGCGGCGGCGTTTCGCGCTCAGGCGGTAAAAAAATGCTGAACGTCATGGCGCAGTTCAGGACAGGGGAGTGATGACGCCAGCGTTGTTGCCGGCCGTCAAAACAGCGATGCTCTTCAAGCAGTTCCATGCAAGGCTCCTCGGAAGGGGTGTGCGCGTAAACGTTAATAATACAGATATTTCATTAGCCGGTGAGCAACTTTCACTTTCTCCTTTTGAGAACTTACTGCATCATTAATGCAACTTATAGCCAACATGCCGGTGTAGCGATGGCGCTTATGGATGCGTACAGCGGTTGGATCATTCCGGATTCGGCGGTAGGGATTTGGCGCCGCGCTTGAGGCGAGACTTCGCGCCTTAATAAAAGGCAGCGCCAATTTCAATAATTATCGTTACGGCTACTGGATTCTGTGCGCCGCCTCACGCACAATGAATACAAACTTTGCCCCCAGAAAAAGCAAAGAGCGCCACACCTGCAGGAGAAACCCAAATGTCATCACTGAGTAAAGAAGCCGTCCTCGTTCATGAAGCGCTGGTCGCTCGTGGGCTGGAGACGCCGATGCGTGCGCCAGTACAAGAAATTGATAACGAAACACGCAAGCGTTTGATTACCGGTCATATGACCGAGATTATGCAACTGCTGAATCTGGATCTGAGTGATGACAGTCTGATGGAGACCCCGCATCGCATCGCCAAAATGTATGTCGATGAGATCTTCTCCGGACTGGATTATTCTCGCTTCCCGAAAATCACCGTCATTGAAAACAAAATGAAGGTCGATGAAATGGTCACTGTACGCGATATCACCCTGACCAGCACCTGTGAACACCATTTCGTCACCATCGATGGTAAAGCGACGGTAGCCTATATCCCGAAAGATTCGGTGATTGGCCTGTCGAAAATCAACCGTATCGTGCAGTTTTTCGCCCAGCGTCCGCAGGTCCAGGAGCGTCTGACGCAGCAGATCCTGATTGCGCTGCAGACGCTGCTCGGCACCAGCAACGTGGCGGTATCCATTGACGCGGTGCATTACTGCGTGAAAGCGCGCGGCATCCGCGACGCGACCAGCGCCACTACCACCACCTCCCTCGGTGGCCTGTTCAAATCCAGCCAGAATACCCGCCAGGAATTCCTGCGCGCAGTACGTCACCACAGCTAAAACGGAGCAGGGTACATGGAGAGAAATGTCACGCTGGACTTTGTCCGCGGCGTCGCCATCCTCGGTATCCTGCTTCTCAATATCAGCGCCTTCGGCTTGCCGAAGGCCGCTTACCTCAATCCGGCCTGGTCAGGAAGCGCGACCCTCAGCGATACCTGGACCTGGGCGCTTCTCGACCTGCTGGCGCAGGTGAAATTTCTCACCCTGTTCGCGCTGCTGTTTGGCGCCGGTCTGCAGCTTCTGCTCCCCCGCGGAAAACGCTGGATCCAGTCGCGCCTGACCCTGCTGGCGCTGCTTGGTTTCATTCACGGTCTTTTCTTCTGGGATGGCGATATTCTGCTGGCCTACGCCCTGGTGGGGCTGGTGAGCTGGCGCATGGTGCGCGAGGCTCAGCATGTCAAATCGCTGTTCAACACCGGGGTGGTGCTCTACCTCACCGGCATTGCGGTGCTGGTCCTGCTGGGGATGATCTCCGGACCCGCAGCCAATCGCTCCTGGGTCCCGGACGCGGCCAATCTGCAGTATGAGCAGTACTGGAAGCTGCACGGCGGCATGGAGGCGGTCAGCAACCGGGCGGATATGCTGTCGGACAATCTGCTGGCGCTCGGCGCGCAGTATGGCTGGCAGCTGGCGGGGATGATGCTGATAGGCGCGGCGCTGATGCGCAGCGGCTGGCTGAAAGGGCAGTTCAGCCAGCGTCACTATCGGCGCACCGGCGTGCTGCTGGTGGTGGCCGGGATGGCGGTGAATGTGCCGGCCATCGTCGCCCAGTGGTATCTGGCCTGGGACTATCGCTGGTGCGCGTTTTTACTGCAGGCGCCGCGTGAACTTAGCGCCCCGCTGCAGGCTATCGGCTATGCCTCGCTGGCCTGGGGCTACTGGCCGCAGCTCTGCCGTTTCCGCCTGGTGGGGGCTATCGCCTGCGTTGGACGCATGGCGCTGACCAACTATTTGCTGCAGACCCTGATCTGCACCACCCTGTTTTATCATCTCGGGCTGTTTATGCGCTTCGATCGTCTGCAGCTGCTGGCCTTTGTTCCCCCCATCTGGGCCGTAAACCTCCTTCTGTCATCACTCTGGCTGCGTCGCTTCCGCCAGGGGCCGGTGGAATGGCTGTGGCGTCAGTTAACCCTGCGTGCGTCAGGGACATCATTGAAAGATACATCCAGATAACGATCTCGATCACAATCATTAACAAAACGGATGTAAACGTTTCCAGCCGTGTGACCTCACTCACGTAGCGGACCGCGGGTCGCTGCCAGAATAGCCTCCTTGCTGAGCACAGGAGGTGAATGTGACGTGCTGTAATTCTCTTAAGGTCGCTGAGTATGATCACTATTCGTGATGTCGCCCGCCAGGCGGGCGTATCCGTGGCCACCGTGTCGCGGGTGCTGAACAACAGCGCGCTGGTGAGTCCGGATACGCGCGACGTCGTGATGAAAGCGGTGACCCAGCTGGGCTACCGGCCAAACGCCAATGCCCAGGCGCTGGCCACCCAGGTCAGCGATACCATCGGCGTGGTGGTGATGGACGTCTCCGATGCCTTCTTCGGCGCGCTGGTGAAAGCGGTGGATACCGTCGCCCAGCAGCATCAGAAGTATGTGCTGATCGGCAACAGCTATCACGAGGCGGAAAAAGAGCGCCACGCCATCGAGGTGCTGATCCGCCAGCGCTGCTCGGCGCTGATCGTCCATTCGAAAGCGCTCAGCGATGCTGAACTGAGCGACTTTATGCAACATATCCCGGGGATGGTGCTGATCAACCGCATCGTGCCGGGCTTTGCCCATCGCTGCGTGGGTCTCGACAACGTCAGCGGCGCGCTGATGGCTACCCGCATGCTGCTCAATCACGGCCACCAGCGCATCGGCTATCTCTCCTCAAATCACGGCATTGAAGACGACGATATGCGCCGGGAAGGGTGGAGCAAAGCGCTGCAGGAGCAGGGCATCATCGCCCCGGACAGCTGGGTCGGGTCCGGCTCCCCGGACATGCAGGGCGGCGAAGCGGCGATGGTCGAACTGCTGGGGCGGAATCTCGGCCTCACCGCCGTGTTCGCCTACAACGACAGCATGGCGGCCGGCGCGCTGACAACGCTAAAGGATAACGGCATTGTCGTGCCGCAGCATCTGTCGCTGATTGGCTTTGATGATATTCCTATTTCCCGTTACACCGATCCTCAACTGACCACCGTGCGCTATCCGGTGATGTCGATGGCGAAGCTGGCCACCGAGCTGGCGCTGCTGGGGGCGGCCGGCAAGCTGGATCGCGAGGCGACGCACTGCTTTATGCCGACCCTGGTGCGCCGTCACTCCGTTGCCCAGCGGCAAACTGTGGGGCCGATCACTAACTGAAGCGGCAGCGGGATGTAACCGCTTTCAATTTGTGAGTAAATTCACAGTATATTAACATTCGCCTGATTATGATGGCAGCGTTTACCAGTCTGAACCACAAGGTGAGGGAAAATCCTCACTTTTATCATTAGGAACAAGGCGTTAAACGAGTATTAGAGTCGTATTTTCCTGGAGCGTTACCCGACACGGAAGACCGAATTTTCGTCGTGAAATGCGTTGTGCGGTAACACTAATGCAACAAGTCCCGCCCGCACTTTTCACAAAAATGACCCTGCATAATAAAACCGGAGATTCCATGAATAAGAAGGTGTTTACCCTCTCTGCTGTAATGGCTGGTCTGTTATTTGGCGCCGCAGCACACGCAGCAGATACCCGTATCGGCGTGACGATTTATAAATATGACGACAACTTTATGTCGGTGGTGCGTAAGGCGATTGAAAAAGATGGCAAATCCGCGCCTGACGTCCAGCTGCTGATGAATGACTCGCAGAACGACCAGTCGAAACAAAACGATCAGATTGACGTGCTGCTGGCGAAAGGCGTGAAAGCCCTGGCGATCAACCTGGTTGACCCGGCTGCGGCGGGAACGGTCATCGAAAAAGCGCGCGGGCAGAATATTCCGGTGGTGTTCTTCAACAAAGAGCCTTCCCGTAAAGCGCTGGATAGTTATGACAAGGCTTACTACGTCGGTACCGACTCGAAAGAGTCCGGGATTATTCAGGGCGATCTGATCGCCAAGCACTGGAAAGCAAACCCGAACTGGGATCTGAATAAAGACGGCCAGATCCAGTACGTCCTGCTGAAAGGCGAGCCGGGCCATCCGGATGCGGAAGCACGTACCACCTACGTTATCAAAGAGTTGAACGATAAAGGTCTGAAGACCCAGCAGCTGCAGATGGACACCGCTATGTGGGATACCGCCCAGGCGAAAGACAAAATGGACGCCTGGCTCTCCGGCCCGAATGCGAACAAGATTGAAGTGGTGATCGCCAACAATGACGCCATGGCGATGGGTGCGGTTGAAGCGCTGAAAGCGCACAACAAGAGCAGCATTCCGGTGTTCGGCGTTGACGCCCTGCCGGAAGCCCTGGCGCTGGTGAAATCCGGCGCGATGGCCGGTACCGTGCTGAACGATGCTAACAACCAGGCGAAAGCGACCTTCGAGCTGGCGAAAAACCTTGCCGACGGAAAAGAGGCGGCGGCAGGCACCAACTGGAAAATTGACAACAAGATTGTTCGCGTCCCCTACGTGGGGGTCGATAAAGACAACCTGAGCCAGTTTACCGGCAAATAATCGTGATGTGAGTTGCGGGCGTGGGTTATCCACGCCCGATTATTCCTGATACAGAACCAGACTCCTGCTGGCGTTATTGCGCCGGACGGGGCGTGCATGAACGCAGCCAGGTATAACTATGGTCAGCAATAATAGCGAACGGTCAGGCGAATATTTGTTGGAGATGACCAACATCAACAAATCGTTTCCTGGCGTCAAGGCTCTTGATAATGTCAACCTGAAGGTTCGTCCGCACTCCATTCATGCGTTAATGGGTGAGAACGGCGCCGGAAAATCGACATTATTAAAATGCCTTTTTGGGATCTATCAAAAAGATTCCGGCAGCATTCTTTTTCAGGGAAAAGAGATCGATTTCCATTCGGCGAAAGAAGCCCTGGAAAACGGTATTTCGATGGTGCATCAGGAATTAAACCTGGTCTTACAGCGTTCGGTCATGGACAACATGTGGCTCGGCCGCTATCCCACCAAAGGCATGTTTGTCGATCAGGACAAAATGTACCGGGATACCAAGGCTATTTTTGATGAGCTGGATATTGATATCGATCCGCGCGCCCGCGTCGGGACTTTATCGGTATCTCAGATGCAGATGATTGAGATCGCGAAGGCGTTTTCCTATGACGCCAAAATCGTCATCATGGACGAGCCGACGTCATCGCTGACGGAGAAAGAGGTCAACCATCTGTTCAAGATCATCCGCAAGCTGAAAGATCGCGGCTGCGGTATCGTCTATATCTCGCACAAAATGGAAGAGATTTTCCAGCTGTGCGATGAAATTACCATCCTGCGCGACGGCCAGTGGATCGCTACCCAGCCGCTGGAAGGGCTGGATATGGACAAGATCATCGCCATGATGGTCGGGCGTTCGCTCAATCAGCGCTTCCCGGATCGTGAAAACACCCCGGGGGAAGTCATCCTCCAGGTGCGCAATCTCACCTCCCTGCGCCAGCCCTCCATTCGCGATGTCTCCTTCGACCTGCATAAGGGCGAAATTCTCGGTATCGCCGGTCTGGTGGGCGCGAAGCGTACCGACATCGTGGAGACCCTGTTCGGGATCCGTGAGAAGGCCAGCGGCACCATTACCCTGCACGGGAAGAAGATCAACAACCACAGCGCCAATGAGGCGATTAACCACGGTTTTGCGCTGGTAACCGAGGAGCGGCGCTCCACCGGAATTTACGCCTATCTGGACATCGGTTTTAACTCGCTGATCTCCAATATTAAGAAATATAAAAACAGCGTCGGCTTGCTGGATAACTCGCGGATGAAGAGCGATACCCAATGGGTGATTGACTCCATGCGCGTTAAAACCCCCGGCCAGCATACGCAGATTGGTTCGCTTTCCGGTGGTAACCAACAAAAGGTCATTATTGGCCGCTGGCTGCTGACCCAGCCGGAGATCCTGATGCTGGACGAGCCGACGCGCGGTATCGACGTCGGTGCCAAATTCGAGATCTATCAGCTGATTGCCGAGCTGGCTAAAAAAGATAAAGGGATCATTATTATTTCTTCCGAAATGCCGGAACTGCTGGGGATTACCGACCGCATTCTGGTAATGAGCAACGGCCTGGTCGCGGGCATTGTTGAGACTAAAACCACCACGCAAAACGAAATACTGCGTCTTGCGTCATTGCACCTTTAAGATCAGGGGCTTCACATGAGTGCGTTAAATAAAAAGAGTTTTCTCACTTACCTGAAAGAGGGTGGGATATATGTCGTCCTTCTGGTCCTGTTGGCCATTATTATTTTCCAGGATCCGACATTTTTAAGTCTGCTCAACCTGAGTAATATTCTGACCCAGTCCTCGGTGCGTATTATTATTGCCCTCGGCGTGGCCGGACTGATCGTCACGCAGGGCACGGACCTCTCCGCCGGCCGTCAGGTGGGACTGGCGGCGGTGATTGCCGCGACCATGCTGCAGGCGGTGGATAATGCCAACAAGGTGTTCCCGGATATGGCGACCATGCCGATCCCACTGGTCATCCTGCTGGTATGCGCCATCGGGGCGGTCATCGGGCTGATTAACGGGATCGTCATTGCCTATCTGAACGTAACGCCGTTTATTACCACCCTCGGGACCATGATCATCGTCTACGGCATTAACTCGCTGTACTACGATTTCGTGGGCGCGTCGCCGATCTCCGGCTTCGACAGTCACTTCTCCCATTTCGCGCAGGGGTTTGTGGCGCTGGGCTCGTTCCGCCTGTCCTACATTACCTTCTACGCGCTGATTGCCGTCTTCTTTGTCTGGATCCTGTGGAACAAGACGCGCTTTGGCAAAAACATTTTCGCTATCGGCGGTAACCCGGAAGCGGCGAAAGTCTCCGGGGTTAACGTGGCGTTGAACCTGCTGATGATCTATGCCCTCTCCGGGGTGTTCTACGCCTTCGGCGGCCTGCTGGAAGCCGGTCGTATCGGCTCGGCGACCAATAACCTCGGCTTTATGTACGAACTGGACGCCATCGCCGCCTGCGTGGTGGGCGGTGTATCGTTCAGCGGCGGGGTAGGGACCGTATTCGGCGTGGTGACAGGGGTAATTATCTTCACCGTGATCAACTATGGCCTGACCTACATTGGCGTCAACCCTTACTGGCAGTACATCATCAAGGGGGCGATCATTATCTTCGCCGTGGCGCTGGATTCCCTGAAATACGCCCGTAAGAAGTAATTTATGCCTGAGTAAAAACCCGCGCCTGGCGCGGGTTTTTTTATACCTGAAACGGATGCGATGATGGAGGCTACTTTTCTTTCTGCAGCTCCAGCAGCTGCTCCGGCGTGACCGCCGGGTAGGACTGGGCGTCATCCGGCACGTCGTGCTGCTGCGCCGGAATCGGGATTAAAGGGCCAAGGAAGCGCGGTTCCCGTTTGAAGATGTAGAGGTCCGCCAGCGCGCCAAAGCGGGCGCCGAATTCGCGCAGCCGCACGCTCCACATATCCTTCGGCGACGGCACCGCGTAGCACTGGGCCTGGATCCCCATATGCAGGGCGATAAACAGCGCCCGTTCGCAGTGGAAGCGCTGGGTGATGATAATGAAGTCGTTGGTGTCGAACACTTTGCGGGTGCGGACGATCGAGTCAAGCGTGCGGAAACCGGCATAGTCCAGCACGATATCCGCCGGATCGACGCCGCCTTTAATCAGGTCCCGGCGCATGGTCATCGGTTCATTGTAGCTTTGCAGAGCATTATCGCCGCTCAGCAGCAGATAGTTGACCTTGCCGCTGTTGTAGGCGTTCAGCGCGCCCTGGATGCGGTAGCGGTAATACTGATTGATGACGCCGGTGCGGTAGTATTTAGCAGTGCCCAGCACCACGCCGACCTGGCGGTAGGGGAGGTCCTGCAGCTCGTCATAGATATAGGGCGCGGTTTTCCAGCTCATCCAACGGTCAAGACCCAGCACGGTCAACAGCAGCAGGCCGAGCAGGACTAACAGGCTGTAGAACACACGCTTTAACATGAACTTGGCTCAATAATAGACAACGGAGTCTTCAGGCTACTTTACCCGCCGGGTAAGCGCAAGAAACCCGCGTTTGATTGCGGGGATTTTCAGCAATATAGACAGATCGCCGAACGCAGGCCGGGTAAGGCGTGAGCCGACACCCGGCATAGGGATCTTCAGCTCGCCATGGCGCGAACCGTAGGTCGGGTAAGCGTAGCGCCACCCGACACCTAAGGGTATAAAAGGTAGGCCGGATAAGCCGAAGACGCCATCCGGCCGTCTGCGCAGGCGGATTAACCTAACAGCACGCGCTCGATATTGTGGCAGCCCAGCGCCTTCAGGGTGGCGACGGTGGCGTCCCACTGAATCAGCGCCGCATCGGCTTTCTCCGCCAGGATCGCCCGCTGGATGTCCGGATAATCATAGCCGTTGAGGCTGAGGAGATTCAGCGCCCCCTGCAGCGGCGGCAGCGTCGGGTTGAACGCCGCGTTTTCCGCATAGCTGCCGCTGAAAAGGGTGCCATCTTTCAGCTCCAGCGCTACGCCGGAAGGCGAGTGGCTGTACGGCGCGTGGCAGCGGTTAGCGGCCTCAATCGCCGCCTGGGACAGGGCATCGCCGCTGACCGGGAAGCCGTGGTTCTGGTGGTCCATCAGCAGGGTTTTGATCTCCAGGTCTTTCGGGCCGAAGGCATCCGGCAGATAGTGCTGCAGCGCATGGGCTTCGCGACCGGGCAGATGAATGCGCAGCGCCAGTCCGCTGTTCAGTTCGTTCATAAACTGACGACAATGGCCGCACGGCGTGTAGTTCACCGTGATAGCGCGCAGGGAGGTTTCACCGCGCAGCCAGGCGTGGCTGATGGCGCTCTGCTCTGCATGGACGGTCTGCTGCATGGTGGCGCCGAGAAACTCCATGTTGCCGCCAAAGTACCAGCGGCCGCTGACGCCGCGGGCGATAGCCCCGACGTTAAAGTGGGAAAGGTCGGCGCGCGCGCAGGCGGCGGCCAGCGGCAGTAGCGCAAAGGCCAGCGCGTCTTCGTCCAGACCTGTCGCCTGTTGCAGCGTCGCCACCTGATCGGCTTCGAGCAGCGCCGGGAAGTGCGGGTCGGCGAGCATCGGGGAGATGGCCGCCTGCAGGTCTGCTGCCAGGGTAGTCAAAGCAGCTTGAAAACGTGAGTGCATAGCGTTGCCTCATAACAGTGTAATGGGGAACCAGTGTACGGGCGTCAAGGGGTTTCAAATGTGATTTACATCCCATTGCTAATGCAACTTTTCTTTGTTGCATTAAGAAATGTGATTTGAATCACAATTCATCCCACCACCGCGAGGATCAGCGGGAATAAAAATGGTGCCATCAACGAGGTGATGATCCCGCACAGCACCAGCGCCAGCGAGCTGAACGCTCCTTCCTGATAGTCCAGTTCCGCACAGCGGGCGGTACCGAGGGCGTGCGAGGCGGTGCCCATCGACAGGCCACGTGATGCTTTGGTGCGAATACGCATCAGGTTGAGCAGCGTATGGCCGAATACCGCGCCAAGGATACCGACAAAAATCACGCACACGGCGCTGATGGCCGGGATGCCGCCGATACTGCCGCTCACCGCCATCGCAATCGGCGTGGTCACCGATTTGGGCAGAACAGAGGCGGCGATTTGCGGCGTGGCGCCCATCAGCAGGGCCACGGTGGTGCCGGTGATCATCGCCACACAGCTGCCGATAAAGCAGATGGTGATGATCGATTTCCAGCGCGCGCGGATCTGGTGCAGCTGTTCATATAGCGGGAAGGCCAGCGCGACCACCGCCGGCTGCAGCAGATCGTTCAGGATCTTGCTGCCGGCAAAATAACGTTCATAGGAGATCCCGGTCAGCAGCAGAAAGGGAATGATCACCACCATCGCCACCAGCAGCGGGTTGAGCAGCGGGAACTTGAAGCGGGCCGCCAGTTTGCGGGCGAGGAAAAAGACGATCAGGGTAAGCGGTAGCGACCACCAGATTTCATGCATCATTTTTCTTTTCCTTTTGCCCAATCACTTTACGTTCGCCATGCACCAGATGGGAACTCCAGCTCACCACCACAAACACCACCAGCGTGCTGATGGCGCAGGAGATAACGACAGGCCCAAGCTGGGCGCGTAGCAGATCCCAGTACTGCATCACGCCGACGCCGATCGGCACGAACAGGAGCGCCATATAGCGGATCAGGATATTGCAGCCGGGGTTGACCCATTGCGGCGGCATAATTTGCAGCGCTAGCAGCACGAAGAGGATCAGCATGCCGATGATGCTGCCGGGGATAGTGATAGGCAGCAGCCCGGCGATAAAAATTCCGGCGTACAGGCAGGCGTAAATCAGGACGAAAGCCCGCAGGTACTGCCAGATAATAGTCAGCGATTTACTCATGGTAATAACCCTTGATGAAGTGCATTCATCATACAATTAATCCCTAAAATGTGCTACCGATCACATCATGAATTCTATGCATAGCGCTGATAGCTTACGGGAACCATCGTCTCGCCCGTCAGAGTCCGAAGCCTTGCGGCTTAGACGGTTTCTCTCCCCACGCTACCTTGCTGGACGAGGCGCGGCAAATAAAGGTAAATGAGACGCCACAGGCCCCTGTAAAGCATAGAGATTATCTCGCCGTTTTGCCGCCTCGGGCGTCCGGGGACCGGAGTGCGCCGGGTCGGACGCATTGAGCGCTTTCAACCAGCGCCCGGAGGCGCTACCATAGCGCCTCTTTTTTTTCCGGGTAACGATATGCGTGTTCTACTGGCGCCGATGGAAGGCGTGCTCGATTCGCTGGTGCGTGAGCTGCTGACCGAGGTTAACGATTACGATCTCTGCATCACCGAATTTCTGCGCGTGGTGGATCAACTGCTGCCGGTAAAATCGTTCTACAGGCTATGCCCGGAACTGCATCACCAGAGCCGCACGCCGTCCGGCACCCGCGTCCGCGTCCAGCTGCTGGGACAATATCCCGAGTGGCTGGCGGAAAATGCCGCCCGCGCGGTGGCGCTGGGGTCGTGGGGCGTTGATTTAAACTGCGGCTGTCCGTCGAAGCTGGTAAACGGCAGCGGCGGCGGGGCAACGCTGCTGAAAGATCCAGAGTTGATCTATCGCGGCGCGAAAGCCATGCGAGAGGCGGTTCCCGAGCATCTGCCGGTGACGGTGAAAGTTCGTCTTGGCTGGGACAGCGGTGAACGGCGCTTTGAAATCGCCGACGCGGTGCAGCAGGCGGGGGCCAGCGAACTGGTGGTTCACGGCCGTACCAAAGAAGATGGCTACAAAGCCGAACGCATCAACTGGCAGGCGATCGGCGAGATCCGCCAGCGCCTGACTATCCCGGTGGTCGCCAACGGCGAGATCTGGGACTGGCAAAGCGCGCAGGACTGTATGGCCGTCACCGGCTGCGATTCGGTGATGATTGGCCGCGGGGCGCTCAATGTGCCGAACCTCAGCCGGGTGATCAAATACAATGAACCGCGCATGCCGTGGCCGCAGGTGGTCCAGCTGTTGCAAAAATATACCCGCCTGGAAAAGCAGGGTGATACCGGCCTGTATCATGTGGCGAGAATTAAGCAGTGGTTAGGCTATTTACGCAAGGAATATACCGAGGCGCTGACCCTGTTTAATGAAATTCGCGCCCTGCAAACGTCTGCTGAAATAGCGGTGGCGATCGGCCGCTATTAACCGCCATACTGTTATTCGCTTCACATATTATTACTTGCATGCCTATTGATGATAGGCATGGGTTGAATAAAGTGATAATGTGCGGTCAATCAATTCAGGATTGCTACTGAACTCAGGCAAAACCTAAGCACTTTCGTCATTCGTGGCGCAAAGTGCTTAGGTTTTTTTTTGGTAAAAATTCAGGGTGGATAAAATGATGATGTAAAACAATGAGATGTGAATAACGATTTCTCTGGCATTGTCGCGGTTTTATTACCGACGGACGCTTTTTGCCATTCATTTTTAAAAAAAGAAAACGGGTAAATAAATAGCCTGGGGATCCCCTTTGTTTTTATTCAGTCACGGTGGAGATCACAATGCATAACAAAAAAATAAATCAGCTTTTTATCGGCGCGGCGCTGGCGACTATGGCGCCCGCCGTGAACGCGGCGCAAACCCCGGCGTGGAACGGCAGCGTGCTGGGGTTTGAAGCCGGACAGCCAGGGCTGCTGGGCGATATGCTGGGCATTCGTCCCATCCTTGAAGAGAACGGCTTTCATTATAATCTTGGCTATCTTAACGAGATGGCCTACAACGCCGGCGGCGGCTATAACCATGATAAACATCTGGCCTATATTGACCAGGTGTCATTGACCTTTACCCAGGATCTGGAGCGCTGGACCGGCATACCGGACGCGCGGCTTGAGGGTAATATCGTCAATCGCAACCATGATGATAACCTCACCACGAAACGGCTGCAGGATCCGCGGGTCAGCTTCAACGATCTGTCGCAGGAGAGCTGGGGCGGCGGGTCGATCACCCGTCTCGGCTGGCTGACCTTTGCCCGCAGCTTTGACGACCGCCGCCTGACCTGGCGCATCGGCATGATGAACAAGGTGCAAACCTTCGACCAGATCATACCCTGCGATTTTCAGCTGCTGACCCAGTGCGGTGGGAAATCGGCCAACTCGCTGACCTGGAATAACTGGAACATTCATACCTGGGGCACCACCCTGGAGTACAAGCTGACGCCGACCGTCACCCTCAAAGGCGGGGTGATGGAGCAGAACCCGCAGGCTACCGCGCGCAGCCACGCGTGGAGCTGGTCGACGAAGGGTAGCAAAGGCATCTTACTGCCGATGGAGATCGAAACCCGTCCGCTGATTAATGGCCTGCCGGGAGCCTATAACCTTGGCGTGGTCTGGACTAACGCGCCGCAGAGCGACCTCTACAGCGGTAAATCCGGCGGCGCCGGGGCGACCGATCCGCAAGGTTACGCCGAGCACGACAGCACCTGGTTTATGTACGCCGGCCTGAACCAGCAGATCACCCGCCACGCCGACGACCCGCTGCGGGGGATGAGCGTCTCGCTGAGCGGCAGCCTCAGCGACCAGCGCAGCAACTATATCCACTCCGCCGTCGCCGCCTCCATGCGCTACCGCGGTCTGTTTGACGCCCGTCCGGAGGACTGGATCGGCTTCGGCCTGACGTGGATCGACATGAGCAGCCACTACGCACGTAATCAGCGCTATATGAATCAGATAAGCGGCGCCACCGACTATAACGATCCGGCTTACCAGCCGGTGGCCGGCCACTCGCTGAACGGTGAACTCTATTATCGCTTCCGCCCGGTCTCCTGGCTGGAGCTGCAGCCGGGCCTGCAGTACTGGCACCGTCCGGGCGGCGTCGCGCAGACCCAGGACGCGTGGGTAGTGGAGTGGAAAACCATCGTGACCTTCTGATAGTCGCGATCTTAATCACGTTTTTTCACTTGTCAGGTTGAGCGCGCAGCAGAAGTTGTTACAGTGCTGGCGTTGGATTGCAACTGCTGCGGCAGGCAAAACCTGATCACCTGGCGTTTCGTCGGGGGTCAGGTTTTTTTGTTTCTGGGGTCTATATGCAAATCGCCAAAGTACTCAATAACAATGTGGTGGTGGTTCTCGACGAGCACCGGCGCGAACAGGTGGTGATGGGGCGAGGGCTGGCCTTTCAGAAACGCCCGGGCGACGTGCTGGACGACAGTAAAATTGAAAAAGTTTTCGCCTTACAAAGCGATGAGCTGGTCGGCCGCTTAGGCGAGCTGCTCAGTCAGATTCCGTTAGAAGTGATGACCACCTGCGATCGCATTATCGACCTGGCACGCGGGCGGTTGGGCAAGTTACAGGAAAGTTTGTACATCACGTTAACGGATCACTGTCATTTTGCTATCGAGCGGCAGAAAAAGGGCATCGCACTGCGTAACGTGCTGCTGTGGGAGATTAAGCGGCTGTATCCGAAGGAGTTCGCGCTGGGCCAGGAGGCAAGGGCCATCATTGCCAAAAGGCTAGGCGTGGCGCTGGCGGAGGATGAAGCCGGATTTATCGCCCTGCATCTGGTGACGGCGCAGCTCAACAGCGAAATGCCGGAGGTCATGCACGTGACCCGGGTGATGCAGGAGATCCTGCAGCTGGTGAAGTATCAGCTGCAGCTGAACTACGACGAGGAGTCGCTGAGCTATCAGCGTTTCGTCACCCACCTGAAGTTTTTCGCTCAGCGGATGCTGACCCGCACGGTGGTGGAAGATGACGACGTCTCGCTGCACAGCGCGGTGAAAGACAACTACGCCAAAGCGTGGAAGTGTGCGGAAACGGTGGCGACGCATCTGCAAAAGCAGTATCAGCGTGCGCTGACCACCGAAGAAATTATGTTTCTTGCCATTCATATTGAACGGGTAAGAAAAGAGGGACGCTAAGTCTCCCGACAAACTGGATTGTTACTGCATGATGCAGGCAAAACCTGAGCGCGACGCCTACCGGCGTGGTTCTCGGGTTTTTTTTATTTTTACTACTCAGTCGCCGGTTGTCTGCGGGCAGCGGCAGTAAGGAAAAGAGCATGGAATATAAAGCACTCGCGCAGGATATTCTCAACCGCGTCGGCGGCAAAGAGAACATTGTGAGTCTGGTTCACTGTGCGACACGTCTGCGTTTTAAACTGAAGGATAACGGCAAAGCCGATGCCGAAGGGCTGAAGGCCAATCCGGGCGTGATTATGGTGGTGGAGAGCGGCGGCCAGTTTCAGGTGGTGATTGGCAACCACGTTCACGACGTCTGGCTGGCGGTGCGCCAGGAGGCGGGGTTAAGCGATGACAGCGAACCGGTTGCCGAGGAAAAAGCGGCCAAAGGATCGGTGTTAAGCCAGCTTATCGACATCATCTCCGGCATTTTTACACCGTTTATCGGCGTGATGGCGGCAACCGGTCTGCTGAAAGGCCTGCTGGCGCTGGCGGTGACCTGCGGCTGGCTTACGCCGGAGCAGGGGACTTATAAAATCTGGTTTGCTGCCAGCGACGCGCTGTTCTTTTTCTTCCCGCTGTTTCTTGGCTATACCGCCGGGAAGAAGTTTGGCGGCAACCCGTTTATCTCGATGGTGATTGGCGGGGCGTTAACCCACCCGCTGATGATTCAGGCCTTTGAGGCCAGCCAGGCGCCGGGCGCGGCGGTGGAGCACTTTCTCGGCATTCCGGTGACCTTTATCAACTACAGCTCGTCAGTGATCCCGATTATTCTCGCCTCATGGGTCTCCTGCTGGCTGGAGCGCAAGAGCAACGCGCTGTTGCCGTCATCGATGAAAAACTTCTTCAGCCCGGCCATCTGCCTGGCGGTGGTGGTCCCGCTCACCTTCCTGGTGATTGGCCCGGTCGCCACCTGGCTGAGCCATCTGCTGGCCAACGGCTACCAGTTTATCTACGCGTTTGCGCCATGGCTGGCGGGCGCGGTACTGGGCGCCATGTGGCAGGTGTGCGTTATTTTCGGCCTGCACTGGGGGCTGGTGCCATTGATGATCAATAACATGACGGTGCTTGGTCACGACTCCATGCTGCCTATTATCCTCCCGGCGGTGATTGCCCAGGTGGGCGCCGTGCTCGGTATTTTCCTCGCCACCCGCGATGCGCGCCAGCGGGTGCTGGCCGGTTCCGCCTTCTCCGCCGGGCTGTTCGGCATCACCGAGCCGGCTATCTATGGCCTGACTCTGCCGCTGCGCCGTCCGTTTATCTTCGGCTGTGTCGCCGGGGCGATTGGCGGGGCGATCACTGCCTTTAGCAACAGTTATGCCTACTCGTTTGGCCTGCCAAACATCTTTTTCCCGGCGCAAATGATCCCGCCCGGCGGGATTGACGCCAGCGTCTGGGGCGGGCTTATCGGCACCGGCGTGGCTTTCGTGCTCGCCTGCGTGCTGACCTTCTTCGCCGGCCTGCCGCGCGCCAGCGCCGCGCCGGGCGCCGTGGCGGTAGCGCCGGTCTCGGCAAATGACATCCTGGCGCCGATGAGCGGCAGCGTCATCGCCCTCGATCAGGTGCCGGACAGCACCTTCGCCAGCGGCCTGTTGGGGAAAGGAGTCGCCATTATCCCGGCGGTGGGCAAAGTCATTGCCCCATTCCCGGGCGAAGTGGCTTCCCTGTTTCAGACTAAACACGCCATCGGCCTGCAGAGCGACAGCGGCATCGAGCTGCTGATCCACGTTGGCATCGACACGGTCAAACTCGACGGCGTGCCGTTTACCGCGCATGTGAAAGAGGGCGACAGGGTACAGGCCGGCGATCTACTGATTGAGTTCGATCGTCAGGCGATTCTGGACGCCGGTTACGACCTGGCGACCCCGATTATTATCAGCAACAGCGATGACTATCGTGAGATCGACACGGTGGCGCCCAGCGCCGTCGAAGCCGGTCAGCCGTTGTTGTCAGTCAGCCATTAATCACAGGAGAGAGAGATGAAAACATTCCCGACAGATTTTTTATGGGGCGGCGCGACCGCGGCGAATCAGGTGGAAGGGGCGTACCTGGAAGATGGCAAAGGGTTATCCACCTCCGATGTGCAGCCGCACGGCGTCTTCGGCGAAGTGGTCGAGCGCGTACCCGGCGACAGCGGCATAAAGGATGTGGCGATCGATTTTTACCATCGCTACCCGGAAGATATCGCCCTGTTTGCCGAGATGGGCTTTAACTGCCTGCGAGTCTCCATCGCCTGGACCCGCATCTACCCCAACGGCGACGATGCCGAGCCGAACGAAGCCGGCCTCGCGTTCTACGACAAATTGTTCGACGAGATGGCGAAGCACAACATCACTCCGCTGGTGACGCTGTCGCATTATGAAATGCCATGGGCGCTGGTGAAAAATTACGGCGGCTGGGGCAGCCGGCAGGTGATTGGCTTCTTTGAGCGCTACGCCCGGACGGTGTTCAGCCGTTATAAAAACAAAGTCAAACTGTGGCTGACCTTTAACGAAATCAATATGTCGCTGCATGCCCCGATGACCGGCGTCGGCTTGCCGGCCGGCAGCAGTAAAGGCGAGGTGTATCAGGCCATTCATCACCAGCTGGTGGCCAGCGCGCTGGCGGTCAAAGCCTGTCATGAGCTGGTGCCCGAGGGCAAAATCGGCAATATGCTGCTCGGCGGGCTGATGTATCCCCTGAGCTGCAAACCGGAAGATGTGTTTGAGACGCTGCAGGAGAACCGCAGCTGGCAGTTCTTCGGCGACGTGCAGGCGCGCGGGGCGTACCCGGGCTATATGCAGCGCTTTTTCCGCGACAACGGCATCACGCTCGACATCACCGAGGCCGATCGCGAAACGCTGAAAACCACCGTCGATTTTATCTCCTTCAGCTACTACATGACCGGATGCGTCACCGCCGATGAGGCGCTGAACCAGCAGGCGCGCGGCAATATTCTCAGCATGGTGCCGAACCCGCACCTGGCGAGCTCGGAGTGGGGCTGGCAGATAGACCCCCTCGGCCTGCGTACGCTGCTGAACGTGCTGTGGGATCGCTATCAGAAGCCGCTGTTTATCGTGGAAAACGGTCTGGGCGCCAAAGATAAGGTGGAAGCCGACGGCAGCATTAATGATGACTATCGCATCAGCTACCTGAACGACCACCTGGTGCAGGCGCGGGAAGCCATTGACGATGGCGTTGAGCTGATGGGCTTTACCAGCTGGGGGCCGATTGACCTGGTGAGCGCCTCGAAGGCGGAGCTGTCGAAGCGATACGGCTTTATCTATGTCGACCGCCATGATGACGGCACCGGCACCCTGGCACGCAGTAAGAAGAAGAGCTTTGACTGGTATAAAGAGGTGATTGCCAGCCGCGGCGCCAGCCTGAAAGCGTAATGCTTCCCCGCCCGGCCATCGCCGGGCGAGGGATCAGCCCGGTTTACGCGCGCGCAGTAAAAAGATCATCGGACGCTCTTTCTCTTCATCCAGGGCGGGCTGTTGAGCAATCTGTTCGGCGCTCGGACCCCACTCATCCAGCTGCTCCAGCACAAAACCAGCGGCAATAAGCGCGTTTACCCAGCTTGAGAGTTTGCGGTGCTGTTTAATGACGCCCTCGGCAAACCAGTTGCTTACGCGCTCGCCCTCCTGCTGATAGTGGCTGACCGGCCAGCTTTTTTGCCCCTGCTCATTCACCTGCCATCCCTGCTGCAGCGGCGCGGTATAGATGGGATGTTCCGCGGAAAAGACCAGGATGCCGCCAGGGACCAGCGCCTGCTGCAGGGCAGTGAAGAGCGGGGCTATGTCTGGTAAGTAATGGAGCGCCAGTGAGCTATAGACCAGATCGCAGCTGTTGGCGGGCAACGTCAGGGTTTGCAGATCGGCGCAGCGGTAGTCAATCTCATCCCCGCGGGTCATCTCTCGCGCCTGCGTCAGCATACGTCGGGAGATATCAAAACCAATTATCTGGCTGGCTCCCTGCTGCAGCGCCCAGCGGCAAAACCAGCCGTAGCCACAACCGAGATCCACCACCCGCAAACCGGTTACTGGCGGCAGCATTGCCTGCAGCGATGGCCACTCTGGTGCACCCTCCAGTCCCTTCACCGAGCGATCGAGGGTCGCATAGCCGGCAAAGAACTGCGGGTCGTCATAAATATTCTGACTCATATTCATCCCTTGAATTGATAAGGTTGTTTATTTTTAGCTAACTAATAATTTAGTCACACGCTTTACTAAACGCGTTTAATTCAATTAATTTATGATAACCAACCTGATTACGTTATCTGACCTGTTAAATGAAATTGATATTAAAAAATAGCGTGCTGGCGGCGTTGCCCCTGGCCATCGCGCTGGCTGGCTGCGCGCCTTCTCATGAGGTCGCTAATCCGCCGCAGCAGCAAATTCCGGCTTCCCACGTTTCCATGGATCTTCCCGCCGCCGTCAAAAATGGCTGGCCACACACCGACTGGTGGAAAGACTACCACGATGCCCAACTGGATAATCTGATTCAGCGCGCACTCGCCAACGCGCCGGACATGCAGATTGCCGAACAGCGCATCAGGCTTGCTGAAGCGCAGGCGCGAATGTCGCAGGCGAATCTTGGCCCGGAGATGGATTTCTCCGCCGATATCGAACGGCAGAAAATGTCCGCTGAAGGCCTGATGGGGCCGTTCGCCACCGATACCGACGGCAATACCGGCCCGTGGTACACCAATGGCACCTTCGGCCTGACTGCCGGCTGGGATCTCGATCTGTGGGGCAAAAACCGCGCGCTGGTGAAAGCGCGCATCGGCGAGCTGAAAGCCCAGGTGGCCGAGCAGGCCCAGACCCGCGAGCTGCTCTCCGGCAGCGTGGCGCGCCTGTACTGGCAGTGGCAGACGGAAGCGGCGATCAAAGCGGTGCTGCAGCAGGTGAAAAACGAGCAAAATAATATCGTGACGGTCGACAAGGCCCTGTATCAGCGCGGGATCACCAACTCCGCCGAAGGGGCGGAGAACGATATTAACGTCAGCAAAACCGACCAGCAGCTGGCGGACGTGGCGGGCACGATGAAAGAGATTGAAGCGCGGCTGATGGCCCTGACCAACAGCCAGAGCCAGTCGCTAAACCTCAAACCCGCCAGCCTGCCGACGGTCAGCGCGCAGCTGCCGGATACCCTCGGCTATGAGCTGCTGGCGCGCCGCCCGGATCTGCAGGTCGCTCACTGGTATATCGAGGCGTCGCTGAGCGAAGTGGACGCGGCGAAGGCGGCGTTTTATCCGGACATCAACCTGATGGCTTTCCTGCAGCAGGATGCCCTGCACTTAAGCGATCTTTTCCGCCATTCGGCGCAGCAGATGGGCGTCACCGCCGGACTGACGCTGCCGATCTTCGACAGCGGTCGTCTCAATGCTAATCTGGATATCGCCAGCGCGCAGAACAGCCTGTCCATCGCCCAATACAACAAAGCGGTGGTGGACGCCGTCAACCAGGTGGCGAAAACCGCCAGCCAGGTTGAGACGCTGATGGCCAAAAGCCAACAGCAGCAGCAGGTTGAAAAAGACGCCCAGCGGGTGGTGGATCTGGCGCAGGCCCGAATGGCGGCGGGGATCCTGCCCGGCTCCAGGGTGAGCCTGGCGAAACTCCCGGCGCTGCAGGAGCGTATCACCGCCTTGCGCCTGCACGGCCAGTGGATTGACGCCAGCATTCAGCTGACCTCGGCCCTTGGCGGCGGCTACCATCAGACGGTGAAGTAACCGCCAACCACGGTGCGCCCGCGGGCGCGCCGCTCAGTCTTTCTTCTTACTCTCGCGCCGCCTGAGCCACCAGTGGGCGGCCACGACCACCAGCACCGCGAGGATCAGCCAGATCCAATGCTTCAGATGGGCGTCCAGATGGTGCAGCCACGGGCCGACCACCTCGCCGCCAAGATAGCCTATGGTGGTAAACAGCAGGGCCCACACCAGCGCTCCGACAATATTCAGCGGCAGGAAAATGCGCGGCGGCAGGCGGCTGGCGCCGATCAGCAGGGGGCCGATCACCCGGAAGCCGTACATAAAGCGGGTGCCGATGACAAACAGCCACGGCCGGTGCTGGATCATGCGCTGCGCTTTCCGGATCCGCGCCTTCTGGCTGGCGAAACGGCGCAGAATGCGCCCGCCGAAGCGGCGACCAAGCAGATAGAGCAGCTGATCGCCAATCATCCCGCCGAGGGCGACGGCGATCACCACCAGGGGAAACTTCAGTAGCCCCTGATGCGCTGCGACGCCGCCCAGCAGGGTAATGGTCTCACCTTCCGCCATGCTGCCGACGATCAGCGCCGCGTAGCCATACTGGGAAATCAGGTGATTGATATCCATAAACAGCTTTTCTCCTTACCTCATCACCTCTTAATCATACACCCTACTGACCAAAACGCGGCGAGGCAGATTTTTTGCGCTGTACACAAAATAATCTACAGGGTGAATTATACTTGGATCAGTGCAGTACGAAGCCGTGACAAGGGGGACGCTATGAACCATGTCTGGGGGCTCTTCGCTCATCCCAACCGGGAGATGAGCGTGATTAAGAGCGAGAATGAAACCATTTCTCATCACTATACGCACCATGTGCTGCTGATGGCGGCGGTTCCGGTGGTTTGCGCCTTTATCGGCACCACGCAGTTGGGCTGGAACTTCGGCGACGGCACTATTATTAAACTGTCGATGTTGACCGGGCTGGCGCTGGCGGTGCTGTTTTATGCCGTGATGCTCGCCGGGGTGGCGATCATGGGGCGGGTCATCTGGTGGATGGCCAGGCAGTATCCACAGCAGCCTTCCCTGAAACGCTGCATGGTATTTGCCGGCTATGTGGCCACACCGCTGTTCCTGAGCGGGATTGTGGCGCTCTATCCGCTGGTCTGGCTATGCGCGCTGATCGGTACCATTGCCCTGTTCTATACTGGCTATCTGCTCTATCTCGGGATCCCGACCTTCCTGAGCATTAACCGGGAAGAGGGGCTCAGTTTCGCCAGCTCAACTTTGGCCATCGGGGTGCTGGTGCTGGAAGTCCTGCTGGCGATCACCGTGGTGCTGTGGGGGTATGGCTACCGACTCTTCTGATCGGACGTAGCGGGTCAATATGCATTGCCGGCAAATATGTATTTTATGTCGGCAATGCAGCATTTCTTCACGATTCTTATTAGGCACAGGGCCTTACAGCGCGGTATGATGGCGTTTGCCAGCGAAGTTGCCCACTTAACCTCGCGGCGTACGTTGCATAACGTGCAAAAATACTTTTCAGAATGCCCATGATGCCGAAATTTCGAGTCTCTTTGCTCAGCCTGACCTTGCTGCTGGCTGTGCCTTTTGCGCCCCAGGCGTTAGCAAAAACCTCCGCGGCGGTGACCGCCTCGCAGCCGGACATCGCTTCCGGCAGCGCCATGATCGTCGATCTGGCCACCAAAAAAATCATTTACGCCAGCCAGCCGGATCTGGTGCGCCCGATGGCGTCGATCACCAAGGTGATGACCGCCATGGTGGTGCTCGATGCCCATCTGCCGCTGGATGAGATGCTGACGGTGGATATCAGCCATACCCCGGAAATGAAGGGGATTTACTCGCGCGTGCGTCTCAACAGCCAAATCAGCCGCCGCGATATGCTGCTGCTGGCGCTGATGTCTTCCGAGAACCGTGCGGCCGCCAGCCTGGCGCATCACTATCCTGGCGGCTACGACGCCTTTATTCGCGCGATGAACGCCAAAGCGCAGGCGCTGGGTATGACCCATACCCGCTACGTGGAGCCCACCGGACTGTCAGTGCATAACGTCTCCACCGCCCGCGATCTGACCAAACTGCTGATCGCCAGCGAGCAGTACCCGCTGATCGGCCAGCTGAGCACCACCAAAGAAGAGACCGCCACCTTTGCCCATCCGGCCTACAGCCTGCCGTTCCGCAACACTAACCATCTGGTGTATCGCGACAACTGGAACATCCAGCTGACCAAAACCGGCTTCACCAACGCCGCCGGCCACTGCCTGATTATGCGCACGGTGATCAACCAACGCCCGGTGGCGCTGGTGGTGATGGATGCCTTCGGCAAATATACCCACTTTGCCGACGCCAGCCGTTTGCGCACGTGGATCGAGACCGGGAAGGTGATGCCGGTGCCGGCTTCGGCGCTGAGCTATAAGAAGCAGCGCGAAGCGCAGATGGCGGAGGCGATGCTGAAAGGCGGCGCCCAGACCGCGCAGAACGATTAACCTGCACATCCCCCGGATGACGGCGCATTGCGCCTTATCCGGGCTACGTGATTTGGCACCCGGTTCGCCCCCTTCGTAGGCCCGGCAAGCGCAGCGCCGCCGGGTAATCAGGCTGAGTGCCGGTGTTTGTGCCGGATGGCGGCTGACGTCTTATCCGGCCTGGGTGATTTGGCGCCGGGTTCGCCCCCTTCGTAGGCCCGGCAAGCGCAGCGCCGCCGGGCAATCAGGCTGAGTGCCGGTGTTTGTGGCGGATGGTGGCTGACGCCTTAGCCGGCCTGGGGAACCGCGCTGAACGGTAGCCCGGCTGAGGCGTTTACGCCGCGAGCCGGGGATTTGACGCCGAATATTACTCCGGGAGCGTCCAGTCGCCGTCACCCAGCGCGCGCTGCATAATCAACGTATCCCGCCAGTCGCCCATCTTATAGCCGACGCTGCGCAGCTGACCCGCCACGGTAAAACCGAACTTTTTATGGATCGCCAGCGAGCCGGCATTGTTATGGCCATCGCCGATGATCGCCAGCATCTGCCGCCACGGGCCTTTCTCGCATTCGGCGATCAGCCGCGACAGCAGCGCGCTGCCGATGCCGCGCCCGCCCATTCCGGACTCCACGTAGATCGATTCCTCGAGGGTATAGCGATAGGCCGGGCGCGGGCGATAGAAAGTGGCGTAGCAGTAGCCGACGATAGCCCCGCGCCACAGCGCGACCAGCCAGGGCAGCCCGTTATCGCGCACGGTCTGGATCCGTTTACGCATTTCGTCAACGGTGGGGGGGATCTCTTCGAAGGAGGCGCGGCCATTAAGCACGTGCCAGACATACAGCGCGGCGATGGCGTGCGCATCGTCGGGCAGCGCTTCACGAATTTCTAAATCACTGTCGAGTAACGGGGCCTCTGCGGGCATGGCGGCGCTCCTGAATCTGCCGGAGAGACATTCTCCGGAGTGCAGCGTAATACAGAAGCGCCAGGCTGAATAGCCCTGCCGCCGATTATTGCGGATCCGCCGGGGAGACCGGCGCCGGGGCCGCTTCACCCCAGTATTTTTGCTTGCTGGTTTTACCAATCCCCGGGTTCATGCTGTTGGTCGGATCGTTCTGGCGATAGAACTGCTGCAGGCTCTCCGGCGCTTCATACAGATGACCCACGTTATGCTCCGCCGGGTACTGGGCGCCGCGCGCTTTCAGCAACTCCAGCATCTGCTCCTTCAGCGCATGGGCATCGACCCCTTTCTTGACGATGTAATCCTGATGGAACACATGACACATAAAGTGGCCATAGTAGAGCTTGTGCACCAGCTGGCTGTCGATCTCCGGCGGCAGATGTTCGAACCACTCGGTATCGTTGCGGCGCAGGGCGATATCCAGCGCCAGAATATCTTCGACTTCGTCGGCATGCACCGCCTGATAGCGGATCGCCGCGCCGGCGGCGGCAAAGCGGTGGAGGAATGCCTTGCTGCCTTCTTCTGGCGTACAGGCGAAGAAATCTCCCTCGGCCTGCTGGAAGTATTCCGTCAGCCAGCGCTGTGCTTCTTCGATGCCGTCGCCGGCCATCTTCAGCAGCAGATGGTGTTCATATTTGTCGCGCCAGGTTTTCATCCGCTCCGGTAAATGCGCCGGGAAGACGTGGCCGAGCTTCTGCATAAAGCGGTCGGTAAAGTGCGGTTTAAACAGCGACACTTTCTCCAGCATCGCGTCGGTGCGCCCCTTCATGGTGAAGAAGAACGGCATTTTGTCGGTGCCGAGCTTGTCGATCATCAGGAAGGTGTCTTTGCCATACTTCTCGGCGATATCGTAAATATCGCGGTGCATATATTCCCCGGCCACCGGCAGATGCTGGAACTCGGCGAGGATATGGCGGCGGATCTCGGTCAATACCTGCGGCTGGTTCGTGCCAATGTAAAACACCTGCTGGCGCTTTTCCGCCGGGAAGGTATCGAGACGCACGGCGAAAACCGCCAGCTTGCCGGCGCAGCCGGAGGATTCGAACAGGCGGTCCGGGTCAGCGTTGTAGCGTGCCGGGGTGTCGGCATCGACATCGCGCACGCGGGTAACATAGTCGTGATCGTGGGCGTGGCGGCCATCGTGCAGCACATCGCTATCGCTGATCCGCTCGTCGTCGAGTCGGCTGAGGATCTGCTCCGGCGTACTGCCGAGATCGATGCCCAGATGGTTGACCAGCTTCAGCTTGCCGTCGGCGTCAATCTGTGCGAACAGCGACATCTCGGTGTAGGCCGGCCCGCGCTGCACCAGGGAACCGCCGGAGTTATTGCAGATCCCGCCGATCACCGACGCGCCGATGCACGATGAGCCGATCACTGAGTGCGGCTCGCGCCCCAGCGGTTTCAGCGCTTTTTCCAGTGAGTAGAGCGTGGTGCCGGGCCAGGCCAGCACCTGCTCGCCTTTGTCCAGCAGATGCAGTTTATCCAGGCGCAGAGTGCTGATAATCACGATCTCGCGATCGTAATCATTGCCGTTGGGGGTGGAGCCTTCGGTCAGGCCGGTGTTGGCCGCCTGCATCAGAATGATTTTATCGGCGTCGACGCAGGCGTTGAGCACGCGCCAGAGTTCCAAAAGGGTGCCGGGAAAGACAACCGCCAGCGCCTCGCCCTGACCGGAGCGGAAGCCTTTGCGGTAGCGCTGGGTTTTTGCCGGGTCGGTCAGCAGATGCGAAGGGCCAACCAGGCGCGCGAGGTCAGCCAGAAACGTTTTATTGGTGTTAGTGGGTGCAGATGACATGTTCCACTCCTTGTGGTGGTGCGCGAAATATCGAGGATAAGCATAGCGCTTTGTATGACAATTTGATGCATGAATGTTTCGCAAAAATCAGAGAAGAACCTTAGCATTCTGCGGGCGCGTTGTTTATATATATGGCAAACTGCGGTTTTTATTATGTTTTACCGAGTCCCCGTCTGAGAAAAAGCGAGATAACAATGAAATGGCTCTGCACTGTAGGCGTCGCCGTGAGTCTGGCGCTGCAACCCGCGCTGGCGGATGAACTGTTTGGTAACCACCCCCTGACCCCGCAGGCGCGGGATGCTTTTGTCACCGACCTGCTGAAAAAAATGACCGTAGACGAGAAAATCGGCCAGCTGCGTCTGATAAGCGTCGGCCCGGATAACCCCAAAGAGGCGATCCGTGAAATGATCAAAAACGGTCAGGTGGGGGCGATTTTTAATACCGTTACCCGCCCGGATATCCGCGTTATGCAGGATCAGGTGATGCAGCTCAGCCGCCTGAAAATCCCGCTGTTCTTTGCCTACGATGTGCTGCACGGCCAGCGCACCGTCTTCCCGATAAGCCTCGGCCTGGCCTCGTCGTTTAACCTTGACGCGGTGAAGACCGTGGGCCGGGTGTCAGCTTATGAAGCCGCCGATGACGGCCTGAACATGACCTGGGCGCCGATGGTCGACGTCTCCCGCGACCCGCGCTGGGGACGCGCTTCCGAAGGGTTCGGGGAAGACACCTATCTGACCACGATGATGGGCCAGGCGATGGTGGAGTCGATGCAGGGCAAGAGCCCGGCGGACCGCTATTCGGTGATGACCAGCGTCAAGCACTTCGCCGCCTACGGCGCGGTGGAGGGCGGGAAAGAGTACAACACGGTCGACATGAGCCCGCAGCGCCTGTTCAACGACTATATGCCGCCGTATAAAGCCGGGCTGGATGCCGGCAGCGGCGCGGTGATGGTGGCTCTGAATTCGCTGAACGGCACCCCGGCGACCGCCGATTCCTGGCTGCTGAAAGATGTCCTGCGCGACCAGTGGGGCTTTAAAGGCATCACGGTCTCCGACCACGGCGCCATTAAAGAGCTGATCAAGCACGGCGTGGCCTCCGACCCGGAAGACGCGGTGCGCGTGGCGCTCAAGTCCGGCATCAACATGAGCATGAGCGACGAGTATTACAGCAAGTACCTGCCGGGGCTGGTGAAGTCCGGCAAAGTGACCATGGCCGAGCTGGATGACGCCACCCGTCACGTGCTTAACGTCAAATATGATATGGGGCTGTTCAACGATCCGTACAGCCACCTGGGGCCAAAAGATTCTGACCCGCAGGACACCAACGCAGAAAGCCGTCTGCATCGTAAAGAGGCGCGGGAAGTCGCCCGCGAGAGCCTGGTGCTGCTGAAAAACCGGCTTGATACGTTGCCGCTGAAAAAATCCGGCACTATCGCGGTGGTGGGCGCGCTGGCGGACAGCAAACGCGACATGATGGGCAGCTGGTCGGCAGCGGGCGTGGCCGACCAGTCGGTGACCGTCCTGACCGGCATCAAAGAAGCGCTGGGCGATAACGGCAAAGTGATTTACGCCAAAGGGGCGAACGTTACCGACGACAAAGGCATTGTCGATTTCCTTAACCTGTATGAGAACGCGGTGCAGGTTGACCCGCGCTCGCCGCAGGAAATGATCGACGAAGCCGTCGCGGCGGCGAAGCAATCCGACGTGGTGGTTGCCGTAGTGGGCGAGGCGCAGGGCATGGCCCATGAGGCCTCCAGCCGGACCGACATCACCCTGCCGCAGAGCCAGCGCAACCTGATTGCCGCCCTCAAGGCCACCGGCAAACCGCTGGTGCTGGTGCTGATGAACGGCCGTCCGCTGGCGCTGGTGAAAGAGGATCAGCAAGCCGACGCGCTGCTGGAGACCTGGTTTGCCGGCACCGAAGGCGGGCATGCCATCGCCGACGTGCTGTTTGGCGACTATAACCCGTCGGGCAAGCTGCCGATGTCCTTCCCGCGCTCGGTGGGGCAGATCCCAACCTACTACAGTCACCTGAATACCGGTCGTCCGTATAATCCGGAGAAGCCGAACAAGTACACCTCGCGCTACTTCGATGAAGCCAACGGCCCGCTGTACCCGTTTGGCTACGGCCTGAGCTATACCACCTTTAGCGTCTCCGATGTCACCATGTCGTCGGCCACCCTGCCGCGCGACGGCAGCGTGACCGCCAGCGTGCAGGTGACCAATACCGGAAAACGCGAAGGGGCGACGGTCATTCAGCTGTATCTGCAGGACGTCACTGCCTCCATGAGCCGGCCGGTGAAAATGCTGCGCGGCTTTAAAAAGGTCAACCTCAAGCCGGGCGAAACGCAAACCGTCAGCTTCCCGATCGACGTCGACGCGCTGAAGTTCTGGAACCAGCAGATGAAATACGTCGCTGAGCCGGGCAAATTCAATGTCTTTATCGGCGTGGACTCCGCCCGCGTGAAGCAGAGCGAGTTTGAGCTGTTGTAAGGCATAGCCCTTAAGCCCAACGTCACACTTAAAAGGCCGATTAATCGGCCTTTTCTTTTTCGTATCGCTGGCAAATGGACTACGCTTTTCTCTTAAGCTTCTGTAAGCGAAGCGCAAAAGAACTGAGGGATGCGGGATGAAGATGGCGACGAAATGGTCCGGCGCGCTGGCGCTGGCCGCCCTGATAAGTGTGCCGCTGCAGGCGGCGGAGCCGGTGAAGGTCGGCTCGAAAATTGATACCGAAGGGGCGCTGCTGGGTAATATGATCCAGCAGGTGCTGGAAAGCCACGGCGTCAAAACGATTAACAAAATCCAGCTCGGCACCACGCCGGTGGTGCGCGGGGCGATTGTCGCCGGCGAGCTGGATATCTACCCGGAATATACCGGCAATGGCGCTTTTTTCTTTAAAGATGAAAACGACCCGGCATGGAAGAATGCCCAGCAGGGCTATGAGAAGGTGAAGCGCCTGGATCAGGAGAAACATCAGCTGGTATGGCTTACCCCGGCGCCGGCTAACAACACCTGGACCATCGCCGTGCGTCAGGAGCTGGCGGAGAAAAATCACCTGACTTCGCTGGCCGACCTCAGCCGCTATCTGCAGCAGGGCGGCGAATTTAAGCTGGCGGCCTCGGCGGAGTTTATTGAACGCCCGGACGCGCTGCCGGCGTTTGAAAAAGCGTATGACTTTAAACTCAACCAGAACCAGCTGCTGTCGCTGGCCGGGGGCGATACGGCGGTGACCATCAAAGCGGCGGCGCAGCAGACCTCCGGTGTCAACGCGGCGATGGCCTACGGCACCGACGGCCCGGTGGCGGCCCTGGGATTACAGACGTTGAGCGACCCGCAGGGCGTGCAGCCGATTTACGCCCCAACGCCGGTGGTGCGCGAGACGGTGCTGAAAGCCTACCCGCAGATCGCCGACTGGCTGAAGCCGGTCTTCGCCAGCCTCGATGAAAAGACCCTGCAGCAGCTTAACGCCCGCATCGCGGTGGAAGGCCAGGATGCGAAGCGCGTGGCGGCAGATTATCTGCAGCAGAAAGGCCTGCTGAAGTAAGCCACCGGTGACCATTCGCTGTACTCACCGCGTCGGCCTGCTGCTGACAGGCCTGCTGCTGGTTACGCTGGCGCTGCCGTTTATCACTTACGCGCCGAATCGCTTACTCTCCGGGGAAGGGCGCGGGCTGTGGCAGGTGATGCCCTGGCTCGCCGGCGTTCAGCTGGCGGCAGCCCTCGCCGGGATCCTGCTCTGCTGGCTGCCGGGCAGGGTCGCGCCGCTTCTCCATCTGCTGCTGGCCGAACTGCTCTTCCCGCTGCTTATCTGGGGCAGCGACCAGGCGGCGCTTGAGCTCTCCCGGCACGGCTCGCCGCTGGCGCGCACCTCGCCCGGCAGCGGCCTGTGGCTGTCGCTGGCGCTCTGCCTGCTGCTGGCCAGCGAGGCCATTCGTCATCTTACCGCCCGGCCGCTATGGCGCTGGCTGCTCAATGCGCAAGTCTGGCTTCTGCCCATCATCCTGCTCGCCGCCGGGGCGCTCGATCAGCTCTCGCTGCTGAAAGAGTATGCCAACCGCCAGGAGGTGTTTGACGACGCTCTGCGCCAGCATCTGCTTCTGCTGTTTGGCACCCTGCTGCCGGGCCTGCTGATCGGCCTGCCGCTGGGGGTATGGCTCTGGCGGCGTCCGCGCTGGCAGGCGCCGGCCTTCACCGTGCTCAATGTGATCCAGACTATCCCGTCGGTGGCGCTGTTCGGCCTGCTGATTGCCCCGCTTGCCGGTGTGGCGCGCTATTTTCCGGCGCTGGGCGAGCTGGGCGTCTCCGGGACCGGCGTGGCGCCGGCCCTGATTGCCCTGACGTTGTATGCGCTGTTGCCGCTGGTGCGCGGGGTGGTGACCGGCCTGCAGCAGGTGCCGCAGGATGCGCTGGAGAGCGCGACGGCGATGGGCATGAGCGCCGGGCAGCGCTTTCGTCAGGTGCAGCTCCCGCTGGCGATGCCGGTGCTGCTGCGCAGCCTGCGGGTGGTCAGCGTGCAAACCGTCGGCATGGCGGTGGTGGCGGCGCTGATCGGCGCCGGCGGCTTTGGCGCGCTGGTATTTCAGGGGCTGCTGAGCAGCGCGCTGGATCTGGTGCTGCTGGGCGTGGTGCCGACCATTGCCCTGGCGGTGGTGGTGGATGCTCTGTTCGCGCTGTGGGGCGCCTGGCTAAAAGGAGAGGCCAATGATTGAATTTCAAGGGGTCAGCAAAGCGTTTGCCGGCCACCCGGCGGTGAAGGACCTGACCCTGGAGCTGCGCGAAGGCGCCTTTTCGGTGCTGGTGGGGACCTCCGGCTCGGGCAAGTCGACGACGCTGAAAATGATCAACCGCCTGCTGGAGCCGGACCGGGGCATGATTCGCTTTGCCGGCGAAGACATCCGCCAGCAGCCGCTCCTGACCCTGCGGCGACGGATGGGCTATGCCATCCAGTCTATCGGCCTGTTTCCCCACTGGACGGTGGCGCAGAATATCGCCACCGTGCCGCAGCTGCAAAAATGGCCGCGGGCGAGGATCGCCGACCGGGTCGACGAGCTGATGGCGCTGCTGGGGCTGGAGGCGACGCTGCGCGACCGCTACCCCCATCAGCTTTCCGGCGGCCAACAGCAGCGGGTCGGGGTGGCGCGGGCGCTGGCGGCAGACCCGGAGGTGCTGCTGATGGATGAACCCTTCGGCGCTCTCGACCCGGTGACCCGCGAGGCGCTGCAGCAGGAGATGCTGCGCATTCACCGCCTGCTGGGGCGGACGATTGTCCTGGTGACCCATGATATTGACGAAGCGCTGCGTCTGGCGGACCACCTGGTGCTGATGGACGGTGGCGAGGTGGTCCAGCAGGGGGCGCCGCTGGCGATGCTCCTGCGGCCAGAGAATAGCTTTGTGCAGACCTTTTTTGGCCGCAGCGAGCTGGGCGTGCGCCTGCTGTCGCTGCGTGAGGTGCGGGACTATCTGCGCCCCGACGAGCGGCTGGCGGGCGAGGGGCTGATCGTCACCATGACCCTGCGGGAAGCGCTATCGCAGTTTGTCGCCCGGCGCTGCGAGGCGCTGCCGGTGGTGGATGCCGAGGGGCAGCCCTGCGGCACGCTGCATTTTGCCGATCTGCTGCGTCAGGAGGCGAGTCATGAAGGCGCTTCGTGAGCCGTTGTGGTGGCTTATCGCGCTGTTCATCGGCCTGCTGATGGGGCTACCCTACAGCGCGCCGCTGTTCAGCCGGCTGTTTCCGGAGCTGCCGCGGCCGGTTTACCAGCAGGAGAGCTTCTGGGCGCTCACTCTCGATCACGGCTGGCTGGTAGTGGTATCCAGCCTCGTGGCAACCGCCGTCGGGCTGGGGGCAGGGGTGGCGGTTACCCGGCCCGCGGGCAGCGCTTTTCGTCCGCTGGTGGAGACCATCGCCGCTATCGGGCAGACCTTTCCGCCGGTGGCGGTGCTGGCGATGGCGGTACCGGTGCTGGGCTTTGGCTGGCTGCCGGCGCTGATCGCCCTCGCGCTGTATGGCATACTGCCGGTGCTGCAGGGGACGCTGGCCGGGCTGGGATCGATACCGTCGGGCGTGTCAGATGTGGCAGAAGGGATGGGAATGACCGGCTGGCAGCGTCTGTATAAGGTGGAGCTGCCGCTGGCGGCCCCGGTGATCCTGGCGGGGATCCGCACCTCGGTCATCGTCAATATTGGTACCGCGACGATAGCCTCGACGGTGGGGGCCAATACGCTTGGGACGCCGATCATCATCGGCCTGAGCGGGTTTAATACCGCCTATATTGTGCAGGGGGCGCTACTGGTGGCGCTGGCGGCGATCATTGTCGACCGCGCGTTTGAGCGTCTGACCCGCTGGATCAGCCGACACCGCCACGCACAATAAAGGAATAGCCGGCCAGCATTACGCCGCTGATCCCGCCGATGGCCATAAGTAAGAAGAGAGTGACGACCGCGATTTTCGCTGGCTTCATAATAGGCTCCTGATGTTAACAGGGGGATTATACGGTGAAGCGCAGGTGTTAATGAAACATTAATTGCGGTTTAGCGCGCCGCGCCGGGCTTTTTGCCGCTTTGGCTGAGCAACGCGCCGCAAAAAAGTGTGATCCTGCCCGTCATTTTTCATTTTTATGCAGGGCTTCAAAGAAAGTTTTCGCCAGTCAGGGTATGGTACGCGCTTTCTGAAATGTGTGGTTTGCGGGTATGTACGAGTTTGATCTGGTGTTGCTGCTGCTTCAGCAGATGTGCGTATTTTTGGTAATCGCGTGGTTGATGAGCAAAACCCGACTGTTTATCCCCCTGATGCAAGTCACCGTTCGCCTGCCGCACAAGCTGCTGTGCTACGTCACCTTCTCCATTTTCTGCATTATGGGGACCTATTTTGGTCTGCATATCGAAGACTCTATCGCCAATACCCGCGCCATCGGCGCCGTGATGGGCGGCCTGCTCGGCGGCCCGGTGGTCGGCGGGCTGGTGGGGCTGACCGGCGGCCTGCACCGCTACTCGCTGGGGGGGATGACCGCCTTAAGCTGTATGGTCTCCACCATCGTCGAGGGGCTACTGGGCGGTCTGGTGCACAGCGTGCTGGTCAAACGCGGCCGGCCGGACAAAGTCTTTAGCCCGCTCACCGCCGGGGCGATCACCTTCGTGGCCGAGCTGGTGCAGATGATGATCATTCTGCTGATTGCCCGCCCGTTCCAGGACGCCCTGCATCTGGTGCAGAGCATTGCCGCGCCGATGATGGTGACCAATACCGTCGGTGCGGCGCTGTTTATGCGCATTCTGCTGGACAAGCGGGCGATGTTCGAGAAGTACACCTCCGCTTTTTCCGCCACGGCGCTGAAGGTGGCGGCGTCCACCGAGGGGATCCTGCGTCAGGGGTTCAACGAAGAGAACAGCATGAAGGTGGCCCAGGTGCTTATCCAGGAGCTGGATATCGGCGCGGTGGCGATCACCGATCGCGACAAGCTGCTGGCGTTTACCGGCATCGGCGACGACCACCATCTGCCGGGCAAACCTATCTCCTCGTCGTATACGCAACGGGCGATTGAGACCGGGGAGGTGGTGTATGCCGACGGCAACGAGGTGCCCTACCGCTGCTCGATTCATCCGCACTGTAAGCTGGGATCGACGCTGGTGATCCCCTTACGCGGTGAGAACCAGCGGGTGATCGGCACCATCAAACTGTATGAGGCGAAAAACCGTCTGTTCAGTTCGATCAACCGCACCCTCGGAGAGGGGATTGCTCAGCTGCTGTCGGCGCAGATCCTCGCCGGGCAGTACGAGCGGCAGAAGGCGCTGCTGACGCAATCCGAAATCAAGCTCCTGCATGCCCAGGTTAACCCGCACTTCCTGTTTAACGCGCTCAACACCCTGAAGGCGGTGATCCGTCGCGACAGCGAGCAGGCCGGCCAGCTAGTGCAGTATCTGTCGACCTTCTTTCGCAAGAACCTGAAGCGGCCGACGGAAATCGTCACCCTCGCCGATGAGATAGAGCATGTTAACGCCTATCTGCAGATTGAGAAGGCCCGCTTTCAGGCTAACCTGCAGATCCAGATGGCGGTGCCGGAAGGGCTGGCGCATCACCAGCTGCCGGCCTTTACCCTGCAGCCGATCGTGGAGAACGCCATTAAGCATGGCACATCGCAGCATCTTGGCGTCGGCGAAATTACCATTCGCGCCAGCCAGGACGATCGCTGGCTGCAGCTGGATATCGAAGATAACGCCGGGCTGTACCAGGCCAACCCTCAGGCCAGCGGGCTGGGGATGAATCTGGTGGACAGGCGGCTGCGGGCGCGTTTTGGCGCCGACTGCGGCATCAGCGTCACCTGCGAGCCGGAGCGCTTTACCCGTGTCACCCTACGTCTGCCCCTGGAGGAGAATGCATGCTGAGAGTATTGATCGTCGATGATGAGCCGCTGGCGCGGGAAAACCTGCGTATATTGCTGGAGACACAGCGCGATATCGAGATCGTCGGCGAGTGCGGCAACGCGGTGGAGGCGATTGGCGCGGTACATAAGCTGCGTCCCGACGTGTTGTTTCTCGACATCCAGATGCCGCGCATCAGCGGTCTGGAGATGGTCGGGATGCTCGACCCGGAGCACCGCCCCTATATTGTGTTTCTCACCGCCTTTGATGAATACGCGGTGAAAGCCTTTGAGGAGCACGCTTTTGACTATCTGCTCAAGCCGATTGAAGCTGCGCGGCTGGAGAAAACCCTCGCCCGCCTGCGCCAGGAGCGTAATCTGCAGGATGTGTCGCTGCTGGATGATGCTCAGCAGACGCTGAAATACATACCCTGTACCGGTCACAGCCGTATCTGGCTGCTGCAGATGGAGGATGTAGCCTTCGTCAGCAGCCGGATGAGCGGCATCTACGTGACCGACCGCGAGGGCAAGGAAGGGTTTACCGAGCTGACCCTGCGCACCCTTGAGAGCCGCACGCCGCTGCTGCGCTGCCATCGCCAGTATCTGGTGAATATGGCGCACCTGAAGGAGATTCGCCTGGAGGAGAATGGTCAGGCGGAGCTGCTAATGCGCGCCGGGCAAACGGTGCCGGTGAGCCGACGCTATTTAAAAAGCCTGAAAGAGGCGATTGGCCTGTAAAGCTGCTACACTGCGCCCCATTGCATCATCGACAGTAAAAGGCACTCATGCTCAGTAATGATATTCTTCGTAGCCTGCGCTACACCCTGAAAGTCAATAATAACGATATGGTGCGCATTCTTGCGCTATCCGCGATGGAATCCACCTCCGCCAGCTTCGACACCTGGACCACGAAAGAGGATGAAGAGGGCTTTGTCCGCTGCCCGGACATTATCCTGTCGGGTTTCCTCAACGGCCTTATCTATGACAAGCGCGGCAAAGACGATTCGGCGCCGGAGTTAGCGCTGGAGCGTCGGGTGAATAACAACACGGTGCTGAAAAAGCTACGGATCGCCTTCTCGCTGAAAACGGACGATATTGTGGCGATCATGAGCGAGCAGAAATACCGCGTGTCGGTGCCGGAAGTGACCGCCATGATGCGATCGCCTGACCACAAAAACTACCGCGAGTGCGGCGACCAGTTTCTGCGCAATTTCCTGCGCGGGCTGACCCAGCGGGTGCATCACCCGAAACCGTGATTTTTGCCGGGTGGCGGTTTCGCCTTACCCGGTCTACATAACCCGTAGGCCCGTGCAAGCGCAGCGCCGCCGGGCAAAAAAAAGCCGGATGGTTAATCCGGCTTTTTTATTATTTCACCTGCTGACCCGGCCTGGCGCCGTCGTCAGGGCTTAACAGGAAGATATCCTTCCCGCCAGGGCCGGCGGCCATCACCATCCCTTCCGAGATACCGAAGCGCATTTTGCGCGGCGCCAGGTTGGCGACCATCACCGTCAGGCGGCCAATCAGCGGCTGCGGATCCGGATAAGCGGAGCGGATGCCGGAGAAGACGTTACGCTTCTCGCCGCCAAGATCCAGCGTCAGGCGCAGCAGCTTGTCGGAGCCTTCAACAAATTCCGCGTTCTCAATCAGCGCCACGCGCAGATCGACTTTGGCGAAATCGTCAAAGGTGATGGTGTCCTGAATCGGATCGTCCGCCAGCGGGCCGGTCACTGGCGCAGCTGCGGCTTTCACCTCTTCTTTTGACGCTTCAACCAGGGCTTCGACCTGTTTCATCTCGATGCGGTTGTACAGCGCCTTAAACGGATTGACCTTATGCGCCAGCAGCGGCTGCTGAATGGCGTCCCAGCTCAGCTCGCTGTTAAGGAACGCTTCCGCACGCGCGGCCAGCTGCGGCAGGACCGGTTTCAGCCAGGTCATCAGCACGCGGAACATGTTCAGACCCATGGTGCAGATGGCCTGCAGGTCGGCGTCGCGGCCTTCCTGTTTCGCCACCACCCACGGCGCCTGCTCATCGACATAGCGGTTGGCCACGTCGGCGAGCGCCATGATTTCGCGGATGGCCTTACCGAACTCGCGGCTGTCCCACGCTTCGCCGATGCTTTCCGCCGCGTCGGTGAAGGTTTTGTACAGCGCCGGGTCGGCCAGCTCAGCGGCCAGCACGCCGTCAAAACGCTTGCTGATAAAGCCGGCGTTGCGCGAGGCGAGGTTAACCACCTTGTTGACGATGTCGGCATTCACGCGCTGGATAAAGTCTTCCAGGTTAAGGTCGATGTCATCGATGCGCGAAGAGAGCTTGGCGGTGTAGTAGTAGCGCAGGCTGTCAGCGTCGAAATGATTTAACCAGGTGCTGGCCTTGATAAAGGTCCCGCGCGACTTGGACATCTTCGCGCCGTTGACCGTCACGTAGCCGTGCACGAACAGGTTAGTCGGCTTACGGAAGTTGCTGCCTTCCAGCATCGCCGGCCAGAACAGGCTGTGGAAGTAGACGATGTCCTTGCCGATAAAGTGATACAGCTCGGCCGTGGAGTCTTTCTTCCAGTATTCGTCGAAGCTGGTGGTGTCGCCGCGCTTGTCGCACAGGTTCTTGAAGGAGCCCATGTAGCCGATCGGCGCGTCCAGCCAGACGTAGAAGTATTTGCCCGGCGCGTTCGGAATTTCGAAGCCGAAGTACGGCGCATCGCGGGAGATGTCCCACTGCTGCAGGCCGGACTCAAACCACTCCTGCATTTTGTTCGCCACCTGCTCCTGCAGCGCGCCGCTGCGGGTCCACGCCTGCAGCATTTCGCTGAATGACGGCAGGTCGAAGAAGAAGTGTTCGGAGTCACGCATCACCGGCGTGGCGCCGGAGACCACCGATTTCGGGTCGATAAGCTCGGTAGGGCTGTAAGTCGCGCCGCACACTTCGCAGTTATCGCCGTACTGGTCTGGAGATTTACACTTCGGACAGGTGCCTTTCACAAAACGGTCCGGCAGGAACATGCCTTTTTCCGGATCGTAGAGCTGAGAGATGGTACGGTTTTTGATAAAACCGTTCTCTTTCAGACGAGTGTAGATCAGCTCCGACAGCTCGCGGTTCTCATCGCTATGCGTCGAGTGATAGTTATCGTAGCTGATGTCGAAGCCGGCAAAATCGGTCTGATGCTCCTGGCTCATCTCACCAATCATCTGCTCCGGAGTGATACCGAGCTGTTGCGCCTTGAGCATAATCGGCGTGCCGTGGGCGTCGTCGGCGCAGATGAAGTTGACTTCATGGCCGCGCATTCGCTGGTAACGGACCCAGACATCAGCCTGGATGTGCTCCAGCATGTGGCCGAGGTGGATGGAGCCGTTGGCGTACGGCAGGGCGCACGTTACCAGAATTTTCTTCGCGACTTGAGTCATAGTGAGCATTACATCTTCTGTTGTAAAAAGGGCTTCCGATATTACCAAAAGGGCTGTGGGTGCGCCATAAATGGCTGCCCATATATGGATAATCCTTACCTGTGATAAACTCTGTGATTACTGAAAGCATCTCAAAACAACAAAGGAGTCGGGATGAATTCGCAATCCCAGGCCAAATCCCCCGAGCGCCTACGTGCGATGGTCGCCGGGACGCTGGCCAATTTCCAGCACCCAACCCTGAAGCATAACCTCACCACCCTCAAGGCGCTGCACCATGTCGCCTGGCTGGATGATACCATTCATATTGAGCTGCAGATGCCGTTCGTCTGGAGCAGCGCCTTCGAAGCGCTGAAAGAGCAGTGTAGCGCCGAGCTGCTGCGCATCACTGGCGCGAAGGCTATCGACTGGAAGCTGACCCACAGCATCGCCACCCTCAAGCGCGTGAAAAACCAGCCCGGGATCAACGGCGTGAAGAACATTATCGCCATCAGCTCCGGGAAAGGCGGCGTCGGTAAATCCTCCACGGCGGTAAACCTGGCGCTGGCACTCGCCGCGGAAGGGGCGAAGGTGGGCATTCTGGATGCCGATATCTACGGCCCGTCGATTCCGACCATGCTTGGCGCGGAGGACAGCCGCCCGACCTCGCCGGACGGCACCCATATGGCGCCGATCATGAAGTACGGGCTGGCCACCAATTCCATCGGCTACCTGGTGACTGACGACAACGCCATGGTCTGGCGCGGCCCGATGGCCAGCAAGGCGCTGATGCAGATGCTGCAGGAGACCCTGTGGCCGGATCTGGATTACCTGGTGCTGGATATGCCGCCGGGCACTGGCGACATTCAACTGACGCTGGCGCAGAACATTCCGGTCACCGGCGCGGTGGTGGTCACCACGCCGCAGGACATCGCGCTGATCGACGCCAAAAAGGGCATCGTGATGTTCGAGAAAGTGGAAGTGCCAGTGCTGGGGATCGTGGAAAACATGAGCATGCATATCTGCAGCAACTGCGGGCACCACGAGCCGATCTTCGGCACCGGCGGCGCGCAAAAACTGGCCGAGAAATACCACACCCAGCTGCTGGGCCAGCTGCCGCTGCATATTACGCTGCGGGAAGATCTGGATAACGGCACGCCGACGGTGGTGGCGCGTCCGGAAAGCGAATTTACCGACATTTACCGCCAGCTGGCGGGCCGGGTGGCGGCCCAGATGTACTGGCAGGGAGAAGTGATCCCGGGTGAGATTGCCTTCCGCGCCGTTTAAGGCCGCGGCGAGCGCATCAGCCAGTATCCGCCCTCGGGCGAGGCGCCCTGTGCTTCGATGGTCCAGCCGTGACGCTGGTAGAAGCGCAGGGCGTTTTTATTTTCCATCAGGCACTTCAGCGTCCCGCTGGCGGTAAAGGTCCGTTCGACCTGCGCCAGCAGCGCGCTGCCGATATGTTTGCCCTGCCAGTCCGGGTCGACGAACAGATGGTGAAGGAAATTATCGGCGGTCCATACGGCGGCAAAGCCCACCGGCAGGCCGTCGCATTCCGCGACCCACAGCTGTTCATCCGCGGTGGCGGCATCGAAATCTTCCAGCCGCCAGGTCGTGGAGGGAAGCCAGGTCCACGATACACTGCGCGCCCGCAGGAAGAGCTGGCGCAGCGCCGGAGAGTCCGCTGGTTCGCCGGGGCGGATGCGGATATTAAGCGGATCAGCGATGATAGAAGATCTCGCCGTCGTACACCTTGAGGATTTTGCCTTCGGTGTCGGTGATCAGCACGTAGTTACCGCCCATATAGGTCCAGTGGCTGCCGGCGTCCGGCGCGGGAAGATTACGCTGCTGCCAGCCTTTGATGTTGTATTCCGGGGTAAGGTACATCGCCGGAACGGTGTCGCCAATGTGAAACTGGGTGAAGTCGGCGGTGAACTCTTTCAGCGCATACTGATCGATCCCCGCGGCAGAAGCCGTCCAGCTGGCGCCAGCGGTGGCAAGGAGTACGCCCAGAAGCATCATTTTTGTTTTACGCATAATTTCCTCAATATTACCTGGACTCAAAATAGCAGCCTCGTATCATTCCTGATGCGTTGCTGAAATGGCAAGCACTGGATTTTTAAAAAGTGTAAGCAAAACACGGCGCAAGTCCGGCGCCGCTTGCGTTGCAGCGACGGTGATGCGTATTTTGGGAGCAATCTGAAGCAGGGGAGAATCGGCATGTTCAGGTTGGAAGATCTGACCTTATTTGTCCGCGCCGCGGCACTGGGCAGTTTTAGCGACGCCGCGCGCGAGGCGGGGCAGCAGCCGGCGCAGGTGAGCGCGGCGATTAAACGTCTGGAGACGATCCTCAATATTCGCCTGTTCGCCCGCTCGACCCGCAGCCTGCGCCTGACGCCGGAGGGGGAGACCTGGCTGCCGTATGCCACCCAGATGCTCGATACCCTCGAGGCCGGCCTGCAGAAGATCCAGACCCCGGATGATGAAATTCGCGGCATGCTGCAGATTGCCGTGCCGTCAGACCTCGGGCGTAACCTGCTCCTGACCTTGTTCCGCGACTTTCGGCAACGCCATCCGGCGCTGCGCCTGCGGCTGCTCTTTTCCGACCAGCTGACCGACGTGTTTAAAGATCCGGTGGACGTCGCGTTTCGCTATGGCAATAACGATGACGCCTCGTTTATTTCGCTGCCGGTGGCGCCGGAAAATCGTCGGGTGCTGGTGGCCTCCCCAGAGTGGATCGCCCGCCACGGCGAGCCGCAGACCCTTCAGGAGCTCGGCCAGCACAATGCGTTGATCTACATTTTGCGCGGCCGCCCGTTCGACCGCTGGTCACTGAGCCTCGACGGAAAAGTTCAGCAGCAGAAGGTCTCCGGCACGGTGATGAGCGACGACGCGGAGGTGATCCGGCGGCTGGCGGTGGCCGGGGAGGGCATTGCCTATAAATCGATGCTCGACGTCAGCGACGATCTGCGGGCGGGCCGCCTGCGGCGCCTGCTGCCGCGTTACCAGGGGGATATGGTGCCGTTGAACCTGATTTGTCCGCACCGCAAGCAGCTCTCTGCCGCGGTGCGTTTGTTATATGAAGAGGTGAAAGCACATTGTGAAGGGCTTAATGTCTGACTAAGGTCGCGAAGTAGTAGACCAGAGGGACGGCCAGCACCCACAGGCCAATCGGGATTTCCCGCCACTTGCCGGCGATGGCCTTGATCACAATGTAAAACAGCAGCCCGCCGGCGATACCGGTGCCGAAGCTGTTGGCGATGAGGGTGATCATCACCATCATCAGTACCGGCAGGCCGTCGGTGAAGTTGCCGAGATCCACTTTGCGCAGGCCGCTGAACATGTTCAGGCCGATCAGGATCAGCGCCGGGGCGGTGGCCTCCTTCGGGATCATCAGCGCCACCGGCGTGAACAGCAGCATCAGCAGGAACATCACCGCCGCCGACAGCGCGGTGAGGCCGGTTTTGCCGCCGGCTTCCGCTGCCGCCGAGGACTCGATCAGCGCCGTTGCCGCCGGAATCCCCACCCACGGGCCGAGCGCCGCAGCAATCGAATCGACCATAAACGGGCGATTAATCTGCGGCATGTTGCCTTCTTCATCCAGCAGACCTGCCTCGCCGCCCACCGCCAGCGTCGTCCCCATGGTGGAGAAAAACTCAGAAGCGAAAAAGACGAACAGGAACGGCAGGAAGGCGATGTTTAACGCCCCCAGCAGGTCAACCTGTCCCAGCACCGGCGCCAGCGAGTGGGGGACATCGATAAAATGCGTCGGCAGTTTGGTCACGCCGAACGGGATCCCCACCAGGGTAGCGCACAGAATGGCCCACAAAATGGCGCCCGGCACCTTACGCGCCTGCAGGGCTATCGCCAGGAACAGGCCGCACAGCGCCACCAGCGCGCCGGGGGCGAGAAAGTCGCCGAGCATCAGGGCGTTGGTTTTCGCATTGGCGAGCACCAGCCCGGCGTTGCGAAAGCCGAGGACGGCGACAAACAGGCCGATGGAGGCCGTCAGCCCCAGCTTGATCGACTGCGGCACCGAGCGGGTGACCACTTCGCGCAGGCCAAAGCGGGTCAGCAGGAAGAAGAGAACCCCTGACCAGCAGGCGATCCCGAGGCCTGTCTGCCAGCCAATCCCCTCGCTACCGGCCAGCGTAACCCCTACCAGCACCGAGCCGCCAATGCCCGGGCCGACGATAAACGGCAGGTTGGCGTAAAACGCCATCAGCAGCGAACCGACGACGAAGACCAGAATGGTGCCGGTGGTGGCGGCGCCTTTGTCCATCCCGCCGATCGCCAGCAGTCCCGGGATGACCACCAGTAAATAGGCGGCGGCGAGGAAACCGGTGATCCCGGCCAGGCATTCGGTGCGTAGCGTGCCGCCGCGCGAGCGCAGCGCAAAGCGGCGCTCCAGCCAGTTATCGCGGGCGGAAGAGTGAAGTGTGTTATCGGCCATGCTCAGGCTCCCTGAGGATTATTGTTGTGAGGCGTTGGCGCCGGGGTCTCCCGGCAGGCTATCAACGGGTCGACTATCTGGCGGCTGCCGCCGTCGGTGAGACCCAAATCGGTTAAATGCGGCCCGGCGTTACAGGCAAGACAGGTGCCTTCAATAGCCTTGAAGACCCGGTACGGCGGCTCCCAGTCAGCGACTCTGCTGCTCAGATCGCGCAGCTCGCGGAACTGACGCGCCAGCTCGGCGGCCGGCAGATCCGACAGCATGCCGGCAATCGGCATCGCCACATGGGCGAGGATCTCGCCCTGTTGCGCCAGCGCCATCCCGCCGCCGGAGGCGATAAGCTGGTTGGCCGCCAGCGCCATATCCTCAGCATCGCGCCCGAGCACCACCAGATTATGTGAGTCGTGGGAGTAGCTGGTGGCGATGGCGCCGCGCAGCTCGCCCCAGCCTTCAAGCAGGGCGATTTGCGGCGTCGCCTGATGGCGGCCGTGGCGGTGCTTGACCCAGATCAGGCTGAAGCCGGCGGGCAGCTGGACCTGGCCGTCGCGGATCTGCACCTCGACCTCACCCCACTGGGTGAAGCGCGCGCCGCGGATATGGCGCAGGCGGGCGACGCCGTGGCGAATGCCCTTGATGCGCAGGATAAAGTCATCGGCGGCGAGGGGGGCTATCTGTAAGGTATCGCGCGGCGGCGTCACGCCCGGCGCCGGGGCGATCGGCTTCAGCAGGCGGCCGGCATGGGCCAGCCGTTCCCCGCCAACATAGACTTCGCGGGCCGCCAGTTTTTCCAGGGAGTCAAACACCACCAGGTCGGCGCGTCGCCCGGCAGCAATCAGCCCGAGATCGTGGCGCTGCAGACGAATAGCGGCGTTGAGGGTGGCGAAACGCAGCGCGTCGACCGCCGGTAAACCGTGCTCGATCAGCAGGTTGAGCAGGGCGATGATCCCGCCTTTCTCCAGCAGCATATCCGGCGGCACGTCATCGGTGCAGACGGTGATCTGCGAGGAGAGGTGCGGCAGCGTTTTCAACGCCGCGACGATATCCGGCAGCAGATAGGGGTGCGAGCCGCGGATCTCGATCGTCAGTCCGGCGCGCAGTTTTTCCAGCGCGTCGTCCGCCGAGGTCAGTTCATGATCGGAGGTGACGCCGGCGGCGAGGTAGGCCTGCAGGTCGGCGCCGCTCAGGCCGCGGGCATGGCCTTCAATCAGTTTACCGCTGTTAAGACCGGCCTGGACAATCTCCTGCATCCGCTCGCTGCCGTGCAGCACGCCGTGCATATCCATCACTTCCGCCACGCCGCGCACTTCCGGCCAGCCGAGCATGGTCTCCATTTCCGCGCCGGCGAAATCGGCGCCGGACATTTCGAGGCCGGGGGTGGAGGGGACGCTCGACGGCGCGGCGACCATCACCTGCAGCGGCAGGTGGCGGCTGGCGTCTACCGCGTAGCGCACGCCCTCGACGCCGAGGACATTGGCCAGCTCATGCGGATCCCAGAACACCGCGGTGGTGCCCTGGGTGAGGACGATTTCGGCGTAGCGCTCAGGTGGCAGATGCGAGCTTTCGAGGTGCACGTGGGTGTCCATCAGGCCGGGCGACAGGTAGCTACCGGCCAGGGAACGCACTTTATGGGCGTCGGCGCGGCTGCCGCGGGGGTGGACGCTGGCGATCATCTCGCCGACGATACCGACGTCAGCGGGGCGAATTTCGCCCGTGACCATATCGACGATCTGCGCATCGACCAGCAGCAGATCAAACGGGGATTCGCCGCGCGCGGCCTGTACGGCGCGACGGCGGACTTGAGCATTGCTGGACATAACCACTCCGGCACAAGGATAATGCGGATACTCTAGGGGCACAGCAAACGTTTGCCCAGATGAATAAATTTATCACCCGATAAGCTCGGGTTATTGTGCAGGACCACCGTAGCGAACCCGATGATGAACGAACCCTGGCAGCGGCTGCCCGCGCTCTCTCTTAAACAGCTTCAGTATTTCGTCACCCTGGCCCAGCTGCGCCATTTTACCGATACCGCCAGTCGGCTGGCGATTAGCCAGCCGGCGCTGAGCAGCGCTCTGCGGCAGATTGAAACGGTGCTCGGCGGCAAGCTGGTCAACCGCACCGCTTCGGCGGTCACCCTGACTGAGCTGGGGGCGGCGATTTTACCCCACGCCCAGCGGATCCTCAGCGTGGCGCAGGCGGCCTTTTTCGATATGCAGCAGATCGTCGAGGCGGGCGGCGATGGGACGGTGCGCATCGGCCTGGTGCCGTCGGTCAGTTCGCTGCTGTTTCCGCTGCTGCCGCAGACCCTGGCCCAGGCCTTTCCCCGCCTGCGTATTGAATTTCACGATCAGACCAACGATGCGCTCATCCAGGCGCTGCAGCGCGGCGAGATTGATTTCGGCATCGGGGCGATCGACAGCTCACTGCCCGCAGAACTGCTGGTCTATCCGCTGCGCGACGATCCCTTCGTGGCGGTGCTGCACCGCGACGATCCGCTGGCCGCGCAGGCGCATCTGCCGTGGAAACAGCTGGTGGGGCGGGACATTGCCGTGTTCTCGAAGGGCAATATCCAGCGGCTGGTAGCGGCATTAGTGGAGAGCCATCGCCTGACGCTGACCACCCGCTACCAGGTGGACTATATTGAAACCCTGTATGGCCTGGTGCGCTCGCGCTTAGCGGTGGCGATACTGCCGGAGCTGTACACCACCCATCTGCAGGACCCGGCGCTCAAGGTCGCGCAGCTGCAGCAGCCGGCGCTGACCCGCACGGTGGCCCTGATGCGCGGGCCGCAGGCGCTGCCGCCGCTTATCGAAGACTGTTTTTCCCTGCTGCAGGCCGCCTTGCGCTAGGGCAGGTGCTTGATCAGCACGTCTATGGTTAAGTGGTTGATGTACTCCAGCGAGTGTGAGGAGAGGACGCCCAGCAGCCGGTTATGGTGTCCGGCAATAATTAAATCGATCTGCCGCTGTCGAACGCAGGTTTCGACATCTTCAAAGCGGCGGGTGGTCACCAGCGAGAGGGTATCCACCGGCAGGGAGACGGTGCAGGCCAGCTCGTTGAGCAGGGCTTTGGCCTGGATCACCTCCTGCGAGACCTGATCGTCGCGCAGGCTGTCGGAAACATAGTTCAGCGCCCGGTAGTCGGTGCTGATGTGGGCGATGGTGATGCGCATGCCGTTCTCTTCTGCCATTCTGGCGGCATGCTCGAGCAGCGGGACGCCGTCCTGACTGCTGTTGATCAGTACCAGCGCATGGTGATAAACGGCCATGGCGTATATCCTCGGTAGGCTAAATAGCGCGTGATGTCATCATTTTCCGCTCGCCAGCAGCGGAATGCAATCTTGCCCGGTCGATTGATAAGCATGATAGCCGCGATGGTGTCGTTGCAGGGCTAAAGGCTTGTTGTATGAACCGGTGAGTTGCGGTAAATTCCACAACGCTTAACAATTTCACTATTTTGACTCGGGGTGCCCTTCTTCGTTGAAGGCTGAGAAATACCCGTACCACCTGATCTGGATAATGCCAGCGTAGTCTGGCTATTATCCATTGAAAATAAAAAGAAATTTCTAGCTTTAACGTCCTGTTTTGATAGTTCATTACTCAATGAGGCTTTCAGAATGGGCCACAGAACCATACGTCACACCATCACACGCAACGGGATTTATTACGTTCGTTTTCGCCTGCCCGGTAATAAATATTTTCGCAAGTCTTTGGAGACTGACAGCTACGCCCAGGCTCAGTTGCTCATGTCTTTTGCTTCTCCTGTAATTCCTCTGGTTCAATGTGGAACCATCCAACCGGATCACTTCGGTAAGCGTCTTTCTGAGTATGGCAATCGCTTGAAACAGCAAAAAGATCGCTGGATTGCACATCAGTTTCTCAATTACGCGCAGCACAATATCCAGCCGATGGTAGTTCAGGAATACAGGGAGACTATTACCCCGGCAGCAGTTACTAGGCCACAAAAGCAAGATGAGCCAAAAGAAGTGCTAACGCTGGCTGGCGCGTGGAATATGTACAAAAAGGAGAAGGCTCAGAACTGGACGAAGGCAATCTCACAGGCCAATGAGCGCTTTATGGAAGTGCTGATGATTGTTTTGGGTGCATCTACAGACGTAACCACGATCACCAAGCAAGACATTAAGCAGGTGATGGAAATTGTTGAAAACTTGCCTAAGCGTGTTGTGCAGCCTTATCGGTCGATGACTGTTCAGCAACTAATCGAGTGTGATGATGTCCCGCCTGAAGATTTGGTAGGCGCTGAGTCTATCCACAAGCATTTGAAGATTTATAAATCGCTGTTCAAAACCTTCCTGACTGACAATAAAGATATTCTGGAGAAGTCTCCGACTGATGGAGTTGTCGCCACACCGTCGAAAGCGAGGTTTGGGGCATACAGTGCAGCAGAAATGAGAAAGTTTGTGGGGTGGGCGCTCAAGCAGCCCGACGGGTGGCAGAAGTGGATCACCTTGTTGTTGGCATACACCGGAGCCAGAAGAGGAGAGATCGCCAAACTGGAGAAATCACAGATCAAGTATGACGAGGACAGCCAGCGGCATTATCTCCTGATAGCAGAAGGAGGGCAGGGCAAAACGGAGAATGCAACGCGACAAGTTGCGATCCATCCCAAACTGATCGAGTGGGGTTTTCTTGATTTCGTTAATCGGCAGTGGAAAGAAAAAATCTTCTCGCCTGTGTCTGGCAAGAACATGCCGAAGATCGGCAAAGTGTTAGCTGACGTTCGCGACCAGCTTGGTATTCCATACCTTGATGATTATGGGCAGCGGCGATTGGTGCATAGTTTTCGGCACACGATGATCTCAACCTGTTTAGCTGGTTGGGTTGGCAACTTAGCGCACCTGCAACAGGTGGTTGGACATGAGAAAAGCGGGTTAGGGATTACCAGGCGCTATCTTCACACGTTCCCATTATCAACCATCTGCTATGTGATTGATGGGTTGAGCTGGACAAGCTGAGATGATTTTTGCGTTTAAGTGTCAGAAAGTCGAGAAAATCATGTTGTTACCCATACACTGAAGATATAATGAGCATATTTTCATCTTGAGGAACATAGACATGGTTGCTCGCTCCAATCTTGTGAATTTAGATGCGCTGATTAAGCGTGCTGATTTGGCTTTAAAGATCCAAGATCATTCATCATACGAAACGCTGAACAGCATTCCTGCAAGAGAATTGAAATCGGGAAGCGGAATCGCTGCCTTACTTCGAAAACCTGATTTCCAACGAGAAACCAATCATTGGGGGCCAGAACAAGTTGTATCGCTACTCGAATGCTACATCAACGGCGATTTAATACCCTCTGTCATTTTGTGGCGATCTTCTACCAATCTCTTCGTGATTGATGGGGGGCATCGGCTGAGTGCTTTACGTGCATGGGTCGAAGATGATTATGGGGATGGTCATGTATCCCACCAGCTGTTTGGGCACGATATTCCTCGCGAACAGCGCCGAGCAGCTGAGAGAACTAGAAAACTTGTAAAGGATCGGGTCGGTAGCTGGGAATATTATCAGAAACTACTTGCAGACGATGCCTCTTTAACTGAAGAGCAGCAGAGAAGAATTAGTGTATTAACTTCTCGTGGAATCTCTGTTCAGTGGGTTGTAGGTGATGTTGATAAAGCTGAAACATCATTCTTCAATATCAACATGAAGGGGACACCACTAGATGCTATTGAGGAAATGCTCCTCAAAAATCGTAAAAAGAGCATACCAATAGCAACACGTGCGATTATCCGTGCGGGCAGAGGCCATCGGTATTGGTCGGCATTTGATCAAAGCATTGCGCAACAACTTGAGGAAAAATCTGCAAAGTTACATCGAATGCTTTTTGAACCTGAAGTTGATCGCCCGATCAAAACACTTGATCTTCCATTGGGAGGATCAAGAGGTGTTAGGACTGCAATCCAAGTATTAAAAGATTTCTTACTGATTACCGATTGCAGTCAGAATGGAGTGCTGAAGAAGATTGAGGATTATCCCGATGATGTATCAGGTGCAGATACATTAAGAATTCTTTCCAAAGCTACAACATTGAGCAACAGGATTACTGGTAACGGTGATGGTAGTTTGGGGCTTCATCCTGCGATCTATTTTTATGGTCCAACAGGAATACATTCCACACCGATGTTTTTGGGTACAGTTTTACTAGTTGCAAAACAACTTTCTAACAACAATAACCAATTCTTCAGAGACTTTATATCAATCAGATCCAAGCTTGAAAAAATAATGATTGAATTCAAAGATTTGATAGCGATGATTGTGCAAAAACCTGGGAGTAATGTTCGAGTAACTCGTTACTCTGATTTTTTGAACTCAGTAATTAAATCGCTAAAGCTTGGGGATAGCATTGATGAGAGTAAGCTCATCGAACTAGCTGAATTGGAGGGCAGGATCATCTCTGGCGATTTTAAGAGAACATCTGCGAAAATAAGCGATGAGCAAAAAAGTAAGGTTTTTATAGAGGTTGCACTCCGTAACGCCCTGAAATGCCCTATTTGTGAAGGATACCTCGATACAGAGAAATCCGTTTCATATGATCATATCGTGCGTGTACGTGAAGGTGGGGATGGAAGTTCTGACAACGTACAGCTAACACATCCTTACTGTAACCAGTCTGTGAAGTGCTAACTCCTAGATCACTTTTCAGAGTCCTTTGTGTTGAAGGTTTTTGAGTATGGGCAGGACTGCGAACGAGTTACCAGCGTAAACAGATAAATGTTGTTTTCGTAAGTGCAAAGCCGCTTTCCGCCCTTTAGCTCCTGCTCGTCGGGGTTGCTCATGGTGATTGTGGTTGCCGCAGCATTAAAAGCCAGCAACATACCGCAAATCAATAGAATACCTCTCATATCTCCCCCTTGAATGATTTGCCCTCTTCAATGCTAAATTGCATGCATCGTTCAACGATTATAGTAACAAGGTTGATCAATTTTACTGATCGATTTTATTGATTCGATCGATTAAAGTAATCAAAAACGTTGGGGAACTTACCGATGGTGTACTTAATCTATTCAGCTATGGAGGCTGTTTTGAAAAAGATTCTTGCATTACCTCTTGTATTCTTATCCTTCTCATCCTTCGCTGAAGTCGTTCCGACTACGGAGGTACAGCCATATCCCGAGTACCTAGCTGACTATGTCAAAACGTTGATTACTGCTGGATGTGAACAAACATTGAAAGGCGGTTCTGAGGACGTATTGATCAAACGAGCAACGGAGGGTATGAAGAAGGGCACGGCGAGTTACGATAATGTGCACAATGCTATCGTTTTGGGGGCTGGATTCGGTAACGGCCTGAAGGAAAAAGGTAAACTTATCACCAAAGAAAAAATCGCGATTGATAGTTGTGGTGGTGCAGCGGCCTATACCATGATGCAAAAAGAATTTATAAAAACGGTCGTTGCTAGTATGACTAATCTGGAACAATCGCAGGTTGCCGATAGTAAACCCAAAGTGCCAGCTTCTGATGATGGAATTTACCGTACAACAGCAAAAACTCTGGCTGAACTGTATAGTGAAAATGAAGTTGCGGCAGATGACAAAATTGGTGGTCGTAACGTCGAAATCACAGGAGTTGTTCAGGATATAACTAAAAATTTCACGGATGATGTGGCTTTGTTGAATAAATCAGATTTCGGGTAAGTCTCCCCCGTAGCGGGTTGTGTTTTCAGGCAATACGCACGCTTTCAGGCATACCTGCTTTCGTCATTTTGTTCAGCGCTCGTACCAGGGCCATA